>CATXUX010000072.1 GCA_958402795.1 uncultured Lachnospiraceae bacterium | reverse complement strand
GGGCATTTTCATGTTCTTTAACTACTTTCTGAAAAAGCGAATAAATCGTATCCATTTTTAATTCTCCTCATCGTTTGTTCTGTTTAATATCCATTGAAGTCCTGCCGCTGTCCGCGGCACGCCGTCTTTGAAGTGGTTGCCGGGATTTAACTGGAAGGTCGTGTCAATTCCCTGCCCATGATAGAACGCCTCAATGGTCTCGGTGTTCTGCTGGACACATTTCAGGAATTTGTTCCGGGTATGACATTCCCGGTCACCCAGCGAAAAGTACATACAGTCCGGCTTTTTCAAAGGCGTGTGGGAAGCGATGTAATCTTTGATTCCCGGAAACCACAGGGAACCGGACATACTGGCAACCCGTGAAAAAATGTCTGTCTGATAAATCGAATAAACCGCAAACAGTCCGGCCAGTGAATATCCCGCGATCCCCCGCCAGGAAGGGATACCCGGCAATGCTTTTTCCGCCTCCGGCAGAATTTGATTGAGCAGAAGTTTCAAATAATCATCGGATCCTCCGGTGCAGGGTGTGTCTTTTTCGGATATGGGCGGAATGTCCCAGGGAGCCATATCGTGATCCCATTCCAGATTGCTGACTGCAACCAGTGAAAAATCCGGGCAGCCGGTTTCCTGTAAATGCTTAAAAACCTGTTTCCCTTCGCGGCCGTAGGTATTCAGATAAATCACCGGCCTGTCTGGTGCTGCACTTGCAAACACATCTACTCTTTTTTGTTCTATGTTGAAGGAAGTCATCTTGCTGCCTCCTCTCTTGACGATTCCTTGTATAAATATTATACTGTATCTGAAAACGGAATCAAGTACGCAGAAAGTTCGTACATAGTATCAAACTACTGACTAAGGCTAAAAACAGGAGGAATGGATATGGATCATGTGATGACATATGAGGAATATTTGCGGGATGTCAAAAAAGGAATTGTGACCGATCTGGGCAACTGCCCGGTCACGCCGCTGCTTCTGATGCTTCAGGGAAAGTGGAAAACACAGATTCTCTACGAGCTGTGCATTCACGATACCGTCCGCTTTGGTACTCTGAAAAAGGAGTTGCCTGGTATCACCAACACCATGCTGACCAACTCCTTACGGGAACTGGAACGGGATGGGTTTATCAATCGGGTGCAGTTCAATGAGATCCCGCCCCATGTGGAGTATTCCTTTACGGAGCGGGGACGTGACCTGATGCCGATTTTCTATCAGATTATGCTCTGGGGCTTCAAGCATGAAAAAGACAACCTGCCAAAGGACAATGAAAATGAGGAATAAGCCGTCCGTATCATATCGCAGCGAGATCATCGCTTATGCGGAGAAACAGTATGGAACCACGCCGGAATATCTCTGGCAATCTATACCGGGTTACGCGGTTCTCCGCCACGGGGACAGCCGGAAATGGTACGGGCTGATCATGGATGTTCCCGCAGAGAAGCTGGGAATGAGTGGGAAAAACGTAGTTGATATTATTGAGATCAAATGTGATCCGATTTTAAGTGGTTCCCTGACAGGTGGCAAAGGTATCCGTCCCGCTTACCATATGAAGCAGGGTAGCTGGATTTCTGTTTTATTGGATGGCTCGGTGGAGAAAACTTTAGTTTTCTCTTTGCTGGATATGAGCTATAAACTCACTTCAAAACGGAGAAAGGGAAAAGAACTTCTGAGCGGACGGCAGGAATGGATTGTTCCGGTAAATCCGAAGTATTACGACTTGCAAAAAGCGTTTTCGGAAAATGAGGAAATCATCTGGAAGCAAAGCAGCAATATTTCGGTTGGCGATGTTATCTTCCTGTATGTTACGGCTCCGGTTTCCGCAGTCCTGTATCGGTGCGAAGCCACAGAGGTCAATATCCCTTATCATTATGATGATGGCAACGTACATATGGATCATGTGATGAGATTGAGAAAGCTGGAACAGTACGAGCCGTCTTTTCTCCCATTTGAGAAGCTAAAAACCTATGGGATCGGCACAATACGCGGGCCGCGAAGAATGCCCCACAGTCTGATTTGTGAACTGGAAAGGAACCGGCATGAGCAGTGATATTTGGAATCCCTGGCATGGCTGTCGCAAATACAGCGAGGGCTGCGACCACTGCTATATGTACTATCTGGACAGCGAGAGGGGCAAATCAGGCGGGGAGATTTATAAGGTCAAGACGAATTTCAACCTGCCGCTGAAAAAAGACCGGCAGGGAAATTATAAAATTAAAAGCGGAGAAAGTTTGCGGGTATGTATGACCAGCGACTTTTTTCTGGAAGAAGCGGATGCCTGGCGGGATGAAGTCTGGGATATGATCCGCTTACGACCGGATGTACGGTTCTGGCTCCTGACAAAGCGTGCGCATCGTATCCGGGAGTACCTGCCCTGGGATTGGCTGGACGGATGGGAGAATGTTTCCATCAATGTGACGGCGGAAAATCAACTGCGGGCGGATGAAAGGCTATCAATACTCCTGGATATTCCGGCAAAACATAAAGGCGTTATGATTGCTCCATTTATCGGAAAAGTTGATTTGGAACCATATCTGGCTTCCGGCCAGTTGAAAACCGTATTTGCAGACGGAGAAAACTATGATGGTGCAAGGCCGCTCCACTATGAATGGGTTAAGCTGCTGTATGACCAATGCCGGAAATATAATGTTCCTTTCTCGTTTTTTGGAACGGGAAATGTTTTTATCAAGGACGGAAAAGAGTATCACATCTGCAAGGCTTATCAACACGTTCAGGCGCTGCGCTCCGGGCTGCAATATCCTGCCGTTGAACAGGACTGCCCCATTCAAACACGCTGCCGTACCTGCAAGCGGAGAAATTCATGTAATGGATGCCGGTGGTGCGGAAGGTGTTGAATATCCGCCGATTACACTCTGGGTCATCCAATAGGGGCGGGTAGCATCCCTGTTGGCAAAGGAATTCCAAAGGGGAACGGAGTTCTCCTTTGGCTGGGGTGTTCAGAGGGGATGCGTTCCCCTTTGACTGGAAGAATCCAAAGAAACCGGCGGTTTCGTGGCACACGACTTTCCCCCGGAAAGTCTAGTGTGTTATACCTTTGTGGAGCAGATGGCAGCCGGAATTGTAGCACGCCCCGGAAAGTGCGGCTACAGTTGCGGCGTTCCGGAGGGAAAGGTTGCCCCTTGCGGGGCAGCATAAGCGACAGAAAAAGGCTGGCGGGCGGTGCGGATATGCACTGTCTGTCAGCCGTGTCATTTGCGGAACAAAGGTATATCAAAGCCCCGTCAGCCGCTGCTTCCCATCGTATCAGAACCACCACGGCAGCTTTCCGCGCAGGCTGTCCATCGCCTCGCCCTCCACCTTCTTTGTCCAGCTCTCGCTGAGATGGAAATGGAGCGCCGCGCCGATCAGCGGGTGCTCGATTCCATCGGTAAA
>CATXUX010000071.1 GCA_958402795.1 uncultured Lachnospiraceae bacterium | reverse complement strand
CTTATACAACAAATTTTACGAATGGGAATATCAGTGTGGATTTTGAGTCCGGGAAGATAAAACTGCCAAAGCTGAAACAGGTTAAAGCAAAACTGCAAAGAAAATTAGCGCATAAAGAAAAAAGAAGTAGGAACTATTATAAGACCAAAAGACAGATAGCGATATGCCATGAGAAAATAACCAATGCCAGAAAGGATTATCTGCATAAATTATCACACGAGATTATCAGCGAAAACCAAGTGATAGTCTCCGAAAATTTGCAGATAAAAAACATGGTAAAAAATCATTATCTGGCAAAGTCTATAACGGATGTATCATGGTATGAGCTGACAAGACAACTGGAGTATAAGGCGGAATGGAATGGCAGAAAGTATATAAAAGTGGATACATTCTATGCCAGTAGCCAGATATGTTCCGTTTGCGGATATCAGAATACAGATACAAAAGACTTGTCAGTGAGGAAGTGGACATGTCCGGAATGCGGAGCAGAACACGATAGAGATATTAATGCGGCAAAAAATATATTAGCAGAAGGATTAAGGCAAATAGCATAAAGAAATCTATAGGGCAGGGGTCGTCCGAATTAACGCCTGTGGAGATAGTAGGGAGCAAGACGTCCGGTGGACGTCTGTTCTGCTCGGACCGGAGTGGAACGGAGAAGCGAGGTCGATGAAGCAGGAAGCCCATTGGCTTTAGACAATGGGTAGTTCACTAAAGAGAGATTTTATTATAAACTAATACTGCAACTGATAGAAGCGGGACAAAAAACGGAGAATTCCGGCCAGATGAGGATGCGGAAGCGGCGGGGATTCTGCTTGTAATAGGCGCACTGGCGGTATGCAGCGGCGCGGAAGATGCGGAGGCGAAGACATGTGTCTGATCACAAACATACAAAGATTCAGTATCCATGACGGCGATGGGATACGCACCACAGTATTTTTCAAAGGGTGTCCGCTTCGCTGCGTATGGTGCCATAATCCGGAAAGCCAGAAGAAGGAAAAGGAACTTCTGGTCAGCACAGCAGCATGTACTGGATGCGGAGCGTGCACTGCAGTCTGTCCGGAAAAAGCCATATCCGTGTCCGACGGTAAGGCACGGACGGACAGAACGCGGTGTACCGCCTGCGGCGCGTGTACGGAAGTATGTGCGCCCGGTCTGCGGGAGATCGCGGGCAGGAAGTATACGGTGAAAGAATTAGTCGAAGAACTGCTAAAAGATCAGATGTTTTACGAAGAATCCGGCGGAGGAGTCACCTTTTCCGGAGGGGAAGTGCTGTCCGTGGATATGGAGTTTGTGCTGGAAGCCGCAAAGGAACTGAAGCGTCAGGATATTTCGCTGGCGATCGATACCTGCGGTTATGTTCCATATGAACGGCTGCGGAAGATCCTTCCTTATACAGACATTTTTCTCTACGATCTGAAAGGAATGGACCGCGGGATGCATCGAAGGGATACGGGAGCAGATAATGATCTGGTGCTGGAGAATCTAATCCGGCTTGCGCAGGACGGGGCAAGGATCTGTATCCGTATTCCAACGGTAAAAGAGAGAAACGGAACGGAACAGAATATGGAAGAAATCGTCTCGTTTCTTCAGGAACATGAAATCCAACCGGTTCAGATCAACCTGATTCCTTATCACGATACCGGGAGCGGGAAGTACAGGCGCATGGACAGAGAATATGAAGGAACCGGTCTGCACGCCCCGGACAGAGACGAGATGGAGATGCTGGCTGCAATTTTCAGAAACGCAGGTTTTAAGAATACAAAAATAGGAGGCTGAGACAATGGAAAGGTCAAGGGGAATGAATGAAAGAATCCGGAAGCTTAGAGAGATCAGTGTGAATACGCCGGTTCACATCGATCTGGAACGGGCAAAGATCGAGACGGATTTCTACAAGGCAAATGCCGGGAAATATTCCGTCCCGGTTATGCGGGCTATGACGCTGAAAGAGTATTTCTCCAAAAAGACACTCTATCTGGGAGCGGGCGAACTGATCGTCGGTGAGAAAGGGAAGGATCCCCAGGCTTCTCCCACATTTCCGGAACTATGCTGCCATAGTGAGGAAGATATGGTTGTGATGAGCGAAAGAGAGCTGGTGTCATTTCGAACGACAGAGGAAGACCGCAGACTCCAGAAAGAAGAGATTATTCCTTATTGGACCGGAAGAAGTATGAGAGAAATGCTTCTCTCCAGAATGACGGACCAATGGCATGACTGCTATGAAGCAGGGATGTTTACTGAATTTATGGAACAGAGAGGTCCGGGGCATACATGCGGCGGAGAGCAGGTTTTTACGACCGGATACATGGATTACAAAGAAAAAATCAAAAAGACAATGGACGCACTGGATTATCTCCATGATCCGGAGGCATTGGATAAATGCGAAGAACTCAAAGCAATGGATATCGCCTGCGACGCTGTTCTGATCCTTGGCAGGCGTTATCATGAGCTGGTTCTTGAAGCCGCCAAAAAAGAGACAGACAGCACAAGAAAGAGCGAGCTTCTTCAGATTGCGGACAATCTGGAAGTCGTACCTGCACATAAACCCCGGACATACTGGCAGGCGATCCAGTTATACTGGTTTACACATCTTGCGGTTACGACCGAGCTGAATCCGTGGGATGCATTCAGTCCGGGAAGACTGGATCAGCATTTGTATCCATATTATAAGAAAGACGTGGAGAACGGCGTACTGGATGACAGGAAAGCGCTGGAGCTTCTGGAATGCCTGTGGGTGAAGTTTTATAATCAGCCGGCGCCTGTCAAAGTGGGAGTTACGCTGAAAGAAAGCGCGACTTATACAGATTTTGCAAATATCAATACAGGAGGGGTCACTCCGGACGGACGTAACGGCGTGAATGAGGTGAGTTACCTGATTCTGGACTGTATGGATGAGATGAAGCTGGTTCAGCCAAACTCTAATGTGACCATCAGTAAAAAAACTCCGGCAAGATTTCTGAAGAGAGCGTGCGAGATTTCCCGGGAAGGCTGGGGACAGCCTGCTTTCTATAACACAGAAGCGCAGATCATGGAACTGGTAAATGCCGGAAAGACACTGGAGGACGCAAGACGCGGAGGATCGTCCGGCTGTGTAGAGACAGGTGCGTGGGGAAGTGAAGCCTACATTCTGACCGGATATCTGAATCTTCCGAAGATCTTTCAACTGACCTTATTCAATGGGTATGACCGGTACAGCGAAAAGCAGATCGGTCTGCCACTGGGAGAAGCAAAGGATTTTCAAACCTTTGATGAATTGTGGGATGCGTTCCGAAAGCAGATGGAGTATTTCGTAGATGTGAAGATCCGGGGAAACAACGTGATCGAAAAACTGTACGCCGAATATATGCCGGCGCCTTGCCTGTCTGTGGTGACGAATGATTGTATCTCCAATGCAAAAGATTACAATGCAGGCGGCGCAAGGTATAATACCAGTTATATTCAGGGCGTGGGGATCGGAACGGTTACGGATTGCGTCGCGGCTGTAAAATATAATGTCTTTGACAAAAAGAAATTTACGATGGAACAATTGATCGAAGCCATGGAACACAACTTTGAGGGATACGATGCGATTTATCATATGGTTCATGACAAGAGTCCGAAGTATGGAAACGACGATGATTACGCAGATGAGATCATGCAGGATATCTTTGAATTATACCGAAGTACGGTTACAGGACGTTCGAATATGAGAGGCGGAGAGTACCGGATCGATATGCTGCCGACGACATGCCACGTGTATTTTGGAGATGTGCTTTTGGCAACAGCGAATGGAAGAAAGGCCCATAAGCCGGTATCGGAAGGAATTTCACCGGAAAAATCTGCGGATACACACGGTCCGACTGCCGTGATCAAGTCCTGTTCCAAGATGGATCATCTGGCAACAGGCGGAACACTTCTGAATCAGAAATTTACGCCGGATGTGGTAGCCGGAGAGGCGGGACTTGCCAACATGGCAAGCCTGATCCGCGCTTATTTTGCAATGGACGGACATCATATCCAGTTCAACGTTGTGGACCGGCAGACATTGCTCGATGCACAGAAGCACCCGGAGGATCATAAGGACCTGATCGTCCGCGTGGCGGGATACAGCGACTTTTTCCGCAATCTGGATAAGCCGCTTCAAGATGAGATTATTGAAAGGACAGAGCAGAGTTTCCAGTGACGGATACGAATACTAGGAGGTATCACGTGTGAACAAATTATTTTATCCTGCCGTATTTCATAAGGCGGAAGACGGAGGCCTCTGGGTGTCATTCCCGGATATTCCGGAATGCTTGACGCAAGGGGACGATATGCAGCAGGCATACGAAATGGCAGTGGAAGCACTTATGCAGAAAATAAATATGTAACCATAGCAGCAGAACACCTGTCAGATTGACGGGCGTTCTCTTTGAGATGTAGATATGACACAAAGAGAAGCAGGTTCCGGGGCGGATATTGCATCATCATCGAGGGGCAAAAAAGGGGCAGAAATTTCTAATAATTTACAACACAAAAGAAATCCGAGCTGCCTAAAACCTCGGATTTCTGCGTTTCTTCACATATTTTACTGTTCTCATACACTCCATAGGAATGCGGATGGTGGGACTTGAACCCACACGAGGTCACCCCCGCAAGATTTTGAGTCTTGTGCGTCTGCCATTCCGCCACATCCGCCTGCCAGACAGAAATTAACTGACCGAAAAACATTCTAACATAGCTTATATCAATTTGCAAGCATTTTTTTACTTCACTAAACTAAAAAACAGTTTATAAAAAGTTTATAATAAATTAGCACTCACCTCTTGACAGTGCTAATAATAAGTGATATAGTACAGATAGAACAAAGGAGACCCGTCTTTAGAAGTTAACACCATATTCTTTCGGAGCAAATATTATTCCTAACA
>CATXUX010000070.1 GCA_958402795.1 uncultured Lachnospiraceae bacterium | reverse complement strand
ACCTTGACAGCAAGACCAGCGCCGAGGTGCTGGGGCTTATCAAGCGCACCAGTGCGGAGTTCCGGCAAACTGTCGTGATGATTACCCACAACAACGACATTGCCCGCCTTGCAGATCGGATTGTCCGCATTGAGGACGGCAAGATTGTGGAGTAAGGAGGTGGCAGGCTATGACATGGCCTTTTGAAAATGATACCAGCGCCATAGTAAAGCGCATATCAAACCGCAGTATATCGGCAAATCGAAAAAGAAATATCTTTATTGTTTTGACGATTGCACTTGCCAGCGCATTGCTATCTGCTATTGTCCTCTATGGCTTTGGGGTTATGCAGGAAACGCAGAACCGCAACCAAAAAACAGCGCAGATTATGTATCATGCGATTTCTGAACAACAGGGACAGGAACTATACAAGCAAGAAGAAATTGCGTGGGTTGGGGAATTTTTTAACGCATTTTCTGAACAGGTAAACCATTCAACCGTGAATTTTACTTATGCAAATGCAGATATGCTAAAATCCCAAAGTATGCCCTATTCGGGAGATTTACCAGCTTCGGAGAATGAAATTGTAGTGCAAGAATCCTTTTTGGATAGTTTGGGCTATTCAAATGAATTGGGACAGACAATTCAAATCCCCTTTTCTGACGGCACTACCCATGATTTCAAATTGACGGGAATCTTAGATGTGAAAACCGGCGATATTGGGCGCTATACAGCCATTATATCGAAAGAATTAGTAAGACAGCAGTATGGCGACGAGGGCATGATTGATTATTACATTGGGCTGAAAGGCGCTCAAAATATGAGCGAGGAAGAAGCCACCAACTATGCAAACACTCTGGCACAGGAATTAGAAATTTCCGATGATAGTGTGATTGTCCGTTCCACATATTTTAACTTAAAGGACGAAAATCACGGAAGCGATATGCTGTTCTATTTCTTGATCGGTTTTGTAACTTTCATTGGTTCCGGCATTGTGATCTATTCGATTTTTTATATTTCAGTAGCAAGCAGTATCCGTAACTATGGACAGCTTCGCACAATCGGAACTACAAAACGACAGATCAAAAAGATGGTTTACCGCGAGGGAAAATTACTTGCTGCCATTGCTATCCCGATTGGTCTGGTTATTGGAAATGTGATTGGGTACTTCCTGATTCCTGCCGGTTGGTACTGGCTGACTACTTTATGTGTGACGGCCGGGGTTGGCCTTTTTGCATTTATTATTGTGATGATTGCCATTCATACTCCTGTAAAAAGAGCTGCGGCAGTATCTCCGCTGGAAGCATTGCGATATTCCGATTATCAGGGGAAGATGAAAGAAAGTTCCGTGTTGCACCGTAAAATAACGCCTGCTTCACTTGCTAAAATGAATCTGTCCAGACAAAAGGCAAAGTCCACTTTAACAATACTTTCTCTTTCACTCGGCGGAGTATTGGTTGTATTGATTTCGACAATGTTAGTTTCCTATGATGGCGTTGCAGAGGCAAGAGGCAGGGCTTTCCCTGTCGGTGAATTTAACATTCAGCTCAACGCAAATCAATCGTGGGACACTGCTGGTATTTCTTTGTCTGGATTGCAGCAAAAGAATTTTCTAAATGCCGATTTTGTAAATGCAGTAGAATCTATTGATGGGGTTACAGGAATCAAGCGCTGGTATTACACGGACGCAGAATATCGTGTAAATGGTAATTCTGGAAAATGGATTCAGGGCTTTTGCCGAGATGAACAGCAGAATTTGGAGAAAGAGCGAATTGCGGGAACGACTGATTATGATGAACTGGTGGCAGGCAATGGAATTGTCTTGCTTCAAGAGCGTGCCGATCTCTATGATATTGAGGCCGCGTTGGGTGATACCGTCGAAGTGGACTATAAAACCGAATCCGGCCAAATTCGCTCAAAGACCTATACCGTCATGGGCATTGTAAACGAATATTCTTACTCCGGCTTCTCAAAATGCTTTGCACTTCCGGAGCAGTTTATGAATGAAGCGACCGGGATAGATTGCACAGGTACGATTTCCGTAATTACCGATATGGAAAAATATGATACGGTTGAAGCTGCATTAAATCAACTGATAGACGGAAATAGCGATTTGGTTATGGAAACCATAAAAGAAAGTATCACTTATTATAGCGGACTTCAACAACTTTCTTTCGGAGTATTGTTGATCGTGGCTGTTATTGTCGTGTGCTTTTCTTTAATCAACCTTGTCAATACGACAATCACAAACTTTCTGTCCCGCAGGCAGGAAATTGGAATGTTACAGGCGATTGGTTTGAGTAAAAAGCAGCTTATCAAAATGCTGTGCTATGAGGGGTTGATGTATTCAGTTTTTGCTACGCTGGTAACATTGGTTTTAGGGACTGGACTGGGCTTCCTATCCGTACAGGTAGTTGTGAAAACGATGAATCCATACTTTCACTATTCATTTCCGTGGCTGATCGTATTGATATATTTAGCAATCCTGCTGATTGTGCAATTCACCTTGATTTCTTACACAACTGGAAATCTGAAAAAGCAATCTCTTGTTGAGCAAATCAGGACGATGGAATAGCCGTATGGGATCGGCGGGGCGGCGTGTGCTGCCCCGCTTTTTTCGCCATTTCTCAAAAAATTTTTGAAATGTCCGAGCGTTGTAACATTTCACCCCGATTTTCAATGAAATTTTTTGGCCGCTGTAACATTTCGCGGACATTTGGGTTTTACAATGACCTTATCAACAAAAGTGAGGAGGCGACGCAATGGAATTGACTCCGACATTGATTTTGAATCTGGCGCTGCTGATCGTCCCGCCCGTTACCCTTGTGCTGGTGTTCTGGCAATGGCTGGCCCGGCACATCCGCTGGGTGGTTGCCTTGACTGCTCTCTGTGATGTTCTCCTGTTTTGGGATGAATTGTTCTACTATGAGAGCTTCGGCCTGTTCGCTGTGCTGATTCTGGTGCAGTTGGTGGCCACCGGCGCAGCAGCGTTCCGCATTTACAACAAACAAAGAAAGGATTGAATTTTATGAGCATTTTACAGACTATCAACCTGAAAAAGTATTACGGTATTAGGGTTCACCTAAAATAGCCCCAAAGAGGCCAGAAGAAATAGCCAAACCTGGATCAAAAGAAAAAGCCATTACCCGAAACCTTTCAAATCCTTTATACTGAACAGTGACCAAACAACCCAGTAGAAAGGATGAATATGAAAGGAATACAAAGCAATGGCTTCTTGCCCATTATAGCACAGGCCATTGCAGAAATGGAAGAAACCCACGGTGAGTTTTCGAGCATAGACGAAGTGAATCTTGCGGAGCTCGGCCGTCGGACAGGACTCTCTAGATCCAAACTGCGTCGACTAAAAAGAAACGGATTTTGTGAAAAGCTGCATGGTCTGAAAGGGCAAAAGAAAGAACATATTCTGGATGGATACAGTTCTGTTCTGGATACATTACTAAAAAGTGGAGTCAGCAATTCAAAAGTTTGCCTGGAACGACTTCAAGCAATAGGGTTTACTGGCAGTCAGAGTACAGTGAAACGGTATATCGCCACCCACAAACACCTTATTCCGGCCAAACGCCAGTTGGTTGCACCGCAGGGGAATCGTGGCCGACGGTACGCTACAAAGCCCGGTGAAGCCTACCAGATGGACTGGGGATTCACGGATGTTCTGGATTACAACAGTCAGACCTACCGCGTTGCCTGCTTTGCCATGATCTGCCACCATTGCGGCCAGCGATATATTGAGTTCTTCCCCAATGCCCGGCAGGAAAACCTGTTTATTGGGATGATCCACGCTTTCCAGTACATGGGGATTCCACGCTATGTATTAACCGACAATATGAAGAGTGTAGTGCTGCACCGGGATCTGGAGGGACATCCAGTCTGGCAGAAAGACTACGAGACCTTTATGCAAGCCCTGGCCTTCGAGACAAAACTTTGCAAGCCACGGCATCCCTTTACCAAGGGCAAGGTGGAGCGGTTGGTTCGCTTCGTGAAAGACAATTTCCTGGCTGACCGAGTGTTCTGTGATCTTACAGATCTGAATTGGCAGGCGCTGGAATGGTGCAACAAACAGAACGGAACCTACCGCCGTACTGTGGATGGTGCGCCTCAAAAGATTCACGAAACCATATGTGGAGAACAATTGCGCATGGTTCCGGAGGATGCCGTCCGTTTCTATCTCTGTCCGGAAAGGAGAATATCCTTTGACGGTTTTGTAAATTACGAGGGTCGGCGTTTCGGAGTGCCATACAGCTATCCTGGCGCAACGGCCAGAGTGGAGCGCAACGGTGATTTATTACGCATCTATTCTTCTGACCTGAAAGTGCTGCTGGTTACATATACCGTTACCTGGAGCCGAACGGACAGTTTCTGTGAAGGACAGTACGAATCCTTGGCACAGCCAGAAGAATTTCCCACAGCACCTGTGCAAACACAGATTTTACAGCTTCCAAAGCCCCCACAGGATCTCTCCTTTGCCAAATTCGATTTTGACAAGGAGGACCAGGTATGAAGGAAACAATCTTTGAGCAGGTGGCGTCCGCTGCTTCTGTTTTGAAGCTGGATCTTTCCGCTGAGGAATTCGCGCTGTTCGCAGAAGACCGGGAATTCTCGGAAGCTGGAATGGAGGCTGTACAGATGCTGCTCGGCTATCTCAGCGAAAAGAAACAGCAGACCACCATCCAGACTTTGTTGAAACTGAGCCGCCTTCCCACAAAGGTGCCTAAAACCTTTGAGAACTTTGATTTCTCACTGCTCAAGGGGAAAGATGTGGAACGCCTAAAGGTTTTGGCCTCCTTGAACGCCATCTACTCTCACCGCAACCTGGCCTTTATTGGTCCGGCCGGTACAGGTAAAACACATCTGGCCCAAGCTTTCGGTTATGCCTGCTGCCAGCATGGGTTGAAAACCTATTTCATTAAGGCATCCGAACTCCGGGACAGATTCACGGCAGCCAGACGTTCTGGAAAGACCGATTCCTGTCTCAATGGCCTTGTGCGCCCCTCTTGCCTGATTATTGACGAGATTGGCCACTGTGCCTTTGACAAGGAGAATACTCGGCTGTTCTTTGACCTGATTGACCGGCGTTACAACAAAGAAGGTAGTTTCAATATGATCTTCACCAGCAACAAGAACCCAGCCCTCTGGCGCGAGGATTTTGAGGAAGATGCCACCTTGCTGTGCACGCTGGACCGCATCTTTGACGATGCTACTGTATTTAAGCTACGTGGTGAAAGTTTCCGGGGAAAGAGGCTGGAGACAGTTTCTTTGCAAACTGGCAAGATACCTGCGGTTGAGTCGGTAATGGCGAAGGAGTAACCAGATTGAAATCTGGGTTGTTTGGTCTTTTTTAATTGATCTACATTTGGTGATTTCTGTTGAGCCCGAAATGGTTATTTCAGCTGAACTCCAACAACGGCACAGAGCCGAATATCACCCGCGCCCTTGATGGCGTGAACTTCTCCGTGGAGGACGGCGAGTTTGTGGCCGTTGTGGGAACCTCCG
>CATXUX010000069.1 GCA_958402795.1 uncultured Lachnospiraceae bacterium | reverse complement strand
AGGATAAAAGTGGGGCGTAAGCCACACGATATCCGAATGTTGGGTAGGATTGTGGGTTGCTGAGTGCCAGTGGCACTCGTTTAGCAACGACCGGAGTGGAACGTAGATGCGTAGCACGAAACAATCCGTAGATATCAACTAAACAGCATTTTAACGGCAATACATAAGGGGATAAAACAGGAGGAGTATTACATGAGATGTAAAAATTGTGGCGCAGATATACCGGAGGGGATGCTGATCTGTCCGGACTGCCGCACAGAGGTTCAGATGGTGCCGGATTATAATCCTCTGGATGATGTGATCACCAGAGATGTAAAAGAATACGTCAAAGACGCGACACGTCCGATTCAGTCGGACGAAATGCGCCGTTACCGTCAGAACCGTACACAACAGGGGGAGTACGGAAATTCCACCCGTGTAATGAGCCAGACAGAGCTGGACAGCATCCGTGCGCGGCGTGTGAATTCAAACACTACATCTCGTATGAGACAGACCGGTTCCGTAAGGCGGACCACCGATCCCGGATCAGATGAGAGGGAGCGAAGAAAAAGACAGGCGGAAAAGAAGCGACAGCTTGCAAAAAGAAGAAGGAGAAACGTGCTCCTTACCTTTCTTCTGATCGTTGCGGCGGTCGGTGTATCCGCCTACCTGATTTATCAGAACTCCTATGCCGGGATTTTAAAGAAAGCAGAATCCGCGTTTGCTTCGGGAGACTATTCCGCGGCAGAGAATTATTATAACCGCGCGATCTCGAAGGCACCGGATAAAACGGACGCTTATACCGGACTGGCGGAAGTATATATTCAGCAGGACGATCTGGATCAGGCAGAACGTGTCTATTTAAGCGCGATTGATTCCCAGCCGGAAAATGCGGATCTGTATGAAGCTGCGATCAAATTTTATATCAACACGGATCAGGCGGATCAGATCGCGGCCATACTGGATGGGTGCAGTCAGTCCGTACTGGATCAGGTATCCGAGTATGTGTCTGATATGCCGGTATTCAGTCTGGAAGAAGGAACGTATTCGCTGGAACAAGAGGTGACCCTGACTGCCGAAGGAGATATTTATTATACGACAGACGGCTCCGAGCCGACCCAGTCCAGCACAAAATATACAGAACCGATCCTCCTGAAAGAGGGAACTGTCGTCGTCAAAGCAATCTGCATCAATGAAAAAGGGGTGCCGAGTCTCGTGGCAACCCGGACCTATACGGTAGAGATTCCGGCAATAGACGCGCCGGCAGTGACGCCGTCGACCGGGCAGTACGATACGGCGACACAGATCACGATCAATGTGCCGGACGGATACACGGCGTACTATACGACGGACGGGACTACGCCGTCAACAGCGTCAGCCCAGTATACGGGACCGATCGACATGCCGGAAGGGCAGACGATCTTCAGCGCAATTCTGGTCAGCAACAGCAGCGGAAAAGCGTCTCAGGTTACGAAACGAAATTATGTGCTGCAATACTGATGATGTTAAAAACAAAGACAATTTGTCCGTTTGAGGCTGTAAAAAGTCATGGCGTTTTTGTACAAAAATGCCATGATTTTTTTGTGCAGTTTTTTGGCAAAAAAATGCTTAAATTCCTTGTGTCAAAAGATTAACAGTGTTATAATGTAACCGTTAAAAAAATAACAAAACAAACGTAAGGAGATGTGACAAATGAGCAGATTTACATTACCAAGAGACATTTATCATGGAAAAGGATGTCTTGAAGAACTGAAGAACCTGAAGGGAAAGAAAGCAATCCTCGTAGTCGGCGGCGGTTCCATGAAAAGACAGGGATTTCTTGACAGAGCAGTAAACTATCTGAAAGAAGCTGGAATGGAAGTAGAACTGTTCGAGGGTGTTGAGCCGGATCCGTCCGTAGAGACTGTTATGAAGGGCGCAGAGGCAATGCGTAAATTCGAACCGGACTGGATCGTTTCCATGGGCGGCGGTTCTCCGATCGATGCAGCAAAGGCAATGTGGGCGTTTTATGAGTACCCGGACGTTACTTTTGAAGATCTGATCACACCGTTCAGCTTCCCGGAATTACGTCAGAAAGCAAAATTCTGTGCAATTCCGTCCACATCAGGAACAGCAACAGAGGTAACAGCATTTTCCGTAATCACAGACTACAGCACAGGCGTAAAGTATCCTCTGGCGGACTTCAACATTACTCCGGATGTTGCGATCGTTGATCCGGATCTGGTAACCGGACTTCCGGTAAAACAGGTTGCATACACAGGTATGGATGCTCTGACACATGCGATCGAGGCATATGTGTCTACACTGAACGGACCATTCACGGATCCGCTTGCACTGCAGGCGATCGAGATGGTTCTGGAATATCTGCCGGCGTCTTACAATGGAGACATGGTTGCAAGAGAGCAGATGCACTATGCACAGTGCCTTGCAGGAATGGCATTCTCAAATGCACTGCTTGGTATCGTACATTCCATGGCGCACAAGACAGGAGCAGCATTCTCCACAGGACATATTCCGCATGGATGTGCAAATGCGATTTATCTTCCTTATGTTATCAAATACAACGCAAAGGATCCGGTAGCTGCTGCGCGTTACGCGGAGATCGCACGCAGAATGGGTCTGGAAGGAAATGCACAGCAGGCGCTGATCAACAGCCTGTGCGCGAAAATCGATGAATTCAACGACAAGCTGAACATTCCGCATACACTGAAAGAATTCGGCATCGACGAGGCAGAATTCAAGGAGAAAGTAGACAAGATCGCGGAACTGGCGGTAGGAGATGCATGTACAGGTTCCAACCCGCGTGCAATCGATCCGGCGGCAATGGCAAAACTTCTGACCTGTACATATTACGGAACAGAGGTTGATTTCTAAGCGATTACAGAATATATCGTTTATGCGGCAATTAAGAGGGCAGATGCAAATGTATCCGCTCTCTTTTTAAAGTCAAAAACGAAAAAAAGCGTAGTTAAAAAATTAACTTTTATGAAATCAATACTTGTCAAGACCGGAAAGATAGCGTATTATTAGGAAAGGGTATTTTATCTACGTTACAAGGAGGATAATCATGTATAAAATTTTAAAAGCAGAAAAACTGGCCGATAAGATTTTTCTGATGGATGTACTTGCGCCGCGCGTGGCAAAGCACTGCCAGCCGGGACAGTTCGTCATTGTGAAAATGGATGAGAAGGGCGAGAGAATTCCGCTTACGATCTGTGACTACGACCGCGAAGCCGGAACGATCACGATCGTTGTGCAGGAAGTGGGGGCTTCTACGACGAAGATGGCGGATATGAAAGCCGGCGACAGCTTCCGCGATTTTGTAGGACCGCTTGGCTGCGCATCGGAATTGGTAAATGAAGACATCGAAGAGCTGAAGAAGAAAAAGATCGTATTTGTTGCGGGCGGCGTCGGAGCGGCTCCGGTATATCCGCAGGTGAAATGGCTGCATGAGCACGGCGTTGACGCAGATGTCATTCTGGGAGCAAAGACAAAAGATATGGTTATTCTGGAAAAGGAACTGGAAGCGGTCGCAGGTAATCTGTATGTGACGACTGATGACGGTTCATACGGCCGCTCCGGTATGGTTACGGCTACTCTGGAATCACTTGTACAAAATGAAGGAAAAACTTACGATACTTGTATCGCGATCGGACCGATGATCATGATGAAGTTCGTCTGTCTGCTGACCAAGAAGCTGGATATCCCGACGATCGTCAGCATGAACCCGATCATGGTAGACGGAACCGGCATGTGCGGCGCGTGCCGTCTGCAGGTTGGCGATGAAGTGAAGTTTGCCTGCGTGGACGGACCGGAGTTCGACGGACATCTGGTTGACTTCGATCAGGCGATGAAGAGAAGTCAGATGTACAAGACAGAAGAAGGCCGTGCGATGTTAAAGCTGCAGGAAGGCGATACACATCACGGCGGCTGCGGATATTGCGGAGGTGACAACTAATGGCAGATGTATTAAAGAAAGTTCCTGTCAGAGAGCAGGATTCAAAGGTACGTGCAACGAATTTTGAAGAGGTTTGCCTTGGTTACAATCAGGAAGAGGCAATGGAAGAAGCAGGCAGATGTATCAACTGCAAGAATGCAAAATGTATCCAGGGATGCCCGGTTTCGATTAACATCCCCGGCTTTATCCATGAAGTAAAAGAGGGAAATATCGAAGAAGCATACAAGATCATCGGACAGTCCTCCGCACTTCCGGCGATCTGCGGCCGTGTATGTCCGCAGGAGTCACAGTGCGAGGGAAAATGTATTCGCGGCATCAAGGGCGAGCCGGTTTCCATCGGTAAACTGGAACGTTTTGTTGCAGATTATGCACTGGAGCATGATATTAAGCCGGTTGGCGCAGAGACGACAAACGGACATAAGGTTGCTGTGATCGGTTCCGGTCCGTCCGGACTGACCTGCGCGGGAGACCTTGCGAAACTCGGATATGAAGTAACCGTATTTGAAGCGCTTCATGAACTGGGCGGCGTACTCGTATACGGAATTCCGGAATTCCGTCTTCCGAAGCAGAAGGTCGTTGCAAAAGAGATCGAAAAAGTAAAAGAACTCGGCGTGAAGTTTGAGACAAACGTTGTGATCGGCAAATCCACAACGATCGACCAGTTGATCGAGGAGGAAGGCTTCGAGGCTGTATTTATCGGTTCAGGCGCAGGACTTCCGAAGTTCATGGGCATTCCGGGTGAGAATGCGAACGGTGTATTCTCTGCAAACGAATATCTGACGAGAAGCAACCTGATGAAAGCGTTCCGCGACGAATATGACACCCCGATCTCGGCAGGCCATAAAGTTGCAGTTGTCGGCGGCGGAAACGTGGCGATGGATGCAGCGAGAACAGCTCTTCGTCTTGGCGCGGAGGTACATATCGTATACCGCCGGAGCGAGGAAGAACTTCCTGCCCGTGTGGAAGAAGTACATCACGCAAAAGAAGAAGGAATCATTTTTGATCTGCTGACAAATCCAAAGGAAATCTTGGTAGATGATAAGGGAAATGTCACAGGTATGACCGTAATCAAGATGGAACTTGGTGAGCCGGATGCTTCCGGAAGAAGACGTCCGGTGGAAATTCCGGGTTCTGAATATACAATTGACGTGGATACGGTGATCATGTCACTCGGAACTTCTCCGAACCCGCTGATCTCCTCTACGACAGAAGGACTGGAGACAAACCGCTGGAAATGTATCGTTGCAGATGAGTCGAACGGACAGACCTCCAAAGAGGGCGTTTACGCAGGCGGCGACGCCGTGACAGGCGCAGCAACCGTAATCCTTGCGATGGGCGCAGGAAAAGCCGCGGCAAAAGGAATCGATGAATATCTGAAAGATAAATAAGAGGCAGGTGAGAAAAGAAACACGCTGACAGATACCGTTCGGTGTGTTTCTTTTTTTAACGATTGTACAGACAAAGTGGAAAAGATTTACCGGAAGAGCAGGTTAACATATGAAAATCACAGTCATTACAGTGGGGAAAATCAAAGAGAAGTATCTGAGGGATGCAGTTGCGGAATACACCAAGAGACTCTCACGGTACTGCAAACTGGAGATCGTCGAGGTTGCAGATGAAAAAACGATCGATGATGCGAGTGCCGCAGAAGAAGAGATGATCCGGGCAAAAGAGGCGGAACGCATCCTGCGGTATGTGCGTGAAGATGCATATGTGATCACGCTGGAGATCAATGGAAAACAGCTTTCGTCGGAACAGCTCGCAGATAAGATAGATCAACTTGGAGTCCAGGGAACAAGCCATATCATATTCATTATCGGAGGTTCGATCGGACTGGGGGAAGAAGTTCTGAAAAAGTCAGATTTCGCACTGAGCTTTTCCAAAATGACATTTCCCCATCAGCTTATGCGGGTAATCCTGCTGGAGCAGATCTACCGAAGTTACCGTATCATCCGGAAAGAACCCTACCACAAATGACAGAAACAAACAATATAATTCTCATAAACCTATGTTTCTCATTATCGGTAAATACAACAATACAACAGCTTATATTTCCAATGGAACACCTGCTTGTGTTTCCTTTGGTGGTAATGTATAATTATAGCCAAACACACTGACAAATTCTTTAGGTTAGAATCGATGATGGGGTAAACGAAAAAGCAGTTTTGGC
>CATXUX010000068.1 GCA_958402795.1 uncultured Lachnospiraceae bacterium | reverse complement strand
GATAAAAATGGAGATCAACAGCAATAAGAGTCAATCAACAATATGTGGGAGTGCACTGGACATATCTGCCGAGCTGGCAATGCTGGTAGGAGCGATAAAAAAATCGTTTGTTAATAGCGGGATGTCCTGTGGCGTTGCAGAGGCTGTCCTGAGGGATTGTTTTAATATGGGACTGACTATAGCAGACGGAGAAAGAGAATAACAAAAGTCAGAAAGGGAAGGTGGAAAATAAATGGATGAACTTACATTAAGGGTTAATCAGAATCCGGGGACAATCGAGTTAAATTTTGATGAACTTAACGAACAGATGGACAAGATCTTGGCGGAATACAAGGGAGCTGTGTTTACCGACGAATCGATGGACATTGCCAAGGCTGAGAGGGCGAGTCTCCGTAAATTAAAGAAAGATGTGGATCATGCGCGGATTGCTGCAAAAAAGGAGTGGATGAAACCACTTGATGATTTCGAGAGTCAGATGAAAAAATTATCTGCCAAGGTGGACAAGCCGATCAATCTGATTGATGGACAGATTAAAGACTATGAGGCAAAACGTAGGGAAGAGAAAAAGAAAGCGATTACGGCTGTATATGAAGAACTGGTCGGAAACATGAGAGAATATCTTCCTCTTTCCCGAATTTATGATCCGAAATGGGAGAACGTCTCCACAACGATGAAATTTATCAGAGAAAGCATTACGGAATCAGTTGAAAACGCGGCGAGCGCTGTTAGAACAATCAGCGAAATGCAGTCTGATGCTGCGGAAGAGGCGCTAAAGATTTACAAAAACACGTTGGACATAACGAAGGCAGTTGCTTATATAAACAACTATGAGCGTCAAAAGGCTGAAATCATGAGACGGGAAGAAGAGCGCCGCAGACAAGAAGAGGAGAGACGTCGCAATGCAGAGATTGAGCGCGCAAGAGCGGCGGAACGGCAGGCAATTGAGCGGGAATCGAAGATTAAGGAAGAGACGAAAAAAGCTGCAGCGGGAGAACTCCGGAAAGAGTTGGAGAAAAAGAAGGAATCTGGCGTAGAAGACGAAGCACTTACTCCATTTACGGACGATGAGCTCCCATTTGAGACGCCGGAAACCGTTACGGTATTTTACAAGATTGTTGCGACATCGGAAGAGCTGGAAACAGTCGATACCATGCTGAACAGTCTGGGAATATTTTTTGAACGGAGGAATGCATGATGAACGATGGAATGATACATATTCCTACGGCGAGAAAAAAGAGAGAATATGTGGTGGATTCGCAGGTTGTCAGGATATTGCCAGATGCATTTAATGCGGCCATAGATATTTGTTATCAGTCCGGTTTGTCTATGTCAGCGGTCATCTCAATGATAGTTTTGCAGGCTGCCGATAAGATCACGTACGACGAGGAGGATTGCGGACATGAATGAAGCGAAAAATGCAGCTGCTCAACAGGTGGTGCCGGCTATTTACAGGTCAATTGCCGGAGTAATTGCGGATATTAGTGCCGTCAAAAAGGACAAAACGAATAAGCAGCAGGGGTATAAGTTTCGGAGCATCGATGATGTTTATACTGTTCTTAATCCAGCTCTCGCAAAAAATAAGGTGTTCATCGTCCCTCGTATTTTGGAGGAAACCAGAGAGATTGTCGGGAAAACGCAGAAAGGTGCGAATATGACACACGTTGTCTGCAGGATTAAATATATATTTTATGCAGAGGACGGTTCCAGTGTCGAATGTGAAATAATCGGCGAGGGAATGGATACCGGAGACAAGGCGACGAACAAAGCAATGGCAGTGGGATATAAATATGCCTGCTTCCAGGTATTCTGCATTCCAACAGAAGAAATGGACGATCCGGATCGGGAATCTCCAGAAGAAGAGATGGAAAAACCGAAGAATGCGCGGAGCAAGTCAGTCGCTGCGGGGCAGAACGGAAGTGCCGCAGAAACGCAGGAAAAAGAAAAATCTGGCAAGAAAGTTCCTGATGAACAAAATTCCGGAGAGGACGACGCCACAAAGAAAATCACGCAGGCTATGCTTAATACTATCCGGAAAGAGCAGGAGGAATTGGGTGTCACGGATGAGCAGATACTTAAAATGCGGACAGTCAAGGCGAAAACTATGGAAGATCTGACTGTGCAGGAATTTAAGCTGCTTATGAAAAAGTTTGAACTGACGCGTCTGGCCAAAGGAGGTGCGAAAGATGAATAGTGTGGCTTTGACGGGACGATTTACGAGGGATCCGGATGTCCGGTATACAGATGGCGGACTTTCCATTGCGCGGTTTACTGTGGCTGTAGATCGCAGATATAAACAGGAAGATGGACCGACAGCGGATTTTATCCGTTGTGTAGCGTTCGGGAAAACGGCAGAGTTTATTGAAAAGTATTTTTCTCAGGGCATGAAGATCGAGGTAAATGGACGGATCCAGACCGGATCATATAAGAATCAGGACGGGGACACGGTTTACACAACGGAGGTCGTAGTCGAAAATTGCGGATTCGCGGAAAGTAAAGCCGCCTCTGGCGGGAAGAGCCGGGCAGAGAATGCGGAACATGAAAGCCCGGGAGACGGTTTTATGAGTATTCCTGAAGGTATTGACGATGACGAACTTCCGTTTTAGGAGGCAAGTAAATTGATCATACAGATTGACAGCCGGGAAAAGGCTCGGGCGATCAAGAAGATCGTGGCGGAATTCGACCGGCAGGGAGTAAAACATCCGGTATCGAAACTGATGGTCGGGGATTATATGAATTACGATAATCCCCGGTTAATCATTGACCGAAAACAGAATCTTTCAGAGTTGTGCGCGAACGTCTGCAGCGATCATGAACGATTTCGGCGTGAACTGTTGCTTGCGCAGGAAAATGATATCAAGCTGATCATCCTGGTCGAGCATGGAAAAGATATCCACAAGCTGGAAGATGTAATCTGGTGGGAGAATCCCAGGCGTTGGAAACGTGTTCGAAATAACGATACCGGGAAATGGGAGGATATTGAGACGAAGGCTATGCAGGGTGAGACTTTGTTTAAAATTCTGAAAACACAGGAACGGAAATATGGTTGTCGCTTTATGTTCTGCGAGAAAAAAGATACCGGAAAAGAAATCATCCGGATACTGAGAGGCGATGCATGACCAAAGAAGAAATCGTGAATACGTATTCTATGCGTGAGATTGCCGGACGCTATGGACTTCATCCCAATAAGGCAGGCTTTGTTTGTTGTCCATTTCACAAGGAGAAAACTGCGTCAATGAAGATCTACGACAGGGATTTTCACTGCTTTGGGTGCGGCGCACATGGAGATATTTTCACATTTATTATGCGGTTGGACAATGTGACGTTTAAAGAAGCGTTCCAGTCTCTTGGCGGGACGTACGAGGAGCCTACATATGAGACGAAACTTGCTGTTTATAAAGCGCAGAAAAGGCAGATTATGCGCGAAAAGAAAGCGGCGAATCTTCACAGACAGCGCAAGTTAAACAATATGTTGATCAGTATCTATCAGCGCTGGCATCGGCAGTCAGAACCGTTCTCCGACGCATGGACAGAATGCTATAACAAACTGCAGTACCAGTTGTATCTGCAAGAATTATTAGACGGGGAGGAGTCCAAAATGATATGAAACCACTTATAGAATACGACAAGGACGGAATCCTGTCGGAAGAAGTTTTTGTGGAAATCTTCGACCAGGAAGATGAAATTGAAAAGGCACGTATGCTCCTTTCTTGTCAGGATAGAGCGAAAGAGCTTGGGGTTAAGACGAAATTTGATACGATGGCAAAGGCTTATGGAAAAGTCGGCAAAGCTACTGCGGAAAAAAAGAAAAAGGATAACACTCTTCTGGAAAACTGGACGAATTTCGATGGTAAATATGACGCGATGAAATGTGGATCGTGGATCGCATCAGAAGACGGGATTAGAACATTTAATAAAGATTACACCAACGAAGTTGTTGTCTGCTACCACCCTATTCTGCCAGTAAAGCGATTACGGAATCTGGAGACGGGAGAGGAGCAGGTAAGGCTGGCATTTAAGCGTAACCATACATGGAAAGAAATCACGGTTCCAAAGGATTTGATTGCGTCTTCGAATAAAATCGTGACGTTGTCCAAGCTCGGCGTGGCGGTTACATCGGAAAATGCGCGTCTTCTGGTCAAATACCTATCGGATGTGGAAAATCTGAATGATGACGACATTCCGGTACAGAAGTCGAGTTCAAAGTTAGGATGGATCGGTGACAGTTTTCTGCCATATGACAGTGAGATCGCATTTGACGGGGACATGCAATTTAAGGAAGTGTACGAGAGCGTGGGCGCGCACGGCAGCAAAATGGAGTGGCTGAACCATGTCCGGCAACTCCGGACAACTGGCAGAATGGAAATAAAGATGCTGCTTGCTGCGTCATTCGCCAGTGCGCTTATAAAACCGTTGGGGTGTCTTCCATTTATTGTAGATTTGTGGGGCGAGACGGGGGGAGGAAAGTCAGTCGGAGAAATGCTGGCGGCATCTGTGTGGGCGAATCCCGCGGAAAAGCAATATATCGGTGATTTTAAAACGACGGACGTTCAATTGGAGGTCCGGGCAGATCTGTTAAACAGCCTTCCGGTTATTCTGGACGATACGAGCAGGACGAGCTCCCGTATCCGGGATAATTTTGAGGGTGTCATCTACGATTTGTGCGCAGGAAAGGGAAAGAGCCGGTCCAACAAAGAATTGGGGATCCGCCGTGAAAACAGATGGGAAAATGTGATCATTACAAACGGGGAACGACCATTGACATCGTATGTGTCTCAGGGTGGAGCGATCAACCGTGTGCTGGAGGTTGAGTGCGGTAAGGACCTTTTTCAGAATCCACAATATACCGTGGATCTGTTAAAGCATAATTATGGTTATGCCGGAAAGCAGTTCATAAGAGCTGTCAAGGCAATGGGAATCGAAGAGATCCGAAAAATGCAACAGGGAATTCAGACGGAAATTCATGGAGATGAAAAGGCGCAGAAGCAGAGTATTGCGTTGTCTGTTTTAATAACGGCTGACCGGATTGCCACGGACTGTATCTTTCAGGACGGACAATATATAGATCTGGAAGAAGCAAAGAAAATCCTTGTAGACCAAGATGAAATCTCGGAGAATGAGCGCTGCTATAGGTTCATTCTGGACAAGATCCGAATGAATCCAACGAAGTTTAACGCACTTGTCAATATTGAACAGTGGGGCATTATTGATAACGACGGATATGCCATTATGTATCCGCAGGCAGTGAAAGAGCTGTGCCGACAAGGAAATTTCTCTTACAATACGTTCCTACACTGGGCGGACCAGCAGAGGCTTTTAGCAACAGATGGAAAGAATATGACGAAGCCGAAAAAACTAAATGGAAAGACTGTCAGGGCAGTATGGATCAAACTGAATGAATTTGAGGATGAGGACGGATTTACGCCTGTGGACGTCTGTGAAGAGGAAGTGCCGTCATTTGAACAGGAAGAATTGCCGTTCAGCTAATGGGTACAAAAAAGTTACCGGCGGTTACACTGTGTGACAAAAAGCAAGGAAAGAAACAAAATAGATTCTTTCAACCTATGGGTTACAAAGGGCACACGGTTACATTGCATTTTCTATAGAAAAAGAAAAAAGTGTGTGTATGCAAGTAGAAAGAAACGAAAAGATTGCGTTTAAGGTTACAGGTTACAAAGGTTACACGGTTACACCGGATTCCCTATAGGATATAAAAAATGTGTGTGTATAGATATGATAAATATTTTTCCTCGCGCGTAGAAAGTTCATGTAACTGTGTAACCGTGTAACCGCGATGAGAAAAAGGCGAAAAACCCAGTAAATACAAGGGATTGCCCGGTTACAAAAGAAAATATAAAAATGTTACTGAATGTGACTACGAAAGGAGAAGGAGCATTCGATGAGTGAAGTGGTATATATTTATGAATCATTCTTGCAGGCATACAAAAAATTCGCAGTCAGCGGAAGCGTGAGCCGATATAACGATGATGTGGACAATATTATTGGCAGATATGCAGATAAAGCGAATGAAGTGGGATTCTGCCAGGATCTGGCGATGGCATGGTCTCCGGTGATAGCCAGGGTGCAGAGCGATATTTCTGAGGAGAGCACTCTTGATGTGATAGACACTGTTGATGAAAATGCGTTCCTCTTTCGGGACTGTTGGAGATTGTATAAGAAATACTCCTCGGTAGAATCATTGAACGAAAACGACTGGGAAGAATTTCTTAGCGAAACCAGTAGAATTTTGCAGAAATACCAGAAAAAACAATTCGCAAAAGACATTTTAGTAGCAATCGTATCGGAGGCAGAACGAAAAGGGAAACGAGGTGAGGCAGTAGAAAAATGACGACACAAGAAACAAAGGATTTGATTTATGAACGTGGGTTTGAGATATACGCAACTCTCGGGACTGGGGAATTTCAGGCGATGGATAAAAACGGGATTAACCTCTGGGTGAACTGGGAAACTG
>CATXUX010000067.1 GCA_958402795.1 uncultured Lachnospiraceae bacterium | reverse complement strand
GACAAAATGGCGCGGGTACTGGAAGCGGAAGCCGCTGCTACACAGGAGCCGACTTGTCCGGCATGAGCCGGAGCATGGGAAAAGCGGTCACACCGGGGGGCGTGGCCGCTGGAATATCAGTGACAATTTTATTTTTTTCGGAGTTTTAATGCAATGCCTTTATTGGCAGCTATATCCTGTAACTGCTTTGCAATAATAGAAGCCTGTTCTTTTTTACTCAAACCCTGAAACTCTTTATCAGATTTAACTCCTTGCAATATATTTTCAATCTCGCCAATCTCTAAGAGATTGACCGCAATACAGAATAGGTTTTTTCTGCGTCCGTCATTATAGCTTGCCAAGAGGAAATCTAATATTTTTCGCTTTTCTTCCTGTTCAGCATTATAAGCAGGAATCCCAATTTGCTGGGCTTTTCCCATGTCATTCATTTGATTTTGATGAGTTATAAAAGAATCAAAATCATCTATGTGAGCGTATTTGTCACAAGGGAAACTGCCGCATTGAAAGCAGTATTCGATTTTCTCATGTTCAATGCTACACCTTGCAATTTTACAGGATTGATTGTCAACGCCGCAGCCGGAACAATGCCCCGCTAAACTCATGGGACAGAGTTTGCAATTTAGACCACAAAGCGAAAGGTACTGATTATTACGGACAAATCCTTTCATTGCCACACCCCCTTGTATTGACTAATCTCATTTTACCATAAGGACAAGAGTTTTTCTACTACGGAGCCACAATAACCTGCTACACAAAAACCAGCAATTTGACAAACCATAAAGAAGCAAATTTTACACTTTTGCCGCTATACAGCCCCCGCTATTCCGTGGTACAATAAAGCTACGGAATAGTGGGGCTGGCTGTCGGAAACGGAGGATTTTATGTTAAGACAAGCCACCCAAAACCTCATTACCGCCCTTTATCCGAGATTGTCCCATGAGGACGAATTGCAAGGCGAGAGCAATTCCATATCGAACCAGAAAAGGATTTTGGAAACCTACGCCAAGCAGAACGGCTTTACCAATCTGCGCTGGTACACCGACGACGGCTTCTCCGGCGCAAACTTTCAAAGACCCGGTTTTCAAGCCATGCTTGCAGACATTGAAGCCGGGAAAGTGGGTACGGTCATCGTCAAGGATGACTGTGTAATAATAGAACCAACACAGAAAGACCTTGAAAATCAAGGCTTTGTGGCTGGTTCTATTTGTTTTTGACCCGAAACAAAGAGAATTTTAATTATATAATGCAATCTGCGCCGCTGGCAGCGTAACGGAGGAAATGCCAGATCAGAAAAGAATAGTATTGAACATAGAGCGGTTATCTGCCGTCAGGAGAAATCCTGGCTGGCGGGTAACCGCTCTTTTTTTGTTTCTGCCGTTACTGGCAGAAGCAAAAAGTAAGCAATGCAAGGAGGTTGTGTGAAGTGAAAAATATGTTGCTAACGAGTACAGCGCCGTAAGGAGGTGGTTGAGATGGCAGTTTTCCGGGTAGAGAAAAACGCCAATTACACAACCATGTGTAACTACCATCTGAGGGATCAGACACTGAGTCTGAAAGCAAAGGGGCTTCTCTCCATGCTTCTCAGCCTGCCGGATACATGGCACTACTCTGTGAGAGGACTTGCGGCAATCTCTTTGGAAGGTGTAGACGGTATTCTCACCGCGCTGAAAGAGCTGGAAACACATGGCTATCTGGAACGCCATCAGCTTCGTCAACCGAATGGTCGCTTGGGACAGACAGAGTATGTGATTTTTGAAAAGCCGAGAGTACAGCCGTGTATGGATTCACCGTGTACGGAAAAGCCGGATACGGTAAGCCCGAATACGGTTCCGCCGGATACGATAACTCCCGCACAAAGAAGTAAAGAAGGATCAAGTAAAGAACAATTAAGTACGGATGAGAAGGCAAAAACAGTATCACAACCCTCTCGTCATCGGTACGGAATGTATCAGAATGTACTTCTTTCGGACGAAGAATTGCAAAAACTCCAAACTGAGTTTCCAGCAGACTATCAGAGCCGCATTGAACGATTGTCGGAATATATGGCTTCCAGCGGAAGGCACTATAAAAATCATTTAGCTACCATCCGCAGTTGGGCAAGACGGGATTCCAAACAGTCCAAACTGCCCGCCTACAGCCATGATAACTACCGGTACAAGGAGGGAGAAAGTTTATGAATACAATGTACGATTTTCTGGATCGTATTCAGGTTCAGAAAGAACCTGGGCCGCAGCAGTATCTCGGCGAAGATGGACTCCTCTATTGTGGGAAATGTCATACGCCGGTTCAATGTCGGATCACATTTGAGGGCAAAGAACGGCTCATGCCCTGTATCTGTAAATGCCAGAAGGAAGAACGGGAACGGCAGGAACAGCGCATGAAGGAGGAAGAACAGCTGCTCTACGTTCGCCGTCTGAAAGCGGCAGGTATTCAGGAGAGACATCTTCAGGATTGGACATTTGCGTCAGCGACAGATACTCCCAGCATCCAGATGGCGAAACGGTATACGGAAAATTGGAAGAAAGTCAAGGCAGAAAACCTTGGCCTTTTGCTTTGGGGCGATGTTGGAACAGGAAAATCATTCCTGGCCGCTTGTATTGCTAATGCATTGTTGGAAAAAGGTGTTCCCGTCCTGATGACCAATTTTTCCAAAATCCTAAACCAGATGGGTGCCATGTATTCGGATGAGCGGTATCGCTATATTGCTTCTTTCAACCGCTTCTCTCTGCTGATTATTGATGATCTTGGAATTGAGCGGAATACCGAGTATGCGTTGGAACAGGTTTACGCTGTTATTGATGAACGCTATAAGACAGGGCTTCCATTGATTATCACAACAAACCTGACGATCAGCCAGCTCCGTAATCCTGAAGATGTGGCACACGCCAGAATTTACAGCCGGGTACTGGAGATGTGTACGCCGGTACACGTTCCGGGGCATGACCGGCGAACTACGATTGGAAAATCAAAGCAGGAACTGGTCAAAGAGGTGCTGTTCTCATAATAGAAAAACGGCTGTACAGCCGGGAAAGAGAGGGTTTTATGAATGCCTGTAAAAAAGTCTGAACGGATTCAGGAGATTCCGCTCTCTGAATTACACCCGTTCAAAAATCACCCTTTCCGGGTGGTGGATGATGAAGCCATGCAACGCACAGTAGAAAGCGTGGCACAATTTGGCGTGTTGGCTCCAGCACTTGCCCGCCCCCGTCCGGAGGGCGGATATGAATTAGTGGCAGGTCATAGGCGTATGAGGGCTTCGGAACTTGCCGGACTTGAAACCATGCCAGTGATTGTCCGGCAGATGGATGATGATACCGCAACCATTGCCATGGTGGACTCCAATCTTCAAAGGGAAACGCTTCTCCCCAGTGAGCGTGCTTTCGCCTACAAAATGAAGATGGATGCGATGGCTAGAAGGGCTGGAAGACCGTCTAAGGAAAATTCCGGCCAAGTTGGCCGGGATTTTCAGGGAAAAGAGTCCAGAGAGATTATTGCTGAGCAAACCGGTGAAAGCGCCCGTCAGGTTCAGCGATTTATCAATTTGACCAATCTGATCCCGGAGCTTCTGGATATGGTGGATCGTAAAGAAATTGCATTCAACCCGGCGGTGGAATTATCTTTTCTGAAAAAAGAGGAACAGCAAGGTTTCCTGGAAGCTATGGATTACGGACAGTCCACTCCATCGCTGTCTCAGGCACAGCGGATTAAAAAGCTCAGTCAGGCAGGTATATGTACCCAGGAAGCTATGAACACGATTATGAATGAAGAGAAAAAGAGCGAATTGGATACGGTCACGCTCAAGAATGATGTACTCCGCAAGTATTTTCCACGCTCTTATACTCCAAAGCAAATGCAAGATACGATTATCCGGCTGTTGGAACAATGGCAGAAAAAGAGACAGCGGGATCAGTCAAGGTAAAGGAGAACAAATATGCTTAACAAAAATGAAATGAATTGTAAAGCCAATGCTGCGGACGTAGATGTGGACTTGCTGGTGGCAGGTATCGGAGAAATGTTGGATGGAATCCGGCACTGCCTGAAAGCCACCGATCTGCACAGCAGTTCAACAGACAGCGATTACATTCTGATGGTTGCTGCGCTTCCAGGGAAAGGTATCCAGGTGAAGGACGTCACCGAATGTTTTGATGTGCTGAAATGTTTCGGCACAGACGATTCCGTGATTCAGGCTCCGGACTGTGATTTGCTTATGAGCTATGATGAACGGCAGGTTCTGGTGCTGGATGGTCGGAAATATCTGGTCGGCCCTGCTATCTTCTATGATGTGGACGGTGACGGTGAGGACGTTTCTGTGACTGCAGAGGACATTTACGATGTACAGCGCATGGTCGCTCACCGCACGGTAATTCTTTGTGCCGACGGGCAGGACTTTCCGGCGCTTCTGCTGAATGGTGATGTATGAAGAAATATGAGCTGATTTATGTCGATCCGCCCTGGCGTTACCGCAGCGGCAAGGTACAGGGAGCCGCAATCAATCATTACGCTACAATGTCAGATGAGGAACTATATCAGCTTCCCGTTGCAGAAATTGCGGCAGATAATTGTGTATTGCTTCTGTGGGCAACCTTTCCAAAGCTCCCGGAAGCCCTTCGGCTGATTGAAGCGTGGGGCTTCCAGTACAAGACAGTCGGCTTTGTATGGGTAAAGACAAATCCATCCGGAAACGGCTTTTTTCTCGGCCTTGGCTGGTGGACACGCAGTAATGCTGAGATATGTTTGCTGGCAGTCAGAGGGAAACCAAAACGTCAATGCGCCGGTATTTCTCAACTGATTATCAGTCCCAGAGAGCGGCACAGCAAAAAGCCGGATATTGTTCGTGATCTGGCAATTTCGCTGGTGGGCGATGTACCGCGCATTGAGTTATTCGCAAGGGAAACGTCTCCCGGCTGGGATGTCTGGGGAAATGAGGTGGATTGCAGCATTACGCTGACGCAATCGGAAGGAGATGCACATGAGTAACGGAAAAACCATTGGTGAACTGATGGAGGAAATGCGTCTGAAAGCTGGCGCAAAGGAGTATCACGGACATGAGTATATGGCACTGGAGCGCTTTGCTGACGATACCCGCCATATGATTATCTTTGATGTTCTGACAAAAGATTCTCCTGTTGGATGGCAAGGTGAGCGAACCCGTTTGTTTTTAACGGATGAAGGGTATCGAAAATCCCTCGAAAATCAGGAAAAAGGTCACATCAAGATTTTAAGCCATGCCCGTGTAGTGCAGGGACACCTGCATTACGATAAAAAAGAACAGATTCGTTGATGCCGGAACGGTAGTTTTTCTACCTGATCCGGCATCTTTCATTTTCCCCGATTTCGTGTTCGGGTTAAGGAGGTGGTCTATTGCAGGAGGAAGTAGAAAACAGGACACTGAATCTGGCGATCAGCACAACAAAGCTGAGTGGTCGGGCGCTGCTTGCGGCGTTTCGGAAATATATGCAGCATCGACGCAATGTAAAAGCAAATAAGCTGGCTGCTGAAAACGAAAAGCCTGTAGGTGAGCAGACCATTGATCAGCTGTTAGGGCAAAATCAGGGTGCCACCAATATTGAGATTGAGAAAACGGACATCAAAGGCTTTAAGAGGTTTCTGGACAAGTATGGCATTGATTATGCCATTACGAAAGATCCGTCCCAGGCGCCGCCCCGGTATCTGGTATTTTTCAAAGCCAGGGACGGAGACGCCATGACGGCTGCGTTTAAGGAATACTCTGCGTCTCTGCTGCAAAAGCAAAAGAAACCGAGTGTACTCAAGCAGCTGAACAAACTGAAGCAGTTGGTGGCTTCCATGCCCGCGAAGGTACGGCAGAAGAAACAGGAGCGTGATTTATGAGTAAGAAAGAAATCAAACGCCTGGTAATTCTGAATATCCCGTATCTGATTCTTGGATTGCTTGCTACCAATCTGGGAGAAGCATGGCGTCTGGCAGAAGGAACGGATATTTCCGCAAAATTGTTGGCGTTCTTCTCCACAGTCGGTCAGGCTTTTGCCAATCCGATGCCCAGCTTCTACCCTTCCGATTTTCTGGTCGGGCTGTTTGCCGGAGGATGTGTCCGGCTGGCAGTTTATCTGAAAGGAAAAAATGCTAAGAAGTATCGCCACAATATGGAGTACGGGTCGGCGCGATGGGGAACAGCCAAAGACATTGAACCGTTCATGGCTCCGAAGTTTGAGGACAATATTATCCTGACAAAAACGGAACGACTGATGCTGTCGAACCGGCCTGATAATCCGAAGAATGCCCGCAATAAGAACGTCTTAATTGTAGGTGGTTCCGGTTCCGGTAAGACCAGATTCTGGATTAAGCCCAATCTCCTACAGTGTAACTCCAAAGAGTATCCGACTTCCTTTGTAGTCACCGATCCAAAGGGCTATACTTGGAGAGGATAGAGAAAGGGTGCGTCACACGAGATAAAAGTACATAATGAAGGGAGGTTAAAACCGTGGCAAAGAAAGAAGAAATCAAAATCACAGCGTTGTATGAGCGACTGTCCAGAGATGATGAACAGGTCGGAGAATCCAACAGTATCCAGAATCAGAAAATGTACCTTGAAGAATATGCCCGTCAGCATGGCATGAGAAATATCCGGCATTTTTCGGACGATGGGTACAGCGGTACGAACTTCAATCGTCCCGGCTTTAACGCCCTTCTGGAAGAAATTGAAGCAGGTCATGTGG
>CATXUX010000066.1 GCA_958402795.1 uncultured Lachnospiraceae bacterium | reverse complement strand
GCCCTTCTGGACCGCAGGCTGGGAAAGCGCCGCCTGCTGGCTTTGGAGGACTCCATGGAGCAGGGGCTGGACTGGGTGCGGGCCTTCTATGTGATCCGGATGCAGGCAGAAGGGCTGATGGAAAAAGAATAACATACAGGAGGAACCACCATGTCACAGATCGCATCCTTTTATCTACTCAAAGACGGCCAGCGGCAGGAACTGTCCAACGGTGACTGCTCCGGCGCGGTCTATATGGCCATCTGGGATTGGTGTGAGAGCGAGCTGGATCTGGATGTCCGTTTTCCTGCTCCCCAGGCGGAGGACACCCTGGACTGCGCTCTGCTGAAGGGAGAGTTGGCGTCTAATGTGCTGGCAGCCCTGCGGGAGCAGGACCTCCCGGAGCTGGCCGCTGAAATTGCCCCAGACTGGGATCTGCCCACCGAGGCGGTGCAAAGCGGGCTTGAAACGCTGCGCTCCCATCTGGAACTGGTGCGGGGCGACATTGCCCTACTGTATGAAATGACTTGACGAGACTATGCCCAAGCCAAGGATGCAGGTTAAGAAACGGAGAGAAATACCATGGTGAGAGATGGACTTGTGTTCAAAGATGAGGATGGTCAGGTCATATTCAACCAGTACAGCTTCTGCGAATTGGTGAAGCGCCTGCTGGTGGAACTGGTGGGGATCTCCTATGAGGAAGCCTCCCAGATCGTGGAACGCTCACCGCTGGCAGAGCCAGTGACCGATGCCTTGGGAGTGGCGATATTCAGCCATGACTTGCCTTATTACTGGGCTATGTTTTTTTACTATGGGAACGGTTACTGGTTGGGGGACAAGGGTATTCCAGCGCAGCCAGAGGATATGGATGCCTATGAAACTCTGGAAAATAAGATCATGGAGAAATACCACTTAAAGGAGCCGTTTATATGGACATAAGAGAGGTGTTCACCATCGACGGCCGCCGCTTTTCTAACATGGCCGGGTTTTATGACGAAGTGGAGCGGGTATTTACATTCGGTTTGGACTGGAAGATCGGTCGGAACCTGAACGCTTTCAACGATATTCTCCGGGGCGGTTTTGGGCGGCATGAGTATGGACAACCCATCCACATCCAGTGGCTGGCCTATGAAAAAAGCGTCCGTAATCTCGGGAAAGAGACTATGGACACCATTGTGGAAATCATCTTGGATACGGACCATTCCGGGCACGACTGTACCCTGGAACGGCTTTGACCAAGCAAAAAAGGAGGTATCACTATGGGACTTGACATCTACGCCGGAACACTGACCCGATACTATTCTCACAACTGGAAAACTGTTGTTCAGCAGTGGGCGGAGGAAAATGGATGGGGCTTTCAAAAAATCACGCCGGATGGAGAAGCTGCTGATAACGAGGAAGAAATGTCCCCGGCTGAGGTCCAGGCGGTGGTGGAGAACTGGCGGGATCAGATCTTGAGCGCCATTTCTCAGCCGGGCCAGCTTCCCTATGCTCCCTGGCCGGAGGATAATGAGAAGCCCTATTACACCGACAAGCCGGATTGGGATGCCTTCGGCGCTATGCTGCTGGTGGCCGCCTGCCATACATACAATGAGCCGGTGCCTTCCACTGTGGAGAAGGACTGGAACTTCGGGGAGCATCCTCTGGTCGTCCGTCTTGCATCGGACGAGGAGCGGGTGTGGTCCTTGTTCCGCGGAGTTACCTGGTGGCTGCCTCTGGCGGATGCCTTCTTCTTCCAGGCGCCTCTGCCCACCGATAATCAGGCGATGATCGCCACCCTGGGCGGACTGCGGAAGGAGCTGGAAAAACTGAACCAGCTGGCATGGCAGGCCGATGAGGACACCATCCTTGGCTGGGCAGACACGGAGGGATACCCGGCAGACGGCACAGTGGGCCCGAATGGGCAGTACAGCAAGGCGGACATCCCGGAACACACCCAGTATGACACACAATCCCTGGCCAAGTTTGCCTTCTCCATGTTCTGGCAGGCCATGCGGTTTGCCGAGGAACAGCAGGTGCCCATCCTGCTTGATTATTAAAGAGGATTCGTCAGGAGGTGGAGACCAAATGAGCAATAAAGTATTCCAGCAAAACCTGGATGACAAAAAAGGCCCCCAGCCCGGAGGCCCCTATCTCATACAAATGCTGTTCAAAGAACCGGTGCCCATGCCGGACAAAGAGAAAATGACTGCCGTAATGGGGAAACACATCGGAGCAACAGAGTGCTTCTGTTATGATAAGAAAATGGCTGGCTTTGCCGCTCTGGATCATATAGCGGAATTTCAGGACGGCAAGTGCCCGGTACAGCTGATGGTGATGAAATGCGACAAGTTCAAGGGCAAAGGCTTTGATGCCTTTTTGTTGAGTCAGATGTGGGACTGCCAGAAGGACCGAGAGCGGATTTTCCGGGAGTGCCGGTATCAGGTGGTGGCCACCGATATGCTGGCTGCGGCGCTTCCGGCGCTGGAGCGGGCCAACCTGGACGCCGACTTCTTGGAGGCTCTGGCGGAGCTGTACCCCTCATGCGAAGCATTCTATTTCCAGAACTGCGGCAAGCTGTTTCTGGCAGAGGATGTGCGCTCCCATCAGATTGAGGGCCCGGATCGGTTCATCCGCTTTGGCGTCAATGTCCGATTCTTCAACATTGAGGGTACGGAGGATATGCTCATCGACACGGTGGGCATGAGCACCCTGTTTTTGCCGGATCTCCAGTACCACTTCCACGACATGGACCCAAATTGGGTGGTAAACCATGCCTACAATGTGGCGTCCTACATTCTGGAACATGATAACCCCATTAAGGATGGTGAAACCATAGACGGCGTGGCGGATGGCCAGATGTGTCGGGAGATTCAGTGGAAGTGCCAATATGAGGATGCTCTGATTCAGCCACCCAGAGGGGTGCTGGACATCAACATGGGGAAATATGCCTCGGGAGGACGCTGACTTTTTATCATACCAGCAAAGGAGGTGGGAACCATGCAAAGCCAAGGCAATATCAGAGTTGTTGAAATGCTTCGCTATCTTTATCAGCATACAGATGAAAACCATCCTGCTACTGTTACAGATATTACTGCTTACTTGAAAAAATGAGGCATTCAGGCAGTGCGCTAAACGGTCTATGCTGATTTGAACGCTTTGATTACGGCTAGGTTTGATATTGTGATAGTCAAAAGTACACAAAATCAGTATTTCATTGGAAGCAGGCTTTTTGAATACCCGGAATTAAAAATGCTGGCAGATGCGGTGGCTTCTTCCAAAATCATTTCTGCGAAAAAATCGGAGGCTCTGGTACAGAAGCTGGGGTGTTTGACGAGTATCCATCAGGCAGAACAGCTCAAGGGGCTCGCCAGCTTATCCAGCCGTGTAAAACCAGGAAATGAAAAAGTCTACTACATAATCGACAGTATTCATTCTGCTATCTTGGAGCATCGTCAAATCGAATTCCAATACTATGAATACACTCAGACAAAAGAAAAAATCCTGAAACGTGACCATTATACTTGATTGGCTACTCACATAAGCATAACAGAGTTGCCCACTTCCGTGTAGATCGTCTGGCAGGCGTTGAGGTCTTATCAACAGAGTTTGCTCAGCTTGAAAATTTTGATGTGGCTGCATACACAAACACAATGATTGATATGTTTGCCTCGGAGGGCACACTGGATGTTGAGCTGCAGTGTGATAACGAGCTTATGCGTGTTATCATTGACCATTACGGAGAGAATGTCCCTGTGCGAACCTATGATAAGGATCGTTTTATAGCAACAATCAAAGTAAACCCAAGCGGCACATTCTATGGATGGGTATTTAAGTTTATGGGGAAGATCGAGTATGGAAAGGAACTCATATTTGCCGTTATCAAATTTATTTTGGCAATCAGTAAAAATATCTGCCAAAGAAAGCTGTTTGTATGTTATCATATAGGTACAACTCCTTTCTGGCGGATGGTGGATTGTTTTTGGACAACTCAATTTTACCACAAATCAGTGAGGAGTTATTTTATTTGGGAAAAGAATCCCGTATTTATGCGGGGTCTGGCGTTTTGCAAACGCTTATTATACGAAAGCTAAAAAGGAGTTGGAGGAAATTCGTGCCGAGCTGCAAGCGGAACGTGAGACGATGACAGAAGAAGAGCGCCAGGCTGAGAAGCAGGAGAATGAGATTAGCTGGAAGAAACTGATGGATCGAATGAAATTGGAACAGCAGTGGTGTAAAAAAGTTAGAGTTTGACCTTTTTGATGAAATGGTAATTTAAGCTGTGCACCAGTCATAAAACAATAAAACAAGAAATGCAGGAAAAAAGAGCAGGCGAAGCGACTAATTTCGTCTGCTTTTTATTTTTTTGAAAGAAAAACCAATTTTGGCTTTATCGCGCCCACCATTATAGGTAGAAAGACTAAACATGAGGAGGATCAACATGGGCGGATCGATAAAAGTTAAAAAGGAATGCATGAATAACTGTAAAGTGGCGAATATGCTGACCGTTAACAAGGGGCTGGCGGAAAAACAGATGATCCGGGTTTCCACCCTTCCCAGCCGGAAGGTCGTAACTCTGGTCAATCTGTGCCATGACAAAAACATACAGCTGTCATGCAATGATATTTCTCCGTATGATATGGCTGTCATGGATGCGTTCTATACGCTGTATAAAAGCGGATACCAGACATTTTCACTGCAGACCGTCATCCGGGTCATGTCCGGCAACATGGACCAGGACATTACGGCACAAAAAATCGCCAGGCTGAAGGAAAGCGTGGAGAAACTGCGGCTTATCCTGATTACGATTGACTGTACGAATGAGCTGAGGGCCAGAAAATTAATCGAAAAGAATGAAACAGCAAAGTACCGGAGCTATTTTCTGCCGGTATCAAGCGTGGAAATACAGTCCGGCAATCAGACGGTTGTGGAAGGGTACAGGCTGCTGGAATTGCCCGCACTTTATGCATATGCCGAAAGAATAAAGCAGATGATTAGTGTCCCGATCGAGCTGTTGGCTTCCACGGGAGGGTTCCTGCCGGATACGGATGAGAATGTTATCCTGAAGCGGTATCTGCTGAAGCGGATTGCCCGGATGAAAAAGGAAAAAGCCACGGTCTACAGCCGCCGTATCCGTTATGAGTGGTATGACAGGAAAACCCAGCGTGAGAAGGGGATGTTTGCCGAATTGGGATACAGGGAGGAGGATTTCGCGTCAAGATCCTCCTGGCTTAACAAACGGGCCAAAGTACATAAGGCAGTCAAACAGATACTGGATGCCTTCCGGCAGGCCGGTTACATTGCGGGATATTCGGAAACCAGGGAAGGAAATGCTATTACAGGGGTGGAAATCCTGTTGGGAGAGACCACCGAAAAGTGATGATTGAACCACCGAAAAGTGGTGATTAGACCACCGAAAAGTGGTGATTGGACCACCGAAAAGTGGTGATTCCCGCAAAGAACGTAATGGGGTGATTTTGTTGATAAAATAAGGGTTTTCCGGGGGTCGGTTTTTGGGATGTAGTTACCAGGAGGTAACTGTAGGTAACTGCAGGGCCTGCGGCTCCGTCCGGGCACGGGAGCCCGACTGCGCCTTGGCCCTTGTGCTCCGGCGGCGGTATTGGTGAGGGCGTGAGGAAATGGATAGCCTGGGCCGTAAATGCGGTGCGCCGCCGGATCTGCCGGGCGGGCGTATTATCCAATATAAAGGATCATGGCCGCCAACCGCTTATAAAACGAAGTAAAACCATGGGGGTCCGGTACGGAGGCGGGTGCGTGTTGCATCCACGCCCCTGACCGCCTCCTAAGCCGGACGCATTGGAAGGCACGACGGCCGTTTTTATAAAATGTAAGAAGGAGATGACCATATGACTAACGATGACTTAACTGTTTTCCGGGAACGGAATACGCGGAAGCGTCTGTCTAATGTGGCAGCGCTGATTGGGAAGGCGGATGACGCCGTATTTGAAGCCTGCCGCCCGACCGGATACGCGGAACTGGACAGGTGCCTTGGAGGCGGACTGACTGCCGGCCTTCACTGCCTTGGCGCAGTTCCGTCCCTGGGAAAATCAACCTATGTGATGCAGATGGCGGAACAAATGGCAGCAAGGGGAACCCATGTGATTGTGTTTTCCCTGGAAATGCAGTCCGTGGATCTGGCGGCAAAGGCTGTCAGCAGGCAGCTTTACATGGATTGGCACGAAACTTCCGCCGGATTGTTAAGGACATCCGGTGAGCTGAGAAACCGTACGGCTTTCATGAAGCTTACGGACCGTGAATGGATGGCCGTAGCAGAAGCCGCTGGGAAAGTGGAAAAACGCAGCTGTACCATTACGGTGGAAGAATGCGGGGCCAAGGCATGGACTGCGGCGGACATCGCACAGTATGTGGAAAACTATATAGCCGCATTTGGGGTTGTTCCGGTGGTCATCGTGGACTACCTGCAGATCCTTGCCGCACCGGAAGGAAAAGGCAGCCTCACCGACAAACAGGCAGTAGATGAAAGTCTGCGGGTGCTTAAGTCCCTGAGTGATTCCAGGGCACTGCCGGTTGTCCTGATCAGCAGCCTCAACCGGGAAAGCTACGACCAGCCGGTATCCCTCCGATCGTATAAGGACACTGGGAGCATTGAATATTCCTGTGATACCGTTCTGGGAATGCAGTACAGGGGTGTCGGAGCCAGGGACTTTGACGTTTTTCAGGCGCAGGGGCAGAATCCGCGGGAACTGGAAGTCTGCGTACTGAAGCAGAGATACGGAGCTGTCGGGATCCGCATCCCTTATCGGTTTTATCCAGTCCACAGCTGCTTCGAGGAACTTCCGCCTGCGCGGAGTGGAAAGCCGCCAAAGGGTTCCAAAAAGCAAACGCAGGATGACGGGATACTGGAAGTTTAAGTACCGTATCTTGGGATATCGCCATGCTGTAGGAGATTTAATAAAATGTAAGGCATAAGTAATACACGGAGCGTCGGAATATGATATAGTTTTATTAAAGAAACCAAATGTTGAAGATTGCATTACCGGGGGTGAGCATTATGGGCCATGGATTAAAAAAGGGATTCATCGGAATGATATGGATGGTTTACGCGGCAGTAATGTCAGCCTGCAGTCCATCTCCCGCATCGGAGCCTGCCGTGCTGCCGCCAGAGGAAAGTGTGCAGACCGTTTCCATTGAACGGGACGGGAAGACGACAGACTGTGGAAATAAAGAACAAATCGGTGAACTGCTTTTCATTCTGGCGGATATGGAACCCACGGGTCAGCAGTCCGTGCAGGATGTCCCACAGGAGGATGAATATACCTCCATTCATTTCAAAGATACAGAAGACCATGTTTACACGCTTTTTTATTACGAGAAGGACAGTACGGATTATGTGGAACAGCCTTATCAGGGAATCTATGAGCCTGCCCCTGCCCTTGGCGTGCTGCTGGATAAACTTCTGGAATCCGGGGAACCAGTGTTGAATGACCGGATCCCCATGGTTATGGCAGACGGGGCAATGTATTATGATACCGGAAGAGAAAGCACGGTTACAGGCCGCTGCGGTGTCATGGACGGCGAGATCACGGCCGCGGTGGAGCGGACGGAAGTACCGTCTGAAAACAACCAGTCCAATTTCGGCGCAGGGTATGGATATCAGTGGGGGACGGAGGAAGGAACCTTGGAAGTATGCATTGACGGAAAATGGATGGTATTTAAGCGGCGATACGTGGATGAAAGCCAGGTTTATTTTGCAGGAAGATGGTGGGATAAAAGCGGACTGTCGGAGGATACCCTTCGGTGGCTTGCGTGGTACAACGGATTAACTGGGGAAGAGCAGGCAAGTATCAGTTCTGTCCCGGCGGATTTACTGGATGAAAGTGGGATTTCCAGGACAGAGGAAACGGACGCGCAGGCGAATTGATTGTTTTTATCTGCACAAATACCATGATGGGGAAAGTAAAAACGGGGCGTACATGATGAATGGAAAAATAGCGGTGCGACATGCCGCGGCAGCCAGTTATGAGACAGAGACGTTCTATGCGGCTATTACTGACATTTCCGACAGTTCCATAACGGTTCAGGGCATGGAGATCAATGATATTAATTTCAGGGGCAGATTTACATTTCCCGTAATGGAAGAGACCTCTTATCTGTGGCGAGGGACGAGGATCAGCCCCAAAGACCTGGAGAAGGGGATAATATTTCGATTACCTTTACGGGACTGGTACGGGAATCATCTCCCGCCGGGATCCAGGAAGTCTTGAAGGTGCAGCTGCTGGATGATGACTTTGAGGGCTGATGTTTGTTTAAGGGAGCGGGACTTTATGTGGAATAAACTCAATACATTTTTAAACTGTCTGATCGGGGCCTTTATCGGAGTGTTTTTAGCAAGAAGCGTTTATACATACTGGGACTATAAGATTCATCCAGAGATTTATGAGGTGTCATCAGCGCCATGGTACACGGTTATCCTGCTGTTTGGCATCGTATCAGGCGCGATTATTTTAGCGGCGCTTATTGTGAAAGCAATAATCAGGAAAAAAGTGAAAAAGGACGAATTAGAAGACGATAAATCGGAAGTTGGATAAAGAGAAGGGATTTGTGTGTTAAATAAGAAAAATGTTATGATTCATTTACTGTCTTTGGGTGTGCTTTGTATTGGTTTTGTTTTGTGCAGATATGTATTTTTTGATATTCATGGAATGAAGCAATGGCCTGTTATATTGTTTGCTATCGGGATAATTGCTGTGACAATATCGTTTATCCTTGAAGGAAAAACAATGCCTATATGTACTGCCTTTTCATACATTGCCGGATTTGTTGTCGGAGTTATTTTTCAAACCGATGGTACGGATGCGGGAGGCGCAACAACAAATAATCTTTGGATCATTTGGACCGTGGTGTTTATTTGCCTTACATTATCCGGTATTATTTACGATAAGTTTCTTAGTCCCTCTAAAAAGACAATCCGTTAATCGGATTCCAATCTGATCAGCTAAAAAGGATTATAAATATTTATGAAAAAACGGAGGGAAGCAGGGCTGAAAAGAATTGTGGCAATGATGGCAGGTCTTGCCGGAGCGGTGCTTTTGGCTGCGGGGATTATGATGAAAGTTAAGAGCCAGAGGGAGCTTTCTGTAGTCGGCGAGACTATGGTGATCGGAGGGGCGGACGGGCCCACGTCAATCTTTATTGCTGCCAAGGTA
>CATXUX010000065.1 GCA_958402795.1 uncultured Lachnospiraceae bacterium | reverse complement strand
CGTAACGCTCCTTCAGTTCTTCGTCATCGATCACCTTTCCCTGCACCGTATCAACCAGCAGCATCTTGCCGGGATGCAGACGCTCCTTTACAACGATCTTGGTCGGATCAATATCCAGCACTCCCACCTCGGAAGAAAGGATCAACTGGTCGTCGTCCGTAATATAATATCTGGACGGGCGCAGACCGTTCCGGTCCAGAACCGCACCCATGCAGTCGCCGTCTGAGAACAAGATGGAAGCAGGTCCGTCCCAGGGTTCCATCATAGTTGCATAATAATGATAGAAATCCTTTTTGTTCTGTGACATACTGCGGTTATTCTCCCATGGCTCCGGTATCGCTACCATAACCGCAAGCGGCAGTTCCATCCCGCTCATCACCATAAATTCCAGTGCATTGTCCAGCATGGCAGAGTCTGAACCTGACGTATTGATCGCCGGAAGTACCTTGTGCAGTTCCCCTTTCAGATATCCGGATTCCATCGTCTCTTCTCTTGCACGCATCTTATCGGCATTTCCGCGGATCGTATTAATCTCACCGTTGTGTACCATGAAACGGTTCGGATGTGCCCGTTCCCAGCTCGGGTTTGTATTGGTACTGAACCGGGAATGTACCATCGCGATAGCAGACTCATAATCCGGATCCTGCAGATCCTCAAAGAACAGCCGGAGCTGTCCCACAAGAAACATTCCTTTATATACGATCGTCCTGCTGGAGAGTGACGCTACATACGTATCGTCGCTGCTCTGTTCAAAAATCCGGCGCACCACATATAGACGCCGGTCAAACGGCAGTCCCTTCTCTGTCTTCTGCGGTTTTTCGATAAATGCCTGCATGATACACGGCATACAGTCCACCGCTTTCTTGCCCAGAACCTCCGGATGAACCGGGACTTCCCGCCAGCCAAGAAATTTCAGGCCTTCTTTGCCTGCAATGACCTCAAAAATCTTCTTCGCCTGATTCCGTTTCAGTTCGTCCTGTGGAAAGAAGAACATTCCGACGCCGTATTCCCGTTCTCCGGGTAAAGAAAAACCGAGGGGTTCACAGACCTTGGAGAAGAACTTATGCGAAATCTGTAACAAGATTCCTACTCCGTCTCCTGTCTTACCCTCGGCGTCCTTGCCGGCTCTATGTTCAAGATTCTCCACAATCTTCAGTGCGTTCGCCACCGTCTCATGGTTCTTCACACCCTTGATGTTCACTACTGCACCGATCCCGCAGTTGTCATGTTCAAACTCCGGCTGGTACAGACCGTGCTGTTGTGTATTCAGTTTTCCACTCATAACCGCTTTCCTTTCCTATGTATTCCATGCAGGTATCTCCCACGCAGGTGCGGGATTCTTCTGAACCCCGTTTTCCCTGCCACCTACTATACAACAAAACTTCGCATTTGTAAACAAGAAATTTTTATTGAATTGTCAGATTATTCATCTTTTATTATTTTTCTTGTATTTTGTCAGATATTTTATACGTTTTTGCTTCTGTCTATCTCATTTTCCCGTACAATTTACTGCTGTATCAAGAGAAAATAAATTCTCTTGTTCATGATTTTTCTTCTTCCGTCCTTCCCAGTCCCCGGATCAGAACCACCATTGCAACAGATACAAACGTACAGATTACCACGGCCGCTCCCATCCGCATCGTCGAACTTCCGATCCAGCCATACGCGCCCGACGCCTGCCCGGTCACTGCGGCCAGATTAACCGTCATATGCACAAGCACAGGCGCTTTGAATGAACCGTATTTTTCGTATACATAGGCCAGAAACAGTCCCAGAACCATTGTATAGATCATTTGTACACTGTTCGAATGCACCAGTACAAACATAATAGAAGAAAAGATCGCGGCCGCCCAGAACGTGCTGTTCTCCTTGCTTCGTTTAAAGAGAATTCCCCGGAACATCAGCTCTTCTGCCAGAGGGACAATAATCCCGAGACACAAAATCTGTATGGGAACCGGCGCATAATAAAATGCGGCGCTCGTATCCAGGTATCCCTGGTCTGACGTCGCCAGATTCGTCAGTGTCATCAGACAGCTCATTCCAAGATTAAACGCGATTCCGAACACGACAAGCCAGATATAGTCTTTCGCCGGCGCCTGCTCGGGTACAGGAATCTGGTGTTCCTTTTCCCACATACGGTCTTTGCGGAAAAAGAAAAAATAAGAGACCGGAATCGTACAAAGCATCACGATTCCCTGTATCTGGGTCTGATATTTCAGCATGGCCTTCATATACAGGATCATCACCTGCTGCATCACAGAACTGTCCGCCAGATCCGCGCCCCCTGTGATCTGTCCGAGTTCCTCTGCGTTAAAAAGTGTCAGCACAAGTCCCACAAGTACAGACGCCACCATGATGGTTCCCCAGTATGCCAAAAGCGGGATCAAGAGTCGTTTTAACGGATCTCTGTGTGAATTATTGCTCATTTTGCAGTTCCTTTCCTTTCTTCTGTATCCACACCCTCAATTCCTCTTCATTCCCTGTAAGTGATCCTTGTACCATCTCAGATTTGCCGCCCCCTCTGCCGTCAAACTGCCGGTTCAGTTCCTTTACAAGGCTTCGCATATCCCATTTTCTGCTGCCGATCACATAGCGGTACTGCAATGCTGGGTTCTCCGGCCGCGGACTGCCGTCTGCACCCGTCTGCGATTTGGCATTCTCCTTCTTTCCATCCCCGGCAACGCTGAATACAGCACAGATCTCATGACCTGCGTCCAGCACCAGATTCATCAGCTCCCGGGGGGCGTCTCCCTCCAGCTTTCTTTCAAACAGGCAGACCGTCCTGTCCCCTGCCGGTACTTCCTTTGCCTTATATGCAAGTAAAACTTTCTTCTGCTCTTCCAGCTCCTGCCTGAGCGCGGCGCACTCTCCCTTTAAATGCTGCACCGCCTCCGCGGTTTCATCTTCTTTTGCGCAGAGCGCCGCGGAAATTTGTTTCGCCGCATCCGCTTTCCGGTCGTAATCAGCAAGCGCGCGAAACCCGCAGAGCATCGTTACACGGACGCCGCCTTTATACCGCTGAACATTTGTCAGCTTGATCATGCCGATCTCCCCGGTCTTATCCACATGCGGAGCACAGCAGGCGCAGACGTCGTAACCGGGAACTGTCACGATCCGTACCTGCCCCTCGATCTCGATCTTGCTCCGGTAATCCAATGTGGCAAGTTCTTCCCGGGAAGGGTAGGACACGAGAATGTCCAGATTCTTTGCAACCGCCTCGTTTGCTTTCCACTCAATCTCACGGAGTTGATCTTTCGTGATCGTTCCGTTAAAATCCATCGTACAGTCTTCGGTTCCCAGATGGAATCCTACATTGTCATATCCAAACCGCGCATGTACCAGTCCGGATACAATATGTTCTCCACTGTGCTGCTGCATCTTCGTAAACCGCTCCTGCCAGTCAATCTCACCGGATACTTCCCGTCCGCTCTTCCATGTCTCTGAGAGCGATGTGCATTCTTCTTCTGCACCGGGAATCAGTTTCCCATAATGCCAGATGATACCGTTCTCTTCCTGCACATCTGTAACCTGAAATATCTGTTCCTTTTCCCCGTCCGGATGCAGGCAGAGTGTTCCTGTATCAGCATACTGTCCGCCGCCTTCCGGGAAAAATGCCGTACGGTCCAGCTCAATCCTGCATCTTCCGCCATTCGTCATTACCTGAACGACTTTCGCCGTAAAGCGTTTCCTGTGACTGTCCTGATAAAATAATTTCTCCGTCATGTCCTACATCCTCTCCGGCGCGCTAAATCCCAGCAGGTCAATGCAGGTCTCCAAAACGCCCTTTGTCAGCTTCAGCAGCGCAATGTAACCCTTTTTCTTCTCTTCGTCTTCTTCGGAGAGAATCTTTGTCTCATGATAAAATTTATTGAATGCATTTGCCACATCATAAATATATGCGCAGAGTTTGTGCGGCGCGATCTCCTCATATGCAAATCCAAATGCCTCGTTAAACTTCCCGATTTCCAGCATCAGCGCCTTTTCAAACTCATTTGCAGATCCGCTGATCGCCAAACCCTCCAGAACGCCGCCGTCCTCCTGATACTTATTCAGGATCGACTTGATACGGACGATCGTATACAAAATATACGGCCCGGTATTTCCTTCGAATGAAGTGAAACGGTCTACGTCAAACACATAATCCTTTGACGCCTGATTTGACAGATCCCCATATTTGATTGCCGCAAGTCCGACCATCTTTGCAGTCTCTCTCGCTTCGCTCTCCTTCACCGTACGGTTATCCATGATCTTTTTGTACATCTCATCATCGATCTCTTTCAAAAGCGCTTCCAGACGCATCACGCCGCCCTCACGCGTCTTAAACGGCTTTCCGTCCTTGCCGTTCATGGTACCGAACCCCAGGAACTTTAACTCCGTCTCCGGGCGGACGATCCCGCATTTCTTCGCACAGCGGAACACCTGGGTAAAATGCATCTCCTGCCGCTTATCTACCACATAGATCACTTCATCCGGCCGGTACAGTTCTTCCCGTTCCACAAGCGTTGCAAGGTCTGTCGTATCATACAGCGCCGCCCCGTCAGATTTCAGGATCATACACGGCGGAACCGCTTTTTTGTCCTCCGGCTCCTCTACATCTACGACAAGCGCACCTTCGTCGTAATGTGCATATCCTTTTTCTTTCAGCATTTCCACCATATCCGGAATGTATTTCTGTGCGTCTGACTCCCCTTTCCAAAGATCAAATTCCACGTTCAGATTCTTATAATTCTTTTTCAGGTCCGCAACCGATACATTCATGATATGATGCCAGATCGCCCTGCATCCGCGATGTCCGTTCTGCAGCAGATACGTTGCGTGAAGCGCCTTCTCCCGATATTCTTCATGTTCTTTCGCATACGCGCTTGCCGCCGGATAGATCTCCTCCAGCTCTCCGATCGTAAACGGCGCTTCTTCCGGATATTCCCCTTCAAAATCATCGTCAAAATACGGAAGGTCCGGCTGACGCTTCTCCAGTTCCGTAATGATCAGTCCCATCTGGTATCCCCAGTCTCCAAGATGAATATCCCCGAGCACATGATTCCCCTTGAACCGCAGGATCCGCTTCACACTCTCTCCGATAATCGCAGAACGAAGATGTCCCACATGCAGAGGCTTCGCCACATTCGGTCCGCCATAATCCAGTACAATCTCCTTCGGCGTCTCTTCGGTTTCCACACCGTAGCGCGCGTCCGCCGCCATATCATTTAAGTAAGCCGCCACAAAGGAAGCATTGAGCTTCAGATTGATAAATCCGGGATTCACTGCCTCTGCCATCTCAAAACATGCACTGTCCTGCAGATATCCTACCACATCATTCGCAATCATGATCGGCGCCTTCCGGTATGTCTTTGCTGCCGCAAGCGCGCCATTACACTGATATTCACACAGATCCGGGCGGTTGGACACCGTTACTTTCGCAAATTTTTTATCATATCCGGCAGTCTCAAACGCCTGCCCCACCACTTCCGAGATCAGTTCTGCTAACGTCTTCATTTGATTTTCATCCATCCTCTCCCTGAAACATTCCGCCTGAAATACTGCTATTCACAGTCACCCTGAAATTCAGACTTCCATTTGACTATTTTATCATTTATAATGGACACTGGCAATAACTAAATACAGAAAGGAATCCCCCTCATGAAATTAGGTTCACATGTCGGAATGAGCGGCAAAGAGATGCTGCTTGGCTCCGCGAAGGAAGCTGTTTCCTACGGAGCGAATACATTCATGTTTTATACAGGCGCGCCCCAGAATACCAGGCGCAAAGAGATCAGCGAATTAAACATCTCTCCTGCGTGGGAATATATGCAGGAACACGGAATTGACGAGATTATCGTGCACGCTCCCTACATCATCAATCTTGGAAATACGATAAAGCCGGAGACATTCCAGCTCGGAACGGAATTTCTTGCAAAAGAAATCGAACGGACTGCCGCCTGCAAAAGCCATGTTCTGATCCTCCATCCCGGCGCGCACGTCGGTGCCGGAGCGGACGCCGGAATCGCACAGATCGTCAAGGGACTCAACGAAGTTCTGACCAGAGATACCCCCTGTTACATCGCGCTGGAAACCATGGCAGGAAAAGGATCTGAGATCGGGCGTTCTTTCGAAGAACTTGCCCGCATTTATGACGGCGTAATTTACAATGAAAAACTGCGTGTGTGCTTCGACACATGCCATACAAGTGACAGCGGATACGATATCATTCATCATTTTGATGATGTCATAGACAAGTTCGACCGCATCCTGGGAAAAGACCAAATTGCAGTCTTTCATATCAATGACAGCAAGAACGCACCCGGTGCGGCAAAAGACCGCCACGCCAATATCGGCTTTGGCGAAATCGGATTCGATGCGCTGAACTATATTGTACATCATAAAGATTTCGCCGAAGTACCGAAAATTCTGGAGACGCCCTACATCCCGGATCCCGTAAACAAAAAGAAATCTTATGCTCCTTACAAGTATGAAATCGAAATGCTGAAAAAGCAGAAATTCAACCCTAAGCTGCCGGAGCAGATCCTGTCAGATACCAACGGGAACCATCCCCTGTGACAGCTTTCCCATAACACAAAGAAACCCGCCGGGACTTGTCCCGACGGGTAATATACGCGTCTGAACGGAATCGAACCGCCGCACCTGCCTCCGGAGGGCAGTGCTCTATCCCCTGAGCTACAGACGCATCTCTCATGCGTTCCGGAAAACACATATCCGCCGGAACGCACTATTTATCCTACCACAGTTTCCTGAAAATGTAAAGGGATTTTTTCATGAAAAACCGCTTCTAAAAGCCGGATCTGAAAAAAGTATATTCCTTGTATCCCTATTAAACCGCTACGGAATTGAATAATGCCGGTTTAGGAATTTGCAGTCCCTTTTCTTTTGCCGTTGCAATCCACATGTCTTTTACAACGTTTACTTCACTGACCGCCTCTTGCTGTGTTTTTCCATGAGCCATGCATCCCTGCAGTTCCGGTATACTGGCAACATATATTTTATCTGCAGGATCGTACTGAATCAAAACTGAATATTCTAACATTTTCTGACCTCCTATAATCCATTTTCTTTTATAATTTTTCTAAGCTGTTTTTCCACTTATTACTTTATCATATGTATCCATATGTTCTTTTTCTCCTTTTAAATCATATACCGAAAACGAATTTTTTTCAACGGTCTTTTATATCTGTCGATCATACAATTCCATGTTTTAATCCGACAATTTATGCTCGATATTCATCGTCACTTTTTTTGCCGCACGGTCATAATAATAGCAGTGGTCACTTAAAACCTCCTCGGCCGCCACCTGCGTCGCATTGATCTCGCAGATCATCTGATTCAGTTCATCCGGCTGCACACTGCACGAAGCGGGAACCAGTATGGTCTCATGAATGCTGCTTGGCAGTATGTAGAAGTCTTCTCCAAGTACCCCTCCCACCATCTCAAGAACGTGTGGGTATGCGATGCATGCCGCGCCGAAAATACAGCAGGGATTTGTCAGAACATACATATAGTCCTTTTTTATCTCACAGTTGTCCGGCGATTCCAGCAGATTGATCCGCTCCGTTTCTTTCTCTTCGAGCATCTGTTCCACCAGCTTTCGCATCGGGAAAAGCTGTGCCGGCATCAGTATGCCTGCATTTTTCTTTGCGTCTTCATAAAGCGTCTCCTTGTCCGTCCCCCATTCCCGCATATGGGAGTTTCGAACCAGCATCGTTGCTGTTGTTTTTCCCGTTAAATCCATCAGGACATAGAACACAATACTCATGTCCAGCAGTTCCTGATGCGGAACATCGCGGAGCAATTCTTTATTTTTGTCCGTATGGATCAATTTGGGCATGATCTTTTTCCGCATCTTTTCGTAGTCCAGCACCCCCGAAGCGTCCCACGAACTGCGGCACCTGATCTTCTCATAATACTCCAGAATTTCTTTGACAATATCATCCAGCGTTTTTCCATTCTGATACCGCTCATAAAATTCCTCCAGATAAATTGTCGGGGAAATATTGATCCCGGGATATTCGATCATCATCCCCTGCCGTTGTCTTCCGTTATTTTTTGTTGCTGTGTACAGACTTGCCTTCACACCTCCCTCAAGTTTTCGATTCACTCTTTCTTCCACCGCATATACAAATTCCTGATATAACATATAATCCTTTCTTCCTATACGGTTCATTTAAATTTCAAATGAGAAAGCTGACATGAATCATGCCTTCTGATTGCAACTTCAGGTTTCATAGATTTGAAAAATATTGATTGGGTATCTCTGATTATATACCGGCATCCTTTGCAAATGCAAGCCTTCTTTTGTTGATAAGTACAGAGTTTTTGTTGATAAACCGGAGGATAAGTATGTGGACATCCCATTCAGAAAAGTGAAAAACACGAAAACCGTCAGGAAGTTGTAATTCCAATTGTAATGCGCTATAATATTTTCCAGAGAAAATATCCATGTCAAATCATTTTTACATCCCAAAAATCCTTATGTAAAACTGCTTTGATAGACAAAATAAGGGATCCCGGTTACAATGCAGACAAAAGGAGGACATCTTATGGAACTCGGACAAAGAATGAAAGAATATCGCAATGCAGCACAGATGACTCAGGAAGAGCTTGCAGAAAAGATGTTTGTTTCCAGACAGACAATTTCTAACTGGGAAAATGATAAAAGCTATCCCGATATTCATAGTCTTTTAATGTTAAGTAATCTGTTTGGTGTCAGTCTTGACATTTTAGTGAAAGGAGACATCGAAACAATGAAAGAAAAAATTGATGAAATGACCATCAAAAAATTTAACCGGGACAGCAATATTTTTTCCGTTTTGCTGGTTGCGACAGTAGCAACACCTCTGCTGCTGTTCCATTGGCTCGGAATCCCCGGACTTGTTGTCTGGGCAGTTTTGGCCGGAATTATGCTTTATTTTGGTTTGCGTGTCGAAAAAGTAAAGAAAGAACATGATATTCATACTTATAAAGAAATCCTTGCTTTTATGAATGGGGAAAAACTAGACGGCATTGATAAGGCACGGGAAGAAGGCAAAAGATATTATCAAAAAGTTATTCTCTGTATGTCCAGCGGTATCATCGCATGGGTTATCACAATGATTATTGCATCCATTTTTTTCAGAGGATAACCGGAAAAGGACAGGAATCCCCTGTCCTTTTTCAAAGTTGCTTCACAAATTATACTTGAGTTTCCGTAAATTGTAATTGAAAAAGGGATATGTCTATCTAAAGTAC
>CATXUX010000064.1 GCA_958402795.1 uncultured Lachnospiraceae bacterium | reverse complement strand
TCTCATATCCCCGACCCGCCCGTAACCCCAGCATCACTTCCGTGTCTACCCGATTCTTGTCGCAGCCAAGAGAAATAAACAATAACTTCATAGATCACACTCCCTATCCAAACAAGGCAGATACCATCTGTGGGATCTGCCTTTTATGCTGTTTATTCTTCGCCGGCGTCCGCTGCCGCCGTTTCCGTTTCCATGCTGTCCGTATCATCCGGCTCTGTGTCTGCCGTCTGCTCACCGGTTTCAGGCGCTTCCCCAGTCTCTTCGGAACCTTCCATGCCATCTGCTGAAACTCCTGCATTCTCCGGATCTGTCTTAGTATCCGCAGCTTCGGCTGTATCCGGGACCTGTCCTTCCGCCAGCACCTTCAGCTTTCCTTCGTTTAATTCCTGAATCGCCACAGACAGCGATTTCGCATTGTTCTTCGCATTTACAAGCGGCTGGTCGCCGTCAATGAGCTGTCTTGCCCGTTTCGACGTAGCCATCACAATGGAATACCGGCTGTTGACGATCTTTGTCTCGCCCTCTTCCACGTCTTTGTTTACAACCTTCATCAAATCTGTATAGGATGGATGCAGCATACTATATTACTCTCCTTTCAACTCTTTCAATTCTCTTCGGATCTTCCCGATCAGACTGCCGTTCCTTGTGCAGCGGCGATGCTCTCCCTGAATGATCCTGTGCATCTGCTCCACAGCAGGATCCAGATCGTCATTGATGATCAGGTAATCATATTCTTCCATATAATCTGCTTCCGAAGCTGCCCGCTCCAGACGCGACCGGATCACTTCCTCGGATTCTGTCGCGCGCTGTGTGAGACGTCTTTTCAGTTCCCCCGCAGACGGAGGTGTGACAAATAAAAGCAGGGTATCCGGGAAGGTCTTCTTCACCTTCAGCGCGCCCTGGATCTCGATTTCCAGAATGACGTCCTTACCTTCCTCCAGCTTCTCCTCCACATAACTGCGCGGTGTGCCATAGTAATTATCCACATACTTAGCATACTCTATCAGTTCGTTCTGCGCAATCATTTTTTTAAATTCTTCTTCCGAAACAAAAAAATACTCTCTCCCGTGCTGTTCGCCTTCCCGCGGCTGCCTTGTCGTCGCCGAGACCGAAAGCGCGTATCTGTCGGGATGACGTTTCAGAAGTTCCTTCATCAATGTACCCTTGCCGGCTCCCGAAAAACCGGATACCACGATCAGAATTCCTCTTGTATCCATTCCGATTCCTCCATATCCATCATTCAATATTCTGAATCTGTTCTCTTACTTTTTCAATCTCTGTTTTCAGGCTGATCGCATAATTCGAAACTTCCAGGTCATTTGCCTTGGACAGGATGGTATTCGCTTCCCGGTTCATCTCCTGTGCGATAAAGTCCAGCTTTCTGCCGATGCCTTCCTCTTCCTCCAGTGTATCCCGCATATGAGAAATATGGCTTTTCAGACGGACGACTTCTTCATCTGTACAAATCTTATCTGCAAATAAGATCACCTCCGCCGCGATCCTGCTTTCCTCCATCTGCGTATCCGCCAGAAGCTCTTTTACCTTGTCCTCCAGCTTTGCCCGGTATTCTGCCGCGATCTGCGGCGATCGTTCCTCCACGGCCGCAACCAGCTTTTCCAGTCCGGAAAGCTTATCCAGAATATCCTGTTTGAGATTCTCACCCTCGGCGGACCTTGCTGCTACAAACTGGGCAAGCGCACCCTCCAGCGCCGTCTGAAGTTCCTTCCACAGCTCGTCTTCATCTTCGCCGCCTTCCTCCATCGTCAGCACCTCCGGGCAGCGCGCAAGCGTAGAAACCCGGATATCCTTCTCAATCCCGAACTCCGCTTCCATCTCATCAAAATACTTCATATACTCGCCGGCCAGAGCCTTGTTATACCGAAGTGACGCCTGACCTTCTGACGTGTCCTCACAGGAAATAAAAATATCTACTTTGCCGCGGCTTACATCCTGCTTTAGCAATGTACGGATCGAAGTCTCGAAGCAGTTCAGCTTCTTCGGCATGCGGATGTTCACATCCAGATAACGGTGGTTCACACTTTTGATCTCCACACATAGTTTTCTGTTTCCTGACTGATATTCGTATCTTCCGAACCCTGTCATGCTCTTTATCATTTTACTGTCCTCTGTCTTCTGCAATCTTTCACATTTTTTTATTATAACCCCGAACCGTCCGGGCGGTCAACAATTTCATCACTTTTTCACGTTTTTCAGCGTTTTGTTTTAGTTTTGTTTTATTTCTTCGATCCCGCTGATATCACTGTCGATCACCAGAGAGTAATTCGTGTAGTATACCACAAATCCGGGTTTCGCACCGTTTGGTTTCTTTACATGCTTTCTCTCCACATAATCAATCTCAATCTTGTCTTTGTTGCGCATGCTGGAATAATATGCCGCCAGCCGTCCCGCTTCCTCAAAGGTACGGTCCGGCAGTTCTTTTCCTTCCGTCCGTACGATGACATGGGATCCGGGCGCCTGCTTGGCGTGAAACCACCAGTCGCCGCCGTTCGCGAAATGAAATGTCAGCTCCTCATTCTGCAGATTATTCTTGCCCACATACATATGGAAACCGTCGCCTGAAATATAGTGCAGCGGCTGGTTTTTAACCTTTGTTTTTTTCTTCGTGCCCTTCCGGCGCATATACCCGGCGGCAGTCAGTTCTTCTTTGATCTCCGCCAGATCGTCCTCCGTCGCGGCAATCTGCAGTGCGTTCTGCACGGACTCCAGATAATCGATTTCCTCTTTTGTCTCCTGCGTCAGACGGGACAGCGCCTCAAAAGTCCGCTTCTGTTTATTATATTTTTCAAAATAACGCTGCGCATTTTCCTGCGGCGTCTTCGTCTTATCAAGAGGGATTGAGACCATCGTATTATCATAATAATTCAGCGCCTCCAGCCGTTCGGCTCCCGGCTCCAGATGATATCCATACGTGTTGATCAGCTCGCCGTATATCCGGTATTTATCCCTTTTTTCTGTCCCCCGGAGCTGTTTTACCTGAAGATCATACTTCTTCCGGCTGCGCTCCAGCACGGTCTGTACGACATGGCGGAGATCCGCCGACTTCTGCCGGATCCTTGTAAGTGCATTCTTTTCTGAAAAGAACGACTCCAGCACTTCGGAAACGGAATCATATTCTTTTCTCGTATATTCGGAAAAATGTGTCAGTGGAAGAGACGAAAATTCTTTCGGTTCTTTCCCGCTGTAGTAGATTGCCGGAGAAAATCTTCCCTCTTTTACCGCAGACAAATAAATACAGAACTGGCGGTACAGGTGACGCAGAACATCATCCGAAAGCTCTCTTGGCGTTACGCCGGAGTCCAGTCCCGATACAAAGCAGATCTCTTCTGCGGTCACCGGACTCACCCCGGTAAAGCTTGTATAGACCGCCTTGGAAAGGGGAACCGGTTTTGACGTCAGCGCCCGGATAAACGCTTCCTCCGTTACCGTTAAGGGATCCAGCTTTTCCATCGTGTCCGGTATAAAATAGGTTCTTCCGGGCAGCACTTCCCGCACGGAACTCATCTGTGCCGATACATGCTTGATACTGTCTATAATCTTCCCGTCTTCCTCGCAGAAAATAATATTGCTGTGTTTTCCCATGATCTCCACGATCAAATCTTTGCGGCATACGTCCCCCAGCTCATCCAGATGTTCCACCGTAAAGTGAATGATCCGCTCCAGCTTCGGCTGCCAGATATCTATGATTCTTCCGCTGCCGATATGCTTACGCAGCAGCATGCAGAAGTTCGGCGCAGTCATCGGACTGGGTTTCCCCGTTTTGGTCAGATAGACCAGCGGCAGGGACGCGCTCGCCGACAGACAGAGACGCTTCTGGCCTTCGGGAGTTTTAACCGTCAGAAGCAATTCGTCGGCTTCCGGCTGCGCGATCTTTGCGATCCTCCCGTTTTGCAGTTCCTGTTTCAGTTCGTGAACCAGATTTGCCACGACAATTCCATCAAAAGCCATATCTTTTCATTCCTTTACTCACTTTGCCCCAGAAGATAGTCGATAAACTGCTGCGCAGTCCTGCCGGAGAGTCCGCCATGGGACAGTTCCCACTTATTTGCCTCCGCCAGAAGTTCCTCCTCAGGCATCCGGATTCCATTCTTCGCAGCCAGTTCTGTCACGATCTTCTGAAATTCCTTCTTATCCGGTGAGCCGAAATAAATCGTCACGCCAAAACGCGCTACGAGCGACAGCTTTTCCTGCACCGTGTCGTTCGTGTGCATATCTTCATTGCGTTCCTGCTTGTCTTTATAGGTCTCCCGGATCAGATGACGGCGGTTGGACGTCGCATAGATCAGAACATTTTCCGGTTTCTTTTCCAGACCGCCCTCAATGACCGCCTTGAGATATTTATATTCTGTCTCAAACTCTTCAAATGACAGGTCGTCCATATAAATGATAAACTTATAGTTCCGGTTTTTGATCTGCGCGATCACCGCATTCAGATCCTGAAACTGGTGCTTGTACACTTCAATCATGCGAAGTCCCTGATCATAATACTGATTCAGAATTGCCTTGATCGAAGAAGATTTTCCGGTTCCTGCGTCTCCGTAGAGCAGGCAGTTGTTCGCTTTTCTTCCCTCCACAAATGCTTTCGTATTATCGATCAGTTTTTTCTTCGCGATCTCATATCCGACCAGGTCATCCAGATGCACATGTGCGATATTTGTAATCGGGACGATCCTCGCGCTGCCTCCCTCGGGATGTTCCACACGGAATGCCTTGTGAAGGCCCAGCTTACCCACGCCGAATTCCTGATAAAACTGTGTCAGTATCTTCTGAAACTCCTCCGCATCCGCTGCCTCTCCGAGCATTCTCGCCAGATCGCAGATCCGCTCCCGGATCCTTCTGTTGAATACCCTGCTTTCACTCCCTGCATTTCTATAATCGAAAAGCACAGATAAGCACTGCCCGTCCAGCGCCTCCGTCAAAGGTCCGAAATCATAGTCAAATAATTCTTTGAACACTGCAAAGTCATGCAGCGCGATCGTGTTGATACTGCCGTCCACTTTCCCTACGATCTCGCAGGATGTGCTGTAGGCATTCTCATCGCTTGCAAGCAGATACGTCAGATACGTGTGCCAGAGATTGCCCTCAAATCCGTGGCTGACCGACAGCTCCAGTATCCGGTTGATACATTCAAATAAAAGACTCTTCAGATCTTCCTTATTATAATACTCATTCTCATAGTTCTCCATAAGGAACGTCATATCCCGAAGGAGTTCGCCGTACTCCATATTTTTATATAACATCAGTTCATTCGTCCGCATCGCTGTTTCCTCTTTCCTGTATCCTTTCAATAATTGCCGAGGATCTTCAGATTCCGCGCTTCCTCGCGCAGTCCCCGGATTGCATTCTTCACTGCCGCATCCTCCATATTCCCGTCAAAATCCACGAAGAAACGGTATTCCCAGTCCCGTCCCTCCACCGGACGCGATTCGATCTTCGTCATATTCAGGTCGTTATAAATAAAGTGTGACAGGATCCGGTAGAGAGAGCCGCTCTCATGATCATTCGGTATCTCAAAACAAATGCTGATCTTCGACGCCTCCGGCAGGAATATCTTCTGGTTCGTCACGATAATGAACCTCGTCGAGTTATTCGGTTCATTATTGATGTCATCAACCAGCACGCTCAGTCCATGTATCTTCGCCGCGTAAGCACTGCATACCGCCGCCTGCGTAGGATCATTGTCATCCAGGATCTTCTTGGCCGCGATCGCTGTGTTCGCCACACTGATCCGCTGCCAGTTCGCATGGTCATCCAAAAAATGAGACGTCTGCATCAGTGCTTCTGTCTTCGAGTATACACGCTCAATCCCGTCCGGCTTTGCTCCCGGGAGACCTGCAAGTGTATGGGAGATCGGAATGATCGTCTCTGCCACAATATAATTTTCAAATTCTACCAGAAGATCACACATCTCGCTGACGATACCTGCGGAAGAATTCTCGATCGGCAGTACCGCATAGTCTGCAGAGCCTTCCTCGATCGCCTCCATCGCTTCCCGAAACGTCCGGACGTGGAAACTATTGCAGTTCTCACCGAAATAGTTCTGCATCGCCGCCTGACCGTATGCTCCTTCCAGTCCCTGAAACACGACTCTCGCCTTTTCCTTTTCCAGGGAATCGACCTTGATAAAAGGCAGCCTGCCCAGTGCGCCCGCCTCGACAAGCTGCTGGTACTGCAGCTTCCGGCTCATAGACATCAACTGCTGGTAAAGCTCCTGAATCCCTTTCTTATTGAACTCTCCGGTCACCTTCGAGCCTACGTCCGCCAGTTTGTTCTTCTCTCTCTGCCTGTCCAGCACCTTCGTGCCGCTTTTGATCTTATATTCTCCAACTTCTTTACATACGTTCATACGTTCTTCAAAAAGACGGACCATCTCATCGTCGATCCGGTCCAGTTCATTTCTAAGCTCCTCCAGTGCCGCCATACTACTTCTTCCTTTCCTGCACTTTTTCTCATCCTTTTGTAATGCTTTCCCCATTATAATACATTTTTCCGATAAAATCTACGATTGATTTTTCTGTTGCAAAAGAAAAGATTATAGTATATCATTAGGGAAGAAATCTGGAACAAAAACTGGAGGAGATTCTTATGAGACATTTAATGAGCCCACTGGATTTTTCTGTAGAAGAGCTGGAGCAGCTTATGCTTCTCGCACAGGATATCGAGAAGAATCCGGATAAATATTCCCATGCCTGCGCAGGCAAGAAACTGGCGACTTTATTCTATGAGCCAAGCACCCGTACCCGGCTGAGCCACGAAGCGGCAATGCTGAACTTAGGCGGCAGTGTGATGGGTTTTTCTTCCGCTGATTCCAGCTCCGCGGCAAAGGGCGAGAGCGTGGCGGATACGATACGGATGATCTCCTGCTATGCCGATATCTGCGCAATGCGTCACCCGAAGGAAGGCGCGCCGATGGTAGCCTGCCAGTATTCTTCTATTCCTGTCATCAACGCCGGAGACGGCGGACACCAGCATCCTACTCAGACCTTAACAGACCTTCTCACCATCAAAAACTTAAAAGGACATCTGGATCACATGACGATCGGTCTGTGCGGAGATTTAAAATTCGGACGAACCGTACATTCTCTGATCCATGCACTGGTGCGCTACGAAGGTATCCGTTTTATCCTCATCTCACCCGAGGAGCTGCGTCTCCCGGATTACATTCGTCACGATGTGCTGGACAAGCAGAATGTTCCGTATAAAGAAGTCGTCCGTCTGGAAGATGCGCTTCCCGATCTGGACATCCTGTACATGACACGCGTCCAGAAAGAGCGCTTCTTCAACGAAGAAGATTACGTGCGGATGAAAGACTTCTACATTCTGGACAAGAAGAAAATGCAGCTTGCCCCGGAAGATATGTACGTGCTGCACCCGCTTCCGCGTGTCAATGAAATTTCTGTCGAGGTAGACAGCGATCCGCGCGCCGCGTATTTCCGTCAGGCACAGTACGGCGTCTACGTGCGGATGGCTCTGATCCTGACGCTGCTCGAGATTCATGTAGACTGACTGTGCGCAATAGCAGCGTTTTTTTGAAAAAACTATAATTCGATGAGAAAGAGGTGCCAAAATGGTAGAAAACACATTATCTGTCGGAAAAATTTCAGAAGGATTCGTACTGGACCATATCGAAGCCGGAAAGAGCATGGAAATTTACAAGTATCTCCATCTGGACAAACTGGACTGCTGCGTTGCCATCATCAAGAATGCCAGGAGCAGCAAAATGGGAAAAAAGGATATCATGAAAATTGAATGCCCGATCGACTTTATGGATCTGGACGTCCTTGCATTTATCGACCACAATATTACGGTAAATATTATCCAGAACAAAGAAATCGTTGCAAAGAAAACACTGCAGCTTCCCAAAGAGATCCATAACGTGATCCGGTGTAAAAATCCGCGCTGTATTACTTCGATCGAGCAGGGACTGGAACATATCTTTGTACTGACCGACGAGGAAAATCAGGTTTACCGTTGTAAATACTGTGAAGAAAAATATCACAGACATAATTAAAAACAGATTGAAAAAGAGGAACCGGCAGTTTTCGTTCGCCCGTTCCTCTTTTTTCAAAAACATGTTTCCTTTTCAGCACTTCTCTGCAATATCGTAGATCAGCCGTTCTGTATCTTCCCAGCCAAGGCATGGATCCGTGATTGACTTTCCATACACCCGGTCTGTACCGATCTGCTGGCTGCCCTCCACAAGATAGCTCTCGATCATAACACCTTTTACCAGTTTTTTCAAATCCTGATTATAATTTCTGCTGTGCAGAACTTCGCTCACAATGCGGATCTGTTCCTTGTACTTTTTATCGGAATTGGAATGATTCGCGTCCACGATCACAGCCGGATTTTTCAGGTCTTTCTTCTGATACATCTCCAGCAGACGGATCAGGTCTTCATAGTGATAGTTCGGAATGCAGGTTCCGTACTTGTCCACGCCGCCTCTCAGGATCACATGCGCCAGTTCATTGCCCTCTGTCGTCATATCCTTACTGCGGTAGATAAAGCGGTGGGAACTCTGCGCCGCAAGCACGGAGTTGAGCATAACAGAAAAATCACCGCTGGTCGGGTTCTTCATTCCGATCGGGATATCCATTCCGCTCGCGGTCAGACGGTGCTGCTGGTTCTCCACAGAACGCGCCCCCACAGCTTCATAAGAAAGGATATCATCCAGATAGCTTCGGTTTTCCGGGTAAAGCATCTCGTCCGCCCCCGTCATCCCGCTCTCGCGGATGGCTCGGATATGCATTCTGCGGATGGCAAGAATCCCTGCATAGAGATCCGGCGCCTTATCCGGCTCAGGCTGATGGAGCATTCCCTTATATCCTGCTCCCGTTGTCCGCGGTTTGTTCGTATAAATACGGGGAATGATCATCAGACGGTCTTTCACCTGATCATTCACCTTTGCCAGACGGCTGACATATTCACAGACAGAATCCTCATTGTCCGCAGAACAGGGGCCAACGATTACAATAAACTTGTCTTCCTTTCCTGTAAAAATATCGCGGATTTCCCTGTCACGATCTGCTTTTAACTGCTTCATCTCTGCGGACAGGGGAAATTCTGCTTTCAGTTCTGACGGATGCGGCAGATCTGCATTAAATATCATTCCCATATCGTACTTACCCTCCCTGACAACGGTTCTCATTCTCATTTGATTCCGTGTTAAGCAAGACGATAAGCCGGGTTATGTCGTTGGACAATCATCTATCTAGGCCTG
>CATXUX010000063.1 GCA_958402795.1 uncultured Lachnospiraceae bacterium | reverse complement strand
AACCGGCATAGTCTGATGGTGGTTATGTGGACAGAACTGCGGAAACTCAAGAAAAATATGTAACCGTTGCAAGATCCTTTTTTATCTTATATAATGATGATATTATGATATCCACGGATTGTTTCGTGCTGCGCACTCTCACAATCCTGGTATCATTAAAATTAAGAAAGGAATAATGATTATGAGTGGTTCATCTTTTGGAAAACTGTTTCAGATTACAACCTGGGGGGAATCCCACGGTCCTGCCGTCGGTGTTGTCATTGACGGCTGCCCGGCCGGACTTCGTCTTGACGAGTCTGACATTCAGGCATTTCTGGACCGCAGGAAACCCGGGCAGAGCAAATATACGACCAAGCGCCAGGAAAGCGATCAGGCGGAGATTCTCTCCGGCGTATTCGAGGGAAAGACAACCGGAACACCGATCTCTATTCTGGTCCGCAATCAGGATCAGAGATCAAAGGATTACAGCAACATTGCCTCCGTTTATCGTCCCGGACATGCAGATTATACATTTTCCGAAAAATATGGTTTCCGTGATTACCGCGGCGGCGGGCGTTCTTCCGGTCGAGAAACGATCGGCCGGGTTGCCGCCGGAGCCGTTGCATCCCGCTTTCTTGAAGAGCTTGGAATCCGATTCTGTACGTATTCCAAATCGATCGGGCCGGTGACGGTAGACGAAGCAGATTACCGGTTTGAACAAATCACTGAAAACAGGCTCTATATGCCGAACAACGCGTGCGCCGAAGAAGCCGGGGCATATCTGGACAGGCTGATGGAGGGAAAGGACTCTGCGGGCGGCGTCATTGAATGCCGTGTGGACGGACTTCCGGCAGGAATCGGCGAACCCGTATTTGATAAGCTGGACGCCTGCCTTTCCAAAGCCATGCTCTCCATCGGAGCTGTCAAAGCATTCGAGATCGGAGATGGAACCGCTGCCGCACGCAGTACCGGAAGCCGGAACAACGACGCCTTTTGCATGGAAAATGGCACGGTCTGCAAGTGTTCCAACCATTCCGGCGGCACACTGGGCGGCATGAGCGACGGAAGTACGCTGATTCTGCGTGCTGCTGTGAAACCGACGCCTTCCATCGCGCGCCCGCAGCAGACAGTAACAGAGGACGGGACAGATACCGAACTGGTGATCCACGGACGCCACGATCCGGTGATTGTCCCCCGCGCAGTCGTTGTTGTAGAATCCATGGCGGCAATCACCATCGCTGATCTGCTCCTGCAGAATATGAGCAGCCGTATGGATTCCGTCAAAAACTTCTATGATACCAAGGTCAAAAGGTCTAAACCCACATGAGCTTGCTCATAGGTGGGTGAAAGACCTTGGGCCCCGCCCCAATATGAGGATAAAAGTGGGGCGGGATGCAGCTTTTTCACCGCATCCCGCCCTCTTTGAAATCATCTGTCAGTCGGATTTCAGTTCTTTCCAGAGTGTATTCATATACTCAATCACACTTTCATCATTCTGCACACAGACTTCACAGTTTTCCGTCGCGTCATCGGCAGGGACAAGAGATTCATCCGCCCGCTCCTCATCAGTAAGTCCGTTGATCACCGCCTCATTCGGGGTAGAATAATAAATATACTCGAAATTTTTCTGCGCGATATCTTCCCTGCAGAGGAAATCAAGGAACTGCTGCGCAGCATCCGTATTATCACAGTATTTCGTCACGCCCCATGCATCCAGCCAGACATTGGAGCCTTCTTTCGGGATCACATAAGCCAGATCTTCATTATACTGATGTCCCAGGTATGCCTCGCCTGAATAGACCACCGCCATCGCTGCATTTCCCGCGACCACTTCATCTCTCGCTTCATCCACAAGATATGCCTGCACATCCGGTTTTTGCTCCATCAAAAGATCCTGTGCCTCCTGAAGCTGCGCCTCGTCATCCGTATTCAGAGAATACCCGAGATACTTCAGGGCAACCATATACGTATCCCGCATGCTATTCTGCATAATAATATCACCGGCATATTCATGATTGAATAATACATCCCAGCTGTCCACCGGTTCATCCACTTTTGTCGTATCATAGAGGATCCCGACCGTCCCCCAGAAGTAAGGAACCGTATATTGATTCTCCGGATCAAACGCCTGTGCAAATTTCCAGTATTTGTCGCCGATATTGCCGCCGTTCTCCAATGCATCCACATCGATCTCCTGCAGCTCGCCTTCTTCGATCAGTCTCTGAAGCATATAATCTGAAGTACAGAGCAGATCATATTCGATCGCGCCGGATTTATATTTTGTGTACATTTCCTCCGGAGTCAGCGCCTCTTCGTATTTGATCTCGATCCCGGTCTCATCCGTAAACTGGTCGAGCACATCCGGATCGATATACTCCCCGTAATTAAACACCGTCAGCGTATCGGTGATCTCCGTCTTATTTCCGCAGCCTCCCGCCAGAACAGAAGTGCAGACAAGCGCTGCTGCAAGTCCCCCGCTTATGATTCTTTTATTCATGACAATCTCCTCCTTATAACCGCATTTTCTGCGCTTCTTTTCTCTTTTTTGCCTCTTTTTGCTGCGGCAGGAAATTTGCCACAAGCAGGATCACAAATACAAGCACAAATATAATGGTAGACAGGGCATACATCTCCGGCTTGATTCCCTTTCGGATCTCGCCGTAGATCATCGTAGACAACGTATTGACGCCCGCCCCTTTCGTAAAATATGTGATCACAAAATCATCCATCGACATCGTAAACGCCATCAGAAAACCGGATACGATCCCGCCCTTCAGCTGCGGCAGGAGTACCTTAAAAAATGCATAGACGGCATTCGCCCCCAGATCTCTCGCTGCCTCATAGATGCTCAGGTTCATCTGCCGGATCTTCGGCATGACGCTTAATATCACATACGGAATATTGAATGTAATATGCGCCAGCAGGACGCTTCCAAACCCGAGCGGTATAAAATTCACAAACCAGAGCATCAGCGCGATACCCGTCACGATATCTGCATTTACCATCGGAATATCCGTAAATAACATCATAATCTTATACGTTCGTCTGTTCATCGCACTGATCCCGACCGCCGCCGCCACGCCAATGACCGTTGCGATCAGCGCCGATGCAAATGCCAGAAGAAGCGTGGTGCCCAAAGCCTCCATGATCTGACGGCTGGAAAACAGCTTTTCATACCATTCCAGTGTGAATCCGCCCCATTTTACACGGGATCTCGAACTGTTAAAGGAAAGAACAACCAATACAGCGATCGGAGCGTATAAAAAGAGCAGAATGATTGCGAGATAGAACCGGCTCACAAAATCTTTCAGTTTTTCTACCATACCGTGGACTCCTTCCCTTCTGCATCATTTTTCATTGTAAACGCCATACTGATCAGGACAAAAATCATCAGGGACACGGATAATCCGGCGCCGAGATTCCAGTTCATGCTCTTCGTAAACTCCTGTTCTATGACATTTCCGATCAACTGCAGCTTTCCGCCGCCTAAGATGTCGGATACGACAAAAGAGGTCATCGACGGCACAAAAACCATGACGATCCCGCTCAAGAGTCCCGGGACAGACAGCGGAAATATAATCTTGCGAAAGACCGTGCGGCTTCCCGCCCCGAGATCCTTCGCCGCTTCGATAATGTCCTCGTCAATTTCAGACACCGCATTAAAAACCGGCAGAACCATATACGGCAGATAGTCATAGACCATTCCGATCATGATTGCCGTCTCGGTATTGGCAATATTGAGCGGTCCGATTCCGACAATTCCCAGTATATAATTCAAGATCCCGTTATTCGACAGGATCATCTGCCATGCAAGGATCCGCAGGATAAAATTCATCCACATCGGAAGGATCACAATAAAAAGTGCAAATCCCTGTCTTCCCATGTTCAGCCGCCGCATCGCCATCACAAGCGGATACGCCAGCAGGATACAGATCACGGTACATCCAAGCGCGATCTTCAAAGAAAGCAGCAGTGCCCTCAGATGAACCGGCTCCATGATCGCAGCGATATACTCCAGCGTAAAGCCGCCCGATGTATCCCGCAGCGCATAAAAAAGTATCGTAAGAAGCGGAAGCACGGTAAATCCAATAATCCATACACCGTACGGAGCCGCCAGCAAAGACCGCTTATTAATCTTATTCTTTTTCCCGGACAATCCGGCCGCCTCTGTTTTCCGTTTCACGTTCGTCTTATTCATCGTCTCTTACTACCTCCGCGTCTTCAGAGTGCGGCTTGTGCATGATCTGGATATTATCCGGCAGGATCGTCAGTCCGACCGTCTCACCGATCGGTGCGGGGTTGACGCTCTGCACACACCAGTCATACCCGTCTGCACGCACTTTGATCTCGTAGTGCGCGCCTTTAAAGATGATCGAGACCACCTGTCCTTTCAGATATCCCGCCTGCTTTTCCACGATCACAAGATCTTCCGGACGGATCACCACATCCACCAGCTCTTCTTTGCCGAAGCCGGTATCCACGCAGGGAATCTCTACTCCCTGGATCCTTACAAGCCGGTCGCGCACCATCACACCGTCGATGATATTGCTGTCGCCGATAAAGTCTGCCACAAATGCATTGCACGGCTCGTCGTAGATGCTTTTGGACGTCCCCATCTGCTGGATAATTCCTTTATTCATGACAATGATCCGGTCAGACATGGTAAGCGCTTCTTCCTGGTCATGCGTAACATAGACAAACGTGATCCCCACTTCCTGCTTGATCTTGATCAGTTCCCGCTGCATATCGTGCCGTAATTTCAGATCCAGCGCGCCGAGCGGTTCATCCAGAAGCAGCATCTTCGGTTCGTTGACAATGGCGCGCGCGATCGCGACACGCTGCTGCTGTCCGCCACTTAACGAATCCGGTTTTCTGTGTTCATATCCATCCATATTCACCAGTTTCAGCGCATATCTCACTTTATCGCTGATATACTGTCTGCTCTTCTTTTTCAGCTTCAGTCCGAAGGCGATATTCTCTTCCACATCCATGTGGGGAAAGAGCGAATACTTCTGAAAAACGGTATTGACGTTCCTTTTTTCCGGCGGCAGATCCGTGATATCCTTTCCTTCAAACAATACCCTGCCGCTGTCCGGTTTCTCAAATCCGCCGATGATCCGCAGTGTCGTTGATTTCCCGCAGCCGGACGGTCCGAGCAGCGTGACAAATTCATTCCGCCTGATCTCCAGATTTAATTCTTTGAGAATTTCCTTTCCGTCGAACGTTTTACAGACAGAATCTAATTGCAAAATCACATCTTCCATGATATCCTCCTCAAAAGCTCGGGGGCGTACTGATCCACAGTACCAGCGATACCTCGTCGCAGGCCGAACTTATCCAGTGTATTTTATCTGCGGGATACAGAAATGAATCCCCTTTTCTCACGCGGAACAGGCGTTCCCCGTATCCGACCGAGATCTCACCTTCCAGCACGTAGCCGAATTCTTCTCCCTCATGGGACTTATCCTGAGGCATCGACTCCCCCGGCTGCAGTTTTACAAGAATCGGTTCCAGGCTGCAGCTCTGCGCTGTAGAGACCAGCCATGTGATCGTATTGTGGTTCTCGTCTTCCTTTTCAAAATAATCTTCCTTCGGATACACGATCTGCGGTTCCTTCTCCTCGTGGAAAAAATCTGACAGATTCGTTCCGAGGCACTCTACGATATCCATCAGTGATGAAATAGAAGGCGCTGTCAGTCCGCGTTCCAACTGGGAAATAAATCCCTTCGTCAGCTCCGTTCTGTCAGCAAGTTCCTCCTGTGTCAGTCCGTTTTGATTTCGCAGATTGCGGACCTTCGCTCCGATCTGTTCCTCGATATTCATATCATCATTTCCTTACTGTCACTAAATTTTTTGTTTACCAAAGTACATTATACATATACTAAACCAAAAGTCAATTATTATTTTATTATTTTACAAAAAAAATAGGAGCTGCTCTCACGAAGAGAAGCAGCTCCCGCCGATAAATTCACGGAGTAAGGAATTCGGCGGCACATGTTCGCTGCCGATTCCCACAAAATAATCAAAAAACTTCAGCAGTCTTTTTGCTTCCGCATATTCGGGACTGTTTCTGTCTACCCCGAACAGCAGCGGTTCTACATATTGCTTCAATACTGCCAGCTCATACAGAAGCGAAGAGTTAAACATCACATCCGCCTCTTCCTGATATGGAAAAATGTTTTCCTCCTCCCCGCGCCGCACCGAATTCCACATCGCAATCGTGCGCTGCGCCGAAGTTCCCCTTGTCCGTGCATCGCGTACCAGACGCCGGATCAGACGTCCGTCCGTTGTCGGGATCCGGTTGTGCTCATCGATATTAAGCTGGGTGAGCGCGCTGATATAGATCTTAAATTTGTTTTCTTCTTTCAAATGTTCCGTCAGCTTCGGATTCAGACAGTGGATTCCTTCGATCACGAGTACATCCTGCGCCCCCAACTGTTTCGGAACGGAATCATATTCCCGCTTTCCGGTCTTGAAGTTAAAAACCGGCAGGCAGACCGGTTCCCCGCTTAAGAGAGCCTCCATATCCTCGTTAAACTGTACCGTATCAATTGCCTCCAGGCATTCAAAATTATAATTGCCGTTTTCATCGCGCGGCGTATGCTCTCTGTCCACGAAATAATTATCCACAGCAATCGGATGAGGCGTCAGGCCATTGACGCGAAGCTGGATAGAAAGGCGGTGGGAAAATGTTGTCTTTCCCGAAGAGGATGGCCCGGCGATCAGTACAAATTTCACATTCTTCCGCTCTGCGATCTCCCGTGCGATCTCTCCGATCCTGCGTTCCTGATAAGCCTCCTGCACAAGGACCACTTCACGCATATCGTACTGCGTCACCATGTCGTTGAGAGCCGCGACCGTATCGATTCCCTGCATATCGCCCCAGCGGACGGCCTCCTCCTGCACATGAAACAGCTTTTCCCTTGGTTCAAAGGGCGGCACCTGCTCCGGATGATCCGCCTCCGGAAACTGGATCGCGAACCCGCTGCCGTACAGATGCAGGGAAAAATACGAAAGATACCCTGTATCCGGCACCATATATCCATAATAATAATCTTCAAATTCGTTAATGCTGTATATGTTTACCTTGGAAACCCGGCGGTATTCAAACAAGTGCTCCTTGTCATACATCTTATGTCTGCGGAACATCTCGACTGCTTCCGTCGTGTGAATCGAGCGTTTTTTAATCGGAAGACGTTCTGCTTCCAGTTCCCGCATCCTGCGTTCCACGCGTTTTAAAAATGCTGCATCGACGGTCACATTTCCGTCTACGGTACAATAATATCCCTTGCTGACGGAAAAATGGATCCGCACCCGGTCTACATTTTCATGCCCGCCCACATCGTGCACTGCTTTGACCATAAGAAAGCACATACTCCTGATATATGCGGCATGCCCGATCTTATCGGCCGTCGTAATGAACTTCAGTTCGCTGTCTTTCTCCAGCTTCTTTGTCAATTCCTGCAGGCGGTATCCCTCCACAAACACAAGGACGATCCGGTGTTCATACTCACTTTGAAAATCCTCCGCAATCTTCTGATATGGCGTTCCCGCCGCATACCATACGGTCCGCCCGTTTACTCTTACGGCATATAATTTTTCCATTCACATTCCGCCCTTCTGGAACTATATGGCACCATAGTATGCCATTCCATCCTGAATATATGCAATTTCCTGCAAAATTTCTTCCCGGCGCTGCATGGCGCGCGCTCCTTTTGCCTCTTTTAACGCGCCGAGAAGCTCTTCTTCCCGGCGCAGTTCCCGCTCCAGAAACTTTCGCAGGACCGGATTTTTACTTTCCAGCAGGAATTTTCCATACCGGAGTTCTGTCTTTGTCCATATCTCCTGCTCTGTCTGCATGTCTGACGGAGGCTTCACTTTCATCATCGGATAATATTTACCGGCATCCAGCACCATATCCTCCTGCAGAAAAGAAAAACCCTCCCGCAGAAGGAAGGCTCTCACTCCCGCAATCTCCGACTGCGGCTGCAGGATGCACTCTTTCAGACTGCACGTTACATCCCACTGTTTCTTCAGGATTCCCGTCATAAGCGGGCCGCCCATCCCGGCGATCACCACAGTGTCCGCCTCCCCCGGCTTTAAGTTCTCCATTCCATCGGAAAGTCTCAGCTCGATCTGCTGTGCCAGGCCGCATTCTGCAACATGCTCCCTCGCCCGGCAAAGCGGTCCTTCCTTGATGTCCATTGCCACCACATGAGGCGACAGATGGTTCTCCACAAGATAAATCGGGATATAGGCATGGTCCGTGCCTATATCCGCAACCCGGTATCCGGCAGTCACAAGATCTGCGACTGCCTGTAGTCTCTTTGATAAATCCATCACGCAGTCTCCTAATCGAGATAATCCCGCAGTTTTCTGCTGCGGCTCGGATGCCGGAGCTTTCGAAGCGCTTTTGCTTCAATCTGACGGATACGCTCTCTTGTAACGTCAAATTCCTTTCCGACCTCCTCCAGCGTGCGCGAACGTCCGTCATCCATACCAAACCGAAGACGCAGCACCTTCTGTTCCCGGTCTGTCAGCGTCCCGAGGACTTCATTGAGCTGTTCTTTCAAAAGTGTCTGCGACGCGGCTTCCGCAGGCATGGGCACATTATCATCCTGAATAAAATCACCGAGGTGGCTGTCTTCTTCTTCGCCGATCGGCGTCTCCAGTGAAACCGGTTCCTGGGAGATCTTCAGGATCTCTCTCACTCTTTCCACCGGCATGTCCATTTCTTCTGCGATCTCCTCCGCAGTGGGTTCTCTCCCCAGTTCCTGTAAAAGCTGTCTGGACACACGGATCAGCTTGTTGATCGTCTCTACCATATGAACCGGGATCCGGATCGTCCGCGCCTGGTCCGCGATTGCCCGCGTGATCGCCTGACGGATCCACCATGTCGCATAGGTACTGAACTTGTACCCCTTTCGGTAATCAAACTTTTCTACGGCTTTGAGAAGGCCCAGATTTCCCTCCTGTATCAGATCAAGGAACTGCATTCCACGTCCGACATACCGCTTCGCGATACTGACCACCAGCCGAAGGTTCGCCTCCGTCAGTTCCTGCTTCGCGTCTTCGTCCCCTTCTTCCATCCGTTTTGCCAGCTCGATCTCGCGCTCTGCACTCAAAAGCGGGACCTTCCCGATCTCTTTCAGGTACATGCGGACCGGATCTTCAATGCTGACTCCTTCCGGCACAGACAGATCAATATTCTCGATATCCACTTCCTCTTCTTCGGCGATGATCGCATCGATATCCGCATCTGCCACGTCGTCCACATCCAGATCCAGGTCCAGATTTCCACTGTCTTTCGTGTTGATCCGCAATACATCGATGTTGTTGGATTCCAGATAATCGAACACCTTTTCCATCTGGTCTTCATTCAGTTCCATATCCATGAAATAGTCATTGATTTCCTGGAGTTCCAGCGTGTTTTTCTTTTTCTTCCCCATTGCGACCAGTTCTTTCAGCCGATCCAAAAATTTCTGTGTGTTCTCTTCCATGTGCCCTTCCTTCCTCTGCCTGCGGGGAACGCAGACGGTCTTGTTTTATTTTATCCCTATTCTAAAGAAATATGCAGTCTGCCGATGTCTCCAAGCCTTTGCTTTTCCACCATCAGACGCTGCAGTCCCGCCATGTCGGCAGGATCCAGATTTCTCATCTGTGTATCGATACTGCTGGTCTTTACCCGAAGGATCGTCTCACGGAGCGCCCGCTCTTTTTCTTCCTCTGTCGACAGCTCGGAAATCCTCGTATTGAACAGCGACGCCACCTCCCGGTGTTCTTCATCCTCTGTAAAATGGTTCAGGATACGCGCCGGGTTCAGATTTCCCTCCCGGTACTGTTCAAACAATAACTCTGCGACATCGCGGTACAGCTTTTCCGTAAAATCCTCCGGTGTAAGATATCTTTCCACCACCGGAAATAGTTTCGGCTGATCGATCAGCCATGTCAGCAGTACCTTCTGTGACGTATGAATCCCATCTTCCTTCTTTTTGCCGGCTTCTGTCCGTTTCGGGCGCTGTGCCGGTTTTGCCATTCCCTCCTGAACCGCCGCCTTCGTCACCAGCTTTTGCAGGCTCTCCGGCGTAACATGGTAAGCGCGCGCGACTGCTTCGATGTAATTGTTGCGTTCCAGTTCATCTTCAAACCCGGTCAGTCTTCGCGCCGCTTCGCGGAAAAACGCCGTTTTCCCCTCCGGCGAATTCATGTCATAATCCTCTGACAGCTTATCAAGACTGAACATAAATCCGTTTCGTGCGGCAGCGATCCGTTTTTCAAATTCCTCCGCCCCTAGATTTTTTATAAATTCATCCGGATCTTTATACGGCTCCATCCGGATCACTTTCGTGGAAATCCCCGCCTCTTTCAGTATGGGAACTGCCCTGAGTGCAGCCTTTGTCCCTGCCCCGTCACTGTCATAGGTAAGATAGACCTCCTGCACATACCGCTTGATCAGCGAAGCATGTCCGGGCGTCAGCGCTGTTCCAAGAGACGCCACGGCGTTCGAAAAACCCGCCTGATGCAGCGAGATCACGTCCATGTATCCTTCGCAAAGTAAAAAATAAGATTTCCTTGATGAACGCGCCCGGTTCAGTCCGTACAAGTTCCGGCTCTTGTCAAAGATCACGGTTTCCGGCGAATTTAAGTATTTCGGCTTCGCATCTCCCATCACACGGCCGCCGAACCCGATCACACGGTTGTTCACGTCCATGATCGGGAACATCACCCGGTTCCAGAACTTATCATATACTCCGTTTTTTTCATCAATGCTGATCAGTCCTGCCTGCCGGATCATGTCCTCGCTGTATCCTTTCTTCCGGAGATACTGGTACAGATCCGCGCTGTACTTGTTCGAATACCCCAGCCCAAACGCTTTGATCGTCTCCTCCGAAAGTCCTCTGTTCGTCAGATATGTATACGCGGTCTTCCCGCGTTCTGATTTTAGCTGTACATAGTAATACCTCGCAGCTTCTTTGTTGATCTCCAGCAGTACGGCTCTTTTGTCCGCCTTTTCCTTCGCCTCTTTGGAATACTCTTCCTTCGGCAGCTCGATTCCCGCGCGTCCGGCAAGATACTGGACTGCTTCTATAAAGGAAAGGTTCTCATATTCCATCAGAAATGTGATCACATTTCCTCCCGCGCCGCAGCCAAAGCAGTAATACATCTGCTTGGATCTGCTGACAGAAAAGGACGGCGACTTTTCATTATGAAAAGGACAAAGTCCAAAATAAGAGCTGCCCTTTTTTTGAAGGCGGACATACCCGGAAATCACATCTACGATATCGTTTCTCGTTCTGATTTCTTCGATCAATTCTTCCGGATAATACATCTTTTCATCTCCTCCCGACAGTCTCTATTTTCTATATTCGACAAAAAATGCAGGTTTCCTTTTTTCTTTTTTCGTTTTTTTAAATTCCCCGCTTCTATTACTATTATATTCAGTCCGTGCCCGGACTTTCCTCTAAAATGCGCTAAAGAACCATGTTTTTCGGATATCCCGTTATTTCCCGGCAGAGATTCTCTTCTCAATCGCATTCACAACCGTTTTCAGCACCTTGATCCGCGCATAGTATTTGTTGTTGCCCTCCACAACGATCCATGGAGCATATTCCGTGGAAGTCCGTAAGAGCATTTCATTGACCGCATCCTCATACTGCTCCCACTTCTCGCGGTTTCTCCAGTCTTCCTCTGTGATCTTCCACTGCTTCTCCGGATTTTCCTGCCGTTCCTGAAACCGCCGTGCCTGCTCTTCCTTGTCAATATGCATCCAGAATTTCAGCACGATTGCCCCGTGATCTGAGAGATCTTTTTCCATGTCATTGATCTCTTTATATGCCCGCTGCCACTCCTGTTTCGTGCAGAATCCTTCAATTCGTTCTACCATCACGCGCCCATACCACGACCGGTCAAATATCGCGATATGTCCGTCTTTTGGCATCGCCCGCCAGAACCGCCACAGATAATGGTGTGCCTTCTCGATATCATTCGGTGAAGCGGTCGGATTTACGACAAAACCGCGCGGATCCATCTTCTCTGTCAGACGACGGATTGCTCCGCCCTTACCTCCTGCATCCCAGCCTTCAAAGACAAGCACTACCGGGATTCTCTTCCGGTACAGCTCACTGTGCAGCAATTCCATCTTTTTCTGCTGCTTCTTCAGTTTCTTCCTATACTCTTCTTCTGTATAAGCCAGACTGAGGTCTGTCTTTGTAAGAACAGATTCATATAGTTTTCCATCCGGTTCCGGCTGCTTTGTTCCTTTTTCTGTCTGTTTTGAACAGGCGTTTCTTTCCAGTGCCTCTGTCAGTATTCTGATGACCGTCGTGTAGATTTTTACCGTTGCAAACCGTCTGTCTGTCGCCTCGATGATCGTCCACGGAGCATAATCCGTATCCGTTTTCTGCAGCATCTCATCCATCATCGCCCGGTATTCTTCAAAATGCTTATTTCGTTTCCGGTCCCCTTCGCTGACACGCCATGCGGTTTCCTTGTTATCCATAAGCTTTTGGAATCGTCTTTTCTGTTCTTCCTGGTCAATGTCCAGAAACAGCTTCACGATCACATTCCCGTCATCGGTGAGCTGGCGCTCGAACGAACGAATAGACTCATAGTCCCGCATCGTTTCCTTTTCCTTCACCGGTCTGTCAAAACGGTCCGCCAGCACTTTCCGGTACCAGCTTCCGTCATAAAGCGCGATTCTTCCCCGCTCCGGCGTCTTCGTCCAGAACCGCCATAAAAACGGATGCATCTGCTCTTCTTCCGTCTCCTGCTTAATTGCATAGACCTCAAAGCCTCTCGGATCCAGGCCCCGGATCAGTTTCCCGAGCTGAACGCCTTTCCCCGCCGCGTCAAATCCCTCAAACACGATCAATACCGGAATCTTCTGGTTTTTACACTGCCTCTGCAGTTCCCCCAGTTTCACCTCCAGCTCCGGCATCTTTTCCCTATATTCTTCTTTTGACATCTTTTTACTCAGATCAACCTTTTCCAGCATATTCTATTCCTCCTGATCAAGATCCTTTTATGAGTCTTGCTTTCATCTGCCTGTCAGTCAGGCTTTTGCAATGATACTTTTTTAGTATAACACAATTTTTCTGAAAATGTGTTTGTCACTGCAAAATTCACTCGAAAATTGTCTTATTTTCTTTAAAAAATCGAACTGCAAAATTCAAAAAGTATGTTGACAATTTCAGAAATAAATAGTATGATATCACTTGTGACGTGAACGCGAGTTCATTGAGCATGCGGAAGTGTCGGAATTGGCAGACGAGCAAGACTAAGGATCTTGTGGCATCCGTGCCGTGTGGGTTCAAGTCCCATCTTCCGCATTCCTATGGAGTGTATGAGAACAGTAAAATATGTGAAGAAACGCAGAAATCCGGGGTTTTTAAGCAATCCGGATTTCTTTTTTGTTGTAAATTATTTGAAATTTTTGCCCCTTTTCTGCCCCTTTTTTGCCCCTCGAAGATGATGCAATATCCGCCCCGGAACCCGCTATGACTCCGGGGTGTCTCTTTCTTTTATCTTCTTCCATTTT
>CATXUX010000062.1 GCA_958402795.1 uncultured Lachnospiraceae bacterium | reverse complement strand
ACTGTCGTCCTCGACAATTAAAATCTGCTTCATATCCTCACTTCCTTTGCTTTTTATAGATAGTATAACAGGCAAATGTCCGCGAAATGTTACAGCGGACGGATTTTTTCAAAAAACTTTCCATCTATATTATAATTTGATCCAGTTAGTGCTACAAGGATGGCATTCAATATTTACAGCTAATTAAATAGAAAAAAACTCCTGCTTTTTTCACTCAAAGATAGCTTTACAAAATACACCTCTAAGGCTACTACAATAGGTAGGGCGCAAGGTCTTATGCAGAAGCACTTTGAGACCTTGCGCCCTCTGTTATTCTACCCTAAAAATACTTTGCCAGCTGCTTCAGACCACGCCGGATACTGTCGCGGACACGGCTTGGGTCTACACCTTCTACTTCGGCAATTTCATTTACCGTCATTCCCAGATAGTATCGGGCATAAATCCTCTTTGCCTGTTTCTCCGGCAGCCTCATCACAGCAGCATAGACCTGCTCCTGAAGCTGTTTTTCCTCCAGAAGCATTTCCGGCGTTTGCGGCTTCAACAGCACTGCATTTTCAATGCCATTCTCGCAATCCAGAGAATACTGGGCCTTGTAGCGATACATCTTTCGCTCATACGCAGCCTCCGCACGTTCAGCTGCTCGAATAGTTTCCATTACTTTCTCTGTCACATCTACAAAAAAGTCTGTTGTATAAACATCAGGATAAAGTTCCCGAAGGTTAATTTTCTTCATTATGTACCTCCATTTCGATTCACGGGTGATTGACGAGTGAATCGAAAGGAGGCGGGGATCGGCAGCGACATACTTCAGGAGCTTTCCTGAAAAATCGACAATAAAAAACGCCAGCTCCCCGCAATGGGAAACTGGCGCAGCAAAAATAACTATGATTCTTCTCTTTTAGTTGGAATGATAATACCGATAGATAGTCATATCTCCCCGGAGGAGGGGCAAGGCTTTTTTTAATTGATGTAGCTCATGTGTGCTATGAATAACGAAAATTGACATGACAGTATCCTCCCAAATACTGCCCTCCTGATTGCATGAGCATCGGTCTGAAAAAGCAAAAAGGAACGGCGGCTCTGATTTTTCTCAAAGCCGCCGCTCCATAGGCGCGTGGAAATGTATCTGCTGTACGACGGCTTTTTTTCTTTTGCCGTCGTCCGGCAGATTTAATCACATTTTCTATCTTACTTGTAATTCTATAATAAAGACCAAATGTTGCAGAAATCTCCTAACCATTTTCTTTTTTGACAAGAAAACAGGCTGAATTGCTTCATTTTTGTAGCAATTCAATTCATAGGTGTACCTCCAAAATCAGAACGGAGGGTAATACTATTGCATTTTCTTTTGTTGATAAGGTCACTGTAAAACGCAAAAAGTTAGGCAGATGCAGACTTATTAAACAAGACCCATGTACTAATAAAGTAACTTATTAAAAGGACACCTAAAATAGCCAACACAATCAAAAGCTGCTGTACCAATCGCTGTACTCCGATATACACTGCAATCTGCATATGGAATCCTACAAACAAAAATACAAGAAATGCGCCCGACAAGATAAGAGCCAATATAATCGGAACACCAAACCATACAGCTAATTGTTTCAAAATCAATTTTCGTATATGGGGTTCTTCAACGCCCATATTTCTTAGAACCCGAAAACGATATTTGTATTTCCCGGAATCTGATAATTGCTGCAAAGCCAAGATAGTAAAACAGGTTACAAACAAGATGATTGCGCTATATGTCAATCCAGTTTGCATAATGAAAATAATAGCAGAATTATCATTAACCTCGATTGTCCGCATGGTAATGTTATAAGTTACAAGCGAATCAGTAAGACTTGAATTTTCAAAGTATGATTTTAATTCTTGAGCAATATCATAAGAAATTGTTTTATCTGCCATCATATACCGGAATGTATTAGCTGATGTCAGTTTATTGCAAATGTGATCTGGTACAATATATATCACACTTTGAAAATTATAAAAATCTTCGCCTAAGTCTACTGTATGTGCAGAAATATCAGCAAGCTGTAAATCGCCTCCATCAGTTTTAATAGATTTGTGAGTTTCAAGATACGCCGAAATTGAATCTTGGGGCGTTATGGAAAGCCACTGGGTTGTAAATTCATGATCCCGTAAAGAAATTTCATCATAACCTGCCATCTTTAATAGATGGTTATAGTCGGACAAAGAAATCGCTGTGATGGGTGAGGCATTTTTCCTGCTATTCTCCAGTTGGTTATAAAAGTCAGTTTTGTTTACAAAGTATGTCTTAAAAGAGCAATCATCACGAACAGAAATATTCTTTTCAATGAAAGAATCAAGAAAACTATAATCCGTTACAGGCAGCTCTTTTTCGGACTGTATGCCGATATAACCAGACTGCATACCAATGTAGTCCGAAGAAATCTGTATATCAAAAGGAACTCTTTTTTCCAAAAAACCTTGTGCCCATCCAACAAGGAGTGGTGTTACAAAAAATAATGCCATGGACAATGTAAGTGTGAGGCAAATCAAAGTCATTGAAAGTGTTTTCGATTTTAATTTAGATAACAGTTGTCCAAAAAAGAACAGATTTTCTTCTTTATACTTCTGGCGTTCTTTGATAACCAACAAGTAATTACTAAACAAAACGAAAAATACACTCACTCCAAATACAACACACCAAAACAGAAATCCCATATAAACATTAAAAGCACCTTTATCCATCGGCATTGCAAGGTACACTTTGAAAACTGGCAATATGGAAAGAATAATCAGTTCCAACAGGCCAATACATTCAATCAAAAAGAGCTGCTTTACTGTGTTTTGTTCTTTTCTTCTGAATCTTTCCCTTATATGCGTAATCAACATCAGAATTGGTACAATAATGCTGATTGCAGACCATATTTTGATTACCAGTTCAAATTCTCCGTTAAAGTAGTAAGACAGGGTTCTAATATTATAAAAGGTAATCAGCAGATAAAGGACAAAATTTACTGGAAAGAGTTTGTATATCCATTTGTGGGGGGTTCCCAATATATCATTTTTTCGATCTGCATTTAGCATATCAATTATCTTTATTTTTCGTATCGTGCGAACTTGAGATAAACCAACTGTCGCAAAACATATGCAGAAAAATAGAATCGTCAAAATGATTGTATCTGGAAAAAGCATAAATGAAAATTCAAATGGTTTATGATACATTTGAAGCAACATAGCAGTAATGAATTGAGAAAACACACCACCTAATCCTATCCCCACAATAAGCGAAAAAATTCCCATTATTAGTGATTCTACAAAGAAAAGTCGAGCTATCGTTGATTGCTCCATTCCAATAATACTCTGAATTGCAAATTCTCTTTTTCGCCGTTGTATCATAAAGTGGTTTACATACTGCATAAGGAACATCAGCAATACAGTAATCAATAGAATCGCATATTTAATTCCGTCACCTAATATATCTAAATTAAATTCTGCTCCTATATTCGGATCATAATAATTGCTGGAAATGGAAAGGAAAGCATAAAACATAGATATACACGCCGTCAGAGTGACAATATATATCAAATAGTCTTTTGTAGATTTCTTTACATTTTCAAGTGCTAATTTAGCGTACATCATTCACGCCCCCTCCCATCATGGTAAGGACATCCAAGATTTTTTCAAAGAAAACCCTACGAGAATCACTGCCTTTGAGAATTTCCGTGAAGATCGCACCATCTCTTAAAAAGAGAATACGATTGGCATAGCTTGCCGAAAAAGCGTCGTGTGTTACCATCAGGATTGTGGCGTCAAGGCTTTCGTTAATACTCTGGATTGTGGAGAGCAAGGCCTGTGACGAGTGACTATCTAACGCGCCGGTAGGTTCGTCCGCCAGGATCAACTTTGGCTGGTTGATAATAGCTCTGGCACAGGCACACCGCTGTTTTTGACCGCCGGACACCTGATAGGGATATTTATCCAGAATATCCGTGATATTCAGCTTTCCGGCCATTTCCCGCACCCGCCCATCAATCTCACCTGCAGGAACCTTGTTGATAGTCAGTGCCAAGGCAATGTTTTCCGAGATTGTCAGAGTGTCCAGCAGGTTAAAATCCTGAAATACAAATCCAAGATTCTCCCGACGAAACCGGGCAATCTGTTTTTCATTGATTTCCGTCACATCGGTTCCGTCCAGATAGATATGTCCCGCACTGACGGTATCAATGGTGGAAATACAGTTGAGCAGGGTAGTCTTGCCGGAACCGGATGCTCCCATGATTCCTACAAATTCCCCCTCCTGAACGGAAAAGCTGATGTCCTGAATTGCTTTTGTAACATTCCCGCCATTTCCGTAATATTTTTGGATATGATCCAGTTTCAAAATTTCTTTCATTGTTATCACCTCTGATCTCTATTGTAGAATAAGAGTGGCTTCGTTTGTATCAAGTTTTCTTACAAAGTTCTAACAAAAATGTAAGAAGTGCAGGACCGCAATCAGCCCTGCACTTCATGGATCAGACAGTTGATGTGAAACGCCAGGGAAATGGCGGTTCCTTGTTCCGATGATTCTGCCGCAATGCCAATGCCCAGCTTTTCACAGAGCCGTTTGCATAGGTACAGGCCAATGCCTGTGGACTGCTGGACCATACGACCATTCTGACCGGTAAATCCCTTTTCAAAGATACGGGGCAGATCGGACGCAGCAATCCCGATTCCATTGTCCTCCATGACAAGAACAACCTGATCTTGCCGTTTATGAGTAGAAATGCGGAGAACCGGTTGTTCCGTACGATACTTGACCGCATTGGCAATCAGTTGGTTCAGAATAAAGCGCACCCACTTTTCATCTGAATAAACCGTGTCCTGCATTTCCTCCACTTCCAGACGCATACCACCTTGGAGCAGCAGATATTTATTATCTGCAATCGCCTGATGCACCACTTGGGACAGTGCCATTTCCCGGACAGAATAATCTTTCTCTGTATGCTCACTGCGGGCGTAATAAAGAGCTTGTTCGGTAAAGCGGTTGGTCTTTTCCAGTTCCAGCAGAAGTTCCTTTGTCCAGTCCGTCCGGTGGTTTTCACATAGGAGTTTCATGGCAGTAATGGGCGTTTTGATTTCGTGAATCCATTGCTCAATGTATTCTTTGTACTCCAGGCGTTCCCGCTCGACTTCTCCAATCTGTTCCAACATGGATTTTCCAGCCATTTTCAAAAGCTGATAGTAAACCTGATCCTCGGCCTGTTCCGGCAGCTCCATCACTTCGGAAATGAGGTATCTTTCGGAAAGCTGCTCCGCCATATCCAGAAGTTTTTTCATCTGCCGCTTCCGTTTCCAGTAAGTGAGGACAAGTCCCGTCAGCAAAATCAATGCCCATACAATCAGGATCAATACTACTGCGGAAACCGAATTGCCGCACACCAACAAAAATACAGTGAGTGCAGCCATACAAACAAGGTTCGTCAGCAGAAATGGTAGCCTGTTTTTCCAATATCGTCTGCTGTTCATATCGTGTACCCCTGTCGGTGCTTTGTCTTGATAAAATCCGTCAGACCGATGCCCGCCAGTTTTTCCCGGATGCGGTTGATATTGACGCTCAAAGCATTGTCATCCACATATAGCTGATTGTCCCACAAATACTCAATCATATCTCCGCGAGAACAGATTTTTCCACCGTTCTTGAACAAATAATAGAGAATTTTCAATTCGTTCTTAGTAAGTTCTACGCTCCGTCCATTATAGTCCAAACTGCTGGATTCCAGATGCAGCACCGCATCTCCATAGACGATCTTCTCCCGTTGTTGTGCGGGATAGGTTTTCTTCAGCAGAGAAGCAATTTTCGCAAGCAGGATTGCTGTGTTATAGGGCTTCGTGATAAAAGCGTCTCCACCCAACCTAATGCTATTCAGCTCGTCCATATCCGTGTTGCAGCTTGTCACAAAGATGATCGGCACTTCGGAAAAGGTACGAATTTTAGAGCATAAAGCAAAACCATTCTCTCCGGGTAACTTAATGTCCAACAAAATCAGATGTGGCTTTTCATCCTGAATCTGTTCTGTCACAGCAGAAAAATTCCTTACTCCAAGCGTTGTATATCCATTTCCATTCAATAAAGTTTGTAATTCTCCCTGTATCACAGGATCATCTTCAATTATCATAATTTTAGATAGTTTCATGCTTTCTGCACCTTTCCTTGTTTTGTCCGGCCATCAACTGGCTTCTCCGCAGTTTTAGGGATCAGCCAAACACCAGCCATCTTTACAGCGCCGTGGATACGCTCACCGGCACAATAGTAGTTTACCCTACGAGGTGTCACGCCCCACTTCTCGGCGGCCTCTTTTAATGTCATATAATCCATCTTACACCTCCACAAAACACATTATAGTTCTTTAACTCGAACAATACAAGTGTGGAGAAATATTCCTCTCAAAAATCGGTATAATCAAGCCTATTGACAGGCATAATAAGGTTATTCCTTTGTGCAAATCGGCACGATAGAATATACTTGAGGTGAATGATTATGCCGATTGATGATTTGACCGCTTTGGGGCAAAAAATGCGGGAATCCCGAAAGAAAAAAGACCTGACACAGCAGGAGCTTGCGGATCTGAGCCATGTATCTGTCAAGCAAATCGCCAGCATTGAAAAAGGACAAATAAATCCGTCCTATTTGATTTTGAAGGCATTGGCAAAGGTGCTTCCGATCTCTCTGGACACTCTGATCAATCCAGATGTTTCTCCAGAAGATGATGGAGCCAATCAGATGAAAATGCTTTATTGCAGCTGTCCGTCAGAAATGCGTGAAACCCTCTTGCACCATACGCAGGAGACCGCGAAAGAACTAACAGAACTATCCGAGAAATTTGAAACGAATTGAGCCGGTGAGTGAAATTTGACTGTTTCCTCACCGGCTCCTTTCATTTCCGGGTAAAAAGAGGCAAGCAATGCCTGTGTTAATACACACAGGCCCGCAGAGAAGAAAATCCCTCCGTGATTTTCCTCTCCGCTTGCTTGTTGAGGGCAGCGCCCCCAAGCCCCTTTGAACACAGAATTTCATTCTGTGGCTGCGCGTTCTGCGAACGCTTTTGACCAGGACCAGCTTACCGCTGGCCGTGGTCTTTTTCTTTTTCAACATCCTGTTCTACCTCCATTTTCAGCACTCGATCTACATTGGCCTTTGCCGTTAAAAGCTCCCGCATTTCCTCACGGGAACGCCGGTACTCGGCATAGGTCTTTTTCTTTTCTTCCAGCAATTTCGCGTACTCTGTCTGCAACTCTTTGACCTTGGGCAGCTTCTTGACTCCCATCTCATCAAAGGCATTCTTGGCAGCCTGGTGGAGCAGAATTTCTTCCTCATGCTCCTCCCGGAATTTCTTAGAGTAGCCTGCCTTGCGGTATGCCACATAGACCTCACGGGTCTTGGCATAATTTACGATGTGAGTACGCAGAACAGCAATCTCTGCCATGCGCTTTTCAGCCGCTTTGATCTGCGCCGAAAGCTCATTGTGATGTGCCGTGGCAGCCGCAGCCTTTTCTTCCAAAACCGCATACTTCAGCAGGTTATGCTCTGACAAGTAATTCATGGTCTGTGCCATTTGTTTCAGATTGAAAACCTTGGCCCATCGAGCATAGCCAGCACCTTTTCCTGCCTGCAATTTTGCCTGAATATCCACCAGCAGATTGACCTTCGGCGGCTCTGCCTGTGCGACCACTTTCTTTCGTGGGGTATGCGCTTTCTTCCCGGAGAGAACCGCCTGCAAATCTTCCAATCCATATCCTTCGCCCAGGCTGTCCATACGGGCGGCTTTTTCCCAACCGGGGAGCTTCAGGCGATACGATTTTCCGCGTTTTGATACTTCACAGCCGGACTCTTGCAGCAGCTTCAGCAACGCCTCAAAGTCAGTAGGACTTTGTGATAATGCGTTGTCAATCGTCACACGAAGCAGCTCTCGGTGAGAGGGCTTTGCCTGATCGCCCAGCCATTTGTTATAGCTCTTTCCGTGAGGGTTCGGATTCTCCACAATGGACAGTCCGTTTTCGACGCAGATGGTGTCACTTAACTGTCGGACTGCCTTGGTGCTGCCCCAAAAGTTTCGGAATTTCCGGTCATATTCTAAGCTGACCGATGACCAGATAATGTGATTATGAATGTGCGACTTGTCTATGTGAGTGCAGACCACAAAGGCATGATTGCCTTTGGTAAAACGCTTGGCAAATTCTACGCCCAGCCGATTGGCTTCCTCCGGTGTGATCTCACCGGGGCGGAACGACTGGCGCACATGATAGGCAATCACATCATCCGCACCTCGCACTCGTCCGGTCGCGGCAATGTACTGCCGCTTTGCCAGAAGGAACTCCGCATCCGCAGTCCGACTGTCACACGCATAGCCGGTAATGAGCCTGCCGTTATCTGTTTTCTTTGGATTGGCCACATAGTCGATGTTGTCACTGATCGCCCGACTTTCTGTGCGGCCCTTGCCGACATGAAGCGGCATGATTCTTGTGGTTGCCATAGGTCAGACCTCCTTCCCGAAAAAGAAAACGGCCTGCCGTAGCAGACCGTCTTGTGTTAATTTTCTATTTTGTATCTTATGACAGGAATCTGTTTTACTTTTTTGCCGATCGTTTGCCTTTCCAGTGCAAAGACCATGTTTGGTGTTCTTTCAAAAAAGCCTTCATCCTTTTTCCAACTCATACCGCATTTACAATGCTGCAAACCAATAAACTGCTGTTTCATTTTCCTGCCACAATTCGGACAGATTTTGTTGTTAGCACCCATATCATTCTTCCAGCTTATAAAAATCGTCCAAATTTAATTCATGCTTTAATTCTTCTTCTGTCGGCAGATAAGTAAAATATTTTGATGCAAATATCTGGTGATTATCTTCCGGCAGCGTGTACTTTACGATGGAGTCGCCTTTGTCTGCACAAAGAACAATACCGATAGGCTGTGAATCTCCCTCATTCATCATTTCACGAGTATAATAGTTCACATACATCTGCATTTGTCCCAGATCCTGATGGGTCAGTTTTCCCATCTTCAAATCAATCAGAACAAAGCATTTCAAAATGTAATTGTAAAATACTAAGTCGATGAAAAAATCCTGTCCATCCAGCGTAAACCGCTTTTGCCGTGCTACAAAAGAAAATCCTCGCCCCAGTTCCAGAAGAAAATGCTGAAGGTGGTCTATCAATGCCTGTTCCAGTTCACCCTCATACACATGGGTATCTGGCTGAATCTGCAAAAATTCCATCACATAAGGATCTTTGATTATTTTTTCATATTCAGGTTTCGGTTCTGTTGTTTGAATTTCTTTTGAAACAGCTGCTTTGTCCTGGCTTGCTAAAATTCTCTGATAGTACATCGTGTTGATCTGCCGTTCTAACTGCCGGACGCTCCACGCAGACTTTACACATTCCTCCATATAAAAGGTTCGTGCCTGCTCATCTGGTACACGCATCAGAAGGCGGTAATGTGACCAACTTAATTCGCTCCACAGTGTGGAGCGATTTGGAAAGGTGCAATAAAATTGCCTCATATTACGCAGTCCTTGTACGCTAAATCCCTTCCCAAATTCTGCTGTTAGCTGTTCAGATAAATACTGAAGCAGCTTCTTTCCATATTCTGCTCTGTCATTTTCTCCACACGCTTTATAAATCTGTTCCCCAATCTCCCAATAAGTTATTACCATTGTGGAGTTCACCGCAGCACTTAACCTATGCTGTGCTGATACAATAGACTGGCGAATGGAATGATAGGTCTGTTCTGCATTTTGATTTATTTGCAAATTGTTATCCATTTTGTACTCTCCTTACTGTGGATGCTATTAAAATATTATACCACGGAATCAATAAAAACTCTCAAATCAATATTTATGGATTGATTTTGCAATTTTTCTGCAAAATCTTCAATTAAAATCTCTTTCGACTCTTTTTCTGAGTAACAATGACTTCAATCTGTCTTTCTATTTTTATTATAAAAGTACCTCCAAATACTGTCGTAAAATTTTTTCCACCTTGAACATCCCAGCATATTGCATTAAAGCACGCAGGTTCTTATCTTTTCTACGGGCATAAGATTTTAGCGCTCCCTGAAAGGTCTGAATTTCAATTCTGCTGCGGCTTCTGAGCAAATCACAGATCGTCCGCTCCATATCATAAACCGGCACAGTATGCCCGAACGGAGTTTTCGCTGTTGTAAGTCCTACATCATGTAAGTCTGCTTTAATCGTAAAAACTTGAATGCCTTCTGCTTTCATTTTGCTTGGATTGCATCCAGTTTTGACCGTAACTGTATATTCTATTGGCTCACGGTCTGTCAGATCGTGAAAAAATAAAGCTGTTTCATGTGAAAATACTGCTTGTTCAAATCGCAAATGAAGCAGATACATGGCATCCACCCAGGAATCTTTGGACAGATAAATCCCATGTGCGACTCTATCCAAATCTCGTGAACGCACATAATCATAAAATACCGGCTTTGAAATTCCAGAAGATACGACCTGTGATGTTCGTAGCATTCCTTCTTGTGCTGTTAGCATCTGATCCAGCTGTTCAAATTGTCCCATCATATCACTTCCTTTCGCACTAATATTATACGCGATATTAGTTCAAAAGTAAAGTCGTGGATATATAGTTCCTCTTCCCAAATTTAACAGACGGTGTTTGGCATTTTGTGGCTTTGCGTATTTTTTATCCATAAACCCAATCCTGAATGGCAAATTTCAAACTCTGCACCTTGCCCAGCAGCCAGATTGCAGCCAGCGGCAGACCCATGGGGCTAATCAAAAATGCCATAACCAGCAAAATCACACCATTCTGCGGGGAATAGGTAATAAGCACAGCCACACCAAGCAGACCAATTACCATGCTGAGCAGACCAAGCACCAGACCAGATATGTAGATCAGCCCCGTGCAGAGCCAGACAAAAAGCGTCAGCACCAAAATGACCGGTGCAGTTACGATCATCAGCAGGTATTTCAAAATCTTCATTCCAGTTCCTCCTTCCAGCGGTCCAGATACCGTTTGAACAGGGTATCCGCTTCTTTTACATCATCTTCCGTCAACTCCCGTCTGCCTTTGGTCAGTTCAATCTCCAGATAAGTCCGGTAATCATCGGCTAAGAGGTCGAACAATTCCTTGGGAGTATGGCACACCTCGCCGGTGCAATAGTGAAAGTCTTGGTCAAATTCAACCCTTACACATCCGTGACGGCTGATATAAACTTCGATGGTCTCGTCTGCGGCCAGGTAGTCCGCAAAAATCTCCAACACTTTTTCAAAGGTCAGCATCTGTTTTCCACTCCTTTGCTACACTTCTTATTCTATTCATATTATCCGGTACGGACAGGCAAAAGACAAGGATACCAGCAAAAAGAAAAAGCGGAGGGAGGTGCGGCGAAGAAACGCCGTTCCTCCCTCCGCAAACGGAGTATCTATCCCTGTTATGAAAGTTTAGAAAGCTGGGTAAGAATTTCCCTCACACCTTCCCATAACTGTTCCTGCCGCTGGGATATATCCTCCAAGTCAGCATCATAAACCCGCCCCGTCTCATGCACTTTGCGGGTCAGCTGATTCAAGTTGTTGCTGCTTCGGCGCATTAGGGAGACCAGCTCTTTCAGCTCCGGCAGATCCAGTTTGACCACATACCCATCCAGTGCCATTTTTCGCAGATAAGCACTCAAATTTTCTGTCCCGTATTGCTGCATCTTTTGATGGATCAGCTCCAGTTCCTCTGCGGACACCCAAAACAAAACCGGAACATCCCGCTTACGCTTTGCCATGGTTATCGTTCTGGCTCCCGTTTCTTCGGGGCGGCAGGCTTATGGGCAGGCAGTTCCTGCTTGAGCTTATCCCGTACAGAGGGGCGGGACGGTTGTATCTTTTCTCCCTGAGTACGGCTGCGCTGCTGTTCTTCTCGCACCAGATCAATAAAGCCATCCAGCACAGCAGGGTGGCTGTTCAGGACATAACCACAACGGACGGTTTCGGGATTATCGTTGGGAATGGTCTTGGCCCATTCCTTATTGCGTCGGGAGTAACGCCCATCCCAGTCCTGAAGCTGGACGGTGTTGGCAAGGACCAGCGCCACACGCTCCATGCCATAGGTCTCGATCACACCCTTTGCCGCATCGTGACTGAGATACATTCCGTCGAAGTGTTCCCGCACCGCCGCTTCAATGGACTCCTTGCATTGGAGATTTGCATTGTTGGAAACCCGGTACTGCTCCAGTTCCCTATGTTCTCTCGCATAGGCGGCAGAGTGGGGATAGACCGGTGTTGTTCGCAGTTCCTCTTTAGCTCTGCACACATCGTCGGCACGGTTCTCAATACTGTCCCGGATCACATCCATATAGCCGGTCTCCAGCTTTTCAAAATAGCGGTACACATCTTCCAGCGGCGAAGGAGATTCCAAAAGCGCCTGTACCTGAGCGTTGGTCAGCTCCAGTTCCTCCATCGCCATCACGATGTCCTCACGGATGGTGTACTCATAAGTGTGGTGCAGGATTTCTTCCGGAGGCTGGCTTTTCAGCCAGTCCCTGTATTTGTCCTGCTCAGCGGCCATCTTTTCATAAAGAGCCGTATTCAAATCGTTAGTATTCATGTTATCGCACCTCCTCATGCTGTTTTGGTTTCTTGTCGGTACTGCGGGGCGGCACCGGGCGTTTCAGATGATCCAGCACCGAAGGCCGTGTGCTTTTGGCAACAACAGCTTCAGCGTGTGCCGGTCCCTTTCCGTCGATGTTGAGCAGGGTATCCAGCTCTACCAGACGGGCGTTTTTGCTTCTCAGTTCTTCTTCATAAAGGAATGGCTTCCCAACTTCCTCCTTTGCGGCAGCCTGCTGCTGATAGAGGTTATCCAGCTGGGCCTTTGCCGCTTCCAGACGCTGCGGCATCTGGGCGAGGGCATTGTCGATACGGGTAAGATTTCCGCGAGGGTCTGTACCAAGGGTTGCCCTGTGGGTCATCTGTCCTTTCAGCAGGAGCGTATATTCCTGTTTCCAAGCGGAAAATTCCACGGACATGGCATAGCCCCGGTAGCTGCCGATCTGCACCGGATCGGAGGTTTTGACCTCTTTGCAGGCATCCAAAAGGGCTGCACCGGCGTTCTCCTTATCGGTCAGCAAATCTCCACGGATCTCCATACCGGCAAAGCCGTCCTCCGGGTGCGGGTGCGCTGCCAAAACCTCCAGATCGGATTCAAAGCCCTTGATAAAGCCCTTGTGCTTTTCAATCTCCTCCGGGAAATATTTGAGCAACTGATCCTCCAAGCGGTACTGCTTACTCTGGTGGTCGGCTTTCATCAGCTTCAAGCGGGATACCTCCACATCCAAATCCATACGCTCTTTGATACGGGGGTCTCCGGCACACAGAGCCTTGATCTCGGCAAAACTGAGGGCTGTTTCATCCACATCATCGCAGGAGCGCACCGGCGATTTAGAAGTCATGATCTGGCTGATGAATTTCTGCTTGTTCTCCACCGTCTGCCAGAGGTATGCGTCAAAGGTTCCTTCGGTCACATAGCGGTACACATGGACAAGGGGATTCTGGTTGCCCTGGCGCTCGATACGGCCCTTGCGCTGGGCAAGGTCTCCCG
>CATXUX010000061.1 GCA_958402795.1 uncultured Lachnospiraceae bacterium | reverse complement strand
GGTACTTTAGATAGACATATCCCTTTTTCAATTACAATTTACGGAAACTCAAGTGTAAATTTCCAGCAGATCCATAAAGTCCCCACAAACAGAGGTGAGTTGTCCGGTTTTACACACTGAACCGGATTTGGGATTTTTTTTCCCGGGAAAAGGTGTTTATGATGAAAAAGCAAAGTAGAGCAGAAAGTGCAGGTATGAGAGAAGAATGCAGGTTACAGACAGAGAAGAAAAGGAGAAAATGCAGACATGAATAGGAGGGACAGATATGGAAGACCGGAGGTACGACGTGATCATGCAGACCATACTCGGGGAGAGAAAGGGGAGTATACAGATGTGTATGGAAGGAAAAAGGGTGACCGGAATTCTGGATATACTGGGACATGCGGAGCCGTTTGAAGGGGAGATCGACCCGGAGGGAAATTGTGAATTACGGGGCAGGATGATTACACTTGTCCGAAACATTTCCTATACGGCAACGGGGAAGATCAGAGAGGAAGAACTGGATCTTTCTGTGGAAGAAGAGCGGAATATATTTATCATGCACGGAATACGCCGCCGTGCGGAAAGGGAGAGCGGATTATGAAACAACCATCGCAGCAAAGAGAAAAGGAAAGTCCGATGCTGAAGCTGGCGGGATTTATTGTGGATAAGCGCAATTTGTTCTTTCTGCTGGCAATCATCGCGATTATCTTTTCGATGTTTTCCAGAAACTGGGTAGAAGTGGAGAACGACCTGACGACGTATCTGCCGTCGGATTCGGAGACGCGTCAGGGACTGGACATCATGGAAGAGCAGTTTACGACCTTTGGAACCGCCAATGTCATGGTGGCAAATATTACATATGAGGATGCTGAAGCTGTCGCGGAGGGACTGAAAGAAATCAAAGGGGTGCAGAGCATCGCGTTTGATGAAACGACAGACCATTATAATCATGCCTCCGCATTATATACGATCACCTTTGACTATGATGAAAAAGATGACCAATGTCTGGATGCACTGGATCAGGTACAGGAGCAGCTTTCGGATTATGATATTTATGTGTCGACAGACCTCGGCGATACGCTTTCAGAGACGATTGATGCAGAAGTCAGTGTTATTATGGTGATTGTAGCAATCATTGTTGTGATTGTTCTGCTCCTGACGTCACAGACATATGCAGAAGTACCTGTACTCCTTTTAACATTTGTCTCGGCGATGATACTGAATCAGGGGAGCAACTTCCTGATGGGAAAGATCTCGTTTGTGTCGAATTCTGTTACAAGTATTCTGCAGCTGGCGCTTTCACTGGACTATGCCGTGATCATGTGCAACCGGTTCAAGGAAGAACATCAGACGCTTCCGGTGCGTGACGCAGTTGTAGTCGCATTGAGCAAAGCGATTCCGGAAATCAGCGCCAGCTCTCTGACAACGATCGGCGGAATGGTTGCCATGATGTTCATGCAGTTTAAGATCGGACCGGATATGGCAATCTGTCTGATCAAGGCGATCCTGTACGCACTGATGTCCGTATTTATCATCATGCCGGGACTACTGGTGCTGTTTGGTCTGTTGATGGATAAAACAGAACACCGCAGCTTTATTCCAAAGATTCCGTTTGTCGGCAGGTTTGCTTATGCCAGCCGGCGCATTGTTCCGCCGGTCTTTGCGGCAGTCATTGTTGCCGCAGCTTATTTTTCAAATCAGTGCCCGTACGCATATGGCTACGGAGAAATCGATACGCCGAAGCTGAATGATACGCAGATCGCGGAAAATATGATCGCTGACAATTTTACAGATTCAAACTTTGTCGCACTGGTGGTTCCGACTGGGGATTATGATGCAGAGCGGGAAATGCTGGATGAGCTGGAAACCTATGACGAGGTAGACTACACGATGGGACTTTCCAATACGGAAGCGATGGACGGATACGCGCTTGCAGATGAACTGACGCCTCGGGAATTTGCGGAGCTTGCGGATATTGACTATGAAATGGCGCAGGTTGTGTACACGGCTTATGCAGCGAAAAATGACGAATATGGGAAGGTCATCAGCAGTCTGTCTACTTACCGGGTTTCGTTGATCGATATGTTTCTTTTTGTATGTGACCAGGTGGATTCTGGACTGGTAACGCTGGATGACGAGCAGACAGAACTTTTGGCGGACGCGCAGAAGCAGATGGAAAGCGCGAAACTCCAGCTTCAGGGAGACCGGTACAGCCGCGTGCTGATCTATCTGAATCTGCCGGAGAGCGGAGAAGAGACGTATGCGTTTATTGATACGATCCGGGAAACCGCCCAGAAATATTATCAGGAGGGAGACGTCTATGTAGTCGGAGATTCGACCAGTGAATATGATTTTAAAAAATCCTTCGCAACGGACAATATCGTAGTCAGCATCGTATCAATCCTGATCGTACTGGTGGTACTTCTGTTTACATTCAAATCAGCAGGTATGCCGGTTCTGCTGATCATGGTGATTCAGGGGGCCATCTGGCTGAATTTCTCCGTTCCGGCATTTACAGGGACGAAGCTGTTTTTCATGAGTTATCTGGTGGTCAGTTCCATACAGATGGGCGCCAATATCGATTATGCGATCGTGATCGGCAGCCGGTATACAGAACTGCGAAAGGATATGCCGAAAAAAGAGGCGATCATTGAGACGATGAATTTTGCATTCCCGACGATTATTACTTCTGGTACGATCTTGGCAGTGGCGGGTGCTTTGATCGGACAAATGACGTCCGACGCCGCGATCGTAGGAATCGGGCAGAGCCTTGCAAGGGGAACGATCATCTCTATGATACTGGTCATGTTCGTGCTGCCTCAGATCCTTCTGGTGGGAGAGAAGATTGTAGAAAAAACGTCCTTCTCCATACACGGGGAACTGCCGAAGGTGAAAACCGGAGGAAGTGTATGGATCGACGGGATGGTTCAGGGTGAAATCCATGGCACTGTAAATGGAAGAATGCGTGCGATGGTGGAAGGCGACGTGAATGTGAACCTTGTTTTAGGAACTGCTTCCAGGGAAGGAGAGATGAACGATGAAAAGAAAGAATAGATGCTTGTGTATTCTGATGACAGTTTTCATGCTGTTCGGATATGGTCCGGTTCTTCCGTCTGCAGTTGTACAGGCGGAGGAGACGGAGACAATCGTGATAGAGAACGTAGAAGATCTGCGTACACTTGCCGATAACTGCCGACTGGATACATGGTCGCAGGGAAAAACGGTAGTTCTTCAGACAGACCTTTCGCTGGAAGGCGAAGAAGAATTCCAGATCGTAACGTTTGGGGGAATCTTTGACGGGAACGGGCATATAATCAGCGGTGTGAATCTGTCTGAAAGCACTTCACCCGCCGGACTTTTCGGAATCCTGCAGGAAAACGGTACGATCAAAAATCTGAAAGTAAGCGGCGCCATAGATCCGGCGGGAGACGCACAGACTGTCGGCGGGATTATCGGAAAAAACCAGGGTACAATCATAGGCTGCACGTTTACGGGAACGGTGACGGGAAGTGAGTGTGTCGGTGGAATCGTGGGAATCAATGCTTCAACCGGTAAGATACAGGACTGCTATGTCAGCGGAAACGTATACGGAGACAATATGACAGGCGGGATCGCCGGATACAATCTGGGAAGTATTTCTTCCGGCCGGAATAATGCGTCTGTAAATATTACAAGCGTGGATCCATCCGTAGATCTGGAAGACTTTGATGTGGAAACTCTGCTGGATGCTTCCCGGATCACTTCAGCGGATACGAACAATACGACGAAGGATACAGGCGGGATTGCAGGATACTCATCAGGAAGTATAGAATCCTGTACGAACAACGGCACGGTAGGATATCCGCACGTCGGGTATAATGTGGGCGGAATTGTGGGACGAAGCTGCGGATACATCAATTCCTGTGAAAATAAAGGGGAAATCTGCGGAAGAAAAGACGTGGGCGGGATAACCGGCCAGACCGAGCCGTATATTGTAGAAGAAATTTCGACAGACACACTTACAGAACTTCAGCAGCAGATGGACAGTTTAAATTCCATAGTGTCGAAGATTGCCGGAGACGCGGACAGCAGTATGGGGACGCTTTCGGCAAGAATGAACAGTATTGCCGGATATATGGACAGCGCGGCAGCGGCAGTAAGCGATATTCAGACAATAGGGACTGTGACAGGGAATGTGTCCGGAAACGGACAGATTGACAGCAGCGGGAACGTAACGGCGACTCCCGGACAGGTAGAGATTGAAGATCAGCAGGAGGCAGAGCCGGCGGACGTGGATGATTTTCCGGAGGTGGAGCTTCCGGATGTGAATGTTACGGACGGAAGTATATCCGGTTCCAATACGACTGCCGGAAACGGAAGTGTGGATGCTTCTGCGGAGATTTCAATCACAACATCTTTAAACGGTCTGTCCGCCTCAGTCTATGGTATGACAGATCAGATGCGGCTTTTGAACAATGAACTTTCCGGAAGTGCAGGGAACCTGACAGGAGATTTACAGTCGCTTAGTTCACAGATTAATGTAATTTCAGATCTGGTATTTGATATGATTCTGGGAACAGATGACGGATCAGTCGTGGAGGACACTTCGGAAGTTGCTGCAGATCAGATTACATATGGAAAAGTGGCATCGGCTAAGAATACAGGAAAGGTAAACGGAGATGTAAATGTCGGCGGGATCAGCGGGGCGATGGCGGTGGAGTATGAATTCGATCCGGAAGATGATGTGACGGTGAATTTGTCCGGAACTCAGAAGAACAGATATGAATTAAAAGCTGTTCTCCAGAATTGTGTGAACCGGGGAGCGGTCACAGGGAAACGCAATGCAGCCGGCGGAATCTGCGGCAGGGAAACACTCGGACTGATCACGGGATGTGAAAATTATGAAACAGTTGAAAGCGAAAGCGGAGACTATGTGGGCGGGATTGCCGGAGTTGCCGGAAGTACGATCCGCACCAGCTTCGCAAAATGTACGCTGGAGGGCGGAGATTATATAGGAGGGGTAGTCGGGGCAGGCACAGAGTCGTCTGCGGACGGAACTTCCGGTACGATATCCGGCTGCTATTCTTATGTCAGTATTGCACGGTGCGAGCAATATGCCGGAGCAGTTGCAGGCGGGGATACCGGGAATTATGCAGCAAACTATTTTATTTCAGATGAGCTGGCTGGAATAAACGGAGTAAGTTATTCCGGTCAGGCAGAACCGATTGCATATGAGAGCTTAAAGAATGCAGACCGTGCTCAGATTCCTTCTGAATTCCTGCAGCTTATGCTGGAGTTTGTGATTGATGGTGAGACTGTGAAGACAGTTTCCTTTGACTACGGAGCGTCTTTTGATGAAAGCGTATTTCCGGAAATTCCGGAAAAAGAAGGCTGCTATGCATACTGGGACAAAGAAGACCTTCAGGAACTGCACGGAGATACCGTAGTGACGGCTGTCTATAATCCGTCGGTTACGACGCTGTCCGGAAAGGATTACCGGGCGGATGGACGCGCAGTTTTTCTGGTTGACGGACAATTCAGCCAGAATGATACGGTTACAGTGACGTCTCAAATGAACGATGAAGGAAAGAAAAACAACGGCGGATCTCCGAAAAACAGGTTTATTGCATATACAGCATTTGAAATGTGGACAGTAGAGATTCCCAGTGACGGACAGGATACGCATACGATCCGTTATCTGGCGCCGGATGACCGGGATGAAAATATCAGCATTTATGTAAAGACGGACGGAAAATGGAAACGACCGGATATTGAAACAGTTGGAAGTTACCGGACATTTCAGGTAAAGGGGAACCAGGCAGAGATGGCAGTGATCTCCACAGTGTCTGTCCGTATTGCAGAAGCCGTATTGGTTCTGCTCCTTGTACTACTTGTATTGTTTGTGATCTTTATAATTCGAAGAAAAAAGAAAACGGGACTCGTGAAACCGGAAGAGTGGGAAGAGCAAAAAGAACCGGAAGAGCCGGAAGAGGGGGAAGAACCGGAAGACCGGGAAGAACCGGAAAAATCAGAAGAACCAGAAAAACCGGAACAGTGGAAAGAATCAGAAGAACCGGAAGAGCAGGAAAGACCGGCAGATGTGAAGAACAGGAGTAAGTGGATATTGCCAATTATAGCGGGAGTTGTATTCGGTATTGTTGCGGTGGCGGCAGGTGTTTATTATGGAATGGGGATCCGGGATGATTTGGATGTTTATCAGTTACTGAAAGATTCGGCGCAGAAGCAGGAATCGACAGACCAACTGTCTGTGAAGCTGGACATCGGCGGACAGGAAAAGGATCTTGAAATCCGGATAGAAAAGACGATGCTGGAAGATACTCCGGTCACAAGTGTGATCCAGGAGGGATTCAGCCTGTATTATGCCGACAAAGTTGTATTCATGGAAAACGGAAATGCTTACAGGATCGGGGACGCCATTCCGGATTATACAAAACTGCAGAATCTGGCGGTTCGGCTGTATCAATATGCGGATACAAAAGGAGAACGCGAGGGCGATACGCTGGTCTATACAGTCACAGCGTCCGGGGAGAACGCAGAAGAACTTTTGAAACTGCTGGCGCCGGAAGAAGCGGAACAGTTCTCCGGCACAAAAACCGTGAAAGTAGAAGTGGTTGTAAAGGATGACCAGCTTTCGGAAATCCGGTTTTCGTCGGAAGGTGTATTAGATGATGCGGAAAAAACGCAGACCTCCATAGAAGCAAAATTGACGCCACTGGAATCTGACACTGAAAAAACAGAAATTCCGCAGAGTGTAAAAGATAAGGTACTCAGTGGAGAATATGAAGCAAATGAAATCCTGACCGGGGATATTCTGGATCTGATGTCAGCATGGGGAGAATTGAATGAACGCAAAGTACTTGCAGCTGATCTGAAGCTGACGGCAGATTGCACCCCGCTGTCTGTCGGAGAAGAACTGCAGCTGTTCCGTACCACAGAACAGGAGCAGACAATTCTTTCACTGCAGAAGAATGGTCTGGAATTATACTTCACAGAAGATAAAGTATGCGACCGGAACGGAAATGCGCTGGCATTCGAAGACCAGCCGCTGACACAGGCGGCATATCTTCCGGAAATTGCGTATGAGATCTGTCTGAATGCAAGAGTGGATTGTACGGATGGGGTTTATACACTGACGCTGGACGAAGAAGGAATGAAAGCGGTAACTTATGCGATAGTCCCGGAAGCGGAAAAACTGGATCTGGCATTTGGGGTCGGAAGTATGCAGATCACAGTAGAAGATCAGATGATTCAGAACATCCGGATTTCATGTGACGGAACGGTGAAGACCGAGATCGCGGATATGCCGATGACCTTGTTGTGCGAGTTTGATATTCAGCAAGAAGAATCCGATTTTGTCGTACCGGAGGCAGTGAGTGATGCGCTGCTCCAGTAAATAAATAGAGAATAACGCCCCGCGGACGGTTACTTCTGTGAAGTGGTCTGCCCTGCGGGGCGTATGTCATATTACTGCAGTTCATTATAGATTGTCTATTATGTTTATATCTTCTGATTCTGCTTCTGCGGTCACATCTGATTCCTCGGCACTCTCGAGGGAATCGGCTTCCGGTATATCTGACGCTTCTGTATGACCGGAAAGTTCCATTTTCCTGTATGCGTGATAAATCCGGGATTCAGTCACAGCGAGAATGACATTGGCGGCGCAGCGTTTCAGAGCCGCCCGGTCAAGTTCTCCTGATTTTAGTTTGCTTACAAGTTCCCGTATAACGTCTTTTCCACCAGGCATGATGAGATCGTTTCCGGCATTGATGGCGGCAGCGTGATTTCCGACTTTTTTTCCGGTGGCAAACCAGTCCGTCATTACGAGACCTTCAAAATTCCATTCATTGCGCAGTACCCTGGTCAGCAGATCATAGCTGTTGTTTGTATAAATGCCGTTGACTTTATTATAGCTGGACATTACAGCGCGTGCGCCGCCTTCTTCAATCGCGATTTGGAACCCTTTCAGGTAGATTTCCCTCAATGCACGTTCACTGATGTTTGCATTCATATAATTCCGGTTGTCTTCCTGATTGTTGCAGCAAAAATGTTTTATGGTCACATAACAGCCCCTGACAGACTGAACGCCCCGGCTTAATGAAGCGGCCATCTTTCCGGACAGGAGCGGATCTTCGGAATAATATTCAAAGTTCCGTCCGCACAGAGGATTTCTGTGAATATTCATGCCCGGCGCAAGCCAGAAGGTGACGCCGTATCTTGCCATTTCGTTTCCGACGGCTGTGCCTACACGTTCCATAAGTTCCGTGTTCCAGGACTGTGCCAGAGCCAGACCGGTCGGAAACGAGGTCGTGAACTGGTAGACACAAGGACTTTTTTGGGGATTTCCGAGCGTCATTTTTTTTACAAATCCCGGTACGTAATTCAGACCGGAAATCATCGGTTCCACGCCTTTGAGATGTCCGCTTCCGGACACTGCGGAGGTCTTTTGGAGACGCAGACCTGCCGGACCGTCTGCAAGACAGATGTTCGGCAGTCCTTTTTTCAGAAATTTTCCGGTCGTATAACCGGCGGAACCGGGAGCATCGAAAAAGCGCGGACCACCGCTCATCATTCCGGCACCCGTAACAACAGTGCAGAGTTCCTTATCGGAAAGACCGTTCATAATAGCGTCCACTGTCGGGGAAGAATAGAGATTCGGTTCCTGATAAGTATGTTTCTCACAGCGAATATCGGCAGATTGTATGGTAATACAATCCAGATAGATCTGTTCTGCTTCAGCAGCCGCCGGGACTCTGGTCGGCTCGATTTCCGGCAGTGGTTCCCGGCGGGAACAAATATTGGTACACTGCTCTGTAATAATATCTTCGTTCAGTACAAGTACGGCGACCGGGGACGTGTTCCGGCTCGATGATCCGCAGCGCAGGATATAGTCTCCCTTTTCCAGCAGGAATGAGGCGATTTCTTCATGATAAGACGCCAGATCCTTCAGGTCAAATGCAAGAGTAACGAATTCGCTTTCACCGGGAGAAAGCAGCTTTGTTTTGGCAAAGGCGACAAGCTTTTGATATTCTCCGGTAAGCGCAGCATGCGGGCAGCTCACGTAGAGCTGAACAATCTCTTTCCCGGCGCAGGTATCTCCGGTGTTTGTAACCTTTACAGATAATGTAATTTGCGAACCGTCGACTATAGGAGTCGCAGGTTGCATGGAAAACGTGGTGTAGGAAAGTCCGTAGCCGAACGGATACCGTGGTTCAATGTGGAAACTGTCAAAATAGCGGTAACCGACATAGATTCCTTCCCGGTAATATTCTTCGGCTGTATTTCCGTTTAGATAGCTGTAATCCATGGCGAAAGGAATATCTTCATATTTTTTTGGCCATGTGTCCACGGTTTTCGCAGAAGGGGATACGTTTCCGCAAAGAATAGAAGCAAAGGCGTCTCCGCCCCGCATTCCCTGCTGCGCGAAATATATGACTGCGCTTATCCTATCGATTTCATCAAGGAAACTCAGGTCAAAGACGGAACCGGTGTTAATGACTACAATCATTTTTTCATAATTGGCGGCACACAAAGCGAGACTGGATTTTTCGCTTTCTGAGAGCGAATAGTCGTGGCGATCCAGTCTGCGGTCTGCACCTTCTCCGGCCTGCCTCGCAATGACATAGACACATGTGTCTGTGTCAGAAAGCCGGATATCTTCGGAAGTGACCGGCGGTCCGAAGGGCGGTGGATAAACGCCTGCCATAACATTTACAATGTCCGTTTGCTTCAGCCTTTGAGCAAATCCGGCCGCATAGGCTTTTTCACCTTGTTTATATTCCTGAGAATAAGCGTGGATCCAGTTTTTGGTAGTCACCGTGAATCCGGCAGATTCCAGTCCCTCCAGAATGGAAACACAGTGCCGTTCATTTACTTCTCCGGAACCCGTTCCGCCTTTGATCGTCATATCGGCGCCGGCTCCATAGAGAGCAATTTTCCCGGGGTGAAGTGGAAGAGAACCGTCATTTTCCAGAAGGACAATTCCTTCAAGCGCTGCCTCAAGAGAAATCTGGCTGTTTTCAGTCTCAAGAGGGGTTACTTCATCGGTGAATGCCGCTTTGTTGCGAATTTTCATTTTCATAAACTGTGTACTCCTGTTATTTTATTTTATGGCTTACGTTGTCTTTAACATCATTATTTATTATATCACGGCAGGATGTTTTTTTCACCGGACAGATACAGATATTTGACCCAAATGAAAAAGCGTATGCAGTTCTCGCCAAAGGCAGCGAACTGCATACGCAGGGAATTATGATTTAACCACAGCTTATCCGGCAGTGCACGTCAACTATTCCCCTTTCGCTTTCTTTCGGATTTTCTTTGCCGGGAAATAGGGTGGGATACGGCTCAATGTTATTCACAAGAGATAGAATCTGAGTTCCCATATCCTTCATTTTCAAAGGATTAACCTTCGGCAGATCCTTTGCCGTTAGTTCTCCTTCTTTATTCTGAATTTTCATCAGTTGTCCCTTAATAAATGATCTCCTCGTCACTAACATAAGGAATACTGTTGACTGCTGCCAGCATTTTCTTCAGGCACATGGTAATGATGCGGATATCCCAATGCGGCTCATACAATGGCGTAACCGGTCGATCCAGCTTCAAAAGACCATACGCCGCCATCATAGCTGTCCGGATAGATGTTTCTACAGTAAACACCACATCTCCCGGAAGCTCTACATACTGGCCAATCAATGCTAGGTTCGTGCATCCTTCGGGGAACACTTTTGGACGGTCTGCAATAGCACGGGGCATAAACTGGCTGGTGATATATGGCATCATGCCAAAGTACCTGTTCATCATCCGCCTGATTCGGATAATACTTTCCGTATAAAGCAAAGGAAATCTCCCAGTTAGAGTCCAATATGGTCACAGCTCCGGAAGAACCGCCGGGTTTGGAATCCAGCATTCCACGCATCCTGTTATGGAACTCAGGACAACCCTTAGTAGTAAGAATCATCCACTTGGTCTTGTCGATATCAGAAATGAACTTCTCCGGGTGTCCGAACTTTTCTCCCTTTTTGGAAAGATTTTCCCAAAGGGTAAACAATCCGCGGTTTTCAACATCTCTGTTTGTTGCGGCAATGGTCGTGTTATCTCCCATACAACTATTTAGCGTCATGGAACCCAGTGTAACAATCACAGCGTTGTCCGGCGCCACAGAAAAGCTCTTATTTCCTTCGCCCGTCTTGGCCTCAATCGCCTGCACTGTGTTGGCATCCTGATCCATGACCAGATTATATACGGTACAATTCTACCTGTCCGCGGAGAACTTCAATTCCCGGAAGGTGGTGAATAAAACGTACCATATACCGTTTCATTTCGATCAGACTGTGGTAATGTTTAAATGCAAGCATGGAATGAAAGCATATCCACATAGATGATTTATACAGTTCTTCCGCCGTATCTCCCAAAAACTCGTCAATCGTAAGATTTTTAAGCTGCTGCTCGGGTGTAGTCATCATTTCAATCAATATTCTGAGAATTATATAAGCAAACATTCAAATGGACTTTTTCTCCTTATACTGATCAAAAGTGGCGGATATTTGACCCAAATAGAAAAGCGTATGCGGTCACTTACCTTTGGCGGTGACTGCATACGCTGGGAATTGTCTGTGACTTAACCGGTCGGTTCTTCATCCGGTCCCGGGAGTCCTTTGGGCGGGGCATTGAGGATCATCATGAATTCTTCTCCGGTAATGGTTTCGTTTTCATATAAGTGCTGCGCGAGTTCGTGCAGCTTTCCGATATTTTCTTCCAGGATCGCGTAAGCTCTGTCATGCTGTTCCTGTACCAGTTCTCGGACTTTTTTATCAATTCCGGTCTGTGTTTCCAGTGAGCAGGACATGGAGGTGTCGCCGCCCAGATACTGGTTTGTGACACTTTCCATCGCGACCATGCCAAATTCATCGCTCATGCCGTACCGGGTGATCATTGCTTTTGCCAGCTTGGTCGCCTGCTCAATATCGTTGGAGGCGCCGGTTGTGATCTGGTGGAAGATCAGCTCTTCTGCGGCGCGTCCGCCGGTATACGTACAGATCTTGTTGGTGAGTTCTTCCTTTGTCATAAGGAAATGTTCGCCTTCTTCTACCTGCATGGTATAACCGAGTGCACCGGACGTTCTCGGGATGATCGTAATCTTGTGGACCGGTGCGGACTCGGTCTGCATCGCCGCGACAAGCGCGTGTCCGATCTCGTGGTAGGCAACGATCAGTTTTTCCTTGTTGGAGAGGACACGGTTCTTCTTCTGATATCCGGCGATGACAACTTCAACGCTTTCCTCCAAGTCAGCCTGTGTGACAAATCTGCGGCGGTCGCGGACTGCACGCAGGGCGGCTTCATTCACAATGTTGGCAAGTTCTGCTCCGGAAGCGCCTGCGGAAGCATTTGCGATGGCCGTATAATCTACACTGTCGCCCATGCGTACTTTTTTCCCGTGCACCCGCAGAATTTCAATCCGCCCCTGAAGATCAGGAAGCTCAACCGGGATCCGCCGGTCAAACCGTCCCGGACGCAGCAGGGCAGGGTCAAGGGAATCCGGCTGGTTCGTAGCTGCAAGGATGACCACGCCCTTAGAGCCGTCAAAGCCGTCCATTTCTGTAAGAAGCTGATTCAGTGTCTGCTCCCGTTCGTCGTTCCCAGCAAACGAGCCATTTCGCTTTTTGCCGATCGCATCGATCTCATCGATGAATACAATGCAGGGCGCTTTTTCGTTCGCCTGCTTGAACAGGTCACGAACCTTTGCAGCACCCATACCGACAAACATTTCAACAAATTCGGAACCGGAAATGGAGAAGAACGGTACATTGGCCTCGCCTGCCACCGCCTTGGCAAGCAGTGTTTTACCGGTTCCCGGAGGGCCTACCAGCAGAGCGCCCTTCGGCATAGAAGCGCCGATCTCCCGGTATTTATCCGGATTATGCAGATAATCTACAATCTCGGTCAGCAGTTCTTTCGCTTCATCTTCTCCGGCAACATCGGAAAACTTGATGCCGCTGGTTGATTTGACGTAAACTTTTGCGTTGCTCTTTCCATGCCCGCCCATACCGAACTGCATGGAGTTCATATCGTCTCCACCCATCTTGGAGAGCATTTTTTTGGACAGCCACTGGCCAAGCGCGATAAAGATGACGATTGGCAGAACGAATCCAAATATGAGATTCAGGATCAGTGAGAGAACCGTATTTCCCGTACTGATGTTAGACGAAAACTTTGCGCCGGATTCATAGAGCCGGTCTACAAGCTCGGGATCTTCAATGGATCCCGTTTTGTATGTATGTTCTTCATCCTTATCTGTAAATGTAATCTCGCTGCCGTCAATATTGACGGAACCGATTTCTTTGTCTTCCATCATCTGCATAAAGGTGCTATAATCCACTTCCTCGGTCTTTCGATTTGAAAAAAGAGGCATGAGCAGAAAATTCAGACAAAGAATTACAAGAATCGCTATCACATAATAAAAAATCAAAGGTTTTTTTGGTGGTTTTACTTCTTGCATGATGTCATTCCTCCATGGTCATTTCAATAACTTATTGTCTGCTTTTTGAGCACATTTGTAGTGTAGTGGAATTTGTGGGGGAATGCAAGAAATAAAATGTGAAAACTATTTGCACATCATTAAAATTTTATAAAAAGTATATCTAAAAACTCTTATACAGATACAATGGGAATCTCGTTTCTCGTCTGGAAAAGATAAAATAACGGACAATTTATAAAAATATACAAAAAAGATTGACTAATAAGAATTATAGAGATAAAATATAGATAACAAAAACCAAAACGGAACGAATTTTCTGAAAGAAGGTGTTTGATATGTTGAAGATGATACTTGAAATTGTAATGCCGCTGCTGGTTTTAGCGGTTGCAGCATATGTATTGACCGGATATGGCACAGGAAAGAAAGTCCTGCAGATGACCAAAAGAGGATACCGTACAATCCGGAGCAGATTTGTATTTGCGGTGGGAACTCTTTTTAGCAAGATCAACCTTGGAAAAGAGTTCCGATTGACGAAGATTGTAGAGCAGGTAAAAAACGCATGGTCAGGAACAGAGGAAACACAGACAGATTTCCGTGCGATAAACAAAAAAGAAAGCTATGAAAGCCGGGACTTTCAGTCCGGACGCAGGTATCGGCTGCGGGTGAATATGTAAGATATGTCAAAGGGGACTCGGTAGTGTAAATTAGTTTGTGTTTTTGGTAAAAAATGGCTCTTTTTTGGTAAGAA
>CATXUX010000060.1 GCA_958402795.1 uncultured Lachnospiraceae bacterium | reverse complement strand
GCATAACCGGCATAGTCTGCTGGTGGTTATGTGGAAAGAACTGCGGAAACTCAAGTTTCCTGCAGGCTTGACACCGAAAAGTTTCTGTGCTATGCTCTTATAGTCCGATTTCGGACTTGTGAAAAAGACAATCTGCCACGAGGCAGTACAAAGGAGGAGAGATACGATATATGGAACAAACTGCGATGAAAAACTGGTATGCCAGGTATAACCGTCTGATCCGTGAAAGTGACGAGATGTACCACAATGCTGCGAAGAAACTGGGGCTTTCCGACTGTGCATTCTGGATCTTTTATCTTCTTTGTACGGAAGAAACCCCGCAGACGCAAAGTGATATCTGCCGTGCAGTCTGTATGCCGAAACAGACGGTTCATTCTGCGTTGAAAAAATTGACGGAGAGCGGTTACGTGGGATACCCTCAGGAAGGAAAAAAGCGCGGCAGGCAGATCATACTGACTGAGAAGGGACGCCGGTTTGCAGAGAGAACGATGGATCAGGTGATAGAGAGTGAATTTGCCGCACTTGAGGGGATGGATGAAGAGGAACGGGAAACATTTCTTATGTTGTTTGGAAAATATACCCGTCTGCTTGGCGGACAAATGAAACAGATCAAAGAAACAGGAGAAAAGAAGGAGTAATTTATGAGAATTCAATTGTCAGATCATTTTACGTATAAAAGACTGCTGAGGTATTGTCTCTCTCCGGTCATTATGATGGTATTTACGTCCATCTACGGAGTGGTGGACGGTCTATTTATTTCAAATTATGTCGGAAAATCTGCTTTTGCGGCGGTCAATATCGTTATGCCATTCATCATGATCCTTGGCGCGGTCGGATTTATGATCGGAACCGGAGGCAGCGCGCTTGTCGCAAAGACGCTGGGGGAAGGAAGAACAGAAAAAGCAAATGAATACTTTTCCATGATGATCGAATTTACGATCATCTGCGGGATCATCATGACGATCCTGGGAATCATTTTCCTGCGTCCGGTCTCTTATCTTCTGGGTGCGACGGACGCCATGATTGACGACTGTGTCAGCTATGGAAGAATTGCACTTCTGTCTAATACGTGTTTTATGCTGCAGAGTGCGTTTCATACATTCTTCACAACAGCAGAAAAGCCGAAGCTCGGACTGGCGACAACAGTTGCCGCGGGAGTGACAAATATGGTGTTTGACGCGCTTTTTGTAGCAGGTTTTGGCTGGGGCGTGGTCGGCGCCGCGCTGGCCACGGCAATGAGTGAGATGCTGGGAGGCCTTGCCCCGCTGGTTTATTTCCTGCGCCCGAACAGCAGCCTGCTCCGTCTGCGCAGAGTGAAGCTGCAGGCAAAGATACTGGTGAAAGCATGCTCCAATGGTGCGTCGGAGCTGATGTCGAATATTTCGTCCTCCCTTGTCAGTATGCTGTATAATTTTCAGTTGATGCGCTATGCGGGGGAAAACGGCGTCGCCGCCTATGGTGTGCTGATGTATATTCAGTTTATTTTCATTGCGGTGTTCATCGGCTACACGATTGGCGTTTCCCCGGTCGTAAGCTACAATTATGGTTCCGGAAATGATCAGGAATTGAAAAGTCTGTTCCGGAAAAGCATGCTGCTGGTGAGCATTGGGGGAATTCTGATGATGCTGCTCGCACAGGGACTTGCATCGCCGCTGTCAAAGCTGTTTGTGGGGTATGATGCAGAACTGATGGAGATGACGATCCATGCGTTCCAACTGTTTTCGTTCTCCTTTATCCTCGCGGGAATTAACATCTTTGCCTCGGCGTTCTTCACCGCGTTTGGAAACGGAGCGATTTCCGCGGCAATCTCATTTTTACGGACGCTGGTGTTCCAGATGCTCTCCGTTCTGATCCTGCCGCGGTTCTTCGGACTAGACGGGATCTGGTGGGCGATCACGGTCGCGGAGGTATGCGCATGCGTTGTTTCCGGTTCGTTTTTATTTGCAAAGTGGAAACAGTATCATTACGCTTAGAAATTGTGAATGGGAAGGATCAATAGTGGGTGCAGATAAACTCCTCTGTTTTTTCATAAAAAACAGAGGAGTTTATCGGTTTCCCTCTCATGGATGACTGTTTAAATGTGTGCTTTGATACAAGCTATTTATGTAATTACGTCCAACTTTTTGTTTCTTTACTCCATGTATGCTCAAAGGAATTATCATTATGAATTGAATCCACGATGGGCAACAATAATTCTTTTAGTAGTTGCATAGTTTCTTCAAAGTCAACTTTCACCAGTGCTTTCTTCTTTTTGATAAAGGCTCTCCATCTTCCCTGCCTTATCTCATCCTTGGTAAAATCATCATTAAAAGCTGCAATATCATTAAAATCGGTACCTCGATGGGTAAAAGTCTCTACAATTGCATTCTTCAATTCCACACCATTAAGATCATATCTGTCAGCCAAAACATAGATATCATAGAAATCCTTATATCTACCATTTGCAAGGCCCAGAGAAACAAAAGCCTCAAACTTTTCTGCTATGACGGAATAAATCGAATAGGCATATACCTCCGGAACCTCCATATCCAGCAGAACCGGGAACTCCATTTTCATTCTTTCTGGATACACCACATCATCAAAACCAATATCTATTGATACCGGAACCTTGGTTCTGTCCAGATATCCCATGATAGATACATTTACTCCGTGATACTCCTTGAATTCAGTTATATTGATAACCTCAAGCGTATTCAGATCAAATCGTAACGCATCATCGCACTCTATAGAAAAAATGTCATTAAATACTTTCTTCATTTTCTCAGCATCATTTGGAATACGCTGTGCCAAAAGATCAATATCCATCGTTGCACGGGCATACTCTCCATCAAATAGTGCATACAAGAAAATACCACCCTTTAGTGTAAACTTCTCCGCATATTTTGAAACAGATAATCTATATATTGTTCTCTCCAAACCATATGTGACCAGCTTATCCTGCATAGTCTTTCCCTCTTCTATCGCTTGTTTCTTTAATCTGTCCTTTACGGATATAGCGTTTGTCATACCAGTACCTCCAGATACTTTTTCATTACATCCCCACATTTGAGCAGCTCCGCATATCTGATTAGCCTATTCAGATTACGGTCACTCCGATGCAGATAGGTTGTAAGAACTTCCTTGGTTTCCTCAATTCCAATTTTTTCCCTGTAGAAAACGATATCCACAACAGTTTTCTCAATATCATATATACGAAATCTGTTATTTCCATCCTCTACGGTCACGATACCAACACCAAATCGGTCATCTGTAAAATAGCATACATTCAGTTCCGGCCAATCCGGTAGTGTTGATACCTTTGCTTTTCTCGGAATCGCTACATCAATGGCATCCGGACGATAAGTAGACAGATTATAATACACGGCTGCACTTAGCAGACAAATCACTCCGTCTGGTACAAATGCATAAGCATAGTAGAAATCCAATCCCTCACCATCAAAATTTGCATTTTCATAATATTTCTTATTCAGTTTTATCAGGATCCCCTGGTCAACCATCTGATTAATTTTATAATATGAAAAACCTTCATCTTTCAGTTCTTGAATCGAAAAAATCATCTGGTCATTGGAAATCTGTGCCGTCTTTGTCATCTTCCTCACCTCAATTCCAGTATATCCAAATTCATGAAAATTATTTAAATGCTTTTCGGCTATTTACTATCTTGCCGAATTTTATTTAAATTATAGTAATCATTTCACGATTTGTCAACGGATTTAGGACGGTATCGACACGACAGGCGGACAAATGAAACAGGAGAAAGCTCGGACTGGCGGCAACGGTTGCCGCAGGCGTGACAAATATGGTGTTTGATGCGCTTTTTGTAGCAGGCTTTGGCTGGGGCGTGGTCGGAGGAATCCTGATCCTGCCGCGGTTCTTCGGACTAGACGGGATCTGGTGGGCGATCACGGTCGCGGAGGTATGCGCATGCGTTGTTTCCGGTTCGTTTTTATTTGCAAAGTGGAAACAGTATCATTACGCTTAGAAAATACTTTTCTTCGGAAAGTATACTTGAGAAAAATAGCAGTAATAATGTTCTACAGCCTGCGGTATTTATCCACAGGCTGTAAAATAACAGTATTTAGTTGACTCGAATCCATTTTCCAATCCATTTTTTTAATGTGTAATCGTATTTACGTTTATATAGGATGCCGTTAACAGATTTATATTTCCAACCAACATCAGAAGACCGTACTTTTATACCTAAACTATCGTTATTGGTATAGGTTTCGGAGATAGCAGTTTCAAAAGGTGCAGCCGATACGGGGAAGCACGGACTTATACATAAAAGTAGTAAGAAAATAATGGAAGTTTGTAATATACATTTGCAAGTAGTGTTATTTTTATTCATGATAATCTCCTGTGGTATAAATTGGTATATTTTTTAATTCTTTTGGTATGGAAGTGATAGTTGCAAAATACTTTCCATCAACATAAATACGATAATCAGTTTTGACTTTTAAAATAAATGCATTATCTTTTGTTATCTCTGTGCAGTCGCTTTCTGTAGCAGAGGGCATTTGGCGATAAGAGACCTCTGGTACGAAGAAAATCGAAAAAATAATCGCAGAACAAATAATAAGACATCCCCAAAAAGAGTGCATCATCTTCGTAGAAGTTTTTGGTGCCTCAGAGTTTATTATGTAGTTGATACGTGTTGTTAGGATTGGTTTATCCCTTACAACAAAATTTGCCGAGCTACAGAAACAAGACGGATTTTTCGGGGTGATTCGCTTTGCTACTTTTATAATTAATTCTGCATAACGTATAGTGTTAAAATTAGGAGACGATTGAATTAGGTGAAAGTCATTGGAAAGCTCTAAAAAAAGCATATAATCTCTTTTTAAGTATTTCATTAAAGGATTCCACCAGTGAATACAGCATATAAGTTCCATCAATAACGATATCCATAAATGGCGTTGTTTAAAATGAGATATTTCGTGCATGCATATATATTTAATTTCCTCATTAGTAAAATTTTTTATATCGGGAAGAATTAATGTCGGATTAAATAATCCGACTATTGCCGGGGAAATTGATTTATCTATAATAGCAATTTTTATTGGCTTTTTTAAATAGCTATTACAGATTTTAAATAGCCATTTCCATTCGTTAGTATTCTGAATGTAAAATAAAGATAGGTATTGATGCACTTCCCAATATTGAATTAAAAATCGTATCAGTAATAAGCTACTAACACAAATCCAAATTCCAAATAAAAGAACTTGAACCGTTAAACCGCTATGTGCCAATGGTTCAGTTGTAAATTCCATAATCTTCGGCAAAATATGATAGGAATAAATGGAATGCGTAAATGGGAAGTTGAATGGGAGTAACATTCTAATCAGTATAACCAAAATACCTACAAAGAGGAAATTCATCATATTTTTGGAGAAAGATATACTTTTATACAAGATAAAATGCAAAAAGCAAATGAGCAAAAAAGTAATAAAAAAACATAAAAAAAATGGTCCAAACGTAATTGTCATATTACATCTAGTTGCTCCTTTCTGATAATTCTTTCTTTTTTTGCGCTATTATTTTTTCAAGATTTTCTAATTCTGTTATATCGGTCTCTGTGTCTATTAGCGAGCGGATCAATAAGCTGTCCTTTTTTTGACCAAGAATATCATGATACAGATCACCAAAATACTCTTCACTGGTAACTATGGGAGTATAACTTCGTGTTAGTACTGTTCCGCTATAGACAATATTAGCTACCTTGATTGCCTCTTTTTTAGATAAGCTACGCAGACATGCATGTACTGTATTAATGTTCAATGAGTTATTGGCATTTGCAATTTCAGAAGCAATCATGGGGGATTCGCTATTCCATAAAATTTTCATGATTTCAAGTTCTTTTTTGGTAAAACGTTTTTTCATAAATTCTCCTTCCAATAAAGGCGTTTATATGATGTTGGGGTCAAAAATCCACAACTATGATACCTACGGATTGTTTCGTGCTACGCACTTCCACAATCCTACCCCAAATTCGGATATCGTGTGGCTTACGCCCCACTTTTATCCTCATATTGGGGCGCGTCCCAAGGCCTTTCACCCACTCATGAGCAAGCTCATGTGGGTTTAGACCTTTTGTCGCTGGTATCATTTATATTATTTCACAAAATAAATTACTTGTAAATATGTAAATAAAAAAACATTAATGAAATATAAAGATAATAAAAAATAGTTGAAAAAGTAATAAAATAATGATATTGTAAAAAAGTAAAATTATAGATTTCACGATTTAAAAATACCGGAGTGCTATCGAAACGTAATCAGATAAATGAAAAAGAGTTAGGTTATGGCAAACTAAAAAAAGAGAAAGTCTGAGAAATAGGAGATGTATATGGGATGGTTATCGTTAAAGTGATCTCACTAAAAAAGAAATATGTAAATGGCAATGTTGAAGTTAATGCTATAAATGGCATTGATCTGAATATACAAGAAGGCGAATTTTTGGCTATTACAGGCCCTTCCGGAAGTGGTAAGTCGACACTGTTAAATATAATTGGCGGAAATGAATTTCCTACAGAAGGAGTAGTAGAAATAAAAGAAAGAGTTTTGTCATCCATGAACGATGAGGAACTAACAATATTCAGGAGACGCAATATAGGATTCATTTTTCAAAAATTTAATCTTATTCCCTATTTGAACGTATATCAAAATATTGTTCTTCCACTGGAGCTTGATCATGCAGATATTGATTCTGAATTTGTGAAAGAACTTATTGATGAACTGGGAATTAGTGATCAGATATTTAAAATGCCGGATGAACTATCAGGAGGACAGCAGCAAAGGGTTGCAATAGCAAGAGCGCTGGTTACACGTCCGGCGATTGTTTTGGCGGATGAGCCGACAGGAAATCTTGATTCTGAGAATAGTGAAAAAGTGATTTTATTGTTAGTGGACATGGCAAAAAAATATAATCAGACCATAGGGATGGTAACGCATAATATAGATATCGCACATAGAGCTGATCGTATGATCCGAATCGAAGATGGAAAAATTTCGGATGAAAGGTAGGACAACTATGGGGATGAAAGATAAAGAAGTAACTGAATTAGCGAAAGCTAATAGTAAATGGGATTATAAAAAAGTAATGATATTATCTATCGCAGTTGCCATTTCCGTATTTGTCCTTTTCTCAGTGTTTAGCATAGCTAAAGGGAAAATAGATGTTGACTCTGTAAAAAATATTCGGGAATCAGGGAACGCTGTTGCAGTTTATTTAGAGAATGCAGAAGAAAGACAATATGTCCAGATGATCTACCCGGACTATATTGAAGATTATGGCTGGGAATATAGTTTAGGGGATTGGAATCAAGAAGGGAAGTTTTTCGCATCGTGTAAGGTTATTGATCAGACTGTGTGGGAAAAAATGATCAAGCCTGCCTGTAATCATATAGTCGGTAATTATCCAAAGTCTGAAAATGATATTATGCTATCCAGAAAACTACTGAATAAAATAGGTATTTCAGATCCGGAAATAGGCATGAAAATATCAGTTCAGATTTTATTTAAGAACGTGTCAGTCAGCGGAGGAGAAGACCTCACAGAGGAATTTGTTTTATCGGGATACTATACTGATTATACCGATAGTTCTTATTATATTCCAACAGCATATTTCTCTGAGAAATATCTGGATATGAAACAAATCCCACGGTTTCCGGCAAAACTTGACCTCACTGTTAAATCAAAGTTTTTTAGTAGTGACCAATTGGAAAAATGGTTGTATCGAGATATTGAATTAGATAATGCACAACAGCAGTTTGTTGCAAATGATTCAGCAGGATTGAAATCTATGACGCAGTTCATAGGTGGCTACGGGGTGGCGCTATTATGTTCGATTATATTATTGGCGAGTGTCTATTTATTAATATATAATGTGCTTTCTATTTCGCTGGCAAAAGATATGAATAATTTCGGGTTATTAATGGTTATTGGGTTAACCCGTAAACAACTTAAGAAAATGGTCTTTCGACAAAACATGATAATATTGTTGTTCGGTATCCTGAGCGGACTTATTTTAAGTATCTTAGCGGGTATATTTGTTTTCCCGAGGCTGTTTGAAAACTTGCTTTTGAAGCAATACGGGCAGTTAGAGGTGCAGACCGTATTCTATCCACATTACTTAATTGGCGCGGCAGTTATTTCGAGTTTGATGCTGTTGTCTGCAAGTAAATATATACTTGATAAATTAAAAAACAGAAGTCCTCTCAGTGCATATAGATATCAGGCAAAGGAGATTTCCTTAAGGAAAGAGAGAAGATCGGCCTACGGTGCATCTATAAGTAAAATGGCATGGTACAATCTTTGGAATTCAAAGAGAAAATTTATTATAACAATGATATCACTTTTCATGGGATGCGAAACAGTAATGCTTGCCGGCTTTATTATGAATGGAACAAATTTGATAAACGAATTTTCTCAAAGTCCGGACTTTGAAATCGGTACTCAAAAGGAGGCCGTTGATAATTATCTGTTTCCCTATAGAAATGCGAATGGATTACAAATAGATCAAGAGTCCCCGTTATTTGATGAAACTGTAGTTCAAAAGGTTGCTGAATTGCCTGAAATAGACAAAAACAGTTTAAACATTGTGTATGGATGCTATGCTGCCTATGATTATAGTGAAGATTATATACAGCCGATCGAGAATATAGTATATGAAAACGGTACTCCGAATAATGTAATGACAATTCAGGTACTTGACGATCAATCCATCGACTTATTGGAGAACTATGTTAAGAAAAATCGTTTGGATATTGATCTTGAGGCTTTGAGAGACGGCGACGGACTTTTAGTATTACATAAACATGAATTATCTGAAACATTAGAAGACGATGCTGGTAAGATGAAGGGAGAACCTGCGCATGTTTTTCCGGTTGATTCTGCAGAACAAAATGGCGTTGAATTTATCTGTTCGGGATATCTTGATACGACAGCGAAAGGATTTCCGCAATTAAATATGAGTTGGGAAGGAGATGGTTTTCATTATTTCTTGATTAGTGAAAAAGGTTATAAAAGACTGGGATTTTTAAAACAGATATTTCATATCAATGCTGATGCGAAGAAAGGGCAGGAAACAGCAGCGGCAGAAAAGTTGACAGAATTAGTTCGAAATGAAAATGCCAGGCAAGAGAACTATAATATTTATTATCTTTCTCGAACTGCCGACAAGATTAGAGAAACAGAAGATTATATGGAAACGGGGATGGATACGATGAATGCATTCAGCTTGTGCCTTCTCTTGCTGGGAGTTATAAATTATATAAATACCATTCTTACTAATATAGCTGCGAGAAAATCAGAGTTCGGGATAATGCGTTGTATTGGCATGACCAGAAAACAGTTGAGGAGAATGCTGATTATGGAAGGTGTATACTATTGGTGTATCTTGCAGGTGTTGCTATTAACGGTCGGATCGACCATAGATGTGGGAGCAGGGTTCATTATTCGAAATAATCTGTCGTATTTTACCTTTGTTTTCCCGCTTAAGGAGTGGATCATGATTTCTGCTATAACGATAATTCTTTGTGTTTGTATACCTCAAATTATGTATATGATAAGTATTTTACGAAATAGACGAAAACATGCGGGAAACTGATTTTGGGTATTTTCATTTTGGCTCATTTGCTTTATCATAAAATGCAGATAGAAATATTATGCGAGATATAGGAGGAATCCCTATGAGATATCCAAAATTTTTGCAAAAAAACGGTACGATCGGGTTTGTGGCGCCGTCATTTGGCTGCAATATCGAACCTTACCGGTCCGCATTTGACAATGCGTTAAAAAAATTTGAATCAATGGGTTACAGGACCGAGCTTGGACCGAACTGCTATGAAGGCAGCGGGATCGGTATCAGCAGCACGCCGGAAAAGTGCGGACAAGAGCTGATGCACTATTATTGTTCCGGGACAAATGACGTCCTGATCTCCTGCGGCGGCGGGGAGCTGATGTGTGAGGATCTGGAGTATGTTGATTTTGATGTGCTGAAAAAAGCAGAACCGAAATGGTACATGGGGTATTCGGACAACACGAACATGACCTTTCTGCTCACGACGCTTGGCGACACTGCATCCATTTATGCGCCTTGTGCCGCTGCATTCGGGATGGAACCCTGGCATCCGGCGCTGCAGGACGCGATGGATCTGCTCACCGGAAAGAAGCTGACAGTCAGAGGGTATGACTTGTATGAAAAAGAAGGACTGAAAGACGAGGACAATCCGCTTGCACCGTACCATGTGACAGAACCTTGTGTCAGAGTGAAAGTTCCGGATCAGGATATCCGGATGGAGGGGCGTCTGATCGGTGGCTGTATGGATGTACTGACATTATTTACGGGAACGAAATATGACGGGGTAAAAGCATTTGCCAAAAAGTATCAGGAGGATGGGATCATCTGGTTTCTGGAAGCCTGCGATCTGAATACAATGGGAATCCGCCGCGCGCTCTGGCAGATGGAGCAGGCAGGCTGGTTCGCTCACGTAAAAGGATTTCTGATCGGCAGACCGTTGTGTCACGGTGAGACATGTCTGGGACTCGATCAGTATGAAGCCGTGACCGGGATCCTCGGAAAATACCATGTTCCGATCATCATGGATCTGGACATCGGTCATATTCCTCCGTCCATGCCGCTGATCTGCGGAAGCTATGCCCGGGTGGAAACGGCGGGAAATGACATTTCCATAGAAATGCTGTTAAAGTAAAAGGTCTATGTTTTTTTGATTTTTTGTGATAAGATAGTAGCAGGGTAAAAAGAGGAGGTACTGTGTGATGTTGAGAATTGGAATGTTGACGAGCGGCGGCGACTGTCAGGCGTTGAACGCGGCGATGCGCGGAGTAGTAAAGGGACTCTGCGAGAAGAGAACAGATGTGGAGATTTACGGATTCCGGGATGGATATAAAGGTCTGATCTATTCAAACTTTGACATGCTGACGTCAAAGGATTTTTCAGGAATATTAACTCGGGGAGGTACGATTCTCGGAACTTCCAGACAGCCGTTTAAGCTGATGCGGGTGCCGGATAAGGACGGACTTGACAAAGTAGAGGCGATGAAGCATACTTATCACAAGCTGAGTCTGGACTGTCTTGTGATCCTTGGAGGGAACGGAACGCATAAGACAGCGAATCTGCTCAGTGAAGAAGGTCTGAATGTGATTACACTTCCGAAGACCATTGACAACGATCTCTGGGGGACGGATATGACATTTGGTTTTCAGAGTGCGGTGGATATCGCAACGGACGCGATTGACCGGATTCATACGACGGCAACTTCCCACAGCCGGGTATTTATAATAGAAGTAATGGGACATAAAGTAGGACATGTGACGCTGCATGCGGGAATCGCGGGCGGCGCGGATATCATCCTGCTGCCGGAGATCCCGTATGATATCAATGTGATTGCAAATGTTATCCAGAAGCGTTCCAGTGCGGGAAAGTCCTTTACGATCCTTGCCGTTGCGGAGGGGGCGATCTCGAAAGAGGACGCGAAGCTCAAGAAGAAGGAATATAAAGAAAAGGTAGAAAAGCGGAAATATCCGTCCATTGCTTATGAACTGTCAGAGCAGATCCGTCAGAAGACGGATAAGGAAGTGCGGATTACGGTACCGGGACATATCCAGAGGGGCGGTTCTCCCTGCGCGTATGACCGGGTGATTGCGACAAGAGTTGGCGCGAAAGCGGCAGAACTGATCCTGAACGGAGAATATGGCTATATGGTCGGACTGAAGAATGATGAGACGGTTAAGGTGCCGCTGGAGAAGGTTGCGGGGAAACTCAAATACGTGGATCCGAACTGCAGCCTGATCCGGGAAGCAAAGATGATCGGGATCAGCTTCGGCGACGAGTAAGGAAACAAGAGGTGTGACACATGTCATATACGGCACTATACAGAAAGTTCCGCCCGACTGAATTTTCAGATGTAAAAGGGCAGGAACACATTGTTACGACACTGCAGAACCAGATCAGGGCGAACCGTATCGGACATGCATATTTGTTCTGTGGAACCCGGGGAACGGGAAAGACGACCGTGGCAAAAATATTTGCAAAGGCGGTCAACTGTGAGCATCCGAGGGACGGAAATCCCTGCGGAGAATGTGCGATGTGCAGGGCGGTTGCGGCGGGCACGTCGATGAATGTGATCGAGATCGACGCGGCATCCAACAACGGCGTGGACAATATCCGTGAGATCCGTGAGGAAGTGACCTACCGCCCGACGGAGGGAAAGTACAAGGTTTATATCATTGATGAGGTGCATATGCTGTCAATCGGTGCATTCAACGCGCTTTTGAAGACATTGGAAGAACCGCCGGAGTATGTCATCTTTATTCTGGCGACAACAGAGGCGCATAAAATCCCGATCACAATTCTCTCCCGCTGTCAGCGGTATGACTTTCACCGGATCACGGCGGATACGATCGCGGACCGGATGAAGGAACTCATGGCTGTGGAGCAGGTGGAAGTGGAAGAGAGGGCAATCCGGTACATTGCGAAAGCAGCGGACGGCTCGATGCGTGATGCGCTGAGCCTGCTGGATCAGTGCATCGCATTCTACCTGGGACAGAAACTGACGTATGAGCATGTGCTGGAAGTGCTGGGCGCGGTGGATACCGATGTGTTCAGCCGTCTTTTGAGGAAGGTCATTGCGCGGGATGTCCGGGGCGTTCTGGATACCGTGGATGAGCTGGTCATGCAGGGACGGGATCTGTCACAGCTTGTGGCGGATTTTACCTGGTATTTGAGAAATCTTCTTCTCGTAAAGACGTCCGGCGGCGGGGATCTGGAAGAGATACTGGATGTGTCGCCGGAGAATCTGATCCAGCTTCAGGAAGAGTCGGAGATGATCGAGACAGATATGCTGCTGCGTGACATCCGGATTTTTTCGGAACTTTCAGGGCAGATGAAGTATGCGACGCAGAAGCGTGTTTTGCTGGAAGTGACGCTGATCAAGCTCTGTACCCCGGCGATGGAGAATAACCCGGACAGTCTGCTGGACCGGATCCGCGCGGTGGAAGAGAAGGTGGAACAGATTCAGGAAAATCCTGCGGCTTTCGGACAAGGAAACGGGGATATATACTATGGCGGCGCTGCAGGCGACTATTACGGCCAGGGCGTACCGGGAAGCCGGACACAGCCGGGAGAAGGAAAAGCAAAGCCGGAATTACCGGCGGCAATCCCGGAAGAAGTACAGGAAGTTGTAAAAAAATTCCGTTCAATTGCAGATGAGGTATCAGCACCGATGAGCGTGTATCTCAATCAGGCGAAGCTGAGTCTGGGAGGCGATAACCGGCTGCTGGTCGTACTGTCAGATCCGATCGGGTATGAGATCGTGGCAAGAGAGGATCATCGTCAGGAGCTGGAGGATGCGATCGAGCAGCGCATTGGAAAGAAAGTAGAAGTGGAGGTTCGTCAGATGGAAGACGGACGCCGCTTTGAGGATACATTTGTGGACCTGGAGAAGCAGATGGAGCAATCTATTAATATGGAGATTACAGTGGAGGATAACTAATGGCAAAGCGAGGAGGATTCCCGGGCGGACAGCCGGGAAATATGTCAAATCTGATGAAGCAGGCGCAGCGGATGCAGCGCCAGATGGAGGAGCAGGCGAAAGAACTGGAGACAAAGGAGTATACGGCGGCAGCCGGCGGCGGAGCGGTCGAAGTGACGGTTTCAGGAAAACGGGAAGTCCTGAAAGTAAAGCTGTCGGAAGAGGTTGTGGATCCGGATGACATCGAGATGCTGGAAGATCTGATCATGGCGGCGACGAACGAGGCGCTCCGCAAAGCAGAGGAAGAATCGAATGCGGCGATGTCGAAGCTGACGGGCGGACTTGGCGGAGCCGGATTGTTTTAATGTAATGGCATCACAGACATTGTGTTTTGTGTGATGGTTAGAGAGGGCGGTTCTGTCGGAGACGGCAGCCGCCCTTTATGGGGAATACAGGAGCGAAAGAAGTATGGAATATTACAGCAAACAGATCAGCCGTCTGATCGAGGAGTTCTCCCGTCTGCCGGGAATCGGTACGAAGTCGGCGCAGCGTCTGGCGTTTCATGTGATCAATATGCCGAAGGAGCAAGTAGAAAATTTCGCGAAAACGCTGGTGGAGGCGAGAAACAATGTGCGCTACTGTGCGCAGTGTTGCACGTTGACGGATCAGGAAGTGTGCCCAATCTGTAAAGATCCGGACCGGGACCAGAGAACAATCATGGTCGTGGAGACACCGCGTGATCTTGCGGCATATGAGAAGACCGGAAAATACAAGGGCGTTTATCATGTCCTCCACGGCGCGATCTCGCCGATGCAGGGGATCGGACCGGAGGACATCCGCCTGAAAGAGCTGATCGCGCGTCTGCAGGGCGATGTGGAGGAAGTGATCATTGCGACGAATTCCAGTTTAGAGGGAGAGACGACCGCGATGTATATCAGTAAGCTGATCAAACCTGCCGGCATCAAGGTGACGAGGATCGCCAGCGGCGTACCGGTCGGCGGAGATCTGGAATATATCGACGAGGTTACGCTGCTGCGGGCGCTGGACGGCAGGACAGAACTGTAAACAAAACCGTAAAAATGGCCTCATGCAGAGGCACGGGCAGAAAAGAAGCCAAAAAAAATACTTGGGAAAGAATAATAATTACATTGACCTGACGGCGCTTTTTCTCTATAACCTGACTTTGGTATCAAGCATTGAAAAATGGCGTTAGTTCATAATAAGACAGC
>CATXUX010000059.1 GCA_958402795.1 uncultured Lachnospiraceae bacterium | reverse complement strand
GAACCCTGTCTTGCATGACCGGTTCCTTTCTGTCTCCACGGTTTTCTTCCGCCGCCGGAAACTTCAGAACGTGTCTTTGCTTTCTGTGTTCCCTGACGATTATTTGCAAGCTGGTTCAGCACTGCCATGTGTACCAGATGTTCATTGACTTCAACACCAAACACCTCGTCACTGAGCTCAAGCGTACCAACTTCTTTGCCTTCCATATTATAAACAGATACGTTAGCCATCTGTGTGTTCCTCCTTTCCTGTTGTCAGACTAGTTCGCAGTCTTTACTGTTTCTTTGATTGTTACCAGGCACTTCTTCGGTCCCGGCACAGAACCCTTTACCAGAAGCAGATCATTCTCTGCATCCACTCTTACTACCTCCAGATTCTGTACAGTAACCTGCTTGTTACCCATCTGACCAGGCATTCCTTTGCCCTTGAACACTTTACTCGGATCAGAACAAGCACCGTTAGAACCTGCGTGACGGTGGAACTTAGAACCATGCGTCATAGGTCCTCTGCTCTGTCCGTGACGCTTGATCGCGCCCTGGAAACCCTTTCCTTTGGAAATTGCAGTCGCGTCGATCTTGTCTCCCGCCGCAAAAATGTCTGCCTTGATTTCCTGTGCAAGTGCATATTCTTCTGCATTCTCAAATCTGAATTCTTTTACATATCTCTTTCCGGAAACCCCTGCCTTATCAAAATGTCCTTTTTCAGCTCTTGTTACACCATTTCTGTGGGCGATTTCCTTCTTGCCGTTCTTGTCTTTTGTGACAATCTTATCTTTCTTGTCAACAAATCCGACCTGAACTGCGCTGTAACCGTCATTCTCTGCTGTCTTTACCTGCGTTACCACGCAAGGGCCAGCCTGAAGAACCGTTACCGGAATCAAAGTTCCGTCTTCGTTGAAGATTTGAGTCATTCCGACTTTCGTAGCTAAGATAGCTTTCTTCATTATAATTACCTCCTGTGATTTACAGCGGAGCACAACCAGGTGCTCATCCTAAATGTAGGATTGTACTGTTTCTAAAAAATAGTTGTACCGGCTGATTACTTCGTCTTCATCTTGATGTCGATGTAAACACCTGCCGGCATTTCCAGTCTTGACAGTGCATCTACCGTCTTCTGGGTTGGATCCATAATGTCAATGAGTCTCTTGTGTGTTCTCTGCTCGAACTGCTCTCTGGAGTCCTTGTACTTGTGTACGGCTCTCAGGATCGTAACTACTTCCTTCTTGGTCGGAAGCGGCACCGGTCCGCTCACCTGTGCTCCGTTCTTCTTAACAGTTTCGATGATCTTCTTCGCGGATGCATCTACCAGCTGGTGATCATACGCTTTCAGTGTGATTCTCATTACTTGACTTGCCATAAAAAAAGTCGCCTCCTTTTCGTACTTTTCACTTCAGTACGACAAGCGGTGACTGTACACTCTCCCGTGTGTGTCGTGAGAAACTCACACGTTGTTTCATACCTTTACCCATTATCGGTAAGCAGTAATCAGTTGTGATTCGTACAGTGACTTGTCGCCAGTTTCCTAACTTGACATTCGCTCCACGGAAAACCTGCCATCGTGCGGCTTACACTCGGCAGCAACCTCTCGCTTCACAGCTATCATGCCACAGCTCTACCAGTATAACGAATCACAACTGATATTTCAAGTAGTTTTTTTGATTTTTTGTATTTTTTTCAATACATCTCATGTTCCAGTGTCAAAAGTCCGCGAACTCGTGTTCGTAGCAATATTCATAATGATCCATCCACCACCTGCAGGAATACGAAGCGGATACTTCTGCGCTCTCATCTGTTCCCAGATCCAGGTTCGTTCCTCCTGTAAAGGTGGTCAGTCCGATATGCAAAGAATCATTATATATTTTGCGTAAAATCAAGTCAATCATATTCACAGTTTTGTACTTTTAAAGTACACAGAAAATCTGCCCAATAATCCCGTCACACAAGGCGATATTTTGTGATTTTGCCGTATTGCATTCACCATGTACCATCTTTATAATGGGATACTAGCGAAAAAATGAAGGAAGGGAGCATATGCAATGGGAACATTACAGAAAGACATGACAACCGGGAAGCCGGGAAAAATCATTTTTAATTTTGCGCTGCCGATATTTCTGGGCAATTTGTTCCAGCAGTTCTACAATATGGCAGATACCGTAATCGTCGGAAAATTTGTCGGAACCAACGCCCTGGCTGCTGTCGGAAGTACAGGTACGATCAATTTTCTGATCCTTGGATTTGCACTGGGGATGACGGCAGGTTTTACTGTCCTGACTGCCCAGAAATTTGGAGCCGGTGATATGAAAGCAATGCGTAAGACCGTCGGGGGTGCAGCGATCCTTTCCCTGCTCGTATCCGTTGTTCTGACGGTACTGAGTATGTTGTTTATGAAACCGCTGCTTCTGTTCATGCATACACCGTCAAATATTTTTGACGACGCCTATACTTATATCATGATCATCTGTGCGGGTATCATCGCCCAGATGATGTACAACCTCCTGGCAAGTATCCTGAGAGCGCTGGGAAACAGCCGTGTTCCGCTGTATTTCCTGATATTTTCGGCGCTTTTAAATATCGTGCTTGATCTGGTGTTTATTATTGTATTTCACATGGGGACGGCCGGAGCAGCCTATGCTACTGTAATTGCGCAGGGCGTATCAGGCATTCTCTGTCTGTTCTATATTATAAGGAAGGTTCCGCTTCTGCGCATGGAGAAAGACGACTGGCACCCGGAAGTCCATCTTTTAAAGATTCAGTTCGGAATTGGCTTTCCGATGGCGCTGCAATACTCGATCACGGCAATCGGTACCATGATGGTGCAGACATCTCTGAATCTCCTTGGTTCCACCGCGGTTGCCGCCTTTACGGCAGCGAATAAGATCGAGACACTTCTGACGCAGGCATACACCGCGATTGGCACCACAATGTCTACTTACTGTGCACAGAACATCGGCGCCGGAAAGGTGTCGCGGATCCGGCAGGGATGTAAATCGGCAATGCTGATCTCCACCGTGTACTCTGTCGCCGCAGGCATCTTATGTATTACGGTCGGGAAATATATGACGTATCTGTTCCTGTCCGGAGACGTAACGGAGATCATGGCTTCCGTAGATATCTACCTGAAATGTATCGGCGGCTTCTTCATCCCACTGGCAGCGATCTTCGTATTCCGCAACGGCCTGCAGGGTATGGGATACGGGTTGCTCCCAATGGCTGCGGGAATCGTAGAATTGCTGTCCCGTGCCGTGGTAGCGGCAATCGCCGCAAATAAACGCAGCTACGTCGGCGTCTGCCTGGCAAGTCCGGCAGCCTGGGTATGTGCAGCGATCTTTCTGGTAGCTGTATACTTTTATGTCATGAAACACGATGCCAGTAAATACGAATAAAGTTTTTCCGAAATGTATTGACAGTTTTGTATTGTTTTGATATCATAATGATATCAAAACAATTTGTGAGGAGGAATTACACATGAAGGAAAAACTTGCGACAACAAAAAAATACGGTATGCCTGTTCTGTTAATCACACTGTTGCTTTACCTTGCAGCCATCGGTCTATGCATTTACGGCGGAATCCTGCTTAGCAGAGGGCATTCTCCGCTGCTGCTGATTGTCTCCATCGTCTGGCTCTGCCTTGGATGGATTCCGCTCTGTGGTCTGAAGGTTCTAAAGCCGCAGGAAGCACTTGTACTGACGCTCTTTGGAAAATACGTCGGAACGCTGAAAAATGAAGGCTTCTATTTTGTCAATCCTTTCTGCACCAGCGTCAATCCGGCTGCAAAAACCAAGCTGAACCAGAGCGGCGATGTCAGCAATGATTCCAAATCCCCTCTTGCCGCACTCACCATGGGCGGCGAGAAGTCCGGAATGGAACTGACAAACAACAAGCTCTCCCTGAAGGTTATGACTTTGAATAACAGCCGTCAGAAGATCAATGACTGTCTCGGCAACCCGATCGAGATCGGGATCGCTGTCATGTGGCGTGTCGTTGATACAGCCAAAGCGGTTTTCAATGTCGATAATTACAAGGAATATCTTTCTCTGCAGTGCGACAGCGCTCTGCGGGACATTGTCCGGATTTATCCTTACGATGTGGCGCCAAACGTCGATACCACCGGCGACGGGATTGCTGATGAAGGGAGTCTGCGCGGTTCCAGTGAGATCGTCGCAGAGCGCATCCGGGAGGAGATCCAGAATAAAGTGGCAGACGCCGGTCTTGAGATCATTGAGGCGCGTATTACTTATCTTGCCTATGCGCCGGAAATCGCTGCGGTCATGCTGCAGAGACAGCAGGCAGCCGCGATCATTGACGCAAGGAAAATGATCGTTGACGGTGCTGTAGGCATGGTCGAGATGGCTCTGGATCGTTTGAACGAGCAGAATGTAGTAGAACTGGATGAGGAGCGGAAAGCAGCCATGGTATCGAATCTTCTGGTCGTACTCTGTGGAAACCGCGATGCACAGCCGATCGTAAATTCCGGCAGCCTGTACTGATATGGCAGATAATAATAAGAAAAAACAGATTCCGCTCCGTCTGTCAGAAAATCTTTATAATGCTATCGCAGCATGGGCGGAAGATGATTTCCGCTCCGTCAACGGACAGATTGAATATCTGCTGACGGAATGCGTCCGCCAGCGGAAGAAAAACGGGAAATATGTATCAGAACATTTAGATGAACCACCGGAACTGGATATTAAATAACAAAAGCCGCGCTACTCTTCTATCATGGAAGATGTAACGCGGCTGTGTTTTACTTAATTTTTTTACCATGTTAGGTGCTTCTGATTCTTAAACCACTTCCATTGCTGGGTACTCATAACTATTTTCATAAATAAATTCCGGTGCGCAATCTATTTCACCGTTATCCCATGTTAAAACACCATGTTCTAAAACCGCACTGTTAAAAACATCATTATCTTTCAATTTATCAAATACAGCGCCAGATAAGATACTCGCATCAAACAAACGTGTTTCACCTGTTGAAAAGGTAACTAAAATGATTTTATCCTGTAAAATTTTAATAGCATCAATCTTCAATGATTCTTTTGGCTCTCGGCCATATACAATACCATTCATTATAAACATAGCTTACCCTCCTGCTATTTTAAAGGCTCTATTTTCTCAAATGCCATGCTTCTGACTGCATTATTCCATGCAGCATACAGCTCATCTTCATGCAGAGCCATCCATCCGGAAACCATCCTATACTGTTTCAAAGGTATTTTCCCCTCCAAAACATCACCGTCTAAAGACATCGACGCTTCGTATTCGCCATAATAAACATGCACATGCGGCTTATGGTGTTTGTCATTATCATTATAAATCATTTTTATTATTATTCCATAAAATCTGCTTATTTCCGGCATTTTCTTATCTCCTTTTTATTAAGCAACTTTCACTGTTACATTATTATTGTAATGTATTTATGAACAATCATCAATATTTTTATTGCACAAAATATTTATCAAATATATAAGAGATATTTTCGGCTTGTAAAAAATGCTGACTTATTTTTTCCCGATCTTCCCGAGCAGCCAGACGACCGCCATAATGATAAGCGCCACGGCAAAAATGCCTGCCATACCCTTCCACATAATTTCCAGTGCTATTAAAATATCATTCATTTGAATTCTCCTTTCTGTCAAGTCCTTCTTATCCCAAAAATCCGGTCACGAGATTGATGATCAGTCCCCCTGCCACCACCGAGGCGATCTGCCCGGAGACGTTGGCGCCTGCCGCATGCATCAGCAGCACGTTGCCCGGATCTTCCTCCAGCGCCATTTTCTGTACCACACGTGACGACATCGGGAACGCCGAGATTCCGGCAGCTCCGATCATCGGATTGATTTTTTCCTTTGTGAATAGATTCATGATTTTCGCAAGCATCACGCCTCCGATCGTATCTGCCACAAAAGCAAATACACCGATCACAAGAATCAGAAGTGTATCAACCGTAACGAAACGTTCCGCTTTCATGCTGAAAGAAATCGTGATTCCAAGCAGCAGCGTGATTAGATTGGTGAGCGTATTCTGCGCCGTATCCGACATCGTTTCGAGAACACCGCACTCACGTATCAGATTGCCAAACATCAGGAAACCGACCAGTGCAACCGATGTGGGCGCCACCAGTCCCACCACAACTGTCACTGCGATCGGGAAGACGATCCTTGTCAGCCTGCTTACAGAAGACGGGTTATAGTTCATCCGGATCATGCGCTCTTTTTTCGTCGTCACCAGACGGATCGCAAACGGCTGGATAACCGGGACAAGCGCCATATAGGAATATGCCGCCACAGCAATCGCGCCGATATAATCCGATTTCAAAATCTGTGATACAAGAATAGACGTCGGTCCGTCCGCCGCTCCGATGATGCCGATGGAAGCCGCGTCTTTTAGATCAAATCCGAGGATCACCGCCAGTAAGATTGCCGCGAAGATACCAAACTGCGCGCCCGCCCCGAATAGGAACATTTTCGGATTTGACAACAGCGGGCCGAAATCAATCATCGCGCCGATTCCGATAAACAAAAGTACCGGAAGCGCCTCAGACGCCTCGATCCCTACCTCATAAAGCCATTGAATGATCCCCTGCGTTTCTCCGATTCCCGGAAGCACCTGGTTCAGCACGCCGCTCGCCGGCAGATTCACCAGAATCGCACCGAATCCCATCGGCAGCAGCAGTGCCGGCTCATACCCTTTCTCGATTGCCAGCCAGATCAGCAGCGCACCGATCCCGTACATCACGATCTGCTGCCATGTCAACATCTGAAGTCCTTCTAATAAATACTCCATCTCATCCTCCTTTTTTTCCCGGCAGCGGCATATGCAGAACCTTGCAGCACCAATTTCATTTTGCCATATATAGTCCCGGAAGGCCCGTATATGGCAAAAAGAAAAGACCTTTACTACAGTTACCCATAGTAAAAGTCTCGCTGTTTCAATCTTTGACGAATAACACTTGTTATTGTACTGACGACCAAAGATACATAGAACCTATGCCGCTACTCCCTTTTATATCTTTATACCTTACAGCACCGCAAATGTCAACCAAAAGATTCACCAAAAGATTCATCTCAAGAGGTCTTTTTTCAGATGTGATTTTATGGTAGAATGTCGATAGACAGTACAAATTCGTAAATGATTGGAGATTGAAATGTGGATTGCAGATAACTGGAAAGATTATGAAATTATAGATTGTTCGAACGGAGAAAAGCTGGAGCGCTGGGGGAAGTATCTTCTGATCCGTCCGGATCCGCAGGTCATATGGGATACGCCGAAGACGGACGCCGGCTGGAAACATTGTAACGGACACTACCACCGCAGCAAAAAGGGCGGCGGGGAATGGGAGTTTTTTGATCTGCCAAAGCAGTGGCAGATTCATTATGGCACGCTTACGTTCAATCTGAAGCCGTTTAGCTTCAAGCACACAGGCTTATTCCCGGAACAGGCAGCGAACTGGGACTGGTTCTCCGGGCGGATCCGGCAGACGGTTCAGGCAGGCCGTTCGGTAAAGGTTCTGAATCTTTTCGCCTACACCGGAGGCGCTACCATTGCGGCAGCAGCGGCAGGCGCCCAGGTCACGCATGTGGACGCCTCTAAAGGTATGGTTACATGGGCAAAGGAAAATGCAGTCTCTTCCGGTCTGAAAGACGCGCCCATCCGCTGGCTCGTAGACGACTGTGTGAAATTTGTTGAACGGGAGATCCGGCGCGGCAACAGATACGACGCCATCATTATGGATCCGCCCTCTTACGGACGCGGTCCAAAGGGAGAAATCTGGAAGATTGAGGATATGATCCATCCACTGATCCGGCTCTGTACACAAATCCTGGCAGATGACGCGCTCTTCTTCCTCGTCAATTCCTATACGACAGGACTTGCCCCTGCGGTGCTGACCTATCTGCTTTCGACCGAATTAAAGGGACGCGGCGGACATGTCGAGTCGCAGGAAATCGGACTGCCTGTAAAAAATACCGGTCTGGTGCTGCCGTGTGGCGCATCCGGACGATGGGTATGTGAAAAATAACAGAATATTACGATTCGCAGCCAGGAGGTAAAAAAGAATGGGTGCAAAGCATCTTGTAATTGCAGAAAAGCCTTCCGTTGCGCGGGACATTGCCCGTGTGCTTCACTGCAATAAGAAAACAACTCATTATATAGAAGGAACAGACTACGTCGTCACCTGGGCGCTGGGGCATCTGGTGACACTGGCTGATCCGGAAGAATACGGAAAGCAATATCAGACATGGAGCCTGGATACGCTTCCCATGCTCCCCGACGAGTGGAAACTGGTCGTAATCAAACAGACCTCAAAGCAGTATCACGCCGTCAAAGAGCAGATTTTCCGTAAGGATGTATCCGACATTATCATTGCCACAGATGCAGGGCGGGAAGGGGAATTGGTCGCACGCTGGATTCTGGAAAAGGCCGGCAATAAGAAACCACTGAAGCGGCTCTGGATCTCTTCGGTCACAGACAAAGCCATCCGCGAGGGGTTCGCCCATTTACGGCCGGGCAAGGATTACAACAATCTGTACCACGCAGCAGTCGCACGGGCAAAAGCCGACTGGCTGGTCGGCATCAACGCCACGCGTGCACTGTCCTGTAAGTACAACGCCCAGCTCTCCTGCGGAAGAGTTCAGACGCCGACACTTGCCATGATCGCGGCGCGGGAGCGGGAAATCAAAGAGTTTCAGTCAAGGTCCTATTATGGTCTGAAGGTTCTCGCCGGCGGGATCACATTTACGTGGAAGGACAAGAAAAGCAATTCAGGCCGGACATTTGACCGGAATAAACTGGAAAGCATCTGTAAAGAGCATGCCGGGCAGCGTCTTCGCATCACGGATGTGAAACGAAAGGAAAAACGTTCCTTTGCGCCTGCACTGTACGATCTGACAACACTGCAGCGTGAAGCAAACCAGCGGTTCGGGTTTTCGGCGAAGCAGACGCTGAATATCATGCAGCGTCTTTATGAAAATCACAAAGTACTGACTTATCCGCGGACAGATTCCCGATATCTTACCAGTGACATGACCGGGACGCTCAAGGAACGGCTGGAAGCGTGTGCCGTTGGTCCATACAAGAAGCTGGCGCTCAGGCTTTCCCGGCAAAAGATCACGGCAAATAAATCGTTTGTGGATAACAGCAAAGTATCTGACCACCACGCGATCATTCCGACAGAGCAGTATGTCCAGCTGGATCATATGACCAGTGAAGAGCGAAAGATCTATGATCTGGTTGTACGTCGGTTTCTTGCTGTCCTGAGTCCGGCCTGTGAATATGAAGACACAGACGTCACCGCGGCATTTGCAGAAGAAAGTTTATTTTCTGCACGAGGCACGGTGATGAAGACGCCCGGATGGCGGGAAGCCTATGAAGAGGACTACACCGATTTCGATGACAAAGAAGATTCTCATTTAGAAGAAACAGATTTTCTCTGTCATTCCTCCGTGCTTTCGGAAGTAAAACCAGGTATGCTGCTGAACACCGACAAACTGTCCATTACAGAAGGGAAAACGAAACCGCCTGCATATTTCACCGAGGGGACGCTGATCGCCGCCATGGAAAATCCGGTCCGATATCTTGCCAGCAAGGATAAACAGATGTCCAAAACTCTGGGCGAGACCGGCGGACTCGGAACCGTCGCCACCCGGGCGGATATCATAGAAAAGCTGTTCAACAGTTTCCTTATGGAGAAGAAAGGAAATGAGATTCATATTACCTCAAAAGGGAAGCAGCTTCTGGAACTGGTCCCCGGGGATCTGAAGCGTCCGGAGCTGACTGCCCGCTGGGAGCTTCGTCTCAAGGCAATTGCCGACGGGAAAGAATCTGACCGGAAATTTATGGACGAGATCCAAAGTTACACACAGGCACTAATCCAGGAGATCAAAACCGGAAACGGCACATTCCGCCACGACAATCTGACTCGTACAAAGTGTCCGCAGTGCGGAAAGTTCATGCTGGAAGTCAATGGAAAGCGCGGGAAAATGCTTGTCTGCCAGGACCGGGAATGCGGATACCGGGAAACCCTCTCCCGTCAGACAAATGCCCGCTGCCCGAACTGCCACAAAAAAATGGAGCTTGTCGGAAAAGGCGACGGTCAGCGCTTTGTCTGCTCCTGTGGTTATAAAGAGAAGCTCAGTTCATTCGAAAACCGAAAGGCAAAGGAAGGAAAAAGCGCCAATAAGCGTGACGTCAGCCAATACATGCGCAGGCAGGCGAAAGAGGCAGAAAAGCCGGTAAACAATGCACTTGCTGACGCGCTTGCCAAACTCAAGCTCTGAGAATCCTGTTTGAAATCTACCCGAATAAAGCAGGTTTCACAAACACCCGCATATAAGAAAGGAAACAATCCCTATGGCAACTCATGTGAATAATACAGACAATTCCGGCGTTTCTCCACGTTACGGAACCCCCGCCGCAGTCATCCAGCAGGTACAGCAGGCTGTGGTCGGTAAAGCCGATGTGATTGAACGGATCATGATGGCAATCCTCGCGCGCGGACATATCCTGGTGGAAGATATTCCCGGAACCGGAAAGACAACCATGGCGCTTGCATTTTCCCGGGCAATCGGACTGGACGCGAAACGGGTGCAGTTTACACCCGACGTCCTGCCAGCGGATCTGACCGGGTTCACCATCTATCAGAAAGAAACCGGACAATTTGTGTATCAGCCGGGCGCCGTCATGTGTAATCTGCTACTGGCGGATGAGATCAACCGGACATCTCCCAAAACACAGTCGGCGCTTCTGGAAGTTATGGAAGAGCGTCATGTGACGGTGGATGGCGTGACAAGAAATGTGGGAAATCCGTTTATCGTCATTGCAACAGAAAACCCCTACGGCTCTGCCGGAACGCAGCTTCTTCCCGAATCACAGCTGGACCGTTTTATGATCTGTGTAAAAATGGGATATCCGACCGTAAAAGAAGAAATGGAAATTTTAAAGCGCAGCCAGAACGGGCGGGCGGAGGATCTGGTAAAACGTGTTTTTTCGGCACAGGAGCTATTGAACGCGCAGGAACATGTCAGCCGGATTTATGTCCACGACGTCATCTATTCCTATATCGCACGGCTTGCAAAAGCCACCCGTGAACAGGAAATGATCGCACTGGGACTGAGTCCACGCGGGACAGTCGCACTGACGGCAATGGCAAAAGCATCTGCCTTTTTAAACGGCAGAGAATATGTCATTCCTGATGACGTCGCCGCCGTATTTCTCCCGGTCGCCATGCACAGGATTGCGTTAAGTACCAAGGCAAAAGTCGGTCATATTCAGACGGAAGACCTGCTCCGTCAGATATTAGAAGACACAGCGTCTCCGACGATTTCAAAGAAATAAGATAATGGAGGGAGCAGCATGATCGGACGCGTGATCGGATATCTACTGACTGTTTTCATCAGTGCATATCTCTTTTTTATGTATGACGGCTATATCTGGACCGGCCTTCTGCTGCTTGAATGTTTGTATCCGGTCTGCTCTTTTCTATATCTTCGGACTGTGAAAAAACAGACCAGCGTTTCATTTGGCAGGGTTCCGTCTATGGGAGAGCGCGGGAAACCCATCCGCGCGGCGGTCGTTGTGAAAAATACTTCCCGGTTTGGGAATATAAAATATACGGTCTGCATCCATGTGAAACAACATGCTTCACACGGCGGACTACGCCGGAAACTATCGGGCATGGCCGCCCCGGTGTCCACACAGACGCAGCAGATTTCCATCGAGTCAGAGTACGCTGGGATGACAGATATCTGCCTTGACACGCTGTTTCTGTATGATATGTTCGGGATCTTTCGCCGAAAAATCCCGCTGCAGGAAATCCGGTCTGTCGGCATCATGCCGCCCTTCGACGTGATGCCGCTGGAAGTCACACGCAGGACACGGGAGTTCATCGCAGACGCAGACGAATATTCCACGGAAAGGCACGGCGATGATCCCGGCGAGATTTATCAGGTCCGGGAGTACCGTCCGCCTGATCCGGTCCGCATGGTTCACTGGAAGTTAAGCGCCAGAGGAGAGGACCTGATCGTAAAAGAACACAGTCTGCCCCTCGGATGCGTTGTACTTCTGTGGGTTCATCTGTCCGCCGCCGAAACCGACGGAGCCGGACTGAACCGAATGCTGGAGCAGGCTGCTTCTCTCTCGATCACCCTGTTTGAAGAGAAATGCATCCACATGGCGGCATGGTTTGAAGAAAAAAGCGGCCGTGTTATCAAGTGGAGAGTGGACAGTCCTGAAGCCGTCTACGAGTGGATCTGGCGTCTGTTGTCCGCAAAACCTGTCCGAGATGGCGCTTTGGAGCAAAGCTGCTTCGAGGATGCGTTCCGTGGAGAGCATTTCAGCAGCATCGTGGTTCTGGGCAGCGACGGAAGTGTTACGGTAAACGGCAAAACCCAGACATTGATACAAGTATGACTGAATGAAAAGGACAGGAGTATAGAATTGTGAAACACCAGAAACAAACCCGGGACGGTATCCGAATTTCCCATCCCACAGTTTCAAAATCAAATATCGGTCAAAAGCACAGTCAGCCTGTCCTTCTGGCAGTCATCCACCTGCTGACAGTCTGGTTTCTTGCGTCCGCATGGTGGCAAAGTCTGACCAGCGTATTTCCGATTCCCGCAGATTCTCTCCGGGTATCTGTCCTTCTGTTTTTCTTTGCCGCGGCAGCAGTCCTTTTATGGAATGCCCCGCTGCATCCCGGCGGGAAGCTGCTGTTTCTCACGGTATCGTGCATCACCGCCGGTTTTTGGATCCGGCGGCATATGGATGCTGCCGCAGTAGTCATAAATTCTGCAGCCAATGCATATCTGGCAGCCAGCGCGCCGGATCGTGACCCCTATCTGGTCCCGACGGTTTCCGAACCAGAGCTTATTTTAATGTGTGTGCTTTTCCTTACACCGCTTGTATTGCTTTGGAGCCTGTGTCTGCGCCTTCACAGAGGATGTGTTCCTGCGGTAATCCTGCTTCTTGTGCCTGCTGCATCTGCCCTTATCATCGGGCAGGTTCCCTCCGAGCTCTCCTGCTGGATGGTTATCCTGTCCGGCGGATTGTTCCTGGCTGTTTTCCGCTTTCAAAACGGACGCTCTGCGCTTCTCTGCAGCGTTTCCGCCGCAGGTGTACTCGGTCTTCTCGTACTGGTCTGTGCAGGGGGAAGCCGCCCGATCGAATCCTATAAGCAAACACCGGATGGATTTTACCACCGGACGCGCACGATCATTCAAACAACATGGATCGATCCGCTGGAGGAATCTGTCCGGGAAATCCGCGAGGATTCCCCCGAAGATTCTCAGGAAGCAGATCCTGCAGAATCAGAATCCCGGAACCCCGATTCTGAAACAGAGGATCACACAGAAAACGACGATATCGAGAATATCAAGATTCCTGACAGCGCAAATGATCCGTTTGACATCTCGGACGCTGCTTCTGAAGCGGACGCAGAACATACTCCGGAAACAGACGCGGAACAGGATACAGTAAATCATGTGCCGGAAGAACCTGCAGACAGCACGGATGCCCAGACATCTGGAGAAGGTGAAACAGGTACATCCGGATCTATGGGAAATCTAAATGCACTGTCCCGTTTCCGGCCGGACAACGGCACAGCGTTCTCGGTAACGTTAAAAGAAAAACCAGAAGCGACCTCCTACTATCCCGTCGCTTACGGAAAGGTGTATCAGAACAGCCAGTGGTCGGAAGTCCCGGCTTCTGAGGCAGATGATGCTGCTCAGGGAAGCGCTTCGTCTGATTCCGGCAGCCTTAGCGCCCATAGCCTTATGAGCATAGACGACTGGAACGTCGCAGGCGAATACACTCAGTATCCGGACAAGCTTTCCCGGCTGATCGAATTATGTGAAAGTCATGCTCCGCAGACACTCGATGAGACAACGGCCTTCATCCGTAAGGAATTTACAGACCATACGGTTTATGATTATGAACCGGGACCAACGCCTGACGGAACCGATTTTGCCGAATATTTTCTGTTCGACAATCAAAAAGGGTTCTGTGTGCATTTTGCAACGACTGCTGCCCTGATGTACCGCATCTGCGGGTATCCCGCCCGCTATGTCCAGGGATATGCCGTACCCGCTTCTGCATTCCACCTGCAGGATGACGGAACATGGATTGCTGAAGTGACCGGAGAAATGGGACATGCATGGTGCGAAGTATACGATGGAAATGATTGGATTTTAGAAGAACATACCCTTCCATACTATGGAGTACGTCCGGAAACCGGAATTCCCGCCACAGCAGACGGAGAACGTCCATGGATTCGAAACGCCGCAGGATGGTTCCTGCTGATTTTGCAGATTCTTGCCAAAATCCTGGTCTGCCTGACTGCAGCAGCCATTCTCTTCTTCCTTCAGGCTGCTCTTCGCAGACAGCGAAAATACCGGCAGTTCTGTGTTCTGCACGGCGGAACCGGAATCCGTCATGTTTACCGCGCCATTTACGACGCCGCCGTTTTTCACAGTATGCCCAAAACCGATCTGTTGAGCCAGAGTGGATTTGAACAACTGCGGGATCATCTGCCGGAAATGGACACAAAATCCATGGAGTGGCTGTACCGGACTGTATTGGAAACCATGTTTTACGAACATGTCCCGACAAGAGTAGAAAACCGCCGTGCACAAAAGATTTACCGGCAGTTTTCCTCACTGATAAAGGCGTCGCTCAGTCCCTGCCAGCGGTTTACCTACAAATATATCAAAGTGTTGTGATGTCAATATTGCCCTATTTATTCGCCAACAAACCACCTAACGCCTCTTCCCTTCCCGTGCTATGATAGGTATCGTAGCAAGGAAGTAAGTGATTCAGACGAAAGGATGGTTA
>CATXUX010000058.1 GCA_958402795.1 uncultured Lachnospiraceae bacterium | reverse complement strand
GACTCTTACTTGGATCAAAGACATTTAACTCAAAATGTCCGGTATTCCCACTGGTATCATTCTTGTACCAGCAGTACCCGCAGATAAAGTCATCGTCCTCCGTCAGAAAACTCACCGACATCTCGCCGGTCTGTCCCATCAGTCCGGCATACATGATCACATGCATGTAAGAGTAAAAGTTCTTTGCTCCGACATTTCCCTCTGAGTCCGCAGGAACTCTGACCGTACGTTTCCCACCGTTGTAGGTTCCGGTTTTCGTTCCTTCCGATCCCATCGCCAAGAATGGAGTGTTAAACCATGTTTTCTTGGTCAGTGTCCCGGAACTGCCATAAGTCGGGTGCATGCCGTCCAGGCCGGAATGGTCATCCGGCGCTTCAAAGAAGTTGTCATGCGTCACCAGCATTTCGTTCTGCTTATAATTCTCACCGTCCGACTCATTCACGAAACCGTACTGCTGTACTCCATGTTCGCTTACGATCCCGATGTAGCCATTTTCGTGATTGTGTGTGATCTCATAGCTGATCGGGACGGATTCCGTGCCGTTGTTGACGATTGTGGCTTCCAGGATCCCGTCCGCGTTTTTCGCCGCCTGAAAGGTTGTTTCAGTGACTGCGTGGGCGAGTCCGTCCGGGATCAACCATGTAATCTCTCCTTCGCCAAAACACTCGTAATCTTCCAAGCTGAGATCCCCCATCGGTATTGCATAGAACACCCTGTCTGGGACATTTCCGAATATCAATTCTTTTGGCTCATTCACATTTAAAATTCCCTGGAGTGCGTCAAGCTTATCCCCCAGTCCTTCCAGCACGGTAAACGGCATCGAAATCGTCTTCTGTTTATATGTAGTGTATTCGAAATCTGTTCCTCTCCGCATTCCCGTATCCGCCAGTACTTCCGGAGACCAATCCGGTCCGGAAAATGGTGTAAAGCCTTGCAGTACATCAATATACTGATTTAGCTCAACTCCATTGAATATTACAGATAGCCCCATCATCTCGGACTCCCTCCATTCAACATGTTTTTAAGCTTACTATTTTGTTTCATGCGCTGTTCCATGGGAACCGCTGTCAGCCTGGAAAATTCCCTGCTGTCCATCACATTCGACACAACGATCGGTCGCTTTGAAAGTTCTCGTCCAAGCCGCTTGTAATCAATTTCCAGCTTGTCTGCGGTATTTTGTGCTGAAACACTCACTCTTTCTTTTTCCGCCGTTGCTGCAATCACTCGCTCAGACACTTGGAAATGCTTGTCGTCAATTGCTGCGTTTATTCTCGCCATCGTCTCAGGGACGTCAATGCTACTGATTGCATCGCTAATACGGTCTGCATCTAACGCATCTATTGCCGTCTGCGCAATCTGTGTGGCGGATTCGTCTACAAACTTTTCTTCACCGGAAATACCAAGACCAAATCCCTGTGAAAACCACGATCCCAGTTTTCTGGATTTTTTTGACGGAGAATGCTCGTCCAACCAACGTTTCGCAGCATTATAAGCGCTGGATGCAAGATTTGCTGCCGCCGAGGCTGCACTCGAGATCCAACTCGATATTCCATTTACAAAACCGGAACCAAAATTTGAACCGACGGAATAGCTATCCGCAGAGCCGGCTCCACTCTTCGCATTGTCGGCAAGCGACTTTCCTTTTATGTTAGCTTCTCTCGTCTTGCTTCCCACGCCAGAAGCGTACTGCGCACCAAATTTCCCACCAGTACTATTTGGATTCACAGAGTCTGCTCCGGATTTCGCATTGTCAGCAAGTGACTTTCCCTGACCAAACAACGCATTCTTCGTCCCACCGATGCCTCCACCGAACAATCCACCGAAAGAGCTTCCCGTCGCTGACGGGTCTACGGAAGCGGCGCCGGAATTCGCTGCATCTGCATTTGCTTTCCCTGCGAGCCTGGAATCTTCTGTCCGGGAAGAAACTCCAGTCCCGAAAAACGACATTGCCTCGCTCCCAAGTTCCTGCAGCTTATCTTTCAGTCCGCTCTCCGAGAACTTTCCAAGAAATTCATTTACAAACGAGCCTGCTTTCTCAAGAACCCCGTCTTTTCCTCCATCAATCCCTTCTTCGGCGCCTTCCATTGCCAGCTGAAAAATTTCTTCTGTCTTTTTAGATGGGCTATGTTCATCTAAAGCTGTTCTCAGGGAATTCAGGAAAGCTTCCACACCTTTCTCCGCAGGATCTACCAGATTTTCGCCAAACCCTTCCAAGCCACTAAGAGCTCCATAAGCAGCCAGGGAAAATTTCTCCGCTGTTTTTTCGTCAAGTCCGTTAAATGCAGCCAAAAGACTCTCTACCGACTTTTGTCCCTCTTCGTCCAGCTTTCCGTCCAGATCCGCCTGTGCAAGAGCCGACAGCATGGCGGCACTTGCTTCCGGGCCAATCTCCTCAATCCCCTGCGCGATTCCGCCTGGAAGCTGATTGAAATTCTCTATCGTTTTCGCTGCCGCACCGGCCATCTGCGCGTAAATTTCATCGGCTATCGGCAAGGTGCTATCCTGGATCAGCTCCAGATTTTCAACATATCCCTGCGCCTGGCTGTAAAGCGCGCTCCTCGTTTCCTCTGATGCAGCAAGTGCTTCTCCTGTATACTCCCGGTACGAGGTCACAAGATTTTCCAGGGCATCTGATATCTTTGCAGTATCACCGGAAGCAACTGCTTCCTGCAGTGCATTGTAGTTGTTCAGTTCTTCGGACAGTTCCGCCATCGCTTCCTTGGAGTCCTGCGCTGCGTCAGCGGCTTCTTTTTGCGATTCAGTCAATATTCGAACCTTCTCTTCCGCTTTCTCCGATTCTTCTGAAAGCTGTTCTACAATTTCCGGAGAAGATCCGAAAGAATTATCGAACCGTTCCTGCGCTGCTGCCGCTTCTTCCTGCGCCGCTTCCAGCTCGGCTGTTTTTTCTGCTGCCACCTTCGATGCTTCTTTGTACTTATTGATTGCTTCTTCGGTATCCGCATAGGCATTCGCCATGTCTTCCTGCATAGCGCTTAAAGTCGCTTCTGCCTTTTTCTGGACGATCACATTTTCAATTGCCGTCACAACCTCGCCGTACTTCTGGATCTGTCCGTCCAGTAGCTCAACTTCTACCCCCAGGGCATCTGACAACTGGCCGGTGATAACAGCCGCCCTGCCTTCATACCCCTCTTTTACCTTGCCGTTTTCGTCTGTAATAGACCGCAATTCGTCAAGGAGTATCTCGTAGCCGTCATATTCCTTGTCGATGGACTGTACTGCTTCTTCTCTCGCAGCTCTCTGTTCATTCAGTTTATCCGTGTTTTTTTCACACGCATCTACTGCTTTTTTCTGCTCCTCATTCAGGCCGTATGCTTTTTCTGTCGCGTCTTTCGTAACGATCGCATACGCCGTAACTCCGGCTGTAAGCGCGGCGATTGCAGTAACTACCAGTCCGATTGGATTCGCCGACAGCGTCGCATTCAGCTTTGCCTGCGCTTTTGTCCATAATCCCGTGGCAGCCGTCGCGACTGTTATCTGTCCATTATTAACTGCCATTAACGTCTGGCGGATAGTCAGGCTGCCATTTACAGCGGTCTGCTGTAGTGCATTCTTCTTTTCCAGTTTATTTAACAGCTCTGTCGCCGCCGCACTTGCTTTCTGGGCTGTTGTTGCCGACTTCATTGTAGTCGTATAAACTTTGAAGGCTGTATAGGCAGAAACTGCCAACGGGATCACTTTATCCGTATTCTCTGCAAGCGTCTGCATCGTCTTTACAGCAGTTGTCACTGCGCCGCCACCCAGATCTGCGATTACGTCTACAATATTCTTCACCGGCGTTATAAGTCCGTCTGCTGCATCGCTTGTACTTGCGATCTCATCAGTCAGGTCTTCGAATATCTCCCCGGCTTCTTCCACAACTCCGTGGATTCCTCCGGACTCAAACGCATCAGATAAGCGGTTGATGTACTCTGTCCCGGTATCAGCGGCCTGCCGTAACGGTTCCTGCATCTCCTCGTAGATCTTGATCCCGAATCCTTCCATGGCGGACTTCATGATCGTCAGGCTGCCCTGCAGGTTATCCTGCATGGTTCCCGCCATTTTTTTCGCTGCACCATCTGCGTTGTTAATGGAATTTTTCAGCGCGTTAAAATCCGCATCGGAAGCATTCACGATGGCCAGGAATCCTGACATTCCTTCCTGCCCGGCAAGCGTAGCAGCATACTGCGCCTTTTCAGCATCCGTCAGGCCTGCGAAACTATTCCGCAAATCACCCATGAGTGTATCCAGGCTTTTAGTATTTCCCGCAGAATCCGTCAGGGATATTCCCAACTTGTCCATTGCTCCCTGCATTGCGTCTGTCGGCTTCACAAGATTCGTGAAGATCTGACGGAGCGACGTTCCTGCCTGGCTTGCCTTAATTCCACTGTTCGCCATTAGGCCGATGGCAACAGCGCAATCTTCAACGCTGAATCCCATCGAACCTGCAACAGGGGCTACATACTTAAACGTTTCGCCCATCATGGACACGTTTGTATTTGCATTGGACGATGCCTGTGCAAGCACATCTGCGAAATGCGTAGAATCTGAAGCAGACATACCAAATGCGGTCAATGCATCTGTTACGATATCAGAAGTAGTTGCCAGATCCTCTCCCGATGCTGCGGCAAGGTTCATAATACCTTCGATGCCGTTCAGCATATCTTCTGTTTTCCAGCCGGCCATTGCCATGTACTCAAATGCGCTCGCCGCTTCTGTCGCGCTGAATTTTGTCTCTGCGCCCATTTCCTTGGCTTTCTCTGACAACGCTTCCAGATCATCACCTGTCGCGCCCGATATTGCAGAAACCTTGCTCATTCCCGATTCGAAATCAGAGCCGACATTAACCGCATATCCTGCAAGAGCTGCCATAGCCGCACTGACCGTGCCAACAGCCACCTCAACCCCCTTTAAAGCAGTTTTTGCAGCACCGGAAAATTTAGACATCGCACTTTCTGCTTCCGAATTGTCCAATGTTGTTTTTATTTTTATCGTTCCATCTTGTGCCATTGCGTCACCTTCTTATCTGTAACGCAATTAAGACACAGCCTTTCGCCATGTCTTAATTGCTTAATGCGGGGCGTTGGGAGCATAGCCCAACATTCCTTTCCCCAAGCTCACGCGGTTGCACCGCACCGTTCTTTTACATAATCGATCCACCTTTGATTGCGTTCCTCAAGAGTCAGCCTTCTCCCTTCTGAGTTTTGCCTGATCTGATATAGCTTCTTCATCTCGTTGATAAAGGCTCTTCGTTCTTTTGGCAGGCCGGAAATACTGGCTTTTCGGTAATACATAATTTTGGACATTTTCGTATCCTCGCCCAAAGATTCAAACAGAGACATAAATTTCCACCAGTGCAGATCCTGCGTCTGTGTCAGATCAATACCGTACTCCTCCAGGAACGCCGCATAAATATACGGCTCGTCCTGAGAAAACGAAAACGCAGGCTCTTTTGACGTCCTGCGCTGGTATCTCTGCCTTTTCTCTTCCTTTTCTTCCTCCTCGCCGCAACGATAAAACCACAGCATTTTATTGACAGCTTCTTCAATATTTTCCGGAATTCGGGGATAGCATAGCTGCAGCATCCCGATAAGTTTCTCTTCTTCTCCAATATTGCTTTCCCTGATCCCATCGAAACGCATCCAGGTTTGATAATCCCAGCATATCGAGCACTCCCTTCCGTCTATCAAAACACTTTTAGGGAGTCCCCCTGTAATAAGGGTTGCTCTCATTACGCATCACTCTCCGTTGACTCCTTGGAATACTTTTGCAAAACCGGATTCACCTGTTTTTCGTATAGTTCTGTCAGCTCTTCAAATGCATCAAGACAGGTGAGCAGATCTGTTTCATCGCCAAATACCTTCTTTGCGCTTCCTTCGCCAAATATAGTGTCAACGAACTCGATCACCGCATCGCACATCATCTCAATTGCATCGGCCGAAGTTTCTTCTTTTCTCGAGGCATTCGCCTTATCGCCAACAGCCTTTATTCCTGCGTCATACTGCCGCATCACTTTCGGATTCAACAGCGGTGCTTCCAGCTCCACTCCTAAAATCTTCACTTTCACCGTTTTCATATCTGTAATCCTCCTTCATCAATGCTACCGCTTGATTCCCTGCTGTTCAAGCGGCCGAAGCCGAGTAAGTATACTCCTCCGGATTTGAGCCAATCTTTTTGAACTCAATGTCAACCGCTGAAGACTCTCCGGCATTCCCGGATCCGTCCGAGTTGACAATAATTGAAACCTGCCCTTTTTCTCCTTCGCCGGTCAGGATATTAAAGTACACATAATTTGTAACTACGCCGTTACCGGTCCCGTACTTCATCTTGTGAGACAGACAAAAGTCCTGCGCGGCATCTCCTACATAACGATCCCCGCTCAAGGTAAAGGATCTCTGCGTACCGGTCTTCATGGTATTCTGACCTGCCCGGATATACTGCTTATCCTGCGTGATTGGATTCATCTGTGAATCCAAGCCGGAAATTCCCATTTCCACAACAGCATAATCAGCCACGGCAGTCGTCGGATCTGTTCCTGGTGCCACGTCAATAGCTAAAACATAATCGTCATTCGTCACCCAGCCTTCATACTCCGGTTTCGGTGTGTAATTTTTCATCAATTCGCTTAACTTCATTTTTTTCAAATCTCCTTTTCAAAATAAAGAACCCTGCACTGCATCATGTACTGAGCTTTCATATTCTCCCAGTCTACAGAGGCAAGGTTCGGCATATTCTGCAGGTTTTCAATTTTTTTGACCCTGCACTTTTCCCCAAAGTCAGGAAAATTCCCGATGCGGTCCTGTTCATCAATCCAGTCCATAAATTCTTGCGCAAAATTCATAGCCTGCAGGTTTAAATCATCAGTCTCTGTCGAAAAATGCCATGTGATCAAAATGGTAAATCCGTATGCCTTGTCTGCCGCCCGGATATATTTCTTCACCACTTTGTCCGAGTAGTTCGTTATGAACGAAATCGCATCTGGGGAATCATCGGCAAAATTAAAAGACACAAGACGGTTCGATAACTCCATTACCTTCCCTTCAACATACTGCTTCATGATCTCATGCTTTGTCATTTCATTCTCCCATTCACATATCTCTGCACAGCACTTGTCAAATCGTCCATACGCGCCGCCTTCATCGCCTTTTCCCATTCAGACGTTGCCAACGGATGCCGGGAAGTATTATGTTTCAGCTTCCTGCCGGTTGTTACCTTGCTCTCGCCTTCCCGCGCCCAGGGACTGCCCGTGATACGCGACACCATCAAAACACCTTCATGCTGATAATTCGCATAAGGAGCCAGATAATGCACGACACCCTCATCACCCTCCACATACGTCTCTACACGCTGTGATAAAAACTCGTTGAGTGCGGGAACATACGGGTCCATGAGGCGTTTCGCTTCGTTTGCCATGAAGAGCAACGTCTTATCCCCTCCCGTAGCTTCTCTGGCAATCTGCGGGATCGGCTTGTTCCATTTAACTTCTACGCTCATGTCAGCCTCCTAATCTGTAATGCTTTCCACATAGGTGCGACGTGTTATCCGAAAATGCAGTAACAATAAACGCGTCCGGTTTATATCTGGACAGTATCTGTGATGCCGTATTGGGCGAGATTCCAATAATCTCCTCCATGCATGCGCCCTTGATCACAATGTCCTTCAAACTGCAGGTAAAATATCCTCGCCGCTCTTCATCGGAAAGGTTTATCCACTCATGATATGGCCTGTACATTTCAGACTCTGGAATCCGTACGGTATATGCACTCTCCGTCTTTGGCGCCTTGTCCACATACTCTGTCCGACCAATGACATTTTTGTAAAAACAGTCTTTAATCACCGTTTTATACCAGATGTCTTTTGTATCATTCGGATTGTCTGCTACGCGCAGACAGTTATAAATCGTAATTGTCTGATTGTAATTTGGGTTCATCGCATCACTCCACAATACATCAATCCTGACAGGGAAAGCCAACGGTGCACTATATTGTACACCGCCTTATCCGTGGCACTTTCCGAGATATCCGCAACCGCGTAAGTCCCGGATTCACCATCATTACTGTAACTCTGCAGGATCACCCCGTTTTCCGTCTTTGCACTGTCGGCGGCATACAGCCTTTCGGCAACTTCACAGCAGCACATTTTCGCGTCCTCTGGCACCTCCTGCATCTCTTCAATACGTCCAAATGTGAGATTCCGTATTACTGACGTTGCCTGCATCAGACATCGTTCTGCCTCATATTCGTCGCTCAACTTGGCGCCTGCGTAAACAGTCGCATAATAATCATAGTCCGCATACAATTTCATCATCATGCACCCGCGGCAGAGTATTTTTTCACAACCGCATAATTAGGATCGCCAAGTCTGTATCCACTTACAATTTCAACCTGCGCCAGCGTCCCGTTAAAGTTCTCGGAATCTTTCAGCCTTGCCATGTCCAGCAAGTCTACGATGTGGAAACCTCTCCAGTCATACATGATGTACTCAACCTTTGACAGGTCCTCCGTCTGAAGTTTACCGGTATAGTCGTAGTATTTCGCCGCTGTAGACAAATCCAGCATATTGCATTCCACCCAGAGCATGCCAAGATAGTACCCCATCTGACCGGTCCGGATAATCTCGTCGTTCTTTACAGGGATAAATTTATCACCAGCAACCTCCAGCATAGTGCTGTATGTCTCAACGGACGCCATTACCACGTTAGCTGATGCTTTCTGTTTGCGGATTGCTTTTCTGCCGGCGATGACCTTGCTGATGATGTTGTCGGTTGTGATCGCTGCCGTATCGCTCATGGCCGTCCCTTCGTGCGCAAGGCACGCAAGACCAGACATCTGCCACCCCTCGCGGCATACCTGCACAGACTGTGAAAGGTGCGAATCTGCCATATCATACGGCACCGCCTGCGCCTGCACATTGTAAATCTTTGTAGATTCCTGCTGCAGATTGTTCAAAAGCAACGGAATCAGTTCATTTCCGGCATTCGTGTGGTCAAAATCTGATGCCGGTACTTTCGGATCCTTCGCCGACTTTGCAGCCAGTTTGAAAATTTTGACCGCTCCAGCTCCTGTTGCATCACCCTGGAACTGATCACTGAACGTCAGTCCCGGCTGAAGTACCGCGTCAAAATAAAAATTCGGCTCGACAATCCGGCTATATTTTTCTTCTACGTTATAACCACCATATTCCATAATTTGTGTTCTCCTTTACTGTTTTGCGTATTTGTTGTTTCCATACTTCTTCTCGATATAAGCATCTTCCGACGATTTTGTCGTTGGCTTATAAGTGTGGCTCGTTCCGCGCACAAATCTTTTCTTTTCCGATCCAGCTCCGGATTCATCCGGTTCGAATTCGTCCGGATACTGCTCGCGAACCGTCTTCATGTACTCATCTGCGCCTGCGAACTTACCGTCTTTGTATTCCATGTTCTTTGCAAGAAATTCATGGAGAATTGTTTTCCGAGACAGAGGCGACTTAATTCTCTGACCGTCCAGATACCTCTCTGCAGCAAAGGTCTTTTCCTGGTCGAGAAGCTGGCCTTGTAGTGCTTTAGTGTCATCATTATACTTTTTCTCCCAGTTTGCTGCCGCCTGCTTGATGCCGTCGATATCCATACCTTTGTAGGATTCGATTTCTCTGTTGGCGTCTGCGAGTTGCTTCTTGTATCCGGAAGATTCTGTCTGTAAGGAAGTATATTTTTCTTTGCCTACATACTTTCCCTCCGACAGATCCACGAATCTGACCGGATTGTCCCTCCGATCTTCCGCACCGTTGATCTCCGTCAGTCTCGCCTCTGCTTGCGTATACAGTTCTTCTCCTAATGCTTCTCTTAAATCCATGTTTGCTCCTTTCTTTTCCGCTTGCGTTTTTATAGCCGGTGTCTCCCGGAAGCTGTACAGTTTTAACATCTTGCCGGATGTATTCGGGGACAGTTTTAATGCCGTAACCTTCTTGGGCAAAAAAAATAGCACCCAGAACACTCTGAATGCTTTGCTGTTTCACGGACAGTTCCGAGATATAGGGTCACCTCCTTAAAAATTGGCATAAGAAAACCACCTGCCGAAGCAAGTGGTTTAAAATCAAGAGATTATTTGTGCGACGTCGCACACTTTTACTGCTTTGTACTCAGATATCCGCTTTTGTATAAGTAATCAATTTCTTCAACCGTAAGAACCGAAACCGGACTTTCCCAAGAATCATCTTCCGTATCAAAATCCGGTATTTTTATATCTTTGGGTTCACACCCTAGTTTTTCACATATCTTTCTGTATTTTTCATCGGACATTATAATACCTCCAACTTCACTCCCACATCATAAAGCATTCCTTTCACATCATCAGTATATCCTTCTTTTAACATTCTTTCAAGAGCAAAATGCGCATTCAGCTTATTGAATTTCGCGGTATCTACAGAATACTTGTAAACCCGTCCATCGTGGCACGCAACCACCCCAAAATCATACTTTCGATCCATACAGACAACCAAATCCGATAGACTTGGTGCACTACTTCCCGGGTGATTATGTATGCCTATAATGGTATACGGCTCCGCTGCACTCAGCATCTTATTCATAGGCTTATTTGGCTTTGCCGTATTCTCCATATCGTAGTCTTTATTTATAATATATTTTCCGGTACTTCCATCGATAAAAGCCAAATCCTCGTATTTTGTACCACTCCTATGCTTCAATATTTCCTTTGCAGCATTCCACGCACCTCTGTTCACACTTGGGTTATCAGATAGATCATTGAACCGTTTCCGATAATCCGGAGAATCTATCATCTTTTCATTAACCACGGTTTTCTTGTACTTATATTTTTTCTTACTTTTTTCACCTTCCGCCGTATTTCTCCCACTGGATTTCGCAACGCTTTTCGACCAGCTGGCAGCCGTATTTTTATTCCTCCCACCCGCCACTTTTCCCAGACCGTCTTGATATACTCTCTGCATCTGTTCCGGTAGCTTCATGGCGCTGGAGAAGCTCTTGTACTGCTGCATCTGCACCTGATACCTAGCCTTTTTTACCGTTATCGTCGTTTCATTCACTCCGCTTTCCTGCAGCAGTTTAATGTCCTGTCTGGTTTTCCGCATCGCTGTCTCCATTCTGCGCTGCTCCTGCAATGCCTCGTACGCAGTGTATTCCTTGCCATTGTATGCCTTCGGCCGGTTTTCCTCTTCCAGCATCTCATCCAGCTGATCATCTGTATAAGTCCGTACCGATACACCCGGAATAAATGGATTATAATCATGATAGCAGTTCGCCCCATGCAATCCGGTCACTGTTCCAAGGCCACAGACGGAAACAAGCTGTTCGTATGTCCATACGCGTCCCTGCCAGGGCTGATGCTCTGGTCTCGCTCCGACGTGATATGATACCTCGTAGCTGTCCGTACCGAGATCTTTTGCGACCTGTTCATTGATCTTCTCTTGAACTTGGCGGAATCCGGTCATGATGGCCCGTCTCGCCGCGACATTTACTCTGTTATGCCAGCCGGAATCATAATCGATCCAGCGCAATCCACTATTGGTCATAGTATTTATCGCCCGGCCAATCGCCTTGTCATAGCTAATCGTGCCGGATACGATCTCCAGGACAGCGGAATCAAGCGTGCTCTGGTAGAAATCCATGAGCGGACTGTACGAGATTTTCCCGGTCGCCGGATCCCTGATTGCAAATCCCATCGATGCGGTCATGTTGCGGAACGTGTTTATCGTTTGCGATTGTACCGCAGATATAAGCGCCTGCAATTCCAGGTTGTCCTTAAATGGTATCTGCGCTGTTCCCGTTGCTTTGTACACCCTCTCATACCCGTAATAGTACTCATATACGGTGTCTGAAAAAATCCTCTCGATTTCTTCATCTGTCGCGTCCAGCGTTTCCTGTATACATTGTCTTATGTCCCTCTCGGACCTGCCCAGTTGTACCATACGGTCCATCTGCCTATCCGCCGTTGCAGTAGAGAACCCATTCACCTTGATTGCCTGAACGATTTCATTCATGATCCGCATTTCCAAATCAGACAAGTGGCGCTCGAACGGCAGCGGAATCTGCTCCAGTTCTCCCTGTGTCATTATTCAATCACCTCTGCAGGTGTTCCAACCATTTTTCTGGCCGTTGCTTCGTCTTCTCCGTAATATTTCATGCGGTACTCAAACGGCTGCATGATTCCGGCAGCCAGATCCTGGAGATCCTGCTCTCGCTCCGCCTTTTTATCCGTAACGAGCGAATCGTCCCACGACGTGGCAAGATTCACTGCCCCCCGGGGCGCGAGCTCTCCGATATCCATCCACGCATCTATCGCGTAAACAAGCTGACCAATCGCATCGGCAAGGCTGTTCTGTATTGATTTAACAGTCGCATAGGATCGTTGCTTGCTTGCTTTAATTTCTTCGGCTGTCTTGTCCACTACCTGCGGATCTGATAAGGTTCCATAAGCAAGTCCAGAATTGAACTCCACCTTTTGCACAATCCTGTTATATCCGTTAAAAAAGCTCTGATCCCGGATCTCTGGTGAGTACACATTAAAAAATGGCTTCCCATCATTATCCGTTATGTTATTGCCCAATGCCCTGTATAATCTGTCATTTCCGCGGGGAAGGATTACATTTCCCCGTCTGTCATGCTGGAAAAATTCATTTGCTGCCTGAATTGCAGTCTCTTTCGACCTGTATTCCCACAAGGTAGCGCCGTATTGTTCGTCTGCATCTTTTATCTGATCCACAGTCCTTGCGTACACGGAAACCCCGAGCGGCGATTCAGGATCAATATTATTTGCCGTTGGAATCCGAAAGTATGCGAACAATGTTCTGTCAGCATGATCAAATTCCGCATATGGAGCAATTTCTGCCCATTCCGGGACCTCTTCCAAACTGATTTCCTGTCCAAGATTGATGATATCGTCTGTCCTGACTAAAGCCTTTCGACTAACAAACGCTTTGTTTTCGATGGTATATTTGTTTCCAGCAAACCGCTGATACTCCAGGCGCGTGTATAGTTTCTTCCCGACGCGTTTAAATTCCGGGAAGATAACAGCCGTAATGTTACCCGCGCTGTCAAATTCCACCGGATAAAAGTAGCCTGACCGTACAATATCAATTGCAATACCGGAATCGTCTATGTATGGCTTAAACACAATTCCACCCGTGCTACACGCATATTCTGTATATACCGGCAGCTTACTGAGAAACGATTCCATGCTTTTTGCTATCATTTTTGCTCGGGAACTGCCGGAAACAGAAATTTCAGATTCCATCGTCACCAGTCTCGACATCTCCGAGCATATGGCAGCTGGGAGATTGAGACTCTTTACGTCGTCTTTCAGCCAAGGAGCTTCGTTTTTGTACAATTTTGACCATCGGTAAATTGCCTTTGACATCTCACTGGATATAGCAATTTCAACCCCCATAGCCTTCTGAATATTTTCATACTGTATCAATCTTCATCACCTCTTTCCGAAACCGGGAGCATATTTACGATATATCTCCACATTCCCATGACCAAATAGCGAAAAGCATCTTCACAATGGTCATTTATTTTTAATGGCACTTCCTTGCCATTTTCAATGCTTTTCGGGTCATACTGATATGTTCCCATTTCTTCTATGAGCTTTTCCTGCCCTGTGCTTAACCGTAATTTTCCGAAAGACAAAAATTTTTGTACGCGGCTGATGCCAAGCTTCACATCATTCTGCGCTTTTACAATCGGAATATGCGGGAGCACACGTCTTACCTCTTCGATCAGGCCCGCCGCAGACGGATCTATGAATATATAACTTACTACTCTGTCGTATTCCGCCTCTATTTCATCACAGAATTGCTTCAGATCTTCCGCATACTCAGAAGGCGACTTCTGCTTTCCCTCGTCCCGGCCGGAATGATAATATTCCTTTACCCCACGGAAGAACTGATTGTCATAGTCAATCCCTGCTGCTTCAAACACAGTTGCGTTCTGCTGTCCGTAATCAACTCCTACCCCGATTTCCCCGATAGCGGCCCTCGCTTCTTTGCTGTAATTTTTCGGATTATACGTATGAGCTGATGTTTGGAACATGTAATAAATTAAGTCATCAACACCGATGCATTCTCCCAGCCACACCCACCGGTACATCTTGGGATCCGCTGTTTTCAGCAGTTCTGCTGATTCCAGCAGTTTTTTCCCAATCCAATCAATAGGAACATCCCGGTAATCTACATGCTTACGCACAGCATCTGACCGGAGTTCCATCTTTTTGCACCAGATGTTGACGGGCGCATTCGGATTTTTCGGAGGATTGTACAAATAGAGCATTCGGAAGCCTTCATCGTTTCCACGCACAAACGTGGCCTCGATGTTGGTTAGCTCCTCCTCACCTTCGCCAACATCGAAAAATTCTGTCAGTTCGTCCAGGATAACCAGCTTTATCGGTTTATCCTCGTCGATGATACCCTTCGTATCATCAATGCTGTCAGAACCTGAAAAATATATTACGTTTCCCGTTCTCTTGTGACAGATCTGCATCGGAGATACGCCGATTTCGAATTCATCTTTGCTGAGCCCGAGCCGCTTGATGGCACGGATCATCTCTTTATACACTGTTTTCCGCAGCTTATTGTGCCGCTTCCGCAAAACCACAACAGCTGCCGGATCATCAGAAATGATTGTGCTAATGCCGAGAATGCCAGCAAAACTTGACTTCGTTCCTGCGCGCCCGGAAGTGATGATCTGGTGTTCATGCTCATCATCTTCAAACAGATCCCAGAGTGCCGGGATAATAACATCATGTGGATCCACAGCTTCCGCTTTCACATCTTCTGGTGTTTCGGGCTCTATTTTCTCTTTTTGCGCCCGCAGCAATTGTATTCTCTCCTGCTGCTCTTCCAAGTCTACATCTGACTTAGTCTGTCCAAGCACTTTCATGATAGCTTGATACGCTTTTACGTCACCCATTGCAGCCTGCTGTATCATGGCCATGGTAACCACATCTTCGTACGTACTTTCGACTCCATCAGCACGGAGGACGTCCGATAATCCCTCGACCTCTACCTTCATGGTCAGCAGTCTGTTCATGGTATCGCGGAGCTTCGCCTGTCTGCGTCTCGACTCACCGGATTTCTTGCCGCCGTTTCGTCCACGCTCTCTTGCTTCACTCTTGCTTCGCACTGGTTTTAAGTTTTCATCGTTCAAACTTCACCACCTTCAATTCCGATCTGTTTTATCGC
>CATXUX010000057.1 GCA_958402795.1 uncultured Lachnospiraceae bacterium | reverse complement strand
CCGAGGCTCAAAAAAGCCCGGAATATCAAGGAAAATCATCGCTCAGACGATTGAAGTACGGCCTCAAAGCTGCCCGTCGTGCGCCTCAGTTCAGCAAGCGCTGATCTCACTTACCCAAGAGATAATTTCCACTGCTTCTCAGTACGTCTTTGGACGCTGTTTTGCAGAAAATTGGATGGTTTTGGAGTTGTGAGAGTTCCTCAGAAGTGTTCCGTTTTGCTTCGTAAGGAGCAAGCAAGGAGCACACAAGGAACAAGAATCGCAAGCGAAAACAAAAGCCTTATGAAGCAGGAGATCGTTCCGCAAGGAGCGTATCTCCTGCTTTTTTGTGCTGCACGGCTTTTCCTTCTTCCTTTTAGATCTTGTTGATTGCCTCCACCAGTGTTTCAATATCCAGGTGGGTGTAGACACGTTCGGTGAGCGTCATGGCACCGGAGTGTCCCACAATCTTCTTGATCATGGTTTGGTCTACATGGGCCTCTGTCAGCATGGAGATGCAGGTGTGCCGGGTACAGTGTGGCGTCTGGTCATATCCAAGCTGCTCCATCAGGGGTGTGAAGTAACTGTCGTAGTAGTTCCTGTAATCAAAATGCTTTTGATCTGGCGTGTGGAGCAGATATTCACACTGAGAACCTTCGTACCACGCTTTGTAGAATGGCAGTACCTTGTCGGCAATGGGAACTTTCCGCAGGCCGTTTTCGGTTTTGCTGGCGATCACATCGAAGTACTGTTCTTCCAGATGTACGTTTTCCTTCTTCAAGTCGAGGAACTCCGAGATGCGGCAACCGTTGTAAATCAGCATCAGCACGATCTGATAGTACGGGTCCTCTGCAAGCTCCCATAGGCGGGCAATCTGCTCCTTTGTGAACTTGTTCCGGTCACGTTTGTTGGGGTTCTTATCCTTGTACCGGCTCAAATCCACAAACTCGGAGTAATCCTTGTTGCAGATATCGTTTTTCATGGCGTAGGCATACAGCTGGTTGAACAGCCCCTTGAGTTTTTTCAGAGTGGGGTAATTCTTCTCACAGGTGTCCACCACAAATTGAAGGTCCATCAGCCGAATGTCCCGAAACACCTTGTTGTAAAGGGTTCCGCACACCCGATAGGACGCCTCATAGCCTTTTACGTTTGACTTGGAGATGGTGGGGAACTTCTCCTTTGACCAGCGTTCATAGACCTCCTGGAAGGTGGCTTTGGATGCCTTGATGTCAAAGGGATTGTTGTTGTACTCCGCCAGCATTTGCAGCCCCTCTGCTCTGGTTGCCGCATAGCCGATGGTGATTTGTTCCTGAACAGACTTTCCTGTTTCAGGGTTGACGTGCCACCCTACCGTTTTCCTCACTGCATAGGGCCTTCTTCGCTTTCCGGACATTTTCTTGACGCTTCCATATCCGTTGGGTAATCTCAAAAAATCTCAAACTTCCTTTCTCCCAGCGTTTGAATTAAATTTGATAAAGGGTATGCAACACCCTCTGTTACTCCTGGTCGCCGTTTTCTTCGGCGGCCTTTTTCATTTTCTCCAGCATCTGCCGATCCAGTTCGTTGCGCCGCTGAATGCGCTCCAAATCGGAGAGGACTTCCACTTCCTTGTCCTGCAACTTGGCATCTGCGTAGTAGGCCAGTTCTTTTTCAATCCAGCGGTCAAAGGATTCCTGATCGGTCCAATAGGTTTCCAGCTTTTCACGTTCGTCCCGGAACTCTTCCAAAATCAGACACAGGGAATCATTCATCTCTGCAGACTGGTCATTTCCTTTGAATTTCAGGGAGCAGGACCATTCTTCGCTGTGGGGCGGGCGCTGGACATCGATCTCGAACCGGATACCGGCCTTCTTGTTTAATTGGTACAGAACCGCAATCACATCAGACAGGCTGTCCAGCTGGATTTCAGGTTTTTGGTAGCCAATCAGGTCTGCCGGAGATATGTTTAAGATTTTGGCGATAGCATTGATCATCGCTATGGATGGTTCAATTTCACCGCTTTCGTATTTTTGAACTGTGCGCATCGTCTTGTCCAGACGCTGTGCCAGCTCTGTTTGGCTCAAGTGGGCCGCCTTGCGGGCTGCCTTGATTCTCTCGCCAATTTCGGCTGGGTTGCTGTGCATTGTCATCACCTCATCTGTATTGTAACACGAAGTCGTGCGAATTACAAGGTCGTAATACGAATAATTTTTTCGTGTTTTGTGTTGACAAGCTGTCGTGGATGGCTTATAATCAAAATACGAACTAATAATTCGCATATTGGCAATAAGGAGGTCATTCACATGGAGAAGAAAGTTTATGTCGAACTGCCGCCCTTCACCGGACGCAATGTCCCCATCACCGAGATTGCAGCCGCCATGCACAAGGATGCCCAGTATGTACGCATTGGTTTGCAGCAGGGAATCCTGAAATTCGGCTATGCGATCAAGCTGGAGAACTCCAACGAGTACAACTACTACTGCCCCGACAGAAAGGTGTGGGAGGAAATTGGATACTTCCAGCCGGAAACCGCATAAAAAAAGAGCCCTCATCCTGGCAGATGAGAACTCTTGGCGGACAGTACAAACGGCAGCTGCCGTGTGACTATCACTCAGCAAGGATATTATAACACGACAGCTGCCAAATTCAACAATTATTTAAGGAGGAACAGAATTTGACAGCTTTACCAGACAGCATCATACAAAATGGTCTGTTCTGCTGCTGGAAGTACGAGGAACGGAATGGGAGGAAAACGAAGGTGCCATACCAGCCGGATACCGGCCTGGGAGCAAAAAGCAACGATCCTTCCAGCTTTGTACCTTATAAAACAGCAGTGCAGGCCAGCGGATATGATGGCATCGGAATTGGCATTTTCAACGGCATCTGTGCAATTGACCTGGACAACTGCGTTTCGGACAGCGGCTATTATACCCAGACCGCCGCAGAAATTGTGGCCTTAATGCACAGCTATACCGAGTACAGCCCCAGCGGAAACGGTCTGCATATTCTCTTTTCGGCAAAAGGGTTTCAGTATGATACCAAGCGATTCTATATTATGAACCATCAGGCCGGAATCGAGGTCTATGTGGCGGGAGCAACCAACAAATATGTCACAGTGACCGGCAACCGCTGCGAGGATTATGAGTATGGGGACCGAACACAGGAACTGCAAACACTGCTGGACAAGTTCATGCGCAGGCCAGAAGCAAGTACAGAAAATGCAATAAATGCAAAAAACTCTGATTTAAGCATGGAGCAGCTACTGCAACTGGCAAAAAGCAGTAAGAACGGGACAGCGTTCACAGCCCTGTGGGATGGCTCCCTGGAGGGATATTCATCCCCGTCGGAAGCTGACCTGGCGCTGTGCAGTCACCTTGCCTTTTGGACAGGACGGGATGCTACCAAGATGGACACTATGTTCCGGCAGTCGGGATTGATGCGGGATAAATGGGACCGGCAGCAATCCGGCACAACGTATGGTGCAATCACCATTCAGAAGGCAATCGAGCATTGCCGGAAGATTTACACTCCAAAAGCGGAGCCGTCACCGGTTTTTCAACCTATTGTTCCGCTGACGCCACAGTGGAGTGATCTGCCTGCATTTCCGGTAGACGCTCTCCCGGATGTGATTCGAAATTATGTGAGTGCGGTGGCCGAACACAGTCAGACTGCCCCGGACATGGCAGCGGTGATCAGCCTGGGTGTGCTGGCAACCTGCTTACAAGGGAAATACAAGATAGAGGGAACGCCAGGATACTGTGAGCCTTTGAGCTTGTACACAGTGGTGATCGCCGCACCGGGGGAGCGAAAGTCCAGCGTCATGCGGGATATGACCACATTCCTCTATGAGTATGAGCAGGAATATAACAAGGCGCACAGCATGGAAATACGGGAAAACCATTTGCAGCGGGAATCTCTGGAGCGCCAGATCTCCGGCCTACAAAAGAAGCTGGAGCGCAAGGAAAGCCGGGAAATGGAGTTGGAGCTGCGGCAACTTCAGGAGCAGCTGGAAGAAATTCCAGAACTAAAGCCGGTTCGCTTTTTTGCGGACGATTGTTCCAGTGAAGCTCTGACCAGCTTAATGGCAGCCAACAACGGAGTGTTCTCCGTGATCTCCACCGAGGGCGGCATCTTTGACATCATGGCAGGTCGGTATTCCAACAAATCCAACATTGATGTCTGGCTGAAAGGCCATTGTGGGGATGCCATTTATGTGGATCGAATGACCCGTGAAGCAGAGTGCATCATGCACCCGGCACTGTCAGCTATCCTCTCTATTCAACCCAGTGTACTGGATGAAATCATGTCCAATACCACCATGACCGGACGGGGCTTAATTGCCCGCTTCCTGTATGCGTCCCCACCCTCCAGAATTGGCAGCCGGGTCTTTCGTACCCAGGCGATTCCGCCCGAAATAACCGCCGCTTATCGCAACTTGATTTTTCGCCTGATGGCTCTGCCGATTGCTGGAGATGCCCAGACGGTATGCCTTTCAGAAAAAGCCTTTGACCTGATGGCCGATTACTTTCAGGAACATGAGAAGTTTCTGGTTGGCGAGGGGCAGGCAATTTCCGATTGGGCAAGCAAATATATCGGTGCCGTTCTTCGGATCGCGGGATTGCTGCACTGTGCTGATATGGAAGATGACAAAGCAGAAGTGACAGTCTCTACGATGAGCAAGGCGATTCAGATCGGCAAATATTTTCTGGCACACTCTACCTATGCCTATTCCATGATGGGTACTGACTTGAGCATCCAGAAAGCCAAATTTGTCTTGGCAAAGCTGAAAAAGAAGAACGTATCGGTGATCAAGCGTTCTGAGCTTTTTCAGATGTGCCGGGGGAAGTTCTTTAAGAAAACGGAGGAGATTTTTCCGACGCTGGAACTGCTGGAGGGACATGGATACATTCGGCTGGAAGAACCGGAACGCCAGTCGGTAGGCAGACCAGCCGATGTGAAAATCATTGTGAACCCTGCAGCATGAAACCGGAATTTTCTGCATTTATTGCATTTCCTGCACAGAGTTACACTCTGGTATCGCACCACCGTCCCCATCGAAAAATCCGCAGATTTGGAGATGGATGGTTCGGGAGAATCCGGTGGATTTTCCCGAACCGTGGCCGGCAGGATTGCTTACCGGAGCAAGGAGGCCGGACACACCTGACTTGCTGTGTGGATAGCACACGCAAGTCAGGGAGGCTCCCGCAGGAGCCGCATCCCCCTCGGAGAGCCCACGATACTTTGCAGCCGCAGGATGAAAGTATCATAGTGGGTTATTACACTTCCGCAGGAAGTGCGCCCCGGCCCGCAGGCCGTACAAACGTGAAAGGAGCTCTATGGCGAGAAACGACGGGATTGACCGTACCAGCGCAAGAAACGTAAACCTGACCGCCGCTAAAATTGGCAATGCCCAGCGGCACAATGAACGAGAAAAGGAATCCTATACCAACCCAGATATTATACCAGAACACACCTCTCAGAACATCCATTTTAAGAAACCTACCGCCGGATATGCAGAGATGTTTGCTCAGATGGAAAAAGACGGTGTAATCTCTACCCGTGGTCTGAAATCAGACGCCAACCTTTATGGGGAATTGATTTTTGATGTAAACTCCGCCTACTTCTATAACCATGGCGGGTATGAGTTTGCCAAGCAATTTTATGAGGACGCTTACAAAGCTGCCATAGAGATCGTTGGCGGCGAACAGTATATTCTCTCCGCTGTTATGCACGCCGATGAGCGTAACCGAGCCATGTCCGAAGCACTGGGGCAGGATGTGTTCCACTATCATCTTCATGTGGTCTATGTTCCGGTTGTGGAGAAGCAGATCCTCTGGTCCAAGAGGTGCAAAGACAAATCACTGGTGGGAACCGTCAAGGAAACGATTATGCAGGTGAGTAGCAGCAAAAAATGGCTGTCTAAACCGGCATTGGACGAACAGGGAGCACCTATTCTCCAGAAGAATGGCAAGCCAGTACTGCGGAAGTCTTACAGCGTTCTCCAGGACGATTTCTTCCAGGCTATGAGAAACGCCGGATATACGGATGTGGAGCGTGGAGAACGAGGAAGTTCTGAGGAACATTTGACCGTGACACAGTTCAAGGTGGAACGGGAACAGGAGCGATTGGAACAACTCACAGCACAGACGCAGCAGAAAGAGCAGCAGGCAGCTTTTCTGGAAAAGAAGATTGAGAATATTCAAAAACAACAGATTTCTGTTCAGAAAGTGGAGCAAATAGAACCTCATGCCGTTCCGTTTTCCTCTAAAGTCATGCTGGATCGTTCCGAATATGAAAATCTGGCAGCTGCGGCAAAGAAGTTCTATGTCCAGGAGCGCAAGGAATCCAAGCTGCAAAAGGCTTTGGATGCAGCGATGAAAATGATAAGTGAGTTGAAAGCAAAGGTCGCAGCACTGACCGCAGAGTTGTCAGAGTATAAGTCTGTTCGGGGGCAGCTCAACACCGCAGAATTAGAGCAACAAAATGAAGTCTTACGGAACAAACTTCATCGTTACGAGGCGGTAATAGAACGAAACAGTCTTTGGAATTTGTTCCGTCCAAGCAGAAAGACAAAAGATATTACCAGACAAGCAGAGCACCGATAATAACGGTAATCGCCCTATCTGTATTTTATGCATGGATAGGGCGATTTTCTTGTCATAAGTGGCGCAGAAAATGGCGAATTCTGTTGATTTATCAACGTTGGTTTGGTATAATTGTTCTATGTTATAGAACATAGAACAAAGAACAATTATAGAAAGGAGGTGCCGAATTGCCCCCAAAAGTGACCGTTGATAAAGCATCCGAGAGAGCCAAACAGAACCTTGGAACTCTAATTATGCGATGCCGTGGAACGCTCAGCCAATCCCAATTAGCCAAAAGGGTCGGACTACCCCGTTCCAACATGAAATACATAGAAGACGGTGTCAATGCCCCGACAGCGGAAGTCTATGACAAGCTGATCAAAGAGCTGAAACCAGATTTACAGACACGCCAGCGTATGGATCGTCTGTATATGGCGATTCGGAAAGTTCCTCCGCCGGATATATGTCGAACTATCACACAAAACAAGGATTTAGTGGATGCAATGCGGAAGTTGGAAGGCTGTAATCTGACTTCCGACCAGATCCAGAGTGTTGCCGCCCTGTTTGCGTCTTTTCAAAACAATAGAGAAGGAGAACCCATAAAATGAGAGATAAGTATTTTTATGAAGTCATGTTTGATGATACGTCCATTGACGTAAGCAAGGAAGTCGGATTGGTCTGGTCCATTGCCAACTCTCTCCGTGGTGCCTATACCTCGGACAAATATAAGGACGTTATTATCCCCATGGTCATCATCCGTCGGTTTGAGTGCGCTTTGGAGGCGACCAAAGATGCAGTTGTAGCAAAGTACAAGCAGAACCCCAACCTCCCAGCTGCGCTTCTTTGCCAGATTTCCAAATATCCCTTTTACAACACCAATGAATTTACTCTGAAACGCCTTCTGGACGACAGCGACAGCATTGCGTCCAACCTCAAGTCTTACATTGAAGGATTTTCTGCCAACATTCAGTTGATTCTGGAAAAGTTGCTGAAATTCAGCACCCAGATCGACAAAATGGATAAGAGCAACCGCCTTTACAGCGTGGTTAAAAAGTTCTCGGATTTGGATTTGTATCCCGCCCATGTGGACAGTATGAAGATGGGCTACATTTTCGAGGATATTATCCGTCGTTTTTCTGAAAACGCCGAAGCCGGCGATCACTATACGCCCCGTGAAGTGATTCGTTTAATGGTCAATGTACTGCTGGCAGAGGGCTGCAACGACCTGCTGACGGATGAGGGTAAAATTGCCACTGTACTGGACGCAGCCTGTGGTTCGGGCGGTATGCTGTCCGTTACCTATGATTTCCTGCGCCGTAAAAACCCCTATGTGGATGTGCGTTTGTTTGGGCAGGAAATCAACCCAGAATCCTATGCCATTTGTCTAGCAGATATGCTCATCAAAGGCCAGGATGTGAAAAACATCATGGGTGATGAGGAAGCCAACACCCTGAAAACGGACTGCTTCCCGGATCAGAAGATGCGGCTGGTGATTATGAATCCCCCGTTTGGTACACCCTGGGGTGGCAAAGATGCACCGGAAGGACAAGAGAAGAAAGTCCGTGAGGAAAACAAGAAGGGCGGACGGTTTGAGCACGGTCTTCCCGGAACCGGTGACGCCCAGCTGCTGTTCATGCAGCACGCCATCAATAAGCTGGATGAGAAAAACGGGCGTGCAGCGATTATTACCAATGGTTCGCCTCTTTTCTCCGGCGGAACCACCAGCGGTGAAAGCCAGATTCGGCGCTGGATGCTGGAGGAAGATTTAATTGAAGCCATTATTGCTCTGCCTACCCAGCTTTTCTATAACACCGATATCGGTATTTATATCTTCATCCTATCCCGCAACAAGCGACCCGACCGCCGTGGAAAGGTGCAGCTCATCAATGCGGTAGATATGTGGAAACCCCTTCGCAAATCTTTGGGCAAAAAGCGCCGTGAAATCGACCGGGATAGCATGGTAAAAATCACCGAGCTGTACTCCAACTTTGAGGAAAACCAGTACTGCAAGATTTTCCCCAACGAGGAGTTTATGTACAAGGAGTATGCGGTTTATCAGCCGTTGCAGCGCCGGGGTATGCTGGATGCGGAGAGCATCGAGCGGCTGCGGACCAGCAGCTACTTCACCAGCAACTCCAGTATTTTCAGTGAGACGGATTTTGAGCAGTTGAAAGAGATGAACCCCCGCAGTGCTGCCGACGAGAAGAAATACCAGAAATATCTGGCGGGCCAGCAGTTTGTGGCGGATGTGTTGGCCATTCTGGAGACCAACTGTTCTGACCAGGTGTTTATGGATTATGGCGAGTTTGAAAAGTATCTGAAATCTCTGCTGGGCAAGGTTGAGGGAATGTCTGCCAGCCGGTTGACCGGCATTGCCATGGTGCTGGCGGTGATGGACAAAACCGCTGTGGTGCAGAAAGATCGCAAGGGCGAAATAATCAAGGACACTACCACTAAGGACACCGAGATCATCAAGCTCACCCAGGACCCGGAGAAATATTTTGAGGCGGAAGTATATCCCCATGTACCGGATGCTATCTGGGCCTATGAATTTGACCCGGAGAAAAAGGAGAGCGCTACCAATAAAGAAAAACTGGGCGCAGAGTTCCCGTTTACCCGATTCTTTTACGAGTACAAGGAGCCGGAAAAGGCAGATGATCTGCTGGCTCAGTTTATGGAACTGGAAAAATCCCTCTCCGAAAAAATTGCAGCCTTGCAGGAAAGCGAGGGAGTGTAATGGCAGAGCAAATGAAACCCAGTGGAATTGACTGGATTAAGGATATTCCATCATCATGGGAGATCAATAAGGTCAAATATTTGGCAACGGAGCCTGGAACTTTATTTCTTGATGGTGACTGGATAGAAAGCGATGTCATAGAAGAAAGCGGGATTCGTTATCTAACTACCGGAAACGTTGGCGCTGGATTTTATAAGGAACAAGGGAGCGGATACATTTCCGAAAAGACTTTCTCAGAGTTACATTGCTTGAATGTATACCCGGGTGATTTAATGATTTCACGGCTTAATGAGCCGATTGGAAGATCTTGCATTATTCCGGATACTGAATCCCGTTATGTTGTGGCTGTTGATAATGTTATTTTGCGTCCAAATGCCAACTATAATAAAAAGTTTATTATGTATGGGATGAATGCTGATGGATATGCTGAACACGCCAATATGATTGCCCGTGGTGCAACAATGTCGAGAATCAGTCGAAGCCAACTGGGACAGTTTTGGCTTGCTTTTCCAAATATTGAAGAACAACAGGCTATCGCAGATTTTCTCGATAAAGAATGTGCCCGGATTGACAGCATTGCCGCAGATTTGGAAAAACAGATTGCTCTTTTGCAGCAATACAAAAAATCCCTGATTACCGAAATAGTAACCAAGGGACTGGACAAGTCTGTGCCAATGAAGGACAGCGGCGTTGAGTGGCTTGGGAAAATTCCGGCACATTGGAATTTTAAAAGGCTGAAATTTATGCTGGAAAACAGCTCAGATAGTATGAAAGTAGGTCCTTTTGGAAGTGCACTCTCCGGTAGTGATTTCACAGATGAGGGTAAATGGGTATATAATCAACGAGTTGTTCTCGACAATAATTTCTCGGAAAATACTACCTTTGTTTCTGAAGAGAAATTTCAGGAAATGCGAAGCTTTGCTGTATACCCTGGCGATATCCTTATTACCACAAGAGGCACGATTGGAAAAGTTGCTATTGTTCCAGAAGGGGCTAATGAAGGTATCTTGCACCCATGTATTATTAAATTTAGGGTAGACAAAGAAATGATTATACCTGAACTGTTACAGCTCATTTTTAATGAATCGGACTTTGTTAAAGACCAATTCACCCTTATGAGCAATGCAACTACGATAGAAGTTATTTATTCTTATTCATTGAAAGATATTCTTCTACCAGTTATTCCAGCTGATGAGCAGGAGAAGATTTACGGCTATTTATCGAAGAAATGTATAGCAATTGACGGTATAATATCAGAAAAGCAGAAGGCTCTTGCTACAATTATCCAGCACAAAAAATCCCTCATCTACGAATATGTTACCGGCAAAAAAAAGAGTAAAGGAGGTGCGGTGAGATGGCCATTAAAGCAGGGCAATTAAAGGAACGGGCAGATTATCAGGCATACATTCTGGAAATGCTGCGGGAGGAAAACGGCTATCAGGTGCGCCCCTCTACCGCTTACGATCCCGGCTACGGCATGGATGTGGAACTGCTGTTCTCCTTTTTGGAAGCAACTCAGCCGGATGCATTGGCACGGCTGGAAAAACTCTATGGCGACAAGACCCGCCAGACCATCCTCAACTACATCAACAATGAGGTCAACAAGAAAAGTCGCAGCCTGCTGGATGTACTGAAGCACGGCGTGGAGTTTGACAACGGCGTCTCTCTAGCCCTTATGTACCGCAAGCCCGCCACCACCTTCAACCAAAAAGCGGAGGCGCTGTATCAGCAGAATGTCCTCTCGGTGATGGAGGAAGTCTGGCACAAAGAGGGTGAGCGCATTGACCTTGTAATCTTCCTCAACGGCATTGCCATTTTCACCTTTGAGCTGAAATGCAACACCAGCGGACAGAATTATGAGGATGCAATCCGTCAGTATAAGTTTGAGCGAGATTATAAGACCCGACTGCTGAAATTCAAGGCAGGCTGTCTGGCTCACTTTGCCATGGACTTGAACGAAGTCTATATGTGCACCAATCTGAAAGGAAAATCTTCTTTCTTTCTGCCGTTCAACAAAGGCTGCGGCGTTGGGATTCACTCCGGCAAGGGCAACCCCCACAACGAAAACGGCATCAATGTTTCTTATATGTGGGAAGATATCCTCAAAAAAGATACGGTGCTGTATCTGATTGATAAAATCATTTTCCTGCAAAAAGAAACCAAGAAAGACCCGGATACCGGTAAGCGTGTTACCAAGGAAACGCTGATTTTCCCTCGGTATCACCAGTTCAATGCCGTGCGCAAGCTGGTGGCAGATGTCGCAGAACACCATAGCGAGAAAAATTATCTGATTGAGCACTCGGCGGGCAGTGGCAAAACCAATACCATTGCATGGTTGGCCCACCGTCTTGCCTCCTTGCACGACAGGGAAAACAAAGTCATTTTTGATACGGTTTGCATCATCACTGATCGTATCGTGGTAGACCGTCAGCTTCAGAATGCCGTACTGTCACTGGAGCACAAGGCCGGTCTGATCAAGGTCATGGATGAAAAATGCACTTCCAAAGATCTTGCGGATGCCCTCAACGGCAATACAAAAATTATTGTGACTACCATCCACAAGTTCATGTACATTCAGGAACTGGTACAGGAGCTGAAAAGCAAGACTTTTGCCGTAATCATCGACGAGGCGCATTCCTCTACCGCCGGAACTGCCATGGAAGCAGTGACGTATGCTCTTTCAGAGAGCCGCAAACTGAGCGAGGCCACTCCTGTTGATGTGTCGGAAGAAGAAAAATCTATGGGCGATATCATCGAGGACGAAATTGCCCGTAGCGGAAAGCAGCCCAATGTTTCCATGATTGCCTTTACCGCAACTCCGAAACCGACTACCTTGCAGTTGTTTGGCTGTCTGAATGAAGAAGGAAAAAAGGTTGCCTTTGACCTATATTCCATGAAGCAAGCGATTGAGGAAGGCTTCATTCTGGATGTACTGCAAAATTATGTGACCTATAAGACTTATTTTGAAATTAATAAGGCTATTGAGGACGATCCAGAACTGGAAACGATTGCCGCAAAGCGTAAGATTGCCAAGTATATTGAACTGCATGATACAAACATTGCCCAGAAAGTTGAGATCATTATTGAGCATTTCAAAAACAGAATCATGCAGGAGTTAGGCGGCAAAGCAAAAGCCATGGTCATTACTTCATCACGGCAGGCAGCGGTCAAATACCGGAACGAGTTTGAAACCTATATTTCCAAGCATGGGTACACGGGTATTCGTGCACTGGTGGCGTTTTCAGGCAAGGTCTCTCTGGACGGCCACGAATACACCGAAGCGGTGATGAACGGCATTAAGGAAGAAGATTTGCCGGAAGTGTTTGACAGCAACAGCTATCAGGTGCTGTTGGTGGCGAATAAGTATCAAACAGGCTTTGATCAGCCGAAGCTCTGTGCCATGTATGTGGACAAACGTCTGCGGGGAGTTAATGCTGTGCAGACCCTTTCTCGCTTGAACCGTATTTGTGCGCCCTATGATAAGAAAACCTTTGTGCTGGATTTCAAAAATGAATATGAAGATATTCAAGCGTCCTTTGCCCCATTCTATACTGAGACAATTCTAAACGAGACGATCACCCCTTCGGATATCAGAACGGTGGAAGCTCAGGTGGATCAGTATAATTTCCTGGATATTGACGATATTGAGGAATTTAACGGATACCTGTATCAGGATAAACGAACCTCTAAAGAAAAGGCTCGGATGTGGGCTCTGCTGGATAAATCCCTGCAAATCATCAATCGCCACCCGGAACTGGAAAAGTTGGAAATTCGTGCAACTATCAAGCGTTTCTTGCGGTTTTATAGTTTCCTGATTCAGGCAACCTGCTTTGAAAGCGTGGATCTGCACAAGAAGTACAATTTCCTTTCATACCTGGTTAAGGAGATCGAAGTGGGCAGCGGTGGAAATGATTTTGACATTGCGGACAAAATCACTGCCTCTAATTTCCGTCAGAGAAAGACTGGGGAAAACACACACGAGATTGAATCCAAGCCGGAGGTTAGCTTGCCGACACCCAATGAGGTCTTTATGGATGAAGCCGTGAAAAAGAAGCTGTCCGAGATCATCGACGAGATCAATACAGCGTATAACAAAAACTTCGATGTTGACGTAGCTTCTAAGTCTGCATTGCAAATGAGAGACATTCTGCTGAAGAATGGACATCTGCGGGACAGTGCACGGAATAACTCACTGAAAGATTTTCGCTTTGCCTATTTTGACGCCGTGCAGGATGCTCTGATTGCCGGGTATGAACAAAACCAGGACTTCTTTGCCCTTCTGCTTGATAACGACGAAAAGAAGCGGGAACTGATGCAGGTGTTCTTGGAGGATGTGTATAAGAATTTGAGGGCATAAGTGTGAAAGTCCTTGTGACAAAAGTTTTCCCAAACGACATAATAGGAGTTGAGGATTCGGGTACATCTGGTATAATAAAGCAAAAGAAAATGGCGACAGCAAGCAACGATTATGAACCAGAGCTGTATTTAAAATTTGGATTACTTGAAGCAAATGCATTTGAAGGAGGTGCTTAAATGGCACTATCAACAGATCAGCTAAGCCGGATGACTATATCTGGATTTAAGTCTATTAAACGGTGTGATATTAAATTCAGGAAGATCAACGTTTTAATTGGTAGTAATGGAGCTGGAAAGTCTAATTTCATTTCTGCGTTTACTTTGCTGCAAAATATTTTGTCGCAAAATCTTCAAGTCTTTGTGGCCCAAAGTGGAATGAATTCACTTTTTTACAATGGCAGAAAGGTAACCGATGAAATAGATTTTGAAGTTTATTTCGGAAATAATTCCTACGGTTTTGTACTTATTCCAACCGACGATAACAGACTAATATTTCGCAAAGAGTATTTTGGGTATCATGGACTGTGGGAAAACGAGAGTAATGTCTCCAGAGGATCGATCGAATCTCAATGGCAAACGGGGGCTCATAATAAGATCGATGAATATGTAATACCCATTCTGGAGAAGCAGAACTGGAGAGTTTATCATTTCCATGACACTGGACGTAGTGCAAAAGTAAAACAAGAGCACAATATTTCCAACAACAAAGTTTTGATGAATGACGCGGGGAACTTGGCAGCTTTTCTGTTCCGCCTAAAAAGCAATTATGAAAAAAGCTACGAAGAAATTGTCCGCACTATTCAATTAATTGCTCCATACTTTGCAGATTTTGTATTGGAACCGCAGGAGGGAAATGAAGAACAAATAGTACTAAAGTGGCAACAAAAGGGCTGTGAGGACGTTTTTAATGCTTCGCAGTTATCGGATGGTACGCTACGCTTTATTTGCCTCGCTACACTCTTACTACAACCGCATGAATTGCAACCTGCAACAATTATTGTTGATGAACCTGAACTTGGTCTACATCCTTATGCAATAACAATTTTTGCAGAAATGGTTAGACAGTTATCCGACGAAAAGCAAATTATAATTTCTACCCAATCTGTAGAGATGCTCAATGAATTTGATGTTGAAGATGTTATTGTTGTTGATCGAGGTGAAGATGGTTCGGAGTTTAAGCGATTGAACGAAGACGAACTGGAGGTCTGGTTGGAAGAGGACTACGCTTTGGGCGATCTCTGGAAAAAGAATATTTTGGGAGGTAGACTCTCAAAATGAAAAATGTATATATCTATTGTGAAGGCCCGACTGAAGAGTCTTTTATCAACGAGATCCTCTATCCTTATTTTTTTAATATCGGTATCGCAGTATATCCTATTGTGTGCACAACAAAACGTACGGTATCCAAGAAATATAAAGGCGGCGTAAGTGATTACAACAAAATCAAACGAGAGTTGACTATGCTATGCAAAAGTCACCCAAATGAGCACGTTACTACTATGTTTGATTATTATGCCATGCCTGAAAACACTCCAGAAATAGGTTTACACGATCCGGATATCTATGAGCGTATAGGTAAAATAGAAGCAGCAGTCAACAGAGATATTGGTCAAGCAAATTGTATGTTTCACTTTATGTTACATGAGTTTGAGGGCATTCTTTTTTCTAATCCAGAATCTTTTGAACTTATTGCGGAAACCGATGTGGTCAACAAAATACGAGAGATTCGAGAAAGTTATCCCACCCCTGAACACATAAACAACTCGCCTGAAACGGCACCTTCTAAGCGCCTGGAAAAATTAATTCCCAATTATGCGAAAATAAAAAATGGAACTTTAATTTCTAAGGATATGGGAATAGATAAAATTCTTGCCGAATGTCCTCATTTTCGGGAATGGATAGAACAAATTAGCCGTTTAGGTGCCTAATAAAAATCAGCCGAATAGTATACAAACTATCCGGCTGATTTATGTAATTCGCTTGTTTCAAAAATTGAGGTGATGACGGGAACAGCAACCGAGTTTCTTTCCCTACTGTTGTCCTGCGT
>CATXUX010000056.1 GCA_958402795.1 uncultured Lachnospiraceae bacterium | reverse complement strand
GACGGGGGCTTTCATATACGCCCTGTCTGCTGATGAAAACAGACCTGCGCTTGCGGCTCCACGCCACACAAGCACAGCCCTGTTTTCCTGCCGCTTCAAATGCCCTTGCCCTCCCCGGCGGCAACGGCATTTTCACGGCAACGCCGACAGAGCGTATAACACACTACACTTTGCTTCGCAAAGTCGTGTGCCAAATGGGGGCGTTGCCCCCTTTGGAAACCCCCACAAGAAAAGGCGGTACGCTACCCCTCCACGGGGCGCATACCGCCTTTTCTTGTTATCCAGCCCTCCGGCTGTATCGGTTGAGCAAAAGTCAGCGTGGGATTGGTGTGGTATCTTTAACTATGTGAAACTCCTGTTTCCCACTTACTGACCGCTTTATCGGATATAAACAGCCGCCGGGCAAGCTCTTTTTGCGTAAACCCGTTCTCCTTTCGAAGTTCAGCCACAAAAGCGCCAAATTTTTCTTTGTCAATCTCAAACATGGTATCACCTCCATGTCAATTTTAGCTTGGAACATACTGATCCGGCAACCGAACAACAGTAGAATTCTACCTTTTTTAATATAGCATTCAGAAATCAGGAGCAGAAAAATCTCAATTCAGTAATTGTCTTGTCTCTTTTTTGTCCCTGGCATATCCGGAGAGCTTGTCAACAGCAAGGGAAGCGGTAGGCTGAAAGTAAATATCCTTTCCTTTATTACTCTCATACATAAAATCTTTTAACGGTTTACTTGTATATTTTGAAAAATCTCCGTATATGGCAAACCTCACATCATAGTTGATGAATTTCTGCAATATTTCTCCTGCCAGACAAGTACTCAATACAAAGAAATCATTTATGATAGCGCCCTTGTTTACAGCAATATTTGTGCAGCCCGTTTCATATTTTACTGTCATAATCAAGTCTAACGCCGACTGAACATCTGTAATCAGCAGTTCATCACTGTTCACAACTGCAACTTCTGTATTATTTTTCTTTATAACTTCTGTTTTCATTCCATACCTCCATCAATTTTAACAACGATACTTAAGGCATTTCCGAGTGCATGTAAAGTTATTCATATATGCTTTCAATCAAATGGTCAACCATAAAATCAAAGGTTTCCCTGTGATTGTAAGGAAGAATATCCTTGTTTTTAACATTCATAATTAAAGAATAAATAACTGACATCGCCAAATCCGCATCAATTTTGAATTTCAAATACGGCTGGCTTAAAAAAAGCTGTTGGCTCATTTTATTGGATTTCTCGACTTTTTTTGCCTGTTCCTCTGATAACTTATTCATCAAAATTGTAAAATCCATACTGTCCGAATTGTATAAAAAATTATTTTTATCATACTCTTGATAAATGAGCTTTAAGGCTTCTGCAACGCCATATTTATCTTTGTGTTTTTCAATTACCTCTGATGCCATATTGCAGATTTGTTCTTGCACGGAACACAGTACCTCACAAAAGAGAGCTTCTTTCGATTCAAAAAAAAGATAAAAGGACCCCTTTGAGATGCCTACCTGCCTGCAAAGGTCATCGATACTCGTTTTCTTATAGCCGTATTGTGTCCAACGCTGCTTACAGGCTTCCTGTAAACTTTTTTTTATGTTATCTTTTTCTCGTTCCGTAAAACTTCTTGCCATATAATCCGTTCCTTTCTGCGACTCAAAATTCTATTTTGGTCATATATATAATACAGCAGCACATTCAAAATGTCAAGTAGTTTTTTATCTCCGATGGGGCAAATGTTTCTCCGGCAGTATGGCAAGCGCTTTATAGAGGGATTCGTATTTCCTCCAATTTCGCTATGATAATCCGCTACAAAAATACGCACCCATTGAATAGGTGCGCAAAGAAATAGCTGTTTATGCTGACAGGCAATGGCAACGGAACCTTGTATTGTCCAGCATCTGTTCCATATTGGACATACCGGAAAGCACAACCGCCACATTTTCAAGGCTAGCCGCGAACCGGATCGCCCAGGACGGAATCGTTACGTTGTCCCAATCCAAACACTTCTCTTTGGCGCAGCTTTTTTTATGCCTGCGGCTTTAATGGGCCGTAGAAATAGCTGGACGTTGCCCCGCCGTCAATCAGGAAGGTGGAACCGGTGATAAAGGCTCCTTTATCGCTCATTAACAGTTCCGCCACATTTGCCACTTCATCCGCAGTTCCCGGACGTCCGGCCGGACAATTTGCAAACATATTTTTATAGAAGCCTCCGCGGGGGCCGTTAAATTCGTCAATCGCCAACGGCGTCACAATAATGCCGGGGGCAATATCATTGATACGGGCGCCGCGCCTGCCCCACTTAACAGCTTCTGCCATCACGCGCTTTTCGTTGCAGCGTTTCGCCATCTGGTAAGCGTGCAGCGTGTCGCGGATATTTTCCGGCTGCAGCAGGGGAAGATTCAGCAATTCTTCCGTTGGTGTAGTAGCCAGAAGTTCATCTTCCTCGGCAGTCAAAGTAGGCATACGCCAACCGGACTGACTGGAAATCGTCACGCCAACGCCGCCTTTCTTGATAATTTTTCCGACTTCCTCCAACAGAACGGCAGTTCCATACAGATCCACTTTCAAAATTGCTTCAATCGGAGCCTGACTGGGAGAAACACCAGCCGCATTGACCAGCATGGAGACTTCGCCAAAACTCTGTGCCTTTTCAATCAGTTTCATAATGGAATCACGGGAAGATAAGTCCATTTCCACCGGCACTGTATCGAACCCTGCGTCATTCATCGTTTTCGAGATTGTCTCTGCGTTTTCCAACTTTTTATCGCCTATCACAATCTTCATTCCGTAGCCCACTCTCCGGGCAATCGCCATGCCAATCTGACCGGCTCCTGTCAAAATCATTACATCTTTCATTAAAAAATCCTCCTTCTCCGTTGTAATTATTCACCAGCGAAAAAATCCGTAGAAGTCGCCAGCTCATTCTCCAATCGTTTTTCCCATTTCATAGGCTTTTTCCAAAGACGGATGTCGGAATACATCCCCTTTATCCCATGTACCTGTTCCATAGATGATCCCTTTTTCTTTCGCCCCCGGCAGGCACCGCAGGTACCCACGCAGTCCTGCAATTGTTTCATCCGCCGCAGAGTGCTGCGGATCGGCCGCCGTGATGATATAGTAGAAATCCTTATCCTTGATTTCCTGATACCGGGGCAGACAGCGGTCGATCATAATCTTCATCTGCGCGTCCATAGAATAGAAGTACACCGGCGTTGCCAGCACAATGACATCGGCAAGGATTAGCTCCTTTGTTTTTCTTTCTGTCTTTATTTTAGGTATTTGCATTTCTAAGAGCAATTCGGATTCGCGGACAATTTCATAAGAAAAACTTATGCGAAAAGCATTAAAAAAGACCGTATCTGTCCGGTTCCGATACGGTCTTTTCCTTACTTATTAATTTTATACCTTGCTATCCGTCAAAAATTTTGATTTCAGCATATCCGCAAAATCTTCGATATAATAGCCGGAATTGTCTGCTTTCCAAAACGCACAATATGTTCGCTTGATTGGATTCCCTCTGCGCGTCAAAAGTACCCGGCCAAATGACGCCGCTGTCCCCGGCTCACGTTCCCCTCCTTCAATCGGCATAAAGCCTTTCCCGCCAATAACAAGAAGTCTGGCCTCCTCTAAATTTTCTGCGAACAGGAAATCTCCCTGTATTCCCACAACCTCACTATAATAAATCCGCTCCGTTTCCTGCTGTTCGGGAGAAGCCACCAAAATGCAGGGAATATTTTTCAAGTCTTCTGTTTCCACATATTCCAGAGCCGCAATCGGGTTTCGTGCAGCAATCTCTATATAGCACTCACTTGTCGTCAAAATATGATTGACATATTCATCTGAAAAAGCTCTTCGCTGGTCGCTGAGGATCAGATCGACATTGCCGTCCCGCAAAGCAGCATACAAATCCTCGTGATTCCCATTAATAATCTGCACAGAAACATCCGGGTACTTTTCTGAAAATTCTGCCACGGCCAGACGAAATTCCTGCCCGCCATAGCATTTCAGGTAGCCGATCCGAAGTTCTGCCCGATCCTTATTCGCAATACGGACAGTCTCATGGCACATTCTTTCAAAATCAGCAATTAACACAAGACTTTTCCGATAGAAATGTTCACCGGCAGGTGTTAAAGAAAATTTCCGGTTCTGCCGATTTAAGAGCTTTACACCCAATTCCTGCTCCAATGCCTGAACCTGTTGTGAAATAGCAGACTGCGAGATAAAACATTCCTCTGCCGCCTCCGTGAAACTATTGCGGCGGACAACTGCCTGAAAATATTTTATCTGTTTTATCATTCTTCTTTGCCGCCTCCCATCTTGTTTTTATTATATACGGTTAAACGAATAAAAACAAGCAGCAAACATACTGGCAGGCAGTGCAATCTTCCGTAAAACAGTTTTTTCTTTCAAAGGTGCGATTATGAAGATAAAGAAGATAATACATCTCTTATATCACTCTGGATACAAACGGATTTTTTCTTTATCTCCGAAGGGGCAAATGCTTCTCCGTAATTTATGCTGACATAGCAAGCATCTGGATTATCATAGGTCATTCGCCAAAATGGATATTTAATAATGCCCGGAGTGTTCATGCCGACGCCAAGCTCCAAAAACAGCACTTTAAGTCCTTTATGTCTGCGGAGAAAATCAGAATATCTTTCACTTGCACGATACCAGCCGTCATCCTGAACAAAGGTATTATCAGCTCTTAAATTCATCGCCATTGGTTTTCCGCAGACGGGACAATGTGGAATTAGCTCGGTGGGTATTTTCATATCTGCCTGCTGCTTTACCATATCACGGATAATCGTTTCATTATCATAGGTGGCGTTATGACAAGGCTCACTGCATTGAAACAAGCCATAATCGCCTTGTGTATAAAACAATCTATGCTTATCAAAGCCTGCTTTCTGGAATTGGTGGTCAACATTAGTGGTAAGCACAAAGTAATCTTTGCCTTTTACGAGTTCAAACAGCTTTTCGTATGTTCCGTTATCTATGTCTGAATAACGATTGATAAAGACATATCTTGACCAGTATGTCCAATGTTCTTCAAGGCTTTCAAAAGGATAGAAGCCGCCGGAGTACATATCACGGAAACCGTATTTTTCAATGAAATCCGAAAAATTCTCCTCAAAGCGTCTGCCCGTGTATGTGAAGCCTGCCGAGGTGGATAATCCTGCGCCGGCTCCGATAATTACCGCTTTTGCATTTTGCAAAAGATCCTTTACTCGGTTGATATTATCCAAGTATTCTTTTGTAGATGTCATAATCTTCCTGCTTGAAAACATTAAATACCACCCTCTCTATCTGTGTGTCAGTCTGCAAAAACTCTGTAACAGTCTGTATGGCAATTTTCGCCGCCTTTTTTTGTGGAAAATGAAATTCTCCTGTGGAGATGCAGCAAAAAGCAATGCTTTTCAGTCCTTTATCGGCGGCAAGCTGTAAGCATGAACGATAACAGTCCGCAAGCTGACTTATATGTGTTTGCGTAAGCAGACCTGACACAATCGGTCCGACGGTATGAAGCACATAGCGGCAGGGGAGATTATAGGCAGGGGTTATTTTTGCCCTGCCGGTCGGCTCGTCATATCCCTGCTCGTTCATAATCTTATCGCAGGCTAAGCGAAGTTGTATGCCGCTGCCGCTGTGAATGATATTATCCACGCAGGAATGGCAAGGTACGAAGCAGCCCCTTAAAGCACTATTCGCAGCATTTACGATTGCATCAATTTTTAGTGTGGTAATATCGCCACGCCATAATACCAGACGGTTATCCAAAGGAGAAACCGGCAGCAGGGCACTATCCGTTATTCCTTTTTCCGCCACTTCCTCACTTAAATATTCGTCTTGAAGCGCAAGAAAGCTGTCGCTTATCGGACGAGGAGCGCGAATATTCATCAGACTTCTGAGAAGCCTTTTTTGCTCATTCTCATCCGTTGGTATCTGCATTTCCCTGTACTGCGGCAGCTCCGCAAGCAATTCTTTAATTAAAAATTCCCGCTTTTCTTTATGCGTCATTTCTGTCCCTCCTGGTATAATGGAATACTTTGCCGTGGATTACTTCCTTACCACGCTGATACGCTCTCGGATATGATTGCCGCTCACAATCTCATCAACCATCGCGATGGCATAATCTGCATAACTGATGATGCTTTCTCCCCGGTCATTCAGCGTCAGTTCCTCACCGGCCAGGATGTACGACCCGGTGCGTTCGCCTTCAGCCTGGAAGTCACCGGCAGGACTGATAAATGTCCATGCAACATCGTTACGTTCCCGTAATTCTGTCAGCGCCTTACCCTGTGCTTTTGCCAGCGGCAGGAACGCAGCCGGGAAATCCGGACCGTCAGATACAACTGCTGTATGTTCCTTATTTACATACAGGCTTCCCGCGCCCCCAACTACCACAAGCCGCTTCTCTGTACCGGAGAGAATGTCACAAAGGTGTTTCAGAGATTTACTGTGCAGTGGAAGCATTTCTTCGGCCCATGCACCAAAGGCATCTACAACTACATCATATGCCGCTACGTCCTCCGCGGTCAGATCAAACAGATCCTTACGAATATATTGCTTTGCGACGGTCTGGTTTTCACCTCTTGCAATAGCGGTTACGTCCAGTCCTCTGTCGACCGCCTCTTTTACGACCAGCTTTCCAACTTTTCCATTTGCACAAATAACTGCAATTTTCATTTTTAAATACCTCCTTCAAAATCGTTGTAACTTTATTGATTACAACGTGAGTATAACACGGTCGAGTTGTAATGTCAAGACTTACAACAAAAAATTAAAAAGTTTTCCGGAGATGTAATCGTTGACATTACATCGTGCCTTTATTATAATTAAAAAAATGAAAGGAGAGGTGACTAATATGCAATTTTCTTCGAGACTTCCGATCGCAGTACACATCTTACTGGCAATCGTGGAATTTGAAGGCAAAGAAAAGACGACGTCTACGTTCCTTGCCGGAAGTGTAAATGTAAATCCTGTTATTATACGGAATACATTGGGACAGTTGAAAACTGCCGGACTTGTTACAGTAAAGGCAGGAGAGGGCGGCGCCTCCCTTGCGAAAGAACCAAAAGAAATGACCCTGCTGGATATTTTTGACGCTGTGGAGAAAGAGGAGGCGCTATTCCACTTTCATGAAAATCCGAATCCGGAATGTCCTGTCGGAAAAAATGTTCATGCTGTCCTGGACCGCAGGCTTTTTTCCATACAGGAGGCAATGAGGAAAGAGATGGATTCTGTTACCCTGCAGGATTTAATTGATGATCTGGACGATATATTAGATCGTTGAAAACGCAAATGTTGTTTTGCAAGCAAGCTTGCACCAATTTTTTCCGTATTTCCCTACTCCGTGAAAAGTAGCGACTTTACAAATTCTTTATAAAAAAATTAGCACTCACCGCTTGACAGTGCTAACAAACCGTGTTATTGTTACAGTGTCGATAGAACAAAAAGCATTTTAAAGGAGGGTTTGCTATGAATATACAGAAGTTTACACAGAAATCACTGCAGGCTGTGCAGGACTGTGAGAAGATCGCATATGACTATGGAAATCAGGAGATCGCGCAGGAGCATCTTTTGTATGCACTGGTAACGCAGGATGACAGTCTGATCCTGAAGCTGCTGGAGAAGATGAATATACAGGGGACATTATTTGTGAACCGTGTGGAAGAGGCGCTCTCCAAACGTCCGAAGGTGCAGGGCGGTCAGGTCTATGTAGGACAGGATCTGAACAACGTACTGATTCACGCGGAGGATGAAGCAAAGCAGATGGGCGATGAATACGTTTCGGTAGAGCATCTGTTCCTTGCCATGCTGAAGCATGCGTCAAAAGAGATGAAGCAGCTTTTCCGTGAGTTTAATATAGATAGAAATAACTTTCTTCAGGCATTATCTGGTGTCAGAGGAAACCAGAAAGTGACAAGTGATAACCCGGAGGAGACATATGACGCACTGGCGAAGTATGGTACCGATCTTGTGGAACGGGCGAGGGAGCAGAAACTGGATCCTGTTATCGGACGAGATGCAGAGATCCGGAATGTGATCCGGATCCTTTCCCGGAAGACGAAGAACAATCCGGTGCTGATCGGGGAACCCGGCGTCGGGAAAACGGCAGTAGCCGAAGGACTGGCGCAAAGAATCGTCCGGGGAGACGTGCCGGAGGGATTGAAAGATAAGACGATCTTCTCACTGGATATGGGCGCTCTGGTTGCCGGAGCAAAGTACCGCGGGGAGTTTGAAGAACGATTGAAAGCAGTTCTGGAGGAAGTGAAGAAGAGTGAAGGAAGAATCATTCTGTTTATCGACGAGCTGCATACGATCGTGGGAGCCGGTAAGACCGAAGGCTCTATGGATGCGGGCAATATGTTAAAACCAATGCTTGCAAGAGGTGAATTACACTGTATCGGTGCAACGACATTGGATGAATATAGAAAGTACATTGAAAAGGACGCTGCTTTGGAGAGACGATTCCAGCCGGTCATGGTAGAAGAACCTACGGTGGAAGATACGATTTCCATTCTCCGTGGGATCAAGGAACGCTATGAGGTATTTCATGGTGTGAAGATCACCGACGGCGCACTGGTTGCGGCGGCCACACTTTCCAACCGGTATATTTCGGACCGGTTTTTACCGGATAAAGCAATCGACCTTGTGGACGAGGCGTGCGCGCTTGTAAAGACGGAGCTGGATTCCATGCCTGCCGAGATGGATGAACTGAGCCGGAAGATCATGCAGCTTGAGATTGAAGAGGCTGCACTGAAGAAAGAGGAGGATCGTCTGAGCAGAGAACGCCTGGAGCATCTACAGGAGGAACTTGCAGAGCTGCGGGAGGAATTTGCAGGCAAGAAGACACAGTGGGATAATGAAAAGACTTCCGTGGAACGTGTACAGAAGATCCGTGAGGAGATTGAACAGGTAAATAATGAGATTGAAAAGGCACAGCGGTCTTATGATCTGAATAAGGCGGCGGAACTGCAGTACGGCAGGCTGCCGCAGCTTCAGAAACAGCTTGAGGCGGAAGAAGCGCAGATGAAGCAGAAAGATCTGCGGCTGGTACACGAGAGCGTATCGGACGATGAGATTGCCCGGATCGTTTCCCGATGGACCGGGATCCCGGTCGCGAAGCTCAATGAAAGCGAGCGTACCAAGACACTGCATCTGGATGAGGAACTGCATCAGCGTGTCATCGGGCAGGACGAAGCCGTGACGAAGGTATCGGAGGCAATCATCCGATCCAAGGCGGGCGTGAAGGATCCTTCCAAGCCGATTGGTTCGTTCTTGTTCCTTGGACCTACCGGCGTAGGAAAGACCGAGCTGGCAAAAGCGCTGGCGGCAAGTCTGTTTGATGATGAGAATAACATGGTCCGTATTGATATGAGTGAGTACATGGAGAAACATTCCGTGTCCCGTCTGATCGGAGCGCCTCCGGGATATGTCGGATACGACGAGGGCGGGCAGCTCACCGAGGCAGTGCGGCGGAAACCATACTGCGTAGTTCTCTTTGATGAGGTTGAAAAGGCTCACCCGGACGTATTTAACGTACTTCTTCAGGTGCTGGATGACGGACGGATCACGGATTCCCAGGGGCGGACCGTGGACTTTAAGAATACGATCCTGATCATGACCTCCAATATCGGTTCAGAGTATCTGCTGGGCGGTATCAACGAGGACGGCGAGATTTCAGAAGAAAGCCGCGAGCTGGTGATGCGGGATCTGCGGACACATTTCCGGCCGGAATTCCTGAACCGTCTGGACGAGACGATCATGTTCAAGCCATTGACGAAACATGATATTGGCGCGATCGTAGACCTGATGATGGCAGACTTGAATAAGCGTCTGGAAGATAAGGAAATCTCTGTCGAGTTGACCTCAGCGGCAAAGGATTATGTGATCGAAGGCGGATACGATCCGACTTACGGAGCGAGACCGCTGAAGCGTTATCTGCAGAAGTATGTGGATACCCTTGCGGCGAAGCTGATCCTCGAAGGAAATGTCGGCAGCAGGGATACGATTCTGCTCGATGCACAGAACGGGCAGCTTGAGGCAAGCGTATGCGTGCATGGAGATATCGTAGAGAATGAATAAAGATTTTGGGAATGCCGAGGTATTCCCGGAAGAGAGTATCAGGTTTTACAGAGCAGCCTGTCATGGTGAAATGATCTTCATCATGGCAGGCTGTTTTTATAGGGCAAGAATTGTATTGTTTTTCTATTACATTTTTGATATTCTGTAATAGGAAGTTTATAATATAGTAATGGGAAAGAATTCTATTTGATTATTATTCTATACTGCTGGCAACGGGGGATGTTGATAAAATGGATTATTTTTTTTGAGGGGGAATGAGGACAATGGATCTGGCAAAGGAAGAAAGCAATAATATGATTACAGACGAAATAAAAAAAGAACTATTCAGACTGCAGGATGAGAAGTACCGGTCTTTTCAAAGCAAACTGATCCCTACCGTGGATCCGGAATCTGTGATTGGCGTAAGAACGCCCGAATTACGTAAACTGGCGAAGCGACTGGTGAAGCGGGATAATATCGGGGAATTCCTTTCTGCACTGCCGCACGAGTATTTTGACGAGAACCAGCTTCATGCGTTTATTATCTCTGAGATAAAGGACTATTCGAAATGCATGGAAGAGCTGTGTTCGTTTCTTCCCTATGTGGATAATTGGGCGACGTGTGACCAGATGTCTCCGAAGATATTCAAAAAGCATAAATCTGAGCTTTTATCTCATATTAAATGCTGGATTTCATCAAAGGACACTTATACGGTACGGTTTGCGGTCGGGATGCTGATGGAACATTTTCTGGACGAAGACTTCGACCTGAGTTATCCGGAAATGGTTGCAAAGATACGGTCTGATGAATATTATGTAAATATGATGACGGCATGGTATTTTGCGACTGCTCTTGCAAAGCAGTATGAAGCGGTTCTTCCTTTCATAGAAGAAAGAAAGCTCGATACCTGGACTCATAATAAGGCAATACAGAAGTCGATAGAAAGCAACCGGATCAGTCCTGAGCAGAAGACATATCTGCGGAGTTTGAAGATCGTCCGATAAAAGGAGGACGTATTATGATATCGGTTATTTTTCATATAGATGTGAACTCGGCTTTCCTTAGCTGGACGGCAGTGGAACAGTTGAAAAATGGTGCAGAGGTTGATCTGCGCGAGATCCCGGCGATCATCGGCGGGGATCAGAAGTCACGACACGGGGTGGTGCTTGCAAAGTCTATCCCGGCGAAGCGATATGGCATTCATACCGGGGAACCGGTAGCGAATGCCTTTCGCAAGTGTCCGAATCTTGTGACGGCGTCTCCGGACCATAAAATGTACCGGGAGAAGAGTGCGAGACTGATGGCGTACCTGCGGACTTATACAGAGGAAATCGAGCAGGTCAGCATCGATGAGTGTTATATGGATTTTACCGGGATCGCAGACCGGTTTCCGTCCCCTGTGTATGCCGCGATGAAAATCAAAGATGGTGTGAAGGAAAAATTCGGGTTTACGGTAAATATTGGGATCTCTTCGAATAAGTTACTGGCGAAAATGGCGTCGGATTTTGAAAAGCCGGACAAGGTACATACGTTATTTCCGGAAGAAGTCCCGCAGAAAATGTGGCCGCTTCCGGTCAGTGATCTGTTCATGGCGGGGCATTCCAGTGTGGAGACATTAAAGAAACTGGAGATTCATACGATCGGCGATCTGGCACAGGCGGATCCGGCGCTGATCGAACTGCATTTGAAGAGCCACGGCCGGATGCTCTGGAATTTTGCAAATGGAAGAGACGATTCTGTGGTTCAGCCGGAGCAGGGCGAGGCGAAAGGAATCGGAAATTCGATCACACTTTCCAGCGATGTGGGAACTTATGAGGAAGTGCAGAAGGAATTCCGAAAGCTCTCAGAAAGTGTCGGGAAGAGACTGCGTAAAGCAGGGCAGAAAGCCGGAATGGTCAGCATGGAGGTAAAATATCATGACTTCCGATCCATGTCCCACCAGATGCAGCTTTCAAAGCCGACAGCTGAGGATGCGGTACTTTATGAAACGGCATGCAGACTGTTCCGGGAATCATGGAACGGAGAGCCGGTGCGGCTGCTCGGAATCCGAACGGCAAAGCTGGTTGACGTATCGGAGCCGGAGCAGTTGTCGATCTTTGATATCGAGCTGCCGAAACCACCGGACGAAAAGCACAAAAAACTGAATGCCGCGATGGAAGAAATTCAGAAAAGATATGGGAAAGACGCTGTGGTGAAAGCAAGCCGGATGACGAAGAAAGATAAGGGGGACTTGAAGTATGAGGGAAAGAGATTATAATCTGGAACTGATCCGGATCGTTTCCTGTGTCATGGTGATTGTGATCCATGTATCAAATTATTATTGCAGAGCCTTTGGGCGCATCAGCGCCGGAGAATATGGATTCTCTCTTTTTTTAAATACATTTGCCAGAGTCAGCGTACCCTGTTTTTTTATGATCAGTGGAGCACTTTTACTGGGACGTGAGGAAACGATCGAAAAACATAAAAAGCGTATTTGGCGGTTTCTGACAGCTACTTTTGTGTGGAGCCTGATTTATTATGTCCACAATGTTTGTTATATGAAGACGCCCGTCGATCTGGATGAAGTCATACAGACGCCGACAGAACCGCATCTGTGGTATCTGTATGCGATGATCCCGATCTATATTGTGCTCCCGTTTCAGCAGGCGATGTTCAGGGGACTGGATGAGAGACTGGAGAGGGGACTCCTTGTAGGCGGTTTCCTTGTTGTTACAGTGGGATATCTGCTGTCCCTGCGGGGAGAAGAGTTGTATTATGACGTACCGCTGTTTGCGGACCGAGGCTATTCGTATTATTTCTTTGCCGGATACATTCTGTATAAATGTAAAGAGTCCCCGGCTGTTAATACACAATGCCTGACCGGCATTTTCTTAGGAAGCAGTCTGGTAAATATGGCGCTGACTGCATACATCAGCGTACAGTCCGGGGATCATTATGAACGGCTTCTGGAATACGGCTGCCCTCTTACGATACTTGCCGGCGCGTCGTTTTTTCTGTTGCTGCTGCGTGCGTGGGACGGAAATATACGTCTGCAGGAAGCAGGAAAGAAACGAATCGACCGGATAAGCGGCTGCTCTTTCGGCATTTATCTGATCCATATTCTGTTCCTTGACAGCTACAAGAAACATTTTAAAGCATGGGATTTCCCGGCATATCTGATCATTCCGGCCCTTACGGCAGGGTTACTTGCAGTTTCATTTGGCTGTGTGTATCTTCTTCGAAGGACAAAGGCCGGACGAAAGATCACCTGATTCATCGGAAACACATGAGTCCTTTTGTTCATGAGCGGAAACCGGGTTTCACACTGCGTACAGTCAGTGTATCTCCGTCTACCGTGAACCGGATTTCCAGTCCGTCATATGACATTCCATATACCCGTCCGGCGTCCTGCTGATAGTGCGGACGGGGATCTTGTGAAAGGATCTGCATCAGGCAGAGGGACTGACTCTTTGTGAGCTGTTTTGCAAACTCCTCCGGAAATACAACATGAAGCGACTGGTCTTTGACATCGTCGGAAAAGCCTCCCTCGGCTTCCGGAATGCTGTCCACGTAAGGAAGATACGGCTTGATATCGTAGATCGGAGTTTGGTCCATCAGATCTGCTCCGGTGACAGACAAAACGGGACCGTCTGCCGGATCGTACTCGATTTTATCCAGTCTGACGCAGGAGAGTCCGAGGGAATTTGGGCGGAACGGGGAACGTGTCGCGAATACTCCCATTCTGGTGTTGCCGCCAAGCCGCGGCGGGCGCACGGTGGGTGACCAGCGATCCCTGTGTGTCTCGGAAAAGTCCCAGATCAGCCAGAGATGGGAATACGCCTCCAGTCCGCGAAATGCTTCCGGATTGCGGTATTGTGGCTCAAAAATAATCCTGGACGGAATGTCCGCAAGACCGCTTTGGCGCGGGATGCCGAATTTCTCTGTGAATCCGTTGCGGATATGGGCGATCGGGCAGATGAGTCGTGTTTCATTTTCATCAGATTGTGACGGCATGATTCGTTCTCCTTTGTATGTTCTGGTTGAATTCTATCAGAACCGGAAGAACATTGCAAGGAAAATGCTATACGAAAAAATGGCTGAAAACAGTAAAACAGATTGCACATTTTCTGAACTTTCGCTATAATAAAAGCAACAGAAATCATTCCTGAAAAATGGCGGGGTGTTGCTGTTCACTGCCACGGTAAAAGGAACGAACAGACAGAACGATAAAAGCAAGGAGCGTGATCTTATGACAGACAACATCATTATTACGATCGGCAGAGAGTTTGGCAGCGGAGGTCATGAAATCGGAAACCGGCTTGCGCACAGGCTGGATATTCCGCTGTATGACCATAATCTGATCCGTATGGCAGCGAAGGAATTAAAGATTACCCCGGAGCAGGCAGAGCGTGTGGATGAGAACCTGCTGGGGAGATATGCCACTTCTACGATGCTTGGTTCGGGAGATTATATTTTATTCATGAACGGGATGGAATATGAAGAGCCTCTGACAGATAAAGTGTTCCATATGCAGTCCGAGATCATTGAGAAGCTCGCGAACCGCAGTTCCTGTATTTTTGTAGGGCGCTGTGCGGATTATATTCTCGGAGACTATTCGAACTGTATTAACGTATTTGTCTCGGCGTACAAGGAAGACCGGATCCGCCGGATCATGAAGCTGTATGATCTGAATGAGAAAAAGGCGAAGGAGAAAATCAAGCAGGTGGATAAGACGAGGAAAGCCTACTACGAGGAGCATACAGACCGTACCTGGGGCAGCATCGAGGCGCATCAGATGCTTTTCAATTCCAGCCTGCTGGGACTGGACGGCGTGGTGGACGCGCTGGAAGGCATCTATAGAAAATGGGAAACCCGCTGATGGTAATCTTGTAAGAGGAGGGAGTGGATCACTCCCTCTTTTTTTGGTGGTTTACCGGATCAGATAATCTGCGGCTAACGTGACGAGCGGGATCGTGACAAGGGACAGGACTGTTGTCAGTGCAAATATCTCAGAAGCATAAGTATAGTTCCGGTTGTAACGGATGGACATCATGGTAGTGGTCGTTGCGGTCGGGCATGCGGCGGCGATCAGTGTGACGTAGGCAATGTCTGACGGAACCCTTGCAATCCAGAGGAACAGCAGGATGCACAGCGGAACAAGCAGAAGCTTTAAAAAGCAGATCCAGTAGATCCGCAGATGAGAGACTAATTTTTTCAAGTCAGCCTGCGCCACGGAAAATCCGGCTACCATCATCGCGACCGGTGTGTTCATATCTGCGATATAAGTCATGGAATCCAGCAGTACACCCGGAATCCGCAACTTCAGGAAGAACAGAATCATACCGGTGACTGTGCACAGGATCATGGGAGAGCGCAGTCCTTCTTTTAGATACCGAATCGAAAAATGTCCTTTCATCAGTCCCAGCCCGTGTGTCCAGCTCAGAATGTTAAAGACGGTCATATAAGCAGTCAGATAAAACACACCATCATTGCCGAGTACATTGCTGATCAGCGGAATCCCGATAAACCCACAGTTTGAATAGACCGTGGAAAAACGTTCGACCGCACATTCCGCATTATCTTTTTCACGGATCAGAACCATTGAAATCAGGATGGCGATCACATGGGAGACGACCGCGGCGGCAAACGCAATGAGAAGACCGCGAACAAGAACCGGATCATAGTCTGTCTGGTAAACCGTGATGATCAGGCATGGATTGATGATCATCAAAAGCAGATTGGAAAAATTCTTATTTCCTTCCTGATTGATCAGACCGATCCGGTAACAGACGAAAGCGACGGCCATGATGATCAGCATTTTCATCAGTTGGTTAAAAATCAGTGTAAACATTGTATATATGGTATCCTTCCCCGGACAGAGATACGTATCTGTTTCCTCTGTCTGATTTTTCTTGCTCAGCGACGGATGCCGGACTGAAGTTCCTCGGCCCACATCTGCAGATTATAAGTATGCCCGTCAAACAGTTTTAATATGACTCCGGTCGGGTTGTCTTCGTTGGCGAATGCATTTGCCTCATCGGTATCAACGTGCATGGCGAGCCGGAACGACGGACTGACACGCACAACGACATCCGAAAAAATCAGCGAACGTTCGTAGCTGGTTGTGATAACGAATACGTTGTCATTGTCATGTACATGGGCGCGCATCGCGTCAACGGGCGCCATGTGGATATGGCGTTTTGCGACGATCACTCCTTTGTCCAGACTGACTGTTCCTGCCGGGCCGACCAGCGTGCAGCCGGGAGTATCGGAAATATCACCGGACTGGCGGATCACAGCGGGGATCCCGAGCTTTCGCGTGTCGGACACCGACACCTCTACCTGTGTAGCCGTGCGGTAAGGACCCAGAACAACGACTTTTTCAAACTGCCCTTTTGGTCCGATCACGGCAAGCCGCTCTTTACATGCGTATTGTCCCGGCTGGCTGAGTTCTTTTACATAGGTAGGTTCAGCCTCCGCTCCGAATAACCGTTTAAAATCCTCTTCTGACAGGTGGATGTGCCTGGCAGAAGTCTCGATGGGAATCGAAAGTCCCATAAATCATCACCTCTTACTTTGATGTAAACTTGTACAATTTTACCAGAATGAGGAAAATATTTCAATAACCGCAGAGAGATTGTTCAGGAAAATGTTTGTGAAAATAGCTTCTTCTTGAGTTTCCGTAAATTGTAATTGAAAAAGGGATATGTCTATCTAAAGT
>CATXUX010000055.1 GCA_958402795.1 uncultured Lachnospiraceae bacterium | reverse complement strand
GCGATAAAACAGATCGGAATTGAAGGTGGTGAAGTTTGAACGATGAAAACTTAAAGCGTTTAACCCCGAGCGAAGCTCGAAAATACGGTAGAATGGGCGGAAAAGCATCGGGAGAAGCCAGGCGGCGGAAAGCAGACTTCCGGAAGACTTTAAATATGCTTCTGACTGCCGAGATAGACAACGAGGAATGGGAGCCGGTACTGAAAGCACTCGGGGTTGACTGTACACTTGAGTCCGCTATGAATATGGCGATGATTAAGAAGGCGCTTGAGGGAAATGTGAAAGCGTATGAAGCAGTCGCAAAATATGCCGGACAGTCCGCAAAGCCGGATGAAGATATCAGGAACCGTGAAGCTGATACGGAGCTGAAGCAGGCGAGGAAACAGGCAGTCACTGGTGAGAACGAATCCGACGACGCGATCCAGAAGCTGGATGATATTCTGAAGGAGATGCGAGACAATGCGTTTAAGCGAGAAGCAGAATGAGTATATCCGAAACGCTACGCACCGGTGGAATATTAAAACCGGAGCAGTGCGTTCCGGGAAATCTTATGTGGACATTGCATATACGGTTCCGTTCCGGATCAGGGAACGGACGTCAAAGCCGGGATTAAATGTAATTCTTGGGGTATCCAAGGAATCCATCGAACGTAATGTACTACAGCCGATGCGGGAAATATATACCAGCGAGCTAATCGGAACGATCAATAACCGGAATGTGGCGAACATATGCGGCGAGGAGACGTATTGTCTCGGCGCTGAAAAGATCAGCCAGGTCGCAAAGATTCAGGGATCAAGCATCAAGTACTGTTACGGCGATGAGGTGGCAAAGTGGAACCAGGAGGTATTCCGCATGCTGCAGTCACGTCTTGACAAAACGTACTCCTGCTTCGATGGTGCGTGCAACCCGGAAAACCCCACACACTGGCTTAAAAAGTTCTTGGATTCAGATGCGGACATATATCTGCAGCATTACCGGATATTTGATAACCCGTTTCTTCCGTCAGAATATGTGCTTAATCTGTGCAAGGAATACGAAGGTACGGTTTATTATGACAGATATATCGAGGGACTGTGGAAGAGGGCAGAAGGAGCGATCTATCGTAAATTCGTTGATAATCCGAAAGCATTCGTGAAGCAACCGGATATTGAGAATATAAGCCGGATCGAGATTGGAATTGACTTCGGTGGAAACAAGTCTGGCCATTCTTTTGTGGCAACCGGGAAGTATAAAAACGGGAAAGTTCAGGCACTGATGAGCAGACGGTATATGAACAAGGATTATCCGCAGGGAATCGATGCGAACATACTGGAAGAGCTTTTTCTGGCATTTGTCCAGGAAGTAATGGATAAGTATGGAAATCCGGAATATGTTTACTGGGATAATGCAGAGACCGTACTGGGGCAGACGATAAAAAAAGCAGCAAAAGCGAGATATCCGTTTCTGAAAGTTTTTCCCGCGAAAAAAGAAAGAATAAAAGACAGGATTGATTATACGGTCAGGCTTATGGGAGCCGGACTTTTTTCGCTGACGGAAGACTGTGGGACATTATCAGAAGCGTTTCAGGAGGCTGTGTGGAATGCAAAATCGGACGAAGATGAGCGACTTGACGATGGGACCAGCGACATTGATACGCTGGATGCGTTCGAATACACGATTGAGCGGGACATGAAAGGCAGACCGCAGCTTAAAACATTCAAATTTTAGGAGGAAAAATATGGACAGAAAAAGACCGTATGAATTGCCGAAGCCACTGCTGTGCGAGGCAGATGAGGTTGCTGCAGGTGTGAGCATGGAACTTGTGGACAAGTATATTCGGATCCATGAGGAACGGACAAAGAGATACGATTATCTGGAAAATCTGTATGCAGGTTTCCATGACGTATATAAACAACCGGAAAAGGACGAATGGAAGCCGGATAACCGTCTGGCTGTTAATTTCCCGCGATATATTACTGAGACGTTTATGGGGTATGCTTACGGTATTCCAATCAAGAAGACGCACCCAGATGATACGATTAACGATGCAATCCGGGAATTTGAAGACGATAATGAGATCACGGATCATGAGTACGAGCTATTTAAAAAGGCGTGTATTTACGGACATGCATGGGAGTATTTTTATCAAGACGAAGAGTCGAGGACAAAGATGACGGTTTGTACGCCCAAAGAGTTGTTTGTGGTTTATGACGGCACATTGAAAAACCGGGCGCTGTTTGCTGTCCGATATGGCTATCATGATGCAGATGGTATTTATGCCGGAGAGCGGTACGGGGAAATTGTGACACGAAGTCAGATCGAACACTTCGAGGGAAGCAAAAAGACGGATATATTTGATAATCCTTACGGGTACATTCCATGTGTGGAATATCGGCTGAATGACGAACGCATGGGACTGTACGAGGGGGTAAGCGGGTTGGTGGAAGCCTACAATCATGCGATCGGTGAAAAAGCGAATGATGTAGACGCTTTCGCAGATGCGTATCTCGCTGTGCTGGGATCCGAAGTAGATGAGGAGGGTGTACGCAAGATCCGGGATAACCGACTTATCAATTTTTATGGTACAGATGACGCAAAGGACATTCTCGTACAGTTTCTTCAGAAACCGACTGCTGACGGCACACAGGAGAATCTTTTGAATCGTCTGGAGACCTTGATCTATCAGACATCTATGGTCGCGAACATCTCTGATGAGAATTACGGAAACGCAACTTCCGGCGTTGCACTCGCGTATAAGCTGCAGGCCATGAGCAATCTGGCACTCGGGTTTGATCGGAAGATCGAGAAGTCTTTGCGGAAACGGTACAAGATTTTTTGTTCATTGCAGACGAATGTCCCAAACAAAGATGCCTGGAGAGACATAGAGATTAAAACGACACGGAACATTCCCAAAAACATACTCGAGGAAGCGCAGACGGCAGCTCAGCTTGATGGATTGGTTTCCAGGGAAACGCAGATGTCGGTCCTGTCTATTGTACCGGACGTGAGCGCAGAAATAGAGCGAATGGATCAAGAGCAGAAGGAAGAGTCAGATGCCATGATGGATCAGATGTTCGGGCGAAAACCAGAAGGAGTAACAACAGATGGACAGCAGGACGTACTGGAGACAGAGGGAAGCAGAACAGCTTAAACATTACATAACCGAGGAAGCCGAATACCAGAAACAGATCGGGAAGATTTATGATTACATGCTGGACCAGACCCAGAAGGAGATCAGTGGCTTTTATGTAAAGTATGCGACTAAAGAAGGCATAACGCTGGCAGAAGCAAAGAAACGGGTGTCGAAGCTGGACATCAAGGAATATGAACGCAAGGCTGAAAAATATGTAAAAGATAAGACTTTTACTGATCAGGCGAATGAGGAGATGCGTCTGTATAATGCTACGATGAAAATCAACCGCTTGGAATTGCTCAAAGCAAACATCGGACTGGAGCTGGTTGACGGATTCAGCAACCTGCAACAGTATTTCGAACAGATTCTGACAGATCGGACTCTGGAAGAATTTGAACGGCAAGCAGGAATTCTTGGCAAGACGATTCAGAACAATGCGGAAGCTGCGAATGCAATTGTGAATGCTTCGTTTCACAATGCGACGTTCTCAGATCGCATCTGGATGTATCAGGGCATGATGAAAGCAGAACTTTCCACACTTCTGCAGCAGGGATTGATCCAAGGGAAGAACCCGAAAGAGCTTGCCAGACACCTGACGAAACGGTTTGGCGTGTCGAAGTCGAACGCAGAACGGCTTATGCGGACGGAGCTTGCCAGAGTGCAGATTGAAGCACAGAAACAGTCCTATGAGCGGAACGGATATGAAGAATACCAGTTCCACGCTCTGGGGACGGCTTGCGGGATATGTAAAGAGCTGGACGGAAGGCATTTCCCAATAAAGGATATGGAGATTGCAAAGAATGCGCCGCCTATGCATCCGAACTGTCGGTGCAGCACATCAGCATATATGGATCGGGAGGAGTTTGACAGGTGGTTGAATGAGCAGGAAAATGTTGAAAATTCTGGAGAAAATGATACAATAAAGATGTACAGAAAAGGAAGCACACATCGTAAGATTTCTGAATCTGGCAGTAAAATCATAGATATGGCAACATATCATTTAATAACAAATCCAGCAATTAAGAAAGGTGCCGATATTAGGATTGCCAAGGATGATGTGCTTAAGCGTTTAAAGGAGCAGGAAGCAACAGCAGTCACTTATGGAGATGTAATATACTTTAGAGAAGATGCCACTGTATCGGATGTACTTGAAGAGGTATATCATTTTGAGCAGAACAGAAAGGGCATGAATAGCCAATATGATTTCAAACAACGGATGATTTTGAATGAGATAGATGCGAAACAATATTTATTATTGGTGACTGATAAGTATCATATACCACCAGAGGAAACTGAATTAACGAGAGCGCAGTTAGCATCCTACAGAAAGCAGATGGAGGATATGAAGGAAAGAGGTGAATGGAGTGATTAAGGTTGAATTTCAGCATAGTGAAGGAAAGTATACTCTTATAGGACTTGATTCTCCAATTCCGGACAATTGGAGAAAGAAAGTGATGATTGACGGAAAAGAATATGACACTGAAATTGTCTATGACTTACCCAATCATATTGCAATCATCGGAAATGGAAATTTTGTTGGTAAAGAAATTGTATTCTAATAACCACCAGTCAGTAACGGCCGGTGGTATTTTTATGCTCATTTTTTAGAAAGGAAAGGTGAATAACATGGGAGAAATGCCAAAAGAAATACAGGAGAAGTGGATTCAGGCTATTAAGGATTGCGGTCAGTCATTGATTGACAATGCAGAGAAAATCGCCGGAGATTATGATTTTCAGACAAGTGTATATATTTCAATGGATTTAACTCCGGGGGAAGTTGTAGAGATTAACGTTGATACCAGATATTGTCCAAAAGCGAGAGGAGGAAGCGATAAACTCGTAGTCCTTCCAGACGCAAGGCAGATTGAATTTATCGGATAATATGGAGTAGTACACAGTAATCAAAGATGCGGATATGCTGGCGCCAGATTGGCTGGCTGACCGTATAAATTATAAGAGTATTAAATTTTTATACCGGATGCGAGATGGAGCATCGGAGCTGAAAGGGGTGAGGATTGATGGTCAGATTGCTGAAATTGGCGACACGATATTATTTGACGGCAAGCGGTTATCAGTAGAGAGGCGGTGATCCAATATCTCCCACCGGCGGGGAATGGCCGGAACAGTAAAGGAGTGATGCCACTTGATTGTAGTAAGCGTCCGCAAGGATAGAATAACAGTGTCAGGGCATGCCGGTTATGCACCGCCAGGACAGGACATTGTGTGCGCCGGGATATCGGCGCTCGTGCAGTCTCTGATTGGATCACTGGAAAATCTATCAGACGACAAAATTGAATACGAAGTATCGCCCGGGAGGGCAGATATAAAATATGGGAATCTGTCAGAAAAATCAAGAACTCTGGTGGATTCTTTTTTCATTGGCGTTTGTAAGATAACCGATGAATACCCGGATAATGTAATGATCCGATAGGCAGGCCCGGAACCGAAGTTCCGGGAGGAACGGAAAAGCTGGGGAGTGCTCCGGGAGGAGCGGGAAGGAGAATGAAATGAACAGAAAAATCTATGAGACAATGCTGACAAATGTGAAGAGAAGAGACGTGAAGCACCCGCAGGATTTTAAGGGGCATGGGCATCTGAATCTGCAGATGTTTGCGGATGATGATCCGGCTGGGGGAGACGGAACCTCCGGAGGAGATCCAGGCGGAGACGGTGGAAACGGCGACGATCCGGCGAACGATGATCTGGAGGGAAAGGGAAAACCTGCTGAGAGAACCTATAACGATGCAGACGTGGATCGTATTGTTGCGAAGCATAAAAAAGAGTGGGAAGCGCAGCACAAGAAGGATCTGGAAACGGCGAGAGACGAAGCGCGTAAATACGAGCGTATGTCAAAAGAACAGCGGGAGGAAATTGACCGGAAGAAAGCGGAAGCAGAATCAGCGGCAAAGGACGCCCGAATCAAGGAACTGGAACAGCAGATTGCGACTGATGAACTCCGAAAGTCTGTAGCGGCAGACGTGGAAGCAATGCCGGAAGGTATCCGGGCATCACAGGATTTCCTCGACTTGGTAGTTACAGGAGACGCAGACACGTCGAATGCGAACGTGAAAAAACTTGTAGGACTTATTCTTGCAGATCGGAAGGCGCAGGAAGAGAAGCGTGCGGCCGGGAGGACGCCGAAATCCTACGGAAACAACGGCAGCCATTTGTCGGAAATTGAAAAGCGGATTGCAAAATATCAGTAAGGAAAGGATGATCAAACATGAAAAACAGAACTATTAACCTGCAGCTATTTGCAGATGGAGACAATAATGACCAGGCGGCGAGAAGCTACCAGAAAGAATTCAAAGAGCTTTTGAAGGCAGTGTTTAAAAAGCAGTCTTATTTTGCAGACTTTTTCGGGGGTGATCTCGAAGCACTGGACGGCGTGAAAGAGAATGAAACAGCGTTTTACGTGAAGACGTCGGATATCCCGGTAGTGGTCGGCTCTGCGTATGACAAAGGCGAGAACGTTGCATTTGGGACGGGTACCGGAAGCTCCAGCAGATTCGGCAACCGAACCGAGGTTATTTATACAGACATGCCGGTAAAATACACATGGGAGTGGACATTCCATGAAGGAATTGACCGACATACAGTGAACCATGACTTTGATTCCGCAATCGCGGACCGGCTGGAACTCCAGGCACGGGCAAAAACGGCAAAGTTCAATACGCAGCATGGTAAATTTATTTCCGAGTCTGCGGCGAAGACGGAAGTGCTTGCAGATTACACGGCGGACAATGTGCTGGCGCTGTTCGATGCGCTGTCTGCGTACTTTAACAATATTGAGGCAGTCGGCACGAAAGTGGCAAAGGTGAACTCTTCGCTGTACAACGCCATTGTGAACCATCCGCTCATGACAACGGCAAAGAACTCTGCGGCAAGCGTGGCGGACAATGATGTTGCGAAGTTTAAAGGTTTTCTGATCCAGGAAGTACCGGACGGACTGTTTGGAGAAAATGAATGCTGCTACGCATATATTACCGGCGTTGGCAAAGCGTTTACCGGAATCAATACGGCGCGGACGATCGAATCTGAGGATTTTGACGGCGTAGCGCTGCAGGGCGCTGGCAAAGCAGGAGAGTTTATTCTGCCGGATAACAAGAAGGCAGTTGCGAAAGCTACGGTAACGGGAGCGTAAGGAAGGCGGACAAGCATGTATAGAGTGATTAAATTTTTCACAGATCTGCACGATAACGACTATGCCTATCATGTGGGGGACACGTTCCCCCGTGAGGGCGTCAGCGTAACGCAGAAGAGATTTGACGAACTTGCCGGGAACAACAATAAGCAGGGGTCTCCGCTGATTGAAGAAATAGAGGAGCTTGCGGATTCGGAAGATCCAGAAAGGTCTGTCGTAGCGGACAAACCGGCAAAGCAGGCAGGAAAACCGACAACGCGGGCAAAAAAGCGGAAGACTGTTTCAAAGCAGGTGAATGATGATGCTGAATGAACTAAAAGAGATGCTCGGGATTGAACCCGATGATCTTTCGCTGGATGATCGCTTAGACTGGATTCTGGAATCCGTGGAAATGCGGCTGAAGCTGCGGCTTGGCGGGATTGATCCGCCGGAAGAGCTGCGGCACATCATCATCGAGGTTGCCATTGTGCGCTATAACCGTATCGGTTCGGAGGGGTTAAGTTCGCACACGGTACAGGGAGAGACGCAGAATTTTCAGGACAGTGATTTTGACGGTTACGAGGATGAGATTCAGGACTGGCTGGAAAACCAGAAAGAGACCGGTAAGGGCAAGGTGAGATTCCTATGAGATTTGATACGCCGGTGTATTTTCAGAGAGTGCATCAGGGTGAGTATGATCCGGATACCGGAAATTACGGGCAGGATATTGTCGAGGAGACGAAGCGGTACGCTTCCGTGACTGATACAGGCAGTGAAGCGGTCAAGCTGTTGTATGGGGATCTGAGGCAGGGAGTGCAAACTATCCGCCTGCAGAACCACTACAAAGAACCGTTCGACCGGATTCGGATTGGCGATAAGATCTACCGTGCAGATTCGGTCATGAACTTACGGGTGAAACAAGTATTTACGGTAAGTGAGGTGCAGTAGTATGGGTGTGAAATTTACCGGAATCAATGAATTATGTATGGCATTGAAAAAGAATGCGGATCTGGGGGCAGTCAGGCGTGTTGTCATGCAGAACGGGGCGGAGCTTCAGGCAAGAGCGCAACGTAATGCGCCGGTGGATACGGGCACTCTGAAACGGAGCATCGGGCTTGAAATCTCTGCGGATGGAATGACAGCAATATCAGAGGCGACCGCGGAATACGCACCGTATGTTGAATATGGTACCCGCTACATGGAAGCACAGCCGTACATGTCCCCGGCGTTCGATGAGCAGAAAGAGCAGTTCAAGAGAGATCTGGACAGGCTGGCAAAGTGAGGTGTGGGTGATGGAACGTGATCCGCAGCAGGAACTTTTTACAGCGTTACTGCTGAAAATCAAAGAACTGGGATATGACGTGTATGATGGATACTTACCGCCGGATGGTACGCCATATCCTTTTGTTTATCTGGCAGACAGTCAGCAGACAGATGCTGACACCAAATCGGAAGTGGTTGGGGTGGTATACCAGACAATCCATGTGTACAGCAATACCCCGAAAAACCGGGGAACGGTGTCCGGCATGCTGCTGGACATTAAGACCGCCTGCCGGAGACTGGAGCATACGGAGAATTTTGCCTGGCTGCTGAAAAATGTAGACCAGCGGATTCACCCGGACGATACAACAAAGGAACCTCTGCTGCATGGAATACTGCAGTTAGAGTTCAGGTTTAGCTAAGGAGGTAAAGAGCTATGAAAAAATATGGATTACAGCTGTTTGCAGAAGCGGTGCAGGGGAAGAAAATCGTGTACTTGTACCGGTTACTGAAAGAAAAAGGAGCAGAGAACGCGGCAAACATCGCGTTTGTGACAGAGAATGGACGGAGCGTCAGCGTGGATTCCGATTCTACTTCCACGAAAGACGGTCCGATCAGGACGCCGGGGACACCGGAAATCGAGATCACGACAGAATCCGTACTGGCAAAGGGAGACGAACTGATCGAAAAGCTGGAAGACGCACAGTTAAGCGGCGATACGATCGAAATCTGGGAAGTGAATCTGGAAGAGCCGGCACAGTCGGGTAGCAACAAGTTTAAAGGCAAATATTACCAGGGATTGATTACTGAGTTTGAGCTGACCTCTGCATCAGATGATTATGCGGCGGTGTCCATGACATTTGGAATCAGTGGGACCGGGGCGAAGGGTGATGTGACCGTGACAGCAGAGCAGCAGGAAACTGCGAACTATGTATTTGCAGATACGCAGAAAACAGGAGCATAAAAGAACAGGGCAGGCGTTCTTTGTGCGTGCGACGTCGCACAGAAAGGAGACAGAAAAATGGTAATGACAATTAACGGACAGGATTATCCGGTAAGGTTTGGGATCGGGTTTGTGCGAGAACTGGACAAGAAATATTTTGTGGAGAGTAAGTCAGGCGTAAAGTTCGGCTACGGACTCGAGACAGAAGTCCCGATGCTCCTCACAAATGATGTAATCACACTTGCAGAGGTTCTGTATTTGTCTACCTGTACGGAAGAAAAACGTCCGACGCAGGCGGAAGTAGATGAGTACATTGACGGAGTGGACGATATCGAGGCATTATTCGCTGAAACACTGGGCGAACTAAAAAAGCACAACGCCACCCGTCTTGTTGTGGCGAGGATCACAGAAGACCTGGAAAAAGCAAAACAGACGGGCGCGGTGGCGAAACAGAAAAAATAAAGCTGTCAGAAGAAACGTTCGAGGAGATTGTGCTGAACAGTCTCCGCTTCCTCGGCATGAGTGATTTCCGTGAAATCTACCGCATGACGTTGTATGAATACAGCATGCGAATGATGGCATACAGACTCAGGCAGGTGGATAAAGACTTTGATATCCATCTGCTGGCATGGGAGAGCTGGAATGTGCAGGCAATGAAGAAAAGCGGAAAGAAGCGAGTTCCGGTGTTCCGGACATTTAAGAAGTTTTTTGACTATGAAAAAAGGGTCAGGGAAGTGTACGAAAATAAAGCAGAAGTCACGGAAACGCAGAAAAGACTGCGGGGCATCGGGCAGATTCTTGACCGGCGGAAGAAGGAGGGGATAAAGCAGTGAGCGATAGTTACAGCGTAAAGGCCGTGTTAAGTGTGTCGGACAAAAACTTTACAGACAAGATGCTCGGCGCGGTGGATACGCTGGGTGATCTCGATAGCGCAAGCGAGAAAACGTCCGCGAGTCTTATGGATATCATGAAAGGTGCGGGAGCGTTCAAGGTTGTTTCCAAAGCGGCAGATATCCTCGTGAATTCCCTGGACGGGGCGGTCAGCAGATTTGATACATTAAACCAATATCCAAAGGTCATGCAGAACCTTGGGTATACAGCGGAGGAGGCCGGAGAATCCTTGGACAAACTGTCAGACGGGATTACTGGACTTCCGACTGCATTGGACGATGCTGCTACATATACGAAACAGTGGGCGCTTGCTACTGGTGACCTTGACAAGGCGACCGATTTGTATCTTGCAATCAACGACGGCGCAATCGCTTATGGGGCATCGGCGGAGAAGGCGGCAAGCTGTCAGGAGCAGTTGAACCAGATGATTTCGACCGGAACGTATGACCTACAGTCATGGAAGATCCTCAACCAGAACTGCCCCGGATTGTTGGATGCCGTGGCGAAATCCATGCTGGGTGAAAGCGCGGCAGCAAATGACCTCAGGGATGCGTTGAACGACGGAATCTTTACCACAGATCAGTTTATTGATGCGTGGATTAACTTGGACCAGAACGGAACGGTGTCAATCACTGCTTTCAGCGAAGCAGCGCAGAGTGCATCCGGCGGTATTTCTACGTCTGTTGCGAATATGAAAACCGCAGTAGTACGTGGCATGGAGAATGTGATACGCTCCACGAATGATGCGCTGGAGAACAATGGACTGCCGGGATTCCAGGGAATCGTAGAGAGCGCAACTGCAAAGATTAACGTGGGGTTTGCGCATGCCGCGGACGGCGCAGAGATGCTTGCAAACAGCCTTGATGTGCTTGTACCGACACTCGGTACTGCTGCTGCCGGATTTGCGGCATATAAAGTGGCAATGGACATGGAAGATAAACATGAAAAATTCCAGAAGGACATGGAAAAATCTGTGGACCGCCTGTATGGAATACAGAATGCGACAGACCTTGCGGCTCAGGCGACCGCCGCACAGGAATCCGCTGTTTTGAGTGCAGAGATAGCTGAGAGAAAAATGGCAAAAGCGCGGGATATTGATGCCGCTGCCATCAAGGCACAGACAGAGGCAAAAAAGCTTGCTGTAGATGCGGCAAACGCGCAGAACGCTGCTTCAAATGCTGCAAAAAACGCACAGTCAAAGTTGACGCAGGCGTTAAAAAAGCAGGAAGCTGCTGACAAAGCGGCGGCGAAGGCTGCCGAGGCGGATGCCAAAGCAACGGAGTTACAGAAGAAGGCATGGGAAAAGGCGGCAGGTGCGGGGCAAGCAAAGACCGAAGCAGTGAAAAAGCAGGAAGCTGCTGACAAAGCGGCGGCGAAGGCTGATGAATTGAATGCCAGGGCAACAAAGGCGCAGGAAGAGGCAGACATGAAAGCATCGTCGGCATCGAGGGCGAAAGCAGAAGCAGAACGAATGGAGACAATTGCAACGGAAGCGTCTACCCATGCGGAAGAAATGAGTGCTGCAGCGGAAAAAGCGGGTGCGGATGCAGCAGAGGTCAACAATATTCAGATTGCCGCAAAAAGCGCTCTTCTCGGCGTCTTATCCGGCAAGTATACGCTGGCGGAAGCCGGGCAGTTGGCATGGAATGCTGCGATGTCGGCGAACCCTATCGGCACAGTGATTACAGCCGCAGCTATCCTGACAACCGTTCTCGTGGGCGTGGCTACGGCGGCGGAAAAACTATCCGGTGCGGAAGAGTCTCTATGGTCTTCTATGCGGAAAGCGAAGAATAAGAATAAAGAACTAATGGATTCTTTGGAGGAAAGCAAGAGCGCATATGACAGTTCCAAAAAAGAAATAGAACAGACCACAGATGCAGTCGTTGAACTTGCGGGTGAAACAGCGCAGCTTGCGGGCAAGACCGATCGGAGCGCAGATGAGACAGCAACATTGAAAGCAAACGTCGCATCACTGAACGGCGCGATCGACGGTCTGAACCTTGCTTACGATGAGGAGACGGGACTGCTGAATATGTCGGCAGATGCGTTAGAGAAGAAGGCGTCGGCTTATAAGGCGGAAGAAGAAGCATCGTCTGCAATCGAACAGCGAAATGATATCCTGAAAAAACAGCAGAGTGTCATGGATAGTCTCAGTGAAGCGGAGAAGCAGCTGGCAGAGATCGAGAAAATGTATTATGAGGAAGCGGAGACGACCGGGCAGGTCTCGCTTGGAACCTCTGCCGCATACGCAACTCAGGCGGAAGAAGTAAAGAAGCTGAAAGCAGAAAAGAAATCTCTGGCGGAGCAAGAACAGGAAGCGACGGAAACGGTTACTGCATGCCAGGCGGCACAGGCGGCAGCTGTCACGGAAAGTCAGGCGGAGCAGCAGTCAGCTCTTGCGGAGAGTATAGCGAATCAGACAGTACAGCTATCGGATCTGTCGGAGGCGAATCAGGAAACGGTAAACACACTGCAAAATGCATGGCAGGGATACGCAGAGCAAGCGAGAGACATGTTTAATACTTTGTCAGATGAGCAGACCGTATCCGTGGACCAGATGATCCAGAACGTCCAGAAAAATCAGCAGGTCATTTCTGACTGGGGAAGCAATATGGAGGCTCTGCGTGATCGCTTTGACAATCTGGGACTGTCGCAGGGATTGCTGGACGATATGGCGGATATGGGTCCGGAAGGAGCGGGATATGTGGCGGCGCTGGTGACGGCCAGCGATGAACAGCTGGCGACTCTGGCCACGACATTTGACGGCGGCGGTACAGTTGCGAAAGACGCGTTGCTCCGGTCGTTGGGAGTAGACAGTAATGAAATTCCGGACGCAGTTGCAGGAATGATAGATGACACAGAGTCGTCTTTGAGGGAGAGGATCGAAGCAACCGACTGGACTTCTCTCGGCGAAACCGGGATAGACGGAGGAGTTGCGGAAGGAATCGTAAGCGGAAGCAGTACGGTTCAGGACGCAGGGGCAAATATGACAACCGATACCCGTAATGCGGCGGGTGAAGCAGTCGGGGAAGGTTCTCCTGCAACGGCATTCATTGAACTTGGAAACAATATGGTGGCCGGACTTGCGCAGGGACTTTCTGATGGAAACGCAGCGATACAAGCGGCATCTTCTATGGCGGGCAGCGTTGTGGAAGCGGTGCGAACTGCGTTCGACAGCGCGGACATTGCCTCTGTGTCAGAAAATGCATTTTCCGGAATGGCTTCAGCGGCACAAAGCGGCATGGCGCGGACTTCTGATACAGTCAGGAGCGGAATGAACAAGGTGAAGCAAAATGCAGTAACCGGCATGAACCAGTTTGAGAATGCGATAAACAGCGGAATGAATAGAGCAGTAGCTTATGCCAAAAGCGGAAGCAATCGAATTGTAAATGCAACTTCCGGATTGAGAGGTCGTATGTACAATAGTGGGTATTACGCCTCTATCGGACTGGCAAACGGTATTAACGCGGGAGCAGGGGCCGCAATTGCAGCGGCAGACCGCCTGGCGAACAAAGTGGCCGCCACAATGGATAAAGCACTGGAAGTAGGCAGTCCGTCCCGTGTGACAAAAAAGACCGGTCAGTTTACTACGGAAGGATTTGTGATCGGGTTACTGGACTATATCCATGATGTAGAAGCTGCCGGCGAAGAACTTGCAGAGGCGGCTGTGCCATCCGGAGAGATCGCGCGGAGCTTTGCGGCAGTAAGCAGCTATACGCCGGATACATCATACAGGTACGCCGGTGAAGACAGAGATACATCGCCCACGTACACAATTGTTGCGCCGCTGTATATCGACGGGCGTGAATTTGCCCGGAGTACAGTGACGTACACGCAGGAGGAACTGGACAAGCTGAAACATCGCAAAGACAGAAAAAACGGCATCAGGTCAGACAGGAGGGCAGACTATGTATAAATTTGTAAATACAACAGAACAGCCGGACAGTGCCTTACTGCCCTCCGAAGCGCTGCGGTTTAACGGGGAATGGCTGGAGGACATCATACCGGGATACCGAACGCTGTATGTGACCGGCCGCGAACTGCTCGAGAGTGAAATCATCAGCCAGCAGGTCGGACTGGCGGATGGAAGCAGATATCAGGGGAAACGGCACCCGTCACGGACAATCACGGTCACGTACCAGCTTGTTGCGGAGAATGCCACGGCGTTCCGGGTAGCGTATAACAAATTATGCGGAGTGCTGGACGCAGAAAATGCAGAACTGATTTTTAATGACGAGCCGGATAAATATTTTATCGGGACGAAAGCGGATGCCCGCGAAGTGGATCCGGGACGGAATCAGGTAGTCAGCAGTATAGACTTTTATTGTGCGGATCCGTTTAAGTATTCCACTACACTAAAGTATGTGACAAACAAAAGCGGAAGCGGATATACGGATACGATAGAGCTGACAAATGACGCAACAGAAGCTGCCTTTCTAAATGTTAGCGCGACAATGAAATCGGAAAACGGATACCTGGGCCTTGTGCTGGACGACCGTTTCTACCAGGTCGGGAACCCGGAAGAGGTGGACGGGGAGACGCGCGAACGGTCGGAGAAGTTGTTTGACGACCATTTTACCGCAGACAGAGGATGGCTGCTAAACCAGGGGGTGACGCCGCCGGTGACGCCGGTCCGGAAGCAGACCGGTACGGTAACTTATGTCAAAGAGACCGGCAACGAGGGGTACGTAAAAGCGTCCGGCTACGGCACCGGCGATTCCTGGCACGGGCCGGCGCTTACAAAGATCGTACCGGCGGACAGCCAGGGAAATTATCCGGTCAACTGGAAAGCGGAGTGGCGGTTCGATTTCAATACGGACGGCGAAGGAAGCGGGGCGGGCAAGCAGATCGGGCATAATTCAGTGACGTTTTCCGATGAGAACGATGACATCATCTGTTCCGTCGTGTTCGAGGATAACAACTCCGTGAACCAGCGGTCTGACATGGTTGTCTACATTGGTGACAAGCGGACGTGGGACACGAAAGAGACGCAGAAGTTTTACGTGACCGGGCGCGGCGATGCCGGTCCGATTGTCATCGTCGAAAAGACCGGATCCAAGATCACGGTATCATTCAGCTATGCCGGGATCAAGAAAACCTTTACCGCAAAGAGGGCGGCTGCACAGCTGCGGAAAGTCACATGGTACTGTGCAGCATATAAGAGCTATGCGGGGATCCGGAACAACCTGATCCGTGCGATGAATGTCACGAAGCACAACGTGCAGTATTATGTGGACATCCCGAACTTCCTGAGCGGGGGAGATGTCGTGGAGCTGGACAGCGAAAAAAACGAGTTGTATATCAATGACATTAAGGACTGGGACCGTGTGGACATCGGGAGCCGGCCGTTCCTGCTCCCGCCGGGGACGCATGACCTGAAGATCGCAGTGTCGGACTGGGCGGAAATCCCGGAGGTAAAAGTAACATACAGAGAAAGGTGGCTGTAAAAACATGGAATGGCAGATAATCGGGCGGGATATGCACGTGCTGTGCTATCCGTCCACAGATTCGCCCGGGAGCCTTCCCATTGACGACAGCAGCGGCGGGCAGGAGATCTCCATCACGAACCACGTGGCGACCGGGATGTATGACTTTTCGACGATATCCTCACACGAAGACGCAAAGTATATCGCATGTGGAAATTACATCGCGTTTAAGGACAAGTACGGCAGACACCGCCTGTATACGATCATGACCGTGGAAGGGGAGGATACGCTCGACGTGCACTGCGAGGACGTCGGCATTGACCTGATCAACGAGGACGCAAACGCATGGGATCTGACCGGGAAACCAGAAGGGGTGGAAGCAACGCTGAACCGGGTGCTGGAGGATACCGGCTGGACGGTGGGGCGCAATGAGATCGCGGACCGGAAGCGGGCGACGAAATATGAAAGCGATACTGACAGCCAGCTCGCACGCGTCGGCATGATCATGAATGCCTTTGATGCCGAGTGCGATTTCGAGATCATTCTGGATGGCGCGAAAGTCGTGAAACAGGTCGTCAACGTCTACGAGACGTTGGGAGAAGACCTGACGCAGCAGCGGTTCATTGATGAGGACAACCTGACCGCCCTCCAAAGAAGCGAGTCAATCGAGGATCTGTGTACCTGCCTGCGGTGCTACGGGAAGGAAAATCCGGATACAAAGCAGCGGGTAACGGTGGCGGACATTGTATATGACGACGGCCGCTATTATTCACCAAAAGGACACATCCGGATCTATGACCGGACCGCGCGTAGCAAATGGTCCCGGTTCCGGGCATTCAACTACGAGGGTCAGGGCGAGTTTGACGGGTACATCAACGGCACGTTTGAGTACGACACGGATTCGGCACAGGAGCTGTTCAACCGGGGGTTGAATGAACTGAAAAGCCGGAACGAGAAAAAGGTATCCTATGAGGCGTCGCTGTACGACCTGCAGGCGGATGTCGGCGATACCGTGCAGATCGCAAGCCAGAAAGCGGCAGAGCCGGTCTATCTGTCCGCACGCGTACAGTCCGTGACAAACCATTATTCCGTGAAAGGCGAAGATACCGGAGTCCTGGCAAACTATACGCTGTTGAAAAGCAACCCGTCCAAAACCGTATCCGAACAGCTGCGGGAATGGCAGGAGCAGAACAAACAGTATGCGTGTTCCATCATATCTTCCAACGGCACGGTTTTTAAAAACGGGGAGGGCGAGACCACGCTCACGGCACGGGTGCTGGACGGGAGGAAGGACGTCACGGACGAACTCGTGATCGACTGGACGAAGGACGGGGCAGAACTTACGCGGGGGAAAGAAACGATTGTCCAGGCATCCACGATAACCGGAAGAGCCGTCTATCGGTTTGAGGCGGCAGAAAGTGACGGGACGCTGCGGGGATCCTGCGAAGTGACCGTGGTGGACGTCCTGGACGGGGAGAAGGGAGAAAAGGGCGACGCGGGGGAAGCCGGCAAAGATGCCGTGCTGCTTCTGGTAAGCAGCGTGAACGGCTATACCTTCAAAAACACAGGTGTTTCCACGATACTGACGGTATCCGTGATCGTGGGGGACACCCTGATCGACACGTCGGAGGAACTGCGCAACGTTTTCGGCAGCGGCGCGCATATCCGGTGGGAATGCAAAAATGTCGGGGAACTGGAATTTTCTCCTATAGACCCCGAAGATCCCCGGTTATCGGACAACGGGTTTATTTTTACGGTGAGTCCGAAGGACGTAAATAACAAAGTAACTTTCAACTGTATGCTGAATTTATAAGCTGAATTTATAAGGAGAAAATAAAAATATGGCAATAAAAGCAAGTAACCAGATAGACCTGTTAGACCTGACCGACGGATATTCCGTCATTCTGACAAACGATAACTATACGTTCCTGGGAACCACGAACGCCGTAAACGGCACACAGACAACGACATGCCAGATCATGGCGCTGTGCGGCGGCGAGCAGGTTGCCTGCAGCGTGGGGGAGATATCCACGCCCACGGGGATCAGCGCCGTAAGCGACGGCAAGTCGCCATCCCCGACGCTTACGATCACGGCAACGTCCGCGTTAAAAACGTCAGGGTCATTCATGATCCCGGTGCAGATCGGCGATATTACGATCAACAAGATGTTCAGCTATTCGATCGCCTTTAAGGGCGCAAACGGGGCAAACGGGACCAGTGTCAGCATCAGCAGTACAGCCGTGACTTACCAGGTCGGGGATTCCGGCACGACACCTCCGACCGGAACATGGTCCACCTCGATCCCGACGGTAGCGGCGGGAAAATATCTGTGGACAAAGACTGTTGTCACTTACAGCGACGGAAAGTCCACAACCTCATACAGCGTGTCCCGGAGTGCGGCAAACGGGACAAACGGCACCAGTGTGACGGTAAAAAGCACCGAAGTTACTTACCAGGCGTCTTCTTCGGGGACGACAACCCCGACCGGGACCTGGACCACCGCGATCCCGACAGTATCGGCGGGGCAGTATCTGTGGACGAAGACCGTAGTCACTTACAGCGATGGGAAATCCACGACTGCATACAGCGTGTCCAGAAACGGAACGAATGGCACGAACGGCAAAAACGGCGCGGATGCCCTTGCACTTGTGGTGGAATCTTCCGGCGGTACCATCTTCAAGAATACGGCCATCGCGACCACGCTGACAGCCAGAGTATACAAGGGCGCGGCAGAGGTGACCGGCAGCGCGCTGACGGCGCTGGGAACGATCAAATGGTACAAGGACGGCGGCACAACGGCCGTTGCAACAGGGCAGACGCTCACGATCTCCGCAGGGGATGTAGCAAACAAGGCAACATACGTGGCACAGCTGGAAGGGTGATACAGTGGCAGTAAAAGCAAAAGGGACGATCACACTTGTAAGGGTGAATGACGGCGCCGACGGGGCGGACGCCGTGCTGCTGGCTATTACCAGTTCCGCGGGGACGA
>CATXUX010000054.1 GCA_958402795.1 uncultured Lachnospiraceae bacterium | reverse complement strand
GATATTTGCACATCCATTTTGTATGTGCGAGTGTATTTTCTTTCTTCGCCATAAATTACCTTTCCTTTCTGCAATATAGCCTGAACAACTTTATTGTACACGGAAAGGTAATTTTTTTGTACAACTTTCGACGCGCACCCGCATAGCGGGTGGTTCTTTATTTCGTGGAACTACGTTTTTCGGATTAACGAAAAACTCCATCCCACTCAACAGGCTAAAGCCCATAATATAGACAGGCATCTACTATGCCTGTTTTTTTTATGTAACAAATGATATTTTTTCAAAAATATTACTATTTACCGGAAATCAATTGAAAAGATACGGATATATGGTAAAATTTACATAATGCATAAGCGCTTATGTGGAAACTGAACAGATATAGAGCAAGGAGACTAGGTGGGTATGGAATCAAAAAAATTTCCACATGATTTTTTGTGGGGTGGTGCTGTGGCGGCCCATCAACTGGAAGGTGGATATGACAAGGAAGGAAAAGGAATTTCTATTGCGGATGTTATGACAGCAGGAGCGAATGGAAAAGACCGGGAAATTACGAAAGGAATATTGCCTGATCGTTATTATCCGAACCATGAAGCAATTGATTTTTATTCAAGATATAAAGGGGACATTCAGCTGTTTGCCGAGATGGGATTCCGGTGTTTCCGCACATCGATTGCATGGACAAGGGTTTTTCCGAATGGTGATGAATGTGAACCGAATGAAAAAGGTCTTAAATTTTATGATGACCTGTTCGATGAACTTCTGAAATATGGCATTGAACCGGTTATTACACTGAGCCATTTCGAAATGCCTTATTATCTTGTAGAAAAGTACGGTGGCTGGAGAGATCGAAGACTTATTGGATTTTTTGTGAAATTTGCAGAAACTGTAATGAAACGTTATAAAGATAAGGTAAAATACTGGATGACATTTAATGAGATTAATAATCAGTCTAGTGTTCAGAATGCCTGGGGAGGCTGGACCAATTCAGGAATTCTGTACAGAGAAGATGAAGATGTGCAGACGGTATTACAGCAGGCGGTTCATTATCAGATGGTAGCTAGTGCTATTACGGTGAAAATCGGGCATGAGATTAATCCGGATTTTCAGATCGGATGTATGCTTGCTATGGTTCCGTTTTATGCAAGAACATGTAGACCGCAGGATGAGATAGCAGCTCAGATTGCAATGGAACATCGACTGTATTATTATGGTGACCTGCATGTGTTTGGGGAATATCCATCATTCATGAAAGCGTTTCAGAAGGAAAGAGGGATTGTTCTGGATATCACAAAGGAAGATCTGCAATATCTGAAAGAAGGATGCGTTGATTATATTGGTATCAGCTATTATATGAGCAGTACAATCAGCAGTATTGAAACGGATGACAGCATAAAGGTAGCTGAAGGTTTTTACGTTGCCCGAAATCCATATGTCGAGAAAAGCGATTGGAATTGGCAAATTGACCCACAGGGTCTGAGATATTCGCTTAATCTTCTGCATCAAAGATATCATAAGCCAATCTTTGTAGTGGAAAATGGATTTGGAGCTTATGACAAGATGGAAAACGGGGAGATACATGATCAGTACAGAATCAAATATCTTAAGGCGCATATTCTGGAAATGAAAAAAGCAATGGTTTTGGATGGTATTCCGGTTATGGGGTATACGCCTTGGGGATGCATTGATTTGGTAAGTGCAGGATCCGGTGAGATGGAAAAACGATATGGCTTTATCTATGTAGATAAGGATAATCTGGGCAATGGTACATTGGAGAGAAAGAAAAAAGATTCTTTTGCATGGTATAAAAAAGTTATAGAGAGTGACGGAGAAATTTTATAATTATATCTTAGGAGGAACAAATAATGCTAAAAATCAGATTATTTTGTGCAAATGGAATGTCAACAAGTCTGCTTGTAAAAAAGATGGAAGAAGCAGCAAAAGAAAAAGGAAAAGAAGTGGATATCAAGGCATATCCAATTCTTGACATGGAAAGATTGATAGGGGAAGCTGATGTGGCATTGCTTGGACCGCAGGTTGGTTATCAGTTGACAAAAGCAAAAGAAATCTGCAATGCCAGTGGTGTTCCTGTGGATGTGATTCCGATGTCAGATTATGGCATGTGCAACGGAATGAATGTGTTGAAATTTGCGTTTAAATTATCAAAAAAATAAAATTCATTAAAAATAGTTAGAGAGGAAAGAGAAAATGCAGAAATTAATGAATGAAAAAATAATTCCTAAAATTATGGCGTTCGTTAACCTGAAAGGAATACAGGCGATAAAGGATGGTATGGTATATTCCATGCCACTTCTGATTGTAGGTTCTGTATTTTTAATTATTACAAACTTCCCGATTCAGGCAGTCGTAGATATATTGGAACAAACGGGAATCAAAGCTGTGCTAGAACAGGCAAATGGAGCTACATTCAATATCAGTGCTATGATTGCAGTACTTGGTATTTCGTACAATTATATCAAATTGGAAGGGCAGGAGCCTTTAAGTGGTGCAATCGTAGCCCTTGGAGTATTTATTATGATGACACCTGCTTCCATTACCACAGAAAGTGGAGATATAGTAGGGGGGATCATCAATAAAAGCTGGACGGCAGGACAGGGAATGGTAGGAGCTATTATTGTTGGTTTGATTGTAGGATTTGTATATTGTTGGTTCTTGAAAAAGGATATCAGGATCAAGATGCCTGCTGGAGTTCCGGAGGGGGTATCAAATGCATTTTCGGCTTTGATTCCGGGAGCAGTTATTGTTGTGGGAGCTACGATTGTTCATGGAATTTGTTCCATGGGATTTCATACGACTGCGATGGAGACTATTTACAATATGATTCAGACTCCATTGCAAGGAATGACAGACTCTATTGGCGGTGCAGTACTAATGTGTTTCCTAACACCGTTCTTGTGGTTCTTTGGAGTACATGGTTCCACGATCGTCGGTGGAATCATGACAGGTATTCTGCAGGCAAACAGCCTTGAAAATCAGGCATTGCTTGACAAAGGAATCGAATTGACTGTAAAGAACGGCGGACATATTGTTACCATGCAGTTTTTTGACCAATTTATCAACGTTACTGGAGCAGGCCTCACAATCGGATTAGTCATTTATATGTTCTTCATGGCAAAATCCAAACAGATGAAAACTCTTGGAAAGTTGGAAATGGTGCCTGCATTGTTTAATATTAACGAACCAATTTTGTTTGGACTGCCGGTCGTGATGAATCCGATGCTTGCATTTCCGTTTATTGCAATGCCAGTAATATCTTGCATATTACAGTATATAGCTCTCTATACAGGTTTGTGTCCCCTGTATGGTGCAACACAGATACCATGGACATGTCCGCCGATTATTTCAGGATTTCTGATCGGTGGATGGAGAACGGCTCTGCTTCAGCTTGCGATTTTTATTATTTCATTTTTCGTTTATCTTCCATTTGCAAAAAGAGTTGATAAACTGAATCTTATGAAGGAAGCTGAGGCAGAAAAAGAGACAGAAGATGAGGATTGGTAGAAAGGATAGGCAAGATGGAATCATTTGAAACATCATGTTTTGGTATTATTACATACGTAGGTACTGCAAGATCTTATTTTATCAATGCAGTTCAATGCGCGAAAAAGGGAAACTTTGAAGAAGCACAGGAATTGATCAGACAGGGAGATCAAGCTTTTACCGAAGGACATCATATCCATGCTGATTTACTAGCGCTGGATGCCAATGGAGAACTGAATCAATCAGGACTAATATTGATGCATGCGGAAGATCAGCTGATGAGTGCGGAGACATTTCGGATTATGGCAGAAGAGTTTATAGAAGTGTATAAAAAACTGCTTGAAGTTGAGGAATGATACACATCTTAAAAGATATTATCTATAAAGCTGATGAAATGTCGCAATAATAATGCTGGGAACTTTGACAGACATTTGCAGATTATGAAAATGAGAAAGAATGGATGAAGAAGGCGCTTGTGAATAGTGCGAAAGTAGGATTCTTCTTAATCTGAGCGGATAATCTAGGAATACAACGACGAAATCTGGCAGCTCTAGACCGGGTGTAGTATGAAGGCGGAGTATGCCATTATTCCGATGCTAGACCTTCTGGGGCTGGGAAAAAGGGGGATATTAACATACCGGGAACTGTGGGATCCCAGAACTGGGAGTGGAGGATGCCGGATTTCGTGCAGGCAGAACAAGCACTTAGATACTATCGAAAAGCAATGACAGGAAGGGCATGATAAATCCTCTTTGAACGACAATACAAAAATGGGAAGTTGTATCCTAAAGGCGTGCTAATACGAAGAAAATAAAATAACAAGATTATATTGTGCGATTGGGGACGTAGTAGAATCAACCCTTACTACGTCCCTAATTGACAAATCGAAAGGAAAAGCAGGCATTTATTATCAGGGGCTTGTCTGTACAGCTGGCAGTTAGTTGGAATTTAATTTCTTGTTGATGATAAAATAAATATTATCGATTCACTAGATTATTACCAATCAGGCAAGGAACAGTGCATAAAGAACAAATGTACAAGGTATGAAAGGAGACAGTTATGTCAATATGACCCGTTTTGGAAACGGCAGTGGATTCGTTGTTATCAAATCGGAAGTCAGTCTGATGGGGGTGGTAGGACAGGACGTAGCTGTGATTGAGGCATATCAGATGTTGGCAAGACATACTGGTTGAAAACAGCTTTACATTATACAGGGCGTGTGATATACTATGTAAAATTAAACAACAGTCGGCGTTTGGGAAAAGGGTCATTTTGACTGATACCTGATGTCAGGCGTTTGTCAGAAGTTTTGTTTACAAAGAATAAAGACTGCGCGTCGGCGAGATACTGCCGACGCGCAGTCTTTATTGCTTGTGTCACAGTAAAAATAACCCCCCTGCTATGCAGGGGGAGGACAGATCTTTAGATATAAGTATGAACTCCTGTGCTAAAATAAAAGTGGGTCTGCAAAACCACAAATAAAATAGCACAGGAGGTCCTAAGAATGGACGTAAATAGTTTAGCTCATACAAAATGGGAATGCAAGTATCATATTGTTTTTGTACCAAAATATCGGAGACAGGTTATCTATAAAAAAATTCGAAAAGATGTAGGAATGATATTAGGAACATTATGTCGGAGAAAAGGTGTAGAAATTATAGAGGCGGAATGTTGTCCGGATCATATCCATATGTTGGTCAGGATACCACCCAAATATTCAGTATCTGAAATAGTGGGATATTTAAAAGGAAAAAGTTCGCTGATGATATTTGAAAAGCATGCCAATTTAAAATATAAATATGGTAATCGGCATTTCTGGTGTCGTGGGTATTATGTAGATACAGTGGGAAAGAATACAGCTGCAATAAAAGAGTATATCCAGAAACAACTGAAAGATGATTTGGAATACGACCAAATGACATTAGTAGAATACATAGACCCGTTTACGGGTGAGCCGGGAATGTGGTGCAGTTGGCAGATCTTCAGTGCGCCTTCCTGGCGCAAGTAGGTAATAGCCCCTTATAGGGGCAGAGCAAGCCGCCGGCTAAGCCGGTGGTCCTGACTTGTGATGCATAAGGGGAGGGGAATAGGCATATGGGTACGGGTCGTATAAAAAAGAATACATTGAGAGCGAAGATGCTTGGCATACTGATGCTGTGTGCGATGACTAGCCTTCTGGCTGCAGGAATCGTCTCTTATATGGCGCTGAGAATGATACAGAATGACAGTATAGAGGATAATATGAAGATGTATCTGGATCAGATCACGCGGAATACTGACGGCGCCTATTATGATATGCTCAGTATTATGAACTACATGGGTCCGGGAGGGCTGGTCGGAAATGTGACGGACAGTTATCTCGGTGCAACGGATAATTTTGACAGGTTTATTGAACAGCGGACACTTAGGGAAGAGATGGCAGGACTTGGTTATGTCAACACAAAACTGGTAGGTGTCATGTATTATGACCGGGAGGAGAAGAAGGAACTTATCAGCGGCATGAATGTCAGGGCGCTGGACGGAAGCCATGCTTCACTGCCTGAGGTTGTGGAGTGCGCGGGAAATGTCATACAGGCGGCCCATTCGTCTATTCTTGGGAGTGGCGAAGAACCGGTCTTTTCCGTCATGAGAGAGGTGGTCTTCGGAAACGGGAAAAGGCTGGATGTTTATGCGGAGATCGAGGCGGACATGAAGACTCCTGAAGAAATAAATAAGGCAGGACGGCCCTACACTTATATCCAGACGGATGAGAGAAGAATCACGCGGTACAGTACAAATCCTGTCATTATACAGGGACAGAAACTCTTCTCCACAACACTCTCAAAGGGAGATTACCAGGTTGAGACAAGAGAGGGATATAAGATCATGGCATACCGGAGCCAGATGGGATACATTAATGCAGTGGCGCTGCCGGACAACATGTATCAGAATGAGATCAACCATTGGAGAATGAGGATGACGCTCATCATAGTTGCATCGTTTCTGATCTTCGCCCTGTCTGTTTTTTATCTTTATCGGATAATCTGCCGGCCGTTGAATCAATTTCGAAGGCAAATGGTACAGATTGGAAACGGCGCTCTTCAGGCGGTGCATGAAGAGTCGGATATCGCGGAGTTTGACAGCCTGATGAGGGAAGTAGAACAGATGAAGTGTCAGATCGAGAATCTCATCAGCAATATGGTAGAAAAGGAAAAGAGTATACAGAAGACGGAGTATGAGAAACTTATCTATCAGATCAATCCACATTTCCTTCTCAATACGTTGAACTCGGTCCAGTGGATGGCACAGATGAGCTGCCAGAGAGATATCAGCGAGTTTGTGCAGAGATTAAAGAAGCTTCTTTCGTATAATCTGGGCAAAGAAGGCAGTCAGACGACGCTGCGGATGGAGTTGGAGATCGTAAAGGAATATATTGCCCTTCAGCAGATGAGGTATGACTTTGTTATCGAGATGCATATCGAAGATGGTGACTATCTCGACCAGCCGACGGTCCGCATGCTTTTTCAGCCGCTTGTAGAAAACGCGATCCGTTATGGACTTGGGGACGATGAGAAGATCAGTATCCAGGTGTTTGAAGATGTGGCGAGACATCTTGCTGTCGTGACTATCTCTGACAGTGGAAAGGGACTGACTCAGGAGGAAATCGATGAGATCAACCAGCCATTTGATTATGACTGGGAATACCGGAAGAATGAGAACAGAGGCATCGGGCTTCGCTACGTCAAGGCTATGCTGGAATCATTTTATGATGGACAGACAAGTCTGTTTGTAAACAGCAGAAAAGGAATCGGGACAAGGATTACAATCCTCCTCCCGATCCGGGATCTGACAGAACAAAAGGGGAAGGACACAGAGGTTACATTGGAAGAAGATAAGGTGGGACAAGCAGATGAACGTATTGATCGTTGATGATGATAAACTTGCCAGAAAAGGCCTGATCGCTATTATGGACTGGGAAAAGTATGGATTCAAGGTGGCGGGAGATGTACAGAACGGAAGAAAGGCTCTGGAATTTCTCCGTACTCATCCGGTGGACATCGTGTTTACGGATATTGATATGCCGGAGATCGATGGACTGGAACTGATGCAGATGTGTAAAGAAGAATTCCCGGATATTAAGTTTGTAATTTTTTCTGTGTATGAAAATTTCAGTTATGCACAGACTGCGATCCGTATGGGGGCGTTGGACTATATCTCGAAGATCAGTTTTTCCCCGGAAGAGTGTGAACAGATACTGGAGCGGGTCAGCGCAAAGTACAGGCAGACAAGCAGAGACGGGCAGGCAGACGGGGAAGACCGGGAAAAACTCAGGGAACTGAGCAGAAGATGGATGTACACCGGATGGATCTTCAATGAGAAAGAATTTGAAGATCTCTGCCGGGAGACTAAGGAAATCAGTCTGAGGAGTGCTGAGAGGATTTTTGTAAAGAGCTTTCACGATATTCAGATCCTGTCAGGCGGGGAAGGAGAGTTCCCGTCGCTGGATACGGTTGAGGAGATGCTGGACTGGGTTCGCCGCTGGCGGGAAAACATCTATGAAGTATGCCGCAGTACGCCGCAGAAAAATGATATCTGTGCGTTTGCTGCTGTCATCCTGTATGTGGATGAGCACATCGGGGAGGAGCTGCGCTCTGAAGACGCGGCTGAACGGATCGGGATGAGCAGGAGTTATTTCAGCACAAGATTTAAAGAAATGACAGGAGAAACATTCCATCAGTATGTGATACACAGGAAAATGAAAGCCGCGGCTGAGCGGATAGAGGAGGGCGGGAAGAGCATTACCCAGATCGCCACCGAACTTGGATATGACAATTTCCACTATTTTGCAAGAGTATTTGCAAGGGAGCATGGGTGTAACCCTTCCGAATATCGAAGAGAGAGAAAAAATGTCTGATTTTCATCGGACATTTTTTTTGTGATAAAAAAACATTTGGTAAATCAGAAACAATATCATCTGGCAGGATATGGGTGTAGAAGATAAACTGTTTACAAAAAGGAAGGGAGGTCTTAGTGTGTATATTAAACGATTTGTGAAGCATTACTACATTATGCTGATCCCGGCGCTCTTATGGCTGTTTTTCTTCAGTATCGTTCCGATGTTCGGTATCGTCATGGCATTCCAGGACTATAATCCGGGCAAGGGAATCCTGCATTCTGAGTTTGTCGGGCTTGAAAATTTTGTGTATATGTTTCAGATGAACGACGTCAAACAGGTGCTGTGCAATACCGTTGTGATCGCGGTCGGAAAGATTATCGGAAATATTATCATTCCGCTGCTCTTCGCACTTCTGCTTAATGAACTCTGCATTAAGCGGATCAAACGGCCGATCCAGACTATCGTGTATCTGCCTTATTTCCTGTCCTGGGTTATCCTGGCAAAGATTGTTCTGAACATCTTCGGATATACAGGACCAATTAATCAGCTGATCGAGGCGTTCGGAGGAAATCCGATCAATTTCTTCGGGGAGCCGTCACTGTTCCAGCCTCTGGTAATCGGCACAGATATCTGGAAAGGATTCGGGTACAATACGGTAGTTTACCTGGCAGCAATACTCGGGGTAGATCAGAGTCTTTATGAGGCTGCGGCGGTAGACGGAGCAGGAAGGTTCAAACGTATCTGGCATGTGACGCTTCCGGGAATAAGGACAACGGTCGCACTCCTGGCGATCCTGTCACTTGGAAACGTGCTCAACGCAGGTTTTGATCAGATCTACAATCTGTATAATCCGCTTGTTTATTCTACAGGTGATATCATCGACACCTGGGTATACCGTGCAGGTCTTGAGAATCTGCAGTACTCGCTGGCGACGGCAGTCGGCTTGTTTAAGTCGGTGATCAGCGTTATCTTGATCGTTATAGGATATAAGCTGGCAGATAAGTTTACCGGTTACAAACTATTCTGAGGAGGTGCAGTAAATGATAGAAAATAAAGGTATAGGATCGAAAATATTCGATGTGATAAATGTCGTGATCCTTGTTCTGATCACGCTGATCTGCATCCTGCCTGTATGGTATGTCCTCTGCGTCTCTCTGAGCAGCAGGGAGGCTGTCAATGCAGGACAGGTTGCTCTCTGGCCGGTGGGATTCAATCTCCTGTCATATCAGAAGATCCTGGGGGAGAGTGATTTCTTTGGTTCCTTTCTCGTATCTGTCAAGCGAGTTGTGTTAGGAACCGGGGTCAGTATGGTGTGCATACTTCTGGCAGCATATCCGCTGTCAAGAACAAAAAAACAGTTTCCGAAGAGAGACATCTTCATGTGGATCTTTGTATTCTGCATGCTGTTCAACGGAGGTACTGTTCCGTGGTATGTCACAATGAAAAATTACGGTCTCATGGACAGCATATGGGGACTTGTTCTTGGTATGGGTCTTCAGGTTTTCAATGTTATCCTGGCAGTAAACTTTTTCAAGAATCTGCCTGTTGAACTGGAGGAAGCGTGCTTTGTAGACGGCGGCGGACCATGGAGGAATCTGTTTTCCATCTACATTCCTCTGGCAAAGCCGATGGTTGCGACGATCTCCCTCTTCACGATCGTTCAGTACTGGAATGAGTTCTTCCAGGGAATGGTGCTGAGTACGAGACAGAGCAGCTATCCGCTCCAGACATACATACAGCAGATGGTAGTAACACTTGATTATTCAAATATGAATGTCGATCAGATCGCACAGGCGATGAAATTGAACAATCTGTCGCTGGACGCGGCGAAGATATTTATCGCCATGATCCCGGTACTGATCATATATCCATTCTTGCAGAAATATTTTGTATCCGGCATTACTCTGGGATCGGTAAAAGGATAGTAGCGATACGGGAAAGTGTTCGGTGAAAATAGAGAACAGTAAAAAAAGAAAAGGAGAAAATGGATTATGAAATTAAAAAGAGTAATCGCTATAGCGTGCACTGCAGCTATGACGGCGTCTTTGATCTCAGGCTGCGGCGGTTCGTCTGACGAAGGGCAGAAAGAAGCGGTCAAGGAAGCAGAAGGAACAGCAAAGGAAGATCTGCCTCTGGCAAAATATCCGGAGACAGTTACAGTACATCTGGGCGGGAAAATGAATCCGAATGCGAAGATCCCGGAAGGAATGTCGTTTGAAGACAACTCCTATACAAGACTGTTGAAAGATGACCTGAACATTGAGGTAGTATACGACTGGGTTGCATCTATGTCAGACTATGATGAAAAAATGAGTCTCTGCATCGGAAGTAATACAGTTCCGGAAATCATGAATGTAAATGCAGCTCAGTACAGAGCTCTTCTAAAATACGATATGATACAGCCGTTGGATGACTATTTTGATGATTATGCATCTGACGCCCTGAAGAGTTATGTAGAATCCGGCGGTGATGAGCTGATGGACTGTATCACAAACGATGACGGTGAGATTATGGCAATCCCTGCACCGAACCTGACTGCAGGCGGCGTGAACGAGATGTGGATCCGTCAGGACTGGCTGGATGCTCTTGGACTGGAAGCACCCCGTACATGGGACGAGCTGGCACAAGTGGCAAACGCATTTGTTACAGAGGATCCGGATGGAAACGGAGAGGACGACACGATTGGTATTCTTGGACCAGGAAATGCGGATCATATGAATGCAGTCGGCGGCAACCAGTTCGGACTTGACCCGCTGTTCAGCTGCTATCAGTCTTATCCGCAGTACTGGCTGGAAGGCGAGGACGGAAAAGTAGAGTATGGTTCAATTCAGCCGGAGACAAAGACTGCACTGGAAAATATCTCAAAACTTTATGCTGATGGAGATATCGATCCTGAGATGCTCGTCAGAAGCGACAGCAAGGAACCTCTTCTTGCCGGAAAAGTTGGAATCTTTTTCGGACCGTGGTGGTGTGCATATACATTTGCAGATACAACTCTGTCAGGTTCAGCAGACTGGAGAGCATATTTCACACCTCTTTCCGAAGACGGAAAATATTATACTCATATGGCAGAGCCGACGACGCAGTATGTTGTGGCAAGCAAGGACTGCAAAAATCCGGAAGCTGCATTTAAAATCATCAACTACCTGATTGCAAACGAACAGACATGGGTAGAAGAAGGAGTAACATCTACAGAGATGGGAACGGCAGATTTCTATCCGCTGTACAATGCATATGACAATGCGGATGAGATCGAGACATCTTATGAAGTGCTGACGCAATATCTTGCAGGAGAGGTCGGCATTGACGATGTAGATTTTTCAACACATAAACTGCTGAAGAACGATATGGAAGCAATTACGGAACTCAAGAAAGAGCCTTATGATGACTTTAGTCTTGAATACTGGAATCTTGACAGTGACCTGGCACAGGGGAACCTGCCTCGTCTGGTAGCGATCATGGTAGGTGACGCTCCGCTTGTCAATGAGGAGTATGTTCCGATTTACAATGTTTACAACGGACAGACAGAAACCATGGAAGCGAAATGGGCAAATCTGAAGAAGATGGAAGAAGAAACTTTCGCAAAGATTATCATGGGTAAAGCTGATATCAGTGAGTTTGATACCTTCGTAGAGAACTGGAAGAGCCAGGGCGGCGATCAAATCCTGAAGGAAATCAACGAGGAACTGGGCAAATAAGGAATTAAAATAGGGGGCGGTCAGGCCGCCCTAAATATTGAGGTGCTTCGATGAAAGAGAATAAAATCGTATATGGCCTGATCGGCTTCGGCGGCATGGGGAAATGGCACACCGAGATTTTGGAAAATGTGCCGGAGATCGAGCTCGCCGGGATTTATGACATTAAAGAAGAAAAAAGAAAACTTGCAGAAGAAGCAGGATTTCATACATATGAGACAGAAGAAGCCATGCTTGCAGATGAGAGTATAGATGTGATTCTTGTGGCAACACCGAATGACACACACAGACCGATTGCACTGCGCGCCATGGAGGCGGGGAAAAATGTCATTGTAGAGAAACCCGCTACTCTCTCTCTGAAGGAACTTACAGAACTGGAGGACATGGCCGGAAAGACAGGCCGGTTCCTGACGGTACACCAGAACAGACGATGGGATGAAGATCTCCTGACAGTCCGGGAGATACTGAAGGATCAGACGATGGGAGAGATTTTCCGCATAGAGAGCCGGGTACATGGCTCCCGTGGAATACCGGGAGACTGGAGAAAAGAAAAAGCACACGGCGGCGGAATGGTGCTGGACTGGGGCGTCCACCTCTTTGATCAGATCTTTCGTCTGACCGGGGAACGCAGGCTGAAGACGGTATATGCCACTTTGACCAATGTGACAAATCAGGAGGTAGATGACGGGTTTACCGCTGTTCTCCGGTTTGAAGGCGGCCTGGAAGTTCTTGTGGAAGTAGGTACGAATAACTTTATTTCTCTGCCCCGCTGGTACGTTCTGGGAGAAAACGGAAGTGCCGTTGTTGAGGACTGGGACCTGTCCGGAAAGATTGTAAAGGCTTTCTCAGAAGAGGAGAAAGAAATAGTTCCGGTGCGGACAGCAGCAGGACTTACGAAGACGATGGCTCCAAGAAGAGAGGATACGATCCGTGTAGAAGAGCTTCCGAGAGTGCCCGGAGATATCGCCGATTTCCATCGAAATGTCGCTGCTGTACTTTTAAGAGGAGAAGAACCGGCAGTGAAGCTTCCGGAGGTAAAAAGAGTAATGCGCCTGATGGAGACAGTGTTCGAGTCTGCCGAAAAGAATCATGTTATGGACTTTGAATGAGGAAGGGAGAGAGTGAACAATGAAACAGATCAAGATCGGAACATGCATCCAGGGACCAAGGGCAGAAGAGTGGCTGCCGGGATTTCTGGGAAAAGGATTTGAAACATTTTCTCTGAATTTTCATATGTCTCTGGAAGGGACAGATCTGGAACAGCTTGCCGGAAAGACAGAAAAGCTGCTGGAAGGCAGACCGGAGCGCATCAGCACGATTGGATTTTACTGCAATCCGATCCAGTATCCGGAACACAGGAAGACGCTGGAGCAGGTTATCAGGACAGCGGGAAGATTCGGAGCTGATCATGTAAGCACTTTTGCAGGGGCATTTGAGGACCGCCCTGTAGAGGAATCTTTCGCCGAGTTTGGTAAAGTATTCAGGGAACTTGCAGACCTGGCGAAAGAGAACGGAGTCAAACTGGGAATAGAGAACTGCCTTATGGACGGAACATGGGAAAAAGCTACATGTAATATTGGTTTTCATCCACGTGCGTGGGAGGCAATGTTTGAAGAGGTAAAACAGGACAATTTCGGTCTGGAATGGGAGCCGACCCACCAGATGGTACAGCTTATAGATCCGGTTTCTCAGCTCAGAAAATGGTGTCATAAAATCGTGCACGTACACGGCAAAGATGCAACTATCGACTGGAATGCTGTACGTCATGGAGGCATTTCAGGGGCGGAGACTTTTGTATGGCACAGAATGCCGGGCTTTGGCGACACAAACTGGAGAGATATTATTTCTATCCTGAGGGCAAACGGATATGAAGATGATATCTGTATCGAAGGATATCATGATCCGGTTTACTCAGGAGAGTGGGAGATGACAGGACAGCTCCATGCTCTCCGGTATCTGAAATGGTGCCGGGGCGGCGATTATGAACCGGTTCCATGGGAAGTATAACAGGAGAGTAATGCCGGAGTTAAGGTGAAAATGTTGACGAAAGGATACTCCTGCGCAGAGGCCGGGAGGAAGAAGGAGACAGAAATGAAACTTGGATTTATTACATCAATTCTCGAAGATTTTACTTATGAAGAGATGATCGACTTCGCCTCAGAGCATGGATTTGAGTGCGTAGAGGTGGCGAGCTGGAAGAAGGAAAAAGCAGAACGCAGATATGCCGGAGTAAGTCATATTGACGCGGAGAGGGTTCTTGGCGATGACAGTTATGCCGCACATATTTCAGGATACGCGAAAGAAAAAAATGTAGAAATTTCGGCTCTTGCCTATTATCCTAACGTGATGGATGCGGATCGGAACAAGGGTGAGGCTGCGGTGGAGCATTTAAAAAATGTCATTCTCGCCAGCGCAAAACTGAATGTGAACATGGTGACCACATTTATCGGGAGAGATCAGACAAAGACTGTGGAAGAGAATCTTCTTTTAGTAAAGAAAGTATGGGAACCGGTCATCCGGCTGGCAGAAGAAAACGGCGTAAAGATAGCAATAGAAAACTGTCCGATGCTGTTCGGACCAGATCAGTGGCCGGGCGGTCAGAATCTTATGACGACTCCGGCAGTGTGGAGAAAAGTTTTTGAGATCCTGGACAGCGACTGTCTGGGTATTAATTACGACCCGTCGCATTTTGTATGGCAGATGATAGACCCGATCCGTCCGATCTATGAATTCAAAGACAAGATATTCCACGTGCACTATAAGGATATCAAGCTGTATCCGGAACGTCTCAATGACTGCGGCATTATGGCTTATCCTCTTGATTTCATGTCTCCGAAGATCCCCGGACTTGGAGATGTGGACTGGGGCAGATATGTATCTGCTCTTACAGACATCGGTTACAATGGTTATTCATGCATTGAGATCGAGGACAAGGCGTTTGAAAGTTCAAGGGAAATGATTGAAAAAGCGCTTGTTCTGAGCCAGAGATATTTGAGACAGTATGTGATTTAGAAAACAATATCAGGAGACATAAATGGAGGAGATAACGATGAAAAAATTACGTGCAGGTATCGTAGGATGCGGGGGAATTGCCAATGCAAAGCATCTTCCGGCAATGGAAAAGTGCGGACTCTATGAAGTGGTCGCATTCTGTGACATAATCCCGGAGCAGGCACAGGAGACAAAAGAAAAGTTCGGCAGCAGTGACGCAAAGGTATTCACTGACTACAGGGAACTGGTAAAGGAAGATCTTGATGTGGTATATGTGACGACACCGAACAGATCGCATTCCGAAATTTCCATCGCTGCCATGGAGGCGGGCAAGGATGTCATGTGCGAAAAGCCGATGGCAAGAACTTATGCGGAAACAGAGAAAATGCTGGAGACGGCAAAGCGGACAGGGCGAGTGCTGAATATCGCATACCAGAACAGGTATCGTCCGGACAGCGCCTACCTGAAAGAAATGTGCAAAAACGGAGAGATGGGAGACATCTATTTTGCAAAGGCGCATGCGCTCAGAAGGAGAGCGGTGCCTACCTGGGGGGTATTTCTTAATGAAGAAGAGCAGGGCGGCGGTCCGCTGATCGATATCGGTACTCATGCGCTGGATCTGACGCTCTGGATGATGGACAACTATGAAGTGGCTTCTGTGACCGGAGCGGTGTTCCACAAACTGTCTCAGCAGACAGATCAGGGAAATGCATTCGGGAACTGGGATCCGGAGCAGTTTAAAGTAGAAGACTCGGCGTTCGGATTCATCCGGATGAAGAACGGGGCTCTGATCGAACTGGAATCAGCCTGGGCTTTAAATACTCTGGATGTGGACGAGGCAAAAACAAGCATATGTGGAACAAAGGCCGGAGCGGATATGAAAGATGGACTTCGCATCAACCGGATCCATCATAACACCCAGACTGTAGAGATACCGGATCTGTCAGGCGGCGGAGTGGCTTTCTTTGCAGGCGAAGAAAAATCTGCGGCAGATGTAGAACAGGAACTTTTCTACCATATTGTTGTTGACGGACAGGAACAGATCGTAAAACCGGAACAGGCGGCGGTAGTAACCCGCGTTCTTGAAGCGATATACCGTTCAGCAGAGAGCGGAGAGACAATTTACTTTGATTGAGGGAAAAGGAGATTATGGAGGAAAGAAAATTAAAACAGCTGCTGTCTGAGATGTCGCTTCGAGAAAAGATCGGACAGATGATACAGCTGACCGGAATTTACTTTGATGAGGATGCAGTTCTTACCGGGGCGGTGGGGGAAGGCCAGCCGCCTCAGTGGGTGATCCGGTACGCCGGTTCAGTGCTTGGTATGATCGGGGCAGAAAAGCTCAGGGCGATCCAGAAAAAATATATGAAAGAACATCCGCATCACATTCCGCTGCTGTTTATGGCGGATGTTATACACGGGTGCAGGACCATAGCTCCGATCCCTCTTGGTCAGGCATGTTCCTTTCATCCGGAACTGGTTGAGAAGATGGCGGGGCATGCCGCGGCAGAGTCTGCTGCTGAGGGGATCAAGGCCACGTTTTCTCCGATGATGGATGTGTCCAGAGACCCGAGATGGGGAAGGATAATGGAATCTTTCGGGGAAGATCCTTTCCTTAGCGGGGTCATGGGCACAGTAATGCTCAGGGGATATCAGAAGGGAAACGGTAATGGTCAGAAGGGAAGCAGAGAAATACCGGAGTCCGGCATTGCCGGATGTCTGAAACATTTTGCCGGTTATGGAGCGGTGAATGCGGGCAGAGAATACAATGACGTGGAAATATCTCAGAGGACGTTCCGCGAGCAGTACCTCAAACCGTTCCGCATGGCGATGCATGCAGATCCCGCGATGGTGATGACTGCTTTTAATGCAGTTGACCGCAGACCGGTCAGCGGCAACAAAGAGCTGCTCGAAGATATTCTCAGGAAAGAAATGGGGTTCAGCGGCACGGTGATCTCCGACTGGGGGTCTGTGGGCCAGCTGGAGGAACAGAATGTAGTGTCAGGCCAGGCAGAGGCTGCAGATGCGGCAGTACATGCAGGAGTTGATATTGATATGATGAGTCCGGCATACATGTTTCATCTGGAAGAACTGGTCGAAGAAGGTCATGTCCCCGTTTCGCTGATAGATAGAAGCGCGTGGAATGTGCTGGTGATGAAGAACAGACTCGGACTGTTTGAGGATCCGTTCGCAGGAATGGAGGGAGAAGAACAGCTGTCTGCGGAGGCAAAGAAGATCGCACTTGCCCTGGCATGTGAGAGCTCGGTTCTTTTGAAAAATGCGGATTTGCTTCCGCTGAAACCGGAACAGAAGGTGTTCTGGGCCGGCCCTTATGTGGAGTCGACGGAACTGCTGAGCAGATGGGCGATCTTCGGCCGTCACGACGATGTGGAGACGATCAGCGAAGTTCTGAGAGACCGGAAGCTGCCGGTCAGGTTTGTTCCGGGCTGTGAGATACTCACAGAAGAAGAAAGACGGCTCTGGCAGGCTGATAACTGCCGGATTCAGGGTGAAGAAGAACAGAATAAAGAAATGTCGGGATCGTGCGGTGACCAATACGCAGACCTTGAAGAAATCGGACCGGAGGATACAGTGGTACTTGTGCTTGGAGAACATGAAGCACAGTCCGGTGAGGCGGCGAGCAGGGCATTTCTTGATCTTCCGGAAGGTCAGCAGAAGTTTTTTGACGCAGTAGCTGAGCGAACCTCCCATATTGTAGCGGTCATCATGTCAGGACGTCCGCTGGATATACGGAAAATAGCAGAAAAGTCCCAGGCTGTCCTCCTTGCCTGGAGACCGGGAACGATGGGAGCCGAGGCTGTCGTCCGTCTGGTGTACGGAGAAGAGACGCCTTCCGGTAAACTGTCAGTGAGCATACCGTGGGGTGTGGGACAGGTGCCTGTCAGCTACTGGGATGTAAAGACCGGACACCGGATGACGGAGACGAATCCGGAAAACCGCTTTACGAGCCGGTATATGGATATTCCGAATGAGCCGCTTTATCCGTTTGGATTTGGTCTCTCTTACACAGGATTTACCATTACACCTCCTGTACTTGAGAAACAGGAGAGAGAAGATAAGATCGGAATATTATGTAAGGTGAAAAATGTGGGAGAGGTGCCGGGGGCGGAAGTTGTACAGTGTTATGTCGAGACACTCTGCGCTCCGGTCGTACGGCCGGCCAAAGAACTTATCAGGTTCCGGAAAGTTTTCCTGCAGCCTGGTGAAGAACAGAAAGTCAAATTTACGATTGACCGGAAAGAACTGGCTTTTTACGGAGCGGATATGGAACTCATAGATGGAGGCATTCCGCTTCGGATTACCGTCGGGAACAGCAGCAGGGCAGAAGCAGGGGACGTCAGTCTCCAGCTAGACAGAAGATCGTAACACAGAAGGTCAACAGACAGATCGTAAAACTGAACAAGGGGCGACGTAAGCCCCATTGTTTCCGAGGGTATGAAGAAAAGGACCTGTTGACAAACTCACTTTTTCATTGTCTGTTTCTGCATGTTTTTTTAAACAGTCATAAAACAGCTGGTAAATTCGGTTATTCAAACCGCTTTTACCAGCCGTTTTAGATTTAATGCCGTTGCCGATAAGAGGCATTCTTCTATCGCTTTCTGAAGGCCTCTTTTCTGGATTTTATTCAATTTATGTTCTCGTTTTAAAACTGCGAAGGTTCCTTCTGCCCATATCTTCCTAAGCCTCATGATCCTCAGATAATCACTGTTCCCTACTTGCTTGCCATTTCGATAAAAAGAGGGATAATAAGGACTCGCATTGATTCTGACTGTACCCTGATCCGTGGCACAGGCTGAAAAATACGGGCAGTTTTTACATTGTTTTTTTGAACGGCTATATAGACGGTAATAGTTCTGCGTTGACTTTTTATAAATTAATTTCTGAAATCCTAAATATTCTCCCTGTCTACATACAAAACGATCTGTTTCTTCCTCATAACAGAATCCCTTTTTCATTGCATTGTTCTGATATTCACGTATAGCTGTATAACCTTGGATTCCTATCCATCATATACCCTTTTTAGAATAACTACACTGCATGGTTGCGGTTACACGTTTGTATTCTTTTGA
>CATXUX010000053.1 GCA_958402795.1 uncultured Lachnospiraceae bacterium | reverse complement strand
TTTGTAACTATTAACCAGTAGGCATTCTTGACTACACCATTATTATACTAGGAGGTATAAAAAATGGATTCAACGATTCCCATATTGGAACGATGTCCCCAAAAAGAAATTATTCTTTACACGAATGAAAAACCCTCAACGAAGGAGGCGTGCGACATGATTCGCCATTTTTGCCTTGAACATGGCAAACATTACAGAAAAGTATTGCAGAAAAATTCAGTAAAGTATCAAATTGATGACACGATGTATAAAGTATACATTTGCATGAACGATCCTGACGATTCCTCTGAGGGATGGATGATCTGCTGCATGAGTGACGATTCAAACAGATAAGCATTGTCTGATATGACAGGCATGAGAAAGTATGAGAAAATATGAGAAGGGATGAAAATATTATGAAACATCTTATTTTTAAAGGAGCAGGAACAGCGCTGGTCACACCGATGCATGAAGACGGGAGTATTAATTATCAGACATTTCGGGAATTGCTGCAGATGCAGGTCGCAAACAAAGCAGATGCAGTCGTTATCGCCGGGACGACCGGGGAGGGTTCTACGTTGAGTGATGACGAGCATATAGAGCTGGTAGAATTTGCTGTAAAAGAAATAAACGGAAAAATTCCGGTTATCGCCGGAGCCGGCAGCAATAACACTGCGCATGCCATCTGGCTTTCCAGAGAATGTGAGCGGGTTGGAGCAGACGCATTACTTCATGTGACGCCGTATTACAATAAAACTTCACAGCAGGGACTTTATCTTCACTTTAAGACATGTGCAGAAGCGACCGGTCTTCCGATCATTTTATATAATGTCCCTTCCAGAACGGGGGTAAATATCTTTCCGGCTACTTATAAACGCTTAAGTGAAATAGATAATATTGTTGCCTGCAAGGAGGCAAGTGGTAATTTCTCTCAAATTGCGAAGATCGCTGCCCTTTGCAAGGAGGATTTATCGATTTATTCAGGAAATGACGATCAGATTACTTCGGCGCTGGCTATCGGTGGGAAAGGGGTTATTTCCGTATTATCTAATATATGTCCAAAAGAAACTCACGACATTTGCCAGTTTTATTTTGACGGAAATACCGAGGAAAGTGATAATTTGCAGCTTCAGTATCTTGATCTGATCGAAGCGTTGTTTTTAGATGTCAATCCGATTCCTGTAAAGCAGGCTATGAGAGCGATGGGGTATGCGGTCGGACCCTGCCGTCTGCCACTTTGCGACATGGATTCTACAAACGCGGAAAAACTGTATTGTGCCCTCAAAAAATATGGACTGATCGATCATAAGATCAAAGCCGGATCGGTGGCAGTTCAAAAAGCGATCAGCACGGGTACAATTCAATACGGAAATGTATAATGATGTTATTGTTTCTTAAAAAAGTCTTGACTCCTACGCTGCGTAATGGTTTATAGTAACATTATCAAGCGAATGGAAGAAATGCCAATGATGACAGTACACGAAGTGAATCAGGACAAAAGTGAGCAGTTATTGTCGGGAAGCCTCCGGGTGGAAACGCTATACTGAAGTCACAATCAAGTTGGAGGTGACCAGATGAACTGGACTAAGATCATTGAAGATGCCATTGATTACATTGAAAGGAACATAACCGAAGATCTGACGGTAGGCAGGATTGCCGGGGAAGTGAATACATCCGCATTTTACTTCCAGAGAGGGTTTTCCATGCTCTGCGGATATACCGTCGGAGAATATGTTCGCATGAGAAGATTATCGATCGCCGGGGAGGAACTCCTTTCATCGGACAGGAAGGTGATCGACATTGCAATGAAGTATGGTTATGATTCTCCGGATAGTTTTACCAGGGCATTTACCAGGTTTCACGGAAGCACTCCAACTGATGTGAGACGCGGTGGCGCGATGCTGAAATCATTTGCTCCGCTGCATATCAAATTAACATTAGACGGAGGTAGTACAATGGAGTACAGAATCGAAAAGAAGCCGGCATTTAAGGTTATGGGAGTTGCTAAGAATTTTTCCTATGAGAACGCAAACGTGGAAGTGCCGCAGTTCTGGAATGAAGCCTTTCTGCAGGCGGTAGAAAGACCTGTGATGGGAATGTACGGCGTATGCTTTGATGAGGAGATGGCCGGCAATGAGTTCCGCTATATGATCGCGGATGATTATGACGCAGGACCGGCTGAGGCTAAAAAGCTGGATGTGCAGGAAATCAGGGAGCATACCTGGGCAGTATTTCCATGCCGTGGTCCGATGCCGCTTCCACTTCAGGAAGTAAACCGCAGGATTTTTTCAGAGTGGCTGCCGGCAGGCTCATATGAGATCGCCGAAGGATATAATATCGAGTATTACAGTAATCCGAAAGATTTCAAGATGGGGATGCAGGATCACGAGTATTATGCAGAAGTATGGATTCCTGTTCAAGAAAAATGAGAGGGCAGGTTCTGCATTTAGGTAAAAGCTGTTTAAAAATAACCAGGAAAAAGACCGTATCTGAACAGGACAGGTACGGCCTTTTCACTCTAAAACGATGAATGACGCAGGTTTCGATACGGTACCGGTGGAAATGGACTTATCTTCCCGTGAGTCCATTTTGAAACTGATTGAAAAATTGCTTCATCTTCCGATGCTGCAGCCGGGAAATATCCGGGATACCCTGCACGCCTACCAGATGGCAAAACGCTGCAATGAAAAGCGTGTGATGGCAGAGTCTGTCAAGTGGGGAGAACGCTGCGCGCGTCTGAATGATATTGCGCCGGAGATCGCCCTGCGGGAGTGTCTGACCAGCCGCTATCCTCGTGACCGTTATATTCTTACGGATAAGCTGACAAATGGCTTTTTCAAGACGGAGACAGATATTCGTCCGTTTTTTGAGAGCCAGCTTGCCGCCTGCGGTGTGGAATATTTTGATTTTTATCTTATGCATGCACAGAATGCGGAGTATTTTCAGAACTTTAAAAAATGCCGGGCATATGAAACTGCTTTTGACCTGAAAGCGGAGGGGAAGATCCGTCATGTGGGAATCTCTTTTCATGACAGAGCAGAGGTCCTGGATCAGATCCTGACGGAATATCCTCAGATTGAGGTTGTGCAGATTCAGTTCAATTATGTAGATTATGAGGACGCCGGAATCGAGAGCCGCAAGTGCTATGAGGTATGTGTCCGCCATAAGAAACCGGTGGTGGTGATGGAGCCGGTCAAAGGAGGCAGTCTGATCAATCTGCCGCCCAAGGCACAGGAGATATTTGACGGTCTGGGACAGAATATGAGTAATGCGGCATATGCAATCCGTTTTGCAGCCAGTTTTCCACAGATGATGATGGTGCTGTCGGGCATGAGCAATATGGAACAGCTTACTGACAACATCAGCTTCATGAAGGAGTTTCAGCCGCTGACTGAGGAAGAACATGAGGCAATCCGCAGGGTCTGCGAGATCTTCCGGGCGCAGGATCTGATCCCTTGCACAGCCTGCCGTTACTGTATCGCAGGCTGTCCGAAAACGATCGCCATTCCGGATCTGTTTGCAGATATGAACGCAAAGCAGCAGCATCAGGACTGGAACAGCGACTGGTATTATATGGTACATACCCAGAACGCAGGAAAAGCGTCCGACTGTATCAAATGCGGAAAATGCGAAAAAGTCTGTCCGCAGCATTTAAACATCCGGGAATTACTGGAGGCGGTATCGAGAGAATTCGAAAGAGAGGAGTGACTATAAAGCGAGCTGAAAGTTAAAGCATATATTCAAAACTTAAAATTCGCACTTAATAATGGAACAAAGATTTGCGAAAAGGAGCGGTAAGTATGAGAAAAGACAAGGATATATTTCCGATAATAAATAAAAAAGAAACAGCAAAACGGCTGAAATATTTAATGACGTGGAATCATTTAAAGCCTGCAGACGTTCAGAAATACCTTGGATTGACTTGTGTTCAAACCGTTTACCGCTGGTTGGAAGGAATAAATATTCCAAGTATTGATAATCTGTATGCGTTAAGTCAGCTTTTCAATATCAAGGTAGATGATATGCTGGAAGGAAGCAGACAGATATCCGAAATGGACCAGCGTGGTAAACAGCCATTGCGCCTAATAGCATACTATACAAAATTGAATTTTGAATTCAATGACAATTCTTGCCGGAGAAGTTACAATTTGGATATATAAACAATATCAAAATTGGAGGATAAACATATGAAGGTGAGAATGGACTTTGTGACAAATTCCAGTAGCAGCAGTTTTATTATTGCAAGGAAAGAAGAACTTTCGGAACAGCTTAAAGGTCTTATCGTCGAGTTTGTTTTGGAAAACATGATGGGAAGGAAAATGCTTGAACCGAACAGTACGGAAGATCAGATTCAGAAGTTATTCGAAGAGGAATATATAGGTACGCAGGAACAGGCGGAAATCCGCAGAGTGTTGAAAGAGGGAAAAACAGTTTATGGAGGATGGATTGATTTTGAATGTTGTGATTATAATTATGGAGGATTGTTTGAGGAACTCTGGAATAAGCTGGAAGAAGGCGGAAAAGATGAATTTGTAGCAATCGATGGAGATCTCAGTTATTAAGGTGCGTTATGAAAATAAGAAAGGAAAAGGAATTTGTTTCTCTTTTTGATGAGAAAACGGGTAGATATCTTCGGACGGGTATTCTGAAGAATGGAAAAGATACAGGGATTGATCCGTTTATGGCGTCTTTTCCGGAACTGCTGGACATTGGTATTATGGGACATTGCAGGCATGGCCAGGAAGGACTTTGTATAAAGGCCGGGGTTGAATGCTATCAGAACGGCCTGCATAAGAAGGAACCCAATATGAGTCTGCAGGATTTTGAAAATATTGTAGTGCAATGCAGGAATCAGACGTATCAGTTTGCTCTTGGCGGATGCGGGGATCCGGATCAGCATGAGAATTTTCCTGAGATTCTTGAAATTTGTAAGCGAGAGAATATTGTACCTAATTTTACGACTTCCGGTTTGGGAATGACAGAGAAGATTGCTGAACTTTGCAGTAGATACTGCGGCGCTGTTGCGGTGAGCTGGTATCGCAGCAAATATACAAGGCGTGCAGTTGAAATGCTTATAAAAGCCGGGGTTAAGACGAACATACATTATGTCCTTAGTAAAAATACTGTTGAGGAAGCTATGGAGCGTCTGATTTCTCATGGTTTTCCGTCAGGTATTAATGCGGTGGTTTTCCTTTTGCACAAGCCTGTCGGACTTGGAACAAGGCAGAATATGATTACGATAGAACATGAACAGTTCCAAAAGCTGATTCACCTTATAAATTCAGGCAGGATCGATTATAAAATCGGTTTTGATTCCTGCACAGTACCGGCCTTAGTAAATGCTCCGGGAAGGATCAATATGGAGAGTCTGGATACATGTGAAGGAGCACGCTGGTCTGCATATATTTCTCCGGATATGAAGATAATGCCATGCAGCTTTGATAACCAAGAGATGCGCTGGGCGGTCAGCTTAAGAAACCATACGATTTTGGAAGCATGGAACAGTAAAGAATTTGAGAATTTTCGTAATCATTTCAGAACATCCTGTCCCGATTGCATAGATCGGAAATTGTGCATGGGAGGGTGTCCGATCAGACCTGAGATTGTTCTTTGTGACAGAAAGTCTAAGTATAAAACGGGTTCTGTACCTTTGTGATTGTAACATTCCAAATTCCAAATGGCATTGCAGTAAATCAGAACAGTGGGGAACTCTTGCATGTGCAGTTGTGAAATTTAATATGTGGGATATATCTCAAGATGGATTTAAAATGCAACATATGATAAAAATAATGTTATAAAATCATAACATTTTGGATTGACATTATTCATTTTTGTGATAGAATAATAGTACACGGAAATGGAGGGATGATCATGAATGAAATATTAGGCAGCCGTATTAAGGCATTAAGAAATGCGAAGAAGCTCACCCAGGAGCAGGTTGCTGATCTGATTGGGGTTAGCAGACAGAAATATGCGAGAATTGAGAGCGGTGCGAATAGTATTACATTGGATATCCTTGCTAAAGTTGCAGCAGTTCTGGATGTGACTGTAGGAGATATAACAAGAGTCCTTGATGAGACTCCGGCAGTTGCGTATAGAGTTGGAGAAGAAAGCGAATCTTCTAAACAGATATTTGATATGCTTGATTTATTTTATGCAAACAAACATATGTGTGAAAAACTTCAGCATAAGGACATGATTTAGGAGGCTCGTAAATGCAGGATGGTAGAAAGAGAGAGATTCGCATCAAAGCGGATTCCTTTAGAGTAAAGTGCAAGATCAGCAGGTATGGAATTATTGATTTGTTCAAGGAATGTGAAAGATTAGGATATAAACTGTTTAGGTATCCACTTGGAGAGAATGCTGATCTTGGTTTTACTGTAAAAAAGGATAATGATATTATAATTTTCACTAATAGCTGTAGTAGATTATCTAGAGAAATTTTTACGCTCGCTCATGAAATTGGTCATGTTATTTTACATTTAATGGATGATAATTCTTTTATTGATGATAATCTGACAATAAATGGGCGAAGTACGGACGGAAAAGAACAGGAAGCGAATTATTTTGCAGCTTGTTTGTTAATGCCGGCTGATGATGTTGATCGATTTATTGATCTGGAGATACAAAACTTTCATGAAAAAGGATTATCTGCAATGGATATTGCGCGTATTATGTCTGAGTTCAATGTAAGTTTTGATATGGCATTAAATCGATTGGAAAGTTTGAATGTTATAGATCAAAATCAGAAAATACGTCTCGATAATGAGAAAACGGAGAAGCGGGTTGGTAATCTGCTCCGAGGTGTTGGCGGAAATGCAAGACTGAATGTACCTAGTAATGATATTAACATTCCACATGAGTATATTGATTACGCAATATACAATTACAATCATAATGCAGTACCAAAGGAAACCTTGGAGAGAGTATTGAATTATTATCATCTTACCACGGAAGATATTAGTGATAAGCTTGTGGAACATACTGACGACGATGATGACTTAGATGATTTGATAGGAGGTTTAGACGATTGAGAGCCTCTTTAGATACAAATGTTATAATCCACTTCTATAAGGCAGGTCTCCAGAATATATTATTTAAATTTTTTGACGGAGGCGTATTCATTTATGAGCAGATTCGTAAGGTTGAGTTAGAAAATCATGGTCAGGATGTACTTACGCAGGTTGATATTGATATTGCTGCCGGAAAGATTGAATTATACACAGATCAAAAGTTGAAGAATTTGCAAGTATATAAGATCTTTGAATATAATGTAAATGAAAATAGAAATTTGTATGGGACAGGTGATTTGGGAGAAGTATACGCGATATCACTGGCCCAGACACTTGGTGCATATTCATTAGTGACAGATGATACGAAGCAAGGCGGACCATATATGTCATTATTACAGTTTGAAGATGATATTATGCCATTTACTTTTGCAGATGTTTTGATTCTTAGATACTTGCTTGGCGCAGTAGACGCAAAACAAACTGTGAATGATTTTAATTCAATTAACACATCATCAAATCTTAATTGGTCTTTCAAGAGCCAGATAGTGAAGTTTGTTAAAAGATTCTTTAAGGATCCATATAGGAATGAAGATAAAGCATGGATAAAGAAACTTGCTGCTGAAAATAGTATAAAAATGGAATCGAAGCTTGCAACATTGAGTAAGCTGTTGTAATGTATTGGAAAAACCGGAATGCGAAGTATTCCAGAGGGTACTGGACAAATATTTTATAGGAGAACAGGATCAGAGAATGATAAAGATTTTACAAAATATATAAGTTTTCCTACATTACGAACTTTTTACGTACACATTTGCATACATTTTACAATATCTCCTTATAATTCTTTTTGTCAATTCTTGACAGAAAGAAAAAGGAGACTAAGTATATGAAAAAAAGAGTAATATCTGCACTCCTGGCGGGAATGCTTGCAATGTCGGCGCTGACCGGCTGTGGCAGCACAGACGAAACGCAGAAAAGTGAAGCATCGGAGGAAACAGCGAATACGGAAGGAAATGCATCGGAAGGGACATCGGACGGCACGCCGAAATATGTATTTTTGTTTATCGGAGACGGAATGAGCTATCCACAGGTAGAGCTTACGAATTATTTTGTCAGTGCAACATCTCAGGATGAGGCAGAGACGGTGACTGTTGAGGGAGAAGAGAAAACGGTTCTGACCAGCAAAAATCAACTGAATATGATGACGCTTCCTGTGGCAGGTTCGGCACAGACTTACGACAGTACATCATTTGCACCGGATTCTGCGTCTACGGCGACATCGATCGCAACGGGAAATAAGACATGGAGCGGCAGCATCAATGTCAGCGAGGACTTCTCGGAAGAGTATGAGACGATCGCAGAAAAGCTCAAAGATCAGAAAGATTATAAGATCGGGATTCTCTCCAGCGTAAATCTGAATCATGCGACCCCGGCGGCATTCTATGCGCATCAGGAATCCAGAAACAATTATTATGAAATCGGACTGGAGCTGATCGAGAGCGATTTTGATTACTTTGCCGGCGGTGCGTTGAAGAAACCGACAGGTGCGGATGAGAATCAGGACGACTTGTATGAGCTGGCGGAGGACGCCGGATATAAAGTAGTCACGACGCAGGCGGAAGCGGAAAAACTGTCGGCAGATGATGGGAAAGCAATTGTCATTGATGAACATCTGGCTGATGAAGATGCGATGTCCTATGAGATGGATCGCGCAGATGATGAATGGGCGCTGGCAGATTATGTGGAAAAGGGAATTGAAGTTCTGGATAATGAGAATGGATTTTTCATGATGGTAGAAGGCGGAAAGATTGACTGGGCCTGCCACGCAAATGATGCTGCCGCTACCATTTCAGACACGATAGCGCTGGATGATGCAGTAGGTAAGGCGCTGGACTTTTATAATGAACATCCGGATGAAACGCTGATTATTGTAACCGGCGACCATGAGACAGGTGGACTGACGATCGGTTTTGCGGGAACGGATTATGATACATTCCTGCAGAATTTTGAGAACCAGAAGATATCCTATGCCAGATTCGACTCGGATTATGTTTCTGCATACAAGGAAAATAAAACAGATTTTGATACAGTCATGAACGATGTGACGGAGCTATTTGGCCTGCAGGCGCCGGCTGAGGCGGGAGCGGAAGATACCCAGCAGAAGGACAGCGCGGATCTGCATCCGGAGTCGGAGGATACAGGTGATCTGGTCATGACAGATTATGAGTATCAGCAGTTAAAGGATGCGTATGAAACGACCATGTCGCGTACCGGAGAAGAAGAGGAGTTCGGACAGGAAGAATATATCAAATATGGGAGCTATGAACCGCTTACGGTAACCATTACCCATATCCTGAACAATAAGAGCGGCGTTAATTTCGGTTCCTATGCACATACCGGACTTCCGGTGGAGGTACTGGTACAGGGTGTCGGTGCAGAGAGCTTTGACGGCTACTATGACAATACAGATATTTATCATAGAATGGCAGATCTGTTAGGAGTCGAATAAATGAAAGTGCTTTTTACAAAGAAGAAAAATGCCTTGCTGACAATAGCTGCGGGCGTGCTTCTGATTGCGGTCCTCATGGCGGTTCCCACCGGCTATGAGGACGCTCTCATTTATCAGGGGACAGAGCGTGCTGTCGGAAAGGTAACGGAAACAGATAATTCTGCAATTATTTCTTCCGGCATCGTACAGTCGGGAGAACAGTCGTGCACGGTTGAGATTGAAAACGGGATATTCAAGGGACGAAAACTGACCGGAGTCAATTTTCTGTCCGGCTCATTGGAGAAAGATAAAATTTTTAAGGTGGGAGACCGTGCGCTTTTGACGATCAGCTATGACGGAGACGAGGTCAGATCTGTTGTCATGTCGGATCACTACCGATTGAATAAAGAGATCCTTCTGCTTGTAAGTTTTGCGGTGTTTCTTGTGATATTTGCAGGCAGAAACGGATTTCAGGCGATACTTTCTTTTCTGATTACCGTACTTATGATCTGGAAGATACTGGTTCCCTGCTACCTGAAAGGCTACTCGCCTGCCTGGGTAGGAATCGCTGTCACAGCGGCGCTGACGGCAGTGATCATCTTTTTTGTGTACGGTCTGGACCGGCGTACTGTTGCGGCGATATGCGGCGCTCTGCTTGGCGTACTGACAACTTGTGTACTGGGGATTCTGTTTACAGATATGTTTCAGATCCACGGAGCGGTGATGTCAAATTCAGAATCGCTCTTGTACAGTGGATATCAGGATCTGGACCTGACTGCGATTTTTATGAGCAGTATTTTTATCGGCGCTTCCGGAGCAATGATGGATCTTTCCGTGGATATTACATCGGCCATTGCAGAAGTGGTAGCAAAGAAACCGGAGATCAGCCGGAGGGAAGCAATCAGATCCGGAATGAATGTGGGACGCGCGGCGATGGGAACGATGACAACGACACTGCTTCTCGCGTATTCAGGAGAATACATTGCGCTCCTGATGGTATTTATGGCGCAGGGTACGCCGATCGATCATATTCTGAATTATAAATATGTGGCGGCAGAGGTGCTGGATACCATTGTGGGAAGCTTTGGACTGGTGACGGTTGCGCCGTTTACCGCAGTGGTGGCAGGAATTCTTCTGGCAGGGAAAAAAGAAAAAGCAGTGGAAATGGAATAAATATTCTTCGTTTTGTTCATACTGAAAAGAAATAGCAGACCTGGTCCGGCGGATCAGGTCTGTATGTGAATGAAACGGAGATTTTTTATGTCAGAGAAAAGTTTTGATGAATTGTACCGGGATATCCTTCGACAGAAAATAAAACTGGATGAACCGCTGCCGCCGCAGTATGATCCGGCGCATCTGGACTGCCTGCTTCATCCGGAAAACTATGCGCCGGTATTTTATACCGAGAGCTGCAGCGGATGCAGCGAGGCGTATGAACGTGCCTGTGTGAACAGTTGTATCTTTGACGCAATTGAGGAATCCGAAGATGGAAAACTCAAGATCAATCCTGAAAAATGTACCGGGTGTACTGCCTGCATAGAGGCGTGCAGAGAGGATAAACTGACGATAGGCAGGGATGTCCTTCCGGCGATGAAGGCGGTGCGGGAAAGCGAAGGACCCGTGTATGCGCTGGTTGCTCCGGCGTTTCAGGGACAGTTTCGTGAATCGGTCACACCGGGAAAGCTGCGGAGCGCTTTTTGTGCACTTGGATTTGACGGCATGATCGAGGTCGCGTTGTTTGCAGATATCCTTACGATGAAAGAAGCACTGGAATTTGAGCGTCATGTAAAACAGACCGGGGATTTTCAACTGACAAGCTGCTGCTGCCCGATCTGGATCGCCATGGTACGAAAGGTATATCATGAATTGATGCCGCATATGCCCGGATCCGTATCTCCGATGATTGCGTGCGGACGTGTGGTGAAACGACTGCATCCTGATGCGGTCACGGTTTTTATAGGACCTTGCGTTGCGAAGAAAAGCGAGGCCAGGGAGCCGGATATTGCGGGAGTGGTAGACTATGTGCTGACATTTCAGGAGGTACAGGATATTTTTGATGCGGCGGATATTCATCCGGAACATCTTCCGGACCGTCAAAAGGATCATTCATCCAGAGCCGGAAGAATCTATGCTCGGACAGGCGGTGTAAGCGAAGCCGTAAAAGCCACAGTGGAACAACTTCGGCGGAAAGAGGAGATGGATGAGCTGACGCAGGCAGCGGATATCCGGAAGAAAAAAACAGTGCAGAGGAAGGGAGAAATCTCCGTGCGAGCGGAGCAGGCAGACGGCGTGCCTGCCTGCCGGGAAATGCTGGAGCGATTGCAGCGGAAAGAAACAACGGCAAATTTCTTTGAGGGCATGGGATGTCCGGGAGGCTGTGTCGGCGGACCAAAAGCAATCCTCGAACGAGAGGCCGGAAAAGAGCATGTAGATCAGTATGGAGACGAAGCAGCTTATAAAACGTCGCTGGAAAATCCATATGTGATGAAGCTCATGAAACGTCTGGGATTTGAGACAGTAGAAGATTTATTGAATGACGGTGAATTGTTCATCAGAAAATTTTGAACGCAGACTGCATTGCAGTCTGCGTTCATGAACATTTTTACCAGTCTGTATAGATATCGATCGTACCACTTGCACAACCGCTGTCATATACTTTTCCGGTGCCGAGGGAAGTCTCTACGATCGTTCCCCAGGGAAGATCACTGCTGGCGACACAGATGTAACCGTCGGTGTCACGAATCGTTCCGTCTGAAGCAACATGCCGCCCCGGGATATTTAAGCCTCCTCCGGGCAGTACTTTTTGAGAGTAATAAGTCTCTCTGTGTCCGTTAAAATAAACGACACCTTTCTCCGGAGTGAGTGCTCCGCCGCCGGACGGATATGTGTATCCGCTGTTACTGCCCTGTGACGAATTGTTCGAAACAGAGTCGCTGACCGAAGGGTTCGAGGGGGAAGAATTGTCTGAGGAAACGTTGCCGGAAGAAACATTGCTTTCGGATGTGGATGCGGCAGCATTGGCTGCAGCGGTTTTCCGTGCTTCTTCTTCCTTTTGCCGTGCCTCCTCCGCCAGCCGTTCTTCTTCCGCTTTCCGTGCTTCTTCTTCGCGGATCGCCTGAAGCTGTTCGTTAAAAGCTGCCAGATCTGTAGACGTTTCTTCTGCCTTGGCGGTCAGTTCATTCTGTTGCTCTTCCAGTTGGGTCTGCAGGTCTGCAAGTGCATCCTGCCGCTCGGTCAGAGCCGTTTCCTGTTCTTCGATTCCTGTTTTCATATTCTGCAGGGTTGTCAGCATATCACGGTCGTATTCCGTGATGTTCTGTACAAAATCCGCGCGGTTCAGGAAATCAGACATACTTTCTGCAGAAAACATCATCTGTAAAAGTGAACTGTTGCCGTTTTCATACATATACTTGATGCGCGTCTTCATATTCTCGTACTGACGAGCTTCATTTTCTCTGGAGATTGCGAGAGAATCCTGAAGGCGGAGCATCTCGTTGTTCGCATCTTCAATCTCTGCTTCTGTGGAAGCAATCTCATCACTGATCGCGAGAAGATCCTGATTGATGCCGTCAAGCTCATTCTGCAGTTCATTTGTTTTGTTTTCCAGACTCTCTGCATCCTCTGCGGATACCGGCATACATAAAAATACCATTACGCAGATAAGAATCAGAGATAATCCGGACTGCACTTTTTGTTTCATACGCAATTTCACAAAATCTAATCCTTTCTTTCTGATATTTTGCGATACAAGACATGTCTATTATATAGTGAAAACGAGTAAAGTGCAAGTGCTGTTAACAAATCCGGCAGATTTCGTAACAAAATGAAAAAAATATGTCATATTTATTTTCCCGCATACTGCAGCGCTGCTTCTACAAATCCTTTGAACAGCGGGTGCGGGCGGTTCGGGCGGGACTTGAGCTCCGGGTGCGCCTGGGTGGCGATAAACCACGGATGCTCCGGGATCTCGATCATCTCCACGATCCGTCCGTCCGGGGAGAGACCGGAGATCTTCATGCCGTGTGATTCCAGCGCTTCGCGGAAGTCATTGTTGACTTCGTAGCGGTGGCGGTGACGTTCACTGATCTCGCGGCAGCCGTACATACTGTACGCTTTGGAATCTTCTTTCAGAACGCAGGGGTACGCGCCGAGACGAAGCGTGCCTCCGATATCTTCGATACCGACCTGGTCCGGCATGATATGGATGACCGGATGGGTTGTCTGCGGATCCAGTTCCATACTGTGTGCGTCATTGTAGCCGATCACATTTCTCGCAAATTCTACGATCGCAAGCTGCATGCCGAGACATAATCCGAGGAACGGAATCTGGTGTGTCCGTGCATACCGGATCGCTTCGATCTTGCCGTCGATCCCACGGTCGCCGAATCCGCCCGGTACCAGGATACCGCTCACGTCGCCCAGAATTTCGTCTGCATTTTCTGCAGTAACGGTTTCGGAATCTACCCATTTAATATTGACGATGGTGTGGCTGTAAATGCCGCCGTGCTTCAGTGCCTCTACTACGCTGATATAGGCGTCGTGAAGCTGGATATATTTCCCGACAAGGGCGACGGTCACTTCCTGTGTCGGATGCTTGAGATTCTCCACCATCTCTGTCCAGTCTTTCAGATCCGGTTCCGGACAGTCGAGCTGCAGACAATCACAGACAACCTGTGCCAGATGTTCCTTCTCCATCGCCAGGGGCGCTTCATACAGATATTCTACATCCAGATTCTGGAGCACATGGTCAGCCGGAATGTTACAGAAAAGGGAAATCTTATCCTTCATACCGACGGTCAGCGGATATTCGGAGCGGCAGACGATGATGTCCGGCTGGATTCCCATACCCTGAAGTTCCTTTACACTTGCCTGCGTCGGCTTCGTCTTCATCTCCTGAGAGGCACGCAGATACGGAATCAGCGTGACATGGATCAGGATGACATTCTCCGAACCCTTTTCGTGCTGGAACTGGCGGATCGATTCCAGAAACGGCTGGCTTTCGATATCTCCGACGGTTCCGCCGACTTCAATGATAGCAATCTCGGTATCTGTTGCCGCAGGATTGCGGTAGAAACGGTCTTTGATCTCGTTTGTAATATGCGGGATCACCTGTACGGTTCCTCCGCCGAAATCACCGCGGCGTTCTTTTTGCAGTACGGACCAGTAGATCTTTCCGCTGGTGACATTGGAATTCTTTGTCAGACTTTCATCAATAAACCGTTCATAATGTCCGAGATCCAGATCGGTCTCCGCTCCGTCGTCCGTCACGAATACTTCCCCGTGCTGTACCGGGTTCATCGTACCAGGATCAATGTTAATATACGGATCAAACTTCTGCATGGTAACTGTATAACCGCGTGCTTTGAGAAGACGTCCGAGAGAAGCCGCCGTGATACCCTTTCCCAGACCGGATACAACGCCGCCGGTAACAAATACATATTTTACTGCCATAACTTCCTCCTCTGTGTTTCACATACCAAAAAATACTTAAAAAGTATACACCAAATCAAATGAAAAATACAGTGCTTTTTTGTCATGTTTACAATATTTTCACAATCTTTTTGTTGATTTATGGCGCGGCGGTAATTATAATGATAATAGCGGTTTTTAGGGAGGACAATAATGGATAATCAAAATAAAAATAAAACCCCGAGAAATAACCGGCAGGGATGGAGCATTGTTCTGTTTGCTACACTGCTGGCTGTTTTTGTTGTTATGGGGTTATTTGGAATGATGGACAGTTCCGATCCGCAGGAAATCAGCTACAATAAGTTTCTGGAACTGGTGGACGATGGAAAAGTAGAGAAAGTTACGATCAGTTCAACTACACTCTATATCACCTTGAAGGAACAGGAGACAGACGACCAGCAGCAGGAGAACACGCTGTCGGATGATGCGCAGAAGATGCTGGACGATCTGCGGGATGAGCTGGGAACAGACACAGAGGAGCAGACGGACGAGGAAGAGCAGGAGACTGAGCGGGAGCCGGACTATTACACCGGACGGGTAGATGATGACACTTTGTCCGAAAAGCTGTACGAGGCGGGCGTCGAGTATGAGCAGGAGATTCCGGATACGGCATCGTCTCTGCTGGTGGAGCTTCTGATTACAGTTGTACTTCCGATCATCCTGATGGTCATTTTGTTTAATCTGCTGATGAAGAGCATGTCCAAGAACGGCGGCGGTGTGATGGGAATCGGTAAGAGCAACGCCAAGGTTTATGCAGAGAAGGAGACGGGCGTGACGTTTCAGGATGTGGCGGGACAGGATGAGGCAAAGGAGTCACTGCAGGAGGTAGTAGATTTCCTGCACAACCCGGATAAGTATACCGGAATCGGCGCGAAGCTGCCGAAAGGCGCGCTGCTTGTCGGACCTCCGGGAACCGGAAAGACGCTGCTCGCAAAGGCAGTTGCGGGAGAAGCTAAAGTACCGTTCTTTTCCCTGTCAGGTTCTTCTTTCGTAGAGATGTATGTGGGCGTAGGAGCTTCCCGTGTGCGTGATCTGTTCAAGCAGGCACAGCAGATGGCGCCGTGCATTATCTTCATCGATGAGATTGATGCGATCGGCAAGACGAGAGATACCGCGATGGGCGGAAACGACGAGCGGGAGCAGACCTTGAACCAGCTTTTGGCGGAGATGGACGGATTTGATACGAATACCGGACTTCTCGTGCTGGCGGCGACGAACCGGCCTGAAGTTCTGGATCCGGCGCTGCTGCGTCCGGGACGTTTTGACCGCCGCGTGATCGTTGACAAACCGGATTTAAAAGGCCGTGTGGATACATTAAAAGTACATTCAAAAGACGTGAAGATGGATGAGACGGTTGATCTGGAGGCAATTGCACTGGCAACTTCCGGCGCGGTCGGTTCCGATCTTGCAAATATCATCAACGAGGCGGCGATCAATGCCGTGAAGAACGGCAGAAATGTAGTCGGGCAGAAGGATCTTCTGGAAGCGGTGGAAGTCGTTCTTGTCGGGAAAGAGAAGAAAGACCGGATCATGAGTGAAGAAGAGCGGCGGATCGTATCCTACCACGAGGTAGGGCATGCGCTTGCCAGCGCCCTTCAGAAGAACACGGAACCGGTGCAGAAGATTACGATCGTGCCACGGACGATGGGAGCGCTTGGGTACGTGATGCAGACTCCGGAAGAAGAAAAATACTTAAATACGAGAAAAGAACTCGAAGAGATGCTTGTGACGACACTCGCAGGCCGTGCTGCGGAGGAGATTGTATTCGATACGGTGACAACCGGAGCGTCCAACGATATCGAGCAGGCGACCAAGATCGCAAGATCCATGGTGACGCAGTATGGAATGTCCGATAAGTTTGGCCTGATCGGACTGGAATCGACGCAGAGTCGTTATCTGGACGGCCGTGCGGTGATGAACTGCGGGGAGGCTACGGCGTCCCAGATCGATGAAGAAGTGATGAAGATGCTTCACACGGCATATGAAGAGGCAAAACGACTTCTGCGGGAGAACCGTGAAGCACTGGATAAGATTTCGGAATTCCTGATCGAGAAAGAGACCATTACCGGAAAAGAATTCATGAAGATACTGCGCGAGGTAAAAGGAATGCCGGAGCCGCCGGAGGGCGATGGAGATGCGGCGAAGAAGCGCGTCCGGATCCAGATGAATCCGGTTGAATATCCGGCGAAGATCGTAGAAGATCCGGAAGAACGGCAGGAGAGTGCAGAGGATAAGACGGATGAACAGCCGGAGAGTACAGCGGATGATACAGAGGAGCAGCCGCAGAACGTTGCAGAGAGCGCAGAAGAGCAGCAGGATACAACAGAGAACAAAGAAGAATAAGTCATGGAATAAAGGCAGGGAGCAGAATGGAATGTCCCCTGCCTTTCCGGTGAAAGGGGAATAGAATGGAAGAGAGCGGAGGAATGGAGAATACCGGATTTGATATTCAGGAAGAACTAAAGAAGCTGCCGGGAAAGCCGGGCGTCTACCTGATGCATGATGAGACAGATCAGATCATTTATGTAGGAAAGGCGATCAGCCTGAAAAACCGTGTGAGACAGTATTTCCAGACGAGCAGGAATAAGGGCGTGAAGATCGAGCAGATGGTGACCCATATCCGCAGATTTGAATACATCGTGACAGATTCAGAACTGGAGGCTCTTGTACTGGAATGCAATTTGATCAAAGAGCATCGACCGAAATATAACACCATGCTGATGGATGATAAGACATATCCGTTTATTAAAGTAACGACGAATGAGCCGTACCCAAGAATTCTGCTTGTGCGTCGGATGCAGAAGGATAAGGCGAAATATTTTGGTCCGTTTACCAGTTCGCAGGCGGTTCGCGATACGATCGATCTGCTGTATAAGCTCTACCATATCCGGAGCTGTAACCGAAATCTGCCGAAAGATATCGGGAAGGAGCGGCCATGCCTGAATTACCATATCAAGCAGTGCGAGGCGCCGTGTCAGGGGTATATTTCCCAGGAAGAATACCGAAAATCTGTTGACGCAGCCGTACGTTTCCTGAACGGAAACTATGAGGATACACTGAAAGATCTGACGGAGAAAATGAATGCAGCTTCCGAAAATCTGGAATTTGAACGTGCGATCGAATACCGGGAACTGATCTCAAGCGTGAAAAAAACAGCGCAGAAGCAGAAAATTACTGACAGCAGCGGTGAGGACCGGGATATCCTTGCAGCAGCGGCAGAAAAAGAAGACGCTGTGGTTCAGGTCTTCTTTATCCGCGGAGGCAGACTGATCGGGCGGGATCACTTTTACCTGAAAGTGATGGAAGGAGAGTCGCAGGGGGCAATCCTGAACAGCTTTATCAAGCAATATTACGGTGGGACGCCGTTTATCCCGCCTGTACTTATGGTTCCGGAAGCGCCCGGAGACATGGAACTGATCGAAGAGTGGCTGTCTTCCAGGCGGGGCGGCAAAGTGACGATCCTTGTTCCGAAAAAAGGGAAAAAGGAAAAACTGGTGGAGCTTGCCGAGAACAATGCAAATCTGGTATTAAGTAAGGATAAGGAGCGCCTGAAGCGTGAGGAAGGAAGAACGATCGGTGCGGTAAAGGAGATTGAAAAACTGCTTGGAACCGGAGAAATCCGCAGAATGGAAGCATATGATATCTCGAATACGAATGGCTTTGATTCTGTGGGATCCATGGTAGTCTATGAACGCGGGAAACCGAAACGAAACGATTACCGCAAGTTTAAGATCAAAGGGATCAAAGGGGCGGACGACTATGGGAGTATGCGTGAAGTGCTGACACGGCGCTTTACCCACGGACTGAAAGAACGGGAGGAAAGTAAAGAACATGGCGGATTTACCATATTTCCGGATCTGATCATGATGGACGGCGGCAAGGGGCAGGTCAATGTGGCGCTGGAGGTGCTGGATGAACTCCATCTGGATATTCCTGTGTGCGGTATGGTAAAGGATGATCACCATCGGACGAGGGGACTTTACTATCAAAATGAGGAAATCCCGATTGACCGGTCCTCCGAGGCATTCCGCCTGATCACACGGATCCAGGACGAAGCGCACCGGTTTGCGATCGGGTATCACAAGCAGCTCCGGGGAAAAGGACAGGTTCATTCCATTCTGGATGATATCGACGGCATCGGTCCTGCGAGACGAAAAGATTTGATGCGTCGGTTTTCCAGCCTGGACGATATCCGGGCAGCCAGTGTGGAGGAACTGGCAGAAAGTCCGGTTATGAATGAAAAATCTGCCCGCGCAGTATATGATTTTTTCCATGGAGATGGTATAATATGAACACTTGGTACAGAAAGGAAGAAGAA
>CATXUX010000052.1 GCA_958402795.1 uncultured Lachnospiraceae bacterium | reverse complement strand
CCATCGGGTTAAACTCCGGTGTGTATTTTGCCGCGTTTTTGTCCAGCAGTTGTTTCCTATGTACCGAATAATCGTAGTACACATAAAAATTAACCTTTGTTCCTTTTTCCTCTACCAGGGCGTACTGGCTGTATCGCCCTGATTCTATCTGCCCGCGAATCTCGCGAACCTTCTGGTAGAATGTTGTGCTGCAGTCTCCAAATACCTCTTTTACCTGCTTCGCATTCAGGAGAATGCTTTTTGGCTGCATTTTAATTATTGCTCCGGACATCTGCATCACGCTCCTTTCTTATCTGGGACTCGAAACAGGTCTTGAACATCAACTCGCAGCGCAAATGCGATTCTCGGTATATGTTCGATCCGGATCAGTTTTCTGTGATCATTTAGCATATTGCTAAAATCCGAATCGCTAAACCCGGCTCTGCTCGCAACTACTGTTTGTTTTAATCCTTTTTTAGAAATGATGTCTTTAATATTAGTTACAACATCATCATATTCTATTTCTATGTTTTGCAACTTTTTCACCTCCTATTGTTCGCGTATCGCGTTCTTTTTCTTGATTATATATTCGTTTTGCGTACTTGTCAATAGTTTTTAATACTTTTTTCTCGCAAAACGCAAACTTTTATATTGACTTTGCAAAACATCAATGATACGATACGTTATGAGGAGGTGTTCACATGGCATTAAAAGACAGAATAAAAGAAGCTCGTCTAGCTAACGGCTTTACTCAGGAGCAATTAGCGAATAAAATTGGCATCGCCAAATCTACCCTTGCCGGTTATGAAAAAGGGAATAGGGAACCAAATTTGGAAACCACTATCAAACTTATGTCTGTGCTTGGCATTGACGCGAACTATCTCTGGCAAGATGAAATGAGCGAGTTATGTGATAAGCATTTTTCACCAAGTATGTGCGAAATAGAATTGATAGAGAAATATCGTTTTATCTCTGAGTATTCGCCAGATGGAATCGAAACTATAAAATATATATTGGATAGAGAGTATAAAATTGCGGAGCAGATAAAAGAACTCTCTTTATCTAATGCCGATTCTAATGTCCGCTATATTCAGCGGTATCCGCGTTTAGCTTCTGCCGGAACCGGTCAGGTTGTGTTCGAGGATATGCCTGTGGAGCAAATCGCAATACCGGATATACCGGAATATAAGCGCGTGTCGTATGCGATCGAAGTGAATGGCAACAGTATGGAACCGGTCTACCATGATGAGGATGTTCTTCTTGTGGAACCGGCTTGTCAAATAGATGTCGGTGAAATCGGTATATTCATTGTTGGAAATGATGCCTACGTGAAGAAGCTGGGTGACGGCGAATTGATATCGTTAAATAAGGGGTATAGCAATATACCGCTCACGGAAGATTCCAAATGTATGGGCAGAGTTGTTGATAAATTATAATATATAACCGCTCCGGCGTTTATATAAAGGGTGTTGGTGGTGTTTCCTGGTATGGTGCGGAAGAAAAGGAGAAAAAGTTATGGAAGAAAAAAGCACTGGGAAGTCGAATTGGAAGATAGCGATTTTAATTATTACAATTATTGTTATTGCCATTGCCGGAGTTTGTTTTTGGTATTTTCAGATTAAAAAACCGCACGATACGGCTGTTTCTGAATTCAATGCTGCGGCTGAACAAGTAACCGAGAAAAATGCGGAACTCGATAATGCTATCAGCGCTGCACAAGCAGTATTAGATAACAATGAACCAGCATACAGTGAGGCAACGATAAACGATATTACTGTAGCCATTTCAGATGCTAATCTTGAAAAGAGGGTAGTTCCGGAGCTTCCGGACAAAACCAATGATATCAAAGCAGCTACCACTGAATTGCTCAAGCCTTTAGACTATTCAGCTTCCATTGCCAATATTGCCGATAAAAAGATGGCCTTGGAAGACAGCATAAAACAAATGAAACAAATCACAAATCCAAGTGGTGATTTTATCATACAGCGCTTACAAGGTATTGACGGAATATCCGCTTGTCAAGCTGTGACCGAAGATCATGATCCAAACGGCAATCTAAACAAACAAGGAGGATATACTGCTGCAATATACTTTTCCAGTCCCTGGATCAATCAAGACGATGTGTATGGAAACGACATTGTCGACAAAGGAACGGATTGTGGGGGATGCGTAGAAGTGTATGCTTCCGAAGAAGATGCTGAAAGCCGAAATGTTTACCTGTCTACATTTGATGGAGCGGGATTTTTGAATTCTGGATCCCATACGGTTTTAGGGACGGTAGTTATAAGAACATCCTCTAATCTGACTGCCACACAGCAAAATGCTCTGACACAAGCAATATCAGATAAGCTACTCGAATTGCAATAAGCAAACCCCTGCACCGGCAGAAATGGTTTCGTGCACATCATAAGTGATATATCCATTCTGGCGTTTATATATAAAGGCATTGATGGTGTCTTTATATATGGTACAAATGAAAAGGAGAAAAGTTATGAAAAAGAGAATCTCAATCGTACTGTTGATTACGCTATTTATTTTTCTGCTCACGTCTTGTGGCGAAAAAATTCCTGACGGAATAAGCGAGGAAGCGTATGAATATGGATTGAAAGTAGTAGAAACTACAGAGGATTTTTTAAGCGCTGACATTACTGTGCGTGAAGCAAGGGATAAACTTGATGTGCTTTCTGATTCTATGAGTGCACTTGATTCAGAAGAATTTGAAGAGCAAATCCTTTCGACCAATGTCAGTACATTGCACACACAGTTCGTCTTGGCTGCACTACATGATAGTTCTCAAGGAAGCGTTCCTTCTGAAGATATCAAAGAAATACAGAACTCTCTTAATTCTATCAAAGAAGATTTGGGCGTGGAATAGTATTATATAAAAAGAAAACCACACCATAGCGATACCCGGAATGGTTGTCGAAAGTCAAAAAAATTAAAAAAACGTAGCACCGCCTCACTTTGAAAATATTGCAGTGATACGGTATTCATTGAAAAGAGGAAAGAAATATGCGAGAAAATTCAACCCCGGATCCAGAAAAACCAACGAAAATCAAAACTACTTTACTTAACGCAATGAAAAAATTACAAGGCAAACCCCGACTCATTTTTGAAGTGATAGGAATCATCCTGGTACTAGCCTTGGCCACAGCATCATCATCCAATGTACCGCAGGAGGATTATGATTCCTTAAAAGCATCTTATGATTCCCTGCAAGAGGATTACAGCTCTTTGCAAGAAGATTACGACGATGCAGTATCCGGCTTAAAACTTGCAAATACTTCGCTAGAAGATACACGCTCTGAATACGATGAATATAAAGAGAAAATGCAGGCTTTTAACGGTTTGACTGATGAAGAATTAGAAACCGTATCATCAAGGGTTGACCAAACCTTGGCTGAAAAGGCCGCCGAGGATGAGGCACGAAAAAAGGCAGAGGAAGAAGCTGCTGCCCAAGCCGCCGCTGAAGCACAGGCGCAGGCGGAGGCACAGGCTGCAGCAACGCAAGCACAAGCCGAGGCGCAGGCTACAGAAACGAATCAACAAGCACAAGGGCAGATGGTATGGATCCCAAGAACCGGCTCCAAATACCATAGTAATTCCAGTTGCAGCAATATGAAAAATCCAACACAGGTTTCTTTATCTGAAGCGCAAGCTGCCGGATATGAACCTTGTAAAAAATGTTACTGATTTTAAAGTTTGTTCCTACACTATAAAAACGGAGGTATAACAATGGCATTAGCAAAACAGAAGGTGTATACCACAGATGATATTTATAATTTGCCAGACGGGCAACGTGCCGAGCTGATCGACGGGCAGATCTACATGATGGCGCCGCCCAATAGACGGCATCAGGAACTTGTACTGTCGCTTTCCCGGAAAATTGCAGATTATATAGACAGCAAAAAGGGTGACTGCAAAGTTTATATCGCTCCATTCGCAGTTTTTTTGAATGACAACAACAAAAACTATGTAGAACCCGATATCTCCGTTATCTGCGACAAAAATAAGCTGGACGATTTCGGATGTAACGGTGCGCCGGACTGGATTATCGAAGTCGTATCCCCCGGAAGCAAACAGATGGATTACTATACGAAACTCTTTAAATACCGCACTGCAGGTGTTCTTGAGTATTGGATCGTAGACTCTGCAAAAGATAGGATCACTGTTTATAACTTCCAGCATAACAGTATTACAGAGTACACGTTCGCCGATTCCATACCCTCTGGAATTTATCCCGATTTCGGAATAGATTTTTCTACTCTGTAAAACCAAAACCGTTTCTACGCCAATGAGAATGGTTTCGTGCAACTTGTACAGATTTTTTACTTTTTTGCAAAAAAGTATTGATTTTTTACTGTGATGGGCATATTATAATGATACATCACAAATGTGATGCCTATTTAGACTTGTTTCGCAATTTTGATTGCGTAACCGTTTATGAGAGCGTACCCCTAGCAGTAATCCTCCCGCCATAAGGGAAGTGATAAACCTAGGGGTATTTTTTTACAAAGGAGAATATTATGATAAGAACTGCGATTTTAGTCGACGGAGCATTCTATCGAAAACGTGCATACAATCTTTTCGGAGATTTATCTCCCGCGGATCGTGCAAAAGAGCTTTCCTCTTATTGCCATCGGCATATTAAAGAAGAGAAAGAGGGTGCGTACTTATACAGAGTATTTTACTATGACTGCCCACCTATTGCTAAAAAAGTCTACCACCCTTTTTTGAAGAAGCAAATAGACCTGTCTAAAACTGACGATTACATCTGGGCGAACGAATTTTTCAAAGAGCTAAAGCATCAAAGAAAATTTGCACTTAGACTCGGACGTTTGGCGGAAGAACAGGCTCAGTTCAATATAAAGCCAGATTCTTTCAAAAAAATCCTAAACGGATCCAAGGGATTGGAGGATCTGACTGAAAATGATTTCGCCTTGTCCGTTACACAGAAAGGGGTTGATATGCGTATCGGTGTAGATATATCGTCCCTTGCTTTTAAGAAGCAAGTTGATCAAATCGTCTTGATATCGGGAGACAGTGATTTTGTTCCGGCCGCAAAGCAGGCGCGACGTGAAGGCATAGACTTTATACTTGATCCAATGCGCTCTCCTATTAAAGAAGACTTGTTTGAGCACATCGACGGAATGAGGACGAAGGCACCGCAGAAAAAATAGCAAATTAGTGTGAAAAACCGCCCCGGCGGCAACCGGAACGGTTTCGTGCATATCCGAAGATATACTGATAGTTCAACAAACACATTGTATCATCTTCGGGGCAACCAGGCAATCCAGAACATTTGTTTTTGTGATTGCTTATCTTTTATACCCAATTTTAAGGAAGGAAGATGATTATGTGGATCGAGGAAACCAAAAACGGGAAGTACAAAGCCATAGAGCGCTACACAGACTATCTGACCGGCAAGCAGAAGCGCGTCAGCGTGACTATGGAGAAAAACACTACACAGAGCCGGAAAGCGGCTCAAATCGCCTTACAGGAGAAGATCAGGAATTCATATCAGGAAAAAGAACGGAAAGAAATAACCTTTTCGGATCTGGTGGATGAGTACCGGAAAGACCAAGAGCGAACTGTCAAGCAGTCCACTTACAGGCGAAACTATTTTGCATGTGAGACTTTAAAAGGGATCCTTGGAGCAGACACGCTCGTCGACCGTCTTTCTTCGAAATACGTGCATGACAGATTTCTCGCCACGGGAAAGCCAAACAGTACCCTAAACGAACATCTCAAGCGCTTCAAGGCGCTCATCCGGTGGGGATACCATAATGACATGGTTTTGGACATTGCTTTTCTGGACAAGCTGGAGTCGTTTAAAGATGCTCCGCACCGTCAGAAGATACAGGACAAATTCCTGGAAGCAGAGGAACTGCGGAAACTCATCGACGGCATGAGTAATACCAAGTGGAGACTTCTCACGCAGTTCCTGGCCTTGTCCGGACTCCGCTTCGGTGAAGCCGCTGCCCTCCTGCTCTCAGACGTTGATCTGAAAGCGCGGGAGATCCATGTCAGCAAAACACTGGATGTCGTAAATAAGATTGTCACGTCCCCGAAAACGTCCTGCTCGATCAGGGATGTGTATATGCAGGATGATCTCAAGGCCCTCTGCCGGCAGATCAAATTGTATACGCTGCAGCAGAACATTCTGTACGGCCATCCCGATAGCCAGATCCTGTTCTCCGACGAATCCGGAGGATACATAGAGTACTATACGTACAACAAATACCTGAAAGAAAATTCTTTGCGGATTCTGGATCGTGAGATCACCGCACATGTGCTCCGCCATACACACGCTTCACTCCTTATGGAGAACGGACTGAGCATCGATCTGATCTCCAGACGGCTCGGACACGAAAACAGCCAGATAACAAAAGAAGTCTATCTGCACATCACGGAGAAGCTGAAAGAACGGGATAACGAGCAGATAAAAAATGTCAAAATTATATAGTTTGCCCCTTTTCTGCCCCTTTTTTACATAAAGTGATTTGAAAAGTGCCGGTTTTCCGCGTATTTCCGGCACTTTTTCAAAAAGGTTCAGTGCGCATCTTCCGCATTCTTATAAAAAAAGGAATCCAGATTGCAAATCATCTGGATTCTTTTTTTACTCTATTTTGTATCCTCACGCGTCAGCTTATGCGCCCAGTTTCCATGGTTCGATTTGATGTATGCCGGAATACACTTAAAGATCTGGTCTGCGTTCAGACAAAACACAACAACTTCCGGCGATGCCTTCACCACAAACGCCATGACAAAGGACAACGGCAAGACGATCAGCCAGATGCTCACAAGGTCCAGTTTCACAACGTATGTCGTATCGCCTCCCGCCCGGATGATCCCGCAGTTTGTCGGCATCTGATATCCCATTCCGATCGTGGTCACACTTAGAATCATCAGAAAGTGATTCGCCATCTCCATCGTCTCCGGCTGCAGGTCATAGAGTCCGAGTACCGGAATACGCAGGAAAAACAGCAGGACTCCCGAACAGACGCCGATCAGCGCAAAGGTTTTCTGCAGTTGCCGTGAAGTTGCCCGGATCTTGTCCATATCCCCGGTGCTGATCACATTTCCGATCATAACGCTTGCCGTAGAAGATGAACCGGTTGACGTTGACTTTACCATCATACAAAGTGTGGATGCCGCGCTGTTCGCCGCAATGGCAGTCGAAGTCATATGTCCGAGGATCACCGTCTGGAGTCCCGTGCTGATTCCCCACAGTCCATTGCTGAAAAACATCGGCGCTACGACACGGAGATAATCTTTCCAGAGTACACTGTCACGCTGTAAGAAATCCCGAAACCTCAGTTTCAGATTTTTTTCCTTCACTGCTATGTATACAATCAATACCGTCATCTCAACGATCCGCGCCGCAAGCGTTCCGACTGCCGCTCCAACTGCACCCAGCTCTGGTGCGCCGAAGCGGCCGAAGATCAGCACGTAATTGATCCCGCAGTTTACAAACAGTGTCAGCACGGACAAGTAGAACGCGATCCGCACCACCGCGATGCTGCGCAGTACCGCCAAAAGAAGCTGCGTCACGGCAAAAAACACATAGGTAAAACGAATCACCATCAAATATTCTGCTCCTGCACGGATGATCGGGCCGTCTGTCGTGAACACTCCCACGACCTGTTCCGGAAACAGACTCACAACGGCAAACAGACAGAGTGCAAGGATGAGCGCCGCCTGCATCGCCATCGCTGAAATTTTCTTGATCGGTTTAATCTGCCGGGTCCCCCAATACTGGCTTCCGAAGATCACCACGCCCTCCCCCAGAGAAGTCAGCAGCATTTGATACAAAAACTGAATCTGGTTCACTGCCGCTACTCCGGACAAGGAGACTTCACTGTATGCGCCCAGCATGATATTATCCGCCAGATTTACACTCAGCGTGATGACATTCTGCAATACAAGCGGAATATATAATGTAAAAAAACGAGAATAAAATTTCTTTTTTGTCTGCATGTTCTTCACCTCAAAACGGCAGTTCATCCCTGCTGCCGCATTCAGTAATATAGCACACTCAAATATCACTGTCAACACACTGTCTCCTGTTTTGAATATACTAAATGGAACGATGTTTTTCCAGAAAAAACAGGAGGTTTTATGTATTTGTTTTCTGCTCTGCTGTTTTCTCTTTCTGCAAATATCGACAGCCTGATCATCGGTGCTTCGTATGGAATCCGGCATATCAGACTGTCTATAGCCAAATGTCTGCTGATCGGTCTTGTCACACTTGGCGGCACACTCGCCGCGTTACTGCTCGGCAGACAGATCCTTGCTTTTTTCCCCTCTCCGCTTACGCAGTGGATCGGAAATATCCTGTTGATCGCGCTTGGTATTTATTATGTAGTCAAAGCACTGTATTCCCGAAAGAGAACAGGCGAAACGCCGTCTATACAAAAGCAGTCGAAAGCTCAGACGCTCTCTGTAAAAGAATGCCTGCTTCTAGGCGCAGCACTCTCCGTCAACAACTTAGGGATCGGAATCAGCGCCAGCATCACCGGCATGGCACTTTTCCCCGCCGCCCCGGTTTCTTTTGTGATATCTGCTCTCTTTCTGTATCTCGGGAATACCTTTGGCCGATGCTTCGGATCCCGTATTTCTGACAGCTATGCCGATCTGATCTCGGGCGGCATACTGATCCTGCTCGGTATTTATGGATTCTTCTAAGTTACATGTCACCGGCAAGACCAGTAACCTCCTGATCCAGAAACATGCATCTGCTTTCGCTTTTTACTTGAGTACGGAAGGGAATCTGTGATAGAATTGTGTTCAGGAAAGAAATACAAAAGGAGCGTTTTCAGTAATGAACAATGAGAATGAGGGAAAAAAGGAAATGAAAGAGCAAGAAGGAAAAGGCCGTGAACTGATAAAACAGCTCAGTACACAATTATCCGGCGGAGGCGTCTATCTGACTGCTTTTGTAAAATGGACAATTCTTGCGAGCATAATGGGCGGAGTCTGCGGACTGATCGGCGCCGCCTTTCATCGTGCGATCGAATTTGTATCTGAACTGAACCATGCGAATCCGTGGCTGCTCTATCTGCTTCCGGTATTCGGCGTCATTCTGGTGTTTGCCTACCGTGCCTGCGGGCAGATCAATGACCGGGGAACGAACCAGGTGCTGGATTCTGTAACCACCCCGGAGAAGGTAACGCCGCAGCTTGCACCACTGATTTTTCTTGCATCCGTACTGACACATCTGGGCGGAGGTTCAGCCGGACGCGAAGGAGCCGCCCTTCAGATCGGAGCCAGTGTGGCGGCAACTGCAGGAAAGCTGCTGAAACTGGATGAAAAAGATATCAAGACACTGACGCTGTGCGGCATGAGTGCCGTGTTCTCCTCACTCTTCGGCACACCGCTTGCCGCCGCGGTATTCAGTCTTGAAGTCGTCAGCGTCGGGATCATGTACTACAGTGCGCTTTATCCCTGTATTCTTGCTTCCATCACCGCATTCGCTGTGACCGGCAAAATGGGGATTGCCATCGGCGACCATCTGATGACATACACAAATGAATTTATGTACAGCACGCTCTTTCAGGTATTAGTTGTCGCTGTGCTCTCCGGCCTCGTCAGCATTCTGTTCTGCATCGTTACCGGACATGTGCATAAATGGTTCCATACCTATATCAAGAATGACTATCTGAGAATTATTGTCGGAGGACTGGCTGTGATCGCTCTCACTCTGCTTTACGGTACCCGCCTGTACAACGGAGTCGGGATGGATACCATTATCGCTTTTCTCGGCGGTGAACCCGCACGGCCGGAGATGTTTCTGCTGAAACTTCTTCTCACAGCCGTTACCCTCGGCTGTGGCTTCCGTGGCGGAGAGATTGTGCCCTGTATGTTCGTCGGCGCTTCTTTCGGAAGTTTCGTATCCGGCCTGATCGGACTGGATCCCGGACTCGGCGCCGCCATCGGACTGATTTCGCTGTTCTGTGGCTGCGTCAACTGCCCGGTCGCGTCCATGATCCTCGCGATGGAACTGTTCGGCGGAACGGAAATGTTATATTTTGGCCTTGCCTGTGCCGTAAGCTACGAGCTCTCGGGGTATTTCGGCGTTTACACAAGCCAGCATTTCAATTACTCCAAAGTGAACGTGGAATTTCTCAAAGAGCGTCCGCACGCAAGACACTAAATTCCCTTATGCAAAACGTTATGCGTGTCCGCACGCGAGAAAAAAAGCAGGCGCATTCACCGAATGCGCCTGTTCCTACGGCCAGATATCCTGCCGGTCATGATTGACCGGCAGATGAAATAACCGGCTGATCTCCTCTCTGTCTGACGTATGTCCCAGTATCCACATCATTTTTGCAGCGATCGATTCGGTCGTCATATCTCCCGCCTGCATAATTCCGGGATGTTCACTGTACTTTTTCCCGACCTGGTAGATTCCGAGATCAACCCCCTCCTCCGGAACCTGCGTCGTAACGGCAATGGTTTTCCCGGCGTCAACCCAGCCGAAGATTGCTTTCTCAAAAGACTTCTCTTCATCTTCCGGAATACCGCCGATGCCAAATGTCTCCAGAATGATCGCATCGTACTCTTCCTTCAGCAGTTCAAAAATATCCGCCTTTACCGCCGGACTTAATTTCAGGACAAATATCCGGTCATTGAGCTGCCGGTATGTTTTCAAATCCTCCGGTTTCGGTTTTTCTTCCTTATAATACCGCAGAATCCGATCATCATGAAGCACAGCAAGCAGAGGGAAGTTCATACTCTCAAACGCATCAAAACTTCTGGTCCTCTGCTTTCTTGCCCTTGTCCCCGCCACTACTTTCCCGTTGAATACGATGGACACATTGCAGGAATCCTCATCCATCGCATAGAGAATACTCTGATACAGGTTGAGTTTCGCATCCGTGTAGGGGTTTCCCATCGGTTTCTGAGAACCGGTCAGTACGATTGGTTTTGCAGAGTTCTGAATCAGATAGGATAACGCAGCCGCCGTATAAGCCATCGTATCCGTTCCGTGCAGCACAACGAATCCGTCGTATTTCTGATAATGCTGCATAATTGCGTCCCGGATCATGATCCAGTGTCTCGGACGCATATTGGTGCTGTCAATATTCATTAACTGCAAAACTGTCAGATCACATTTTCCCTGAATATCCGGTACACGCGCCGCCAGTTCTGTTCCGCTCATAGAAGGTGCAAGTCCGTCGCTGCTCTCCATTGACGCGATCGTACCACCGGTTGCTATCATCAATATTTTTTTACAGGCAGCACCGCTTTTTTTCTGTTTTCTTATCACGTTCTTTTTCCTCCTGCCTTCCCACAAGTTCATCCAGAGAAATGTCCAGAACATCCGCTATACTGCACAGAACATAAATATTCGGCAGAGTATGTCCCGTCTCATAGGCAGACAACGTCTGCCGTTTTATATGCAGTTTCCCTGCAAGTTTCTCCTGTGTCATGTTCCTGCCCAGCCTATAGTATTTTATCCGTTCGCCGATGTTCATATGATTTCACTGATCCTCTCGCTACTGATCCCCCGTCACTTTTGCTTCATTTATTATACTATAGGTTTTGCAGTGATTGAAATGAGCATTTTACCTCATGTCATTCTGAGTTTCATAGCAAAAAGCGCCGGCGAGAGGACTGATCATGTCCCATCCCACCGACGCATCTCTTAACACTTCATTCACGCGTCTTTATACAGTTTTCCCTTTTTCCACAAATACCTGGAAACTATCCGTTCCTTTCAGTCCCTTGCCTTCCGTGATCACTACGTTCTTATCTGTAATCACATATTCGATATCTGCGTCTGCCTTTACCACGGTATCCTGCATCAGCACACAGTTTCTTACCTTTGCGCCCTTCTCGATCTTAACGCCACGGAAAAGAACACTGTTTTCCACATCACCCTCGATCACACAGCCGTCAGCCACCATTACGTTTTTCGCCTTAGATCCGGCAATATAACGTGTCGGGTTGTCATCGCGGATCTTCGTGTACACCGGATTCTTCGCGAACAGAGCATCCAGATTCTCATCTTCAAGGAGCTTCATATTCTCCTCAAAATAGCTGTTCATGTCTGTAATCTTAGCGTAATATCCGTCGTACTTATATCCCTGTACGTTCAATGTTACAAGATGCGGTGCGAGGATATCTCTTTCGTAATATACATATCCGCGTACATACGCCTGCGTGATCTGATCGATCAAAAGCTCACGGTCGATCACGTAGATGTTCATGGATACATTCTGTACGCCGGTCGCTTTCGAGTTGATCTTGATATTGTTTACTCTGCCTTCTTCCATCTCCAGCGTATAGAACATTCCCTTTGCATCTGCATCCGCGCCGGAAATACTCTCCGCGATCTCCTCTTCTGTATACACAACCGTCACATCTGCGCCGGTCTCAATGTGCTTCTCAATCAGGTCATTGAAATCAAAGTTCACGGCAATATTTGTGTCAGCCATCACAACGTATTTTTCTTTCTGACGTTTCAGGAATGATAAAATACTTGCCAGAGCCTCTACACGTCCGTTATATACTTTGATCGTCTTCTCTGCAAACGGCGGGACAATATTCAGACCGCCATTCTTGCGTGTCAGATCCCACTCACGTCCGGACCCGAGATGATCCAGCAGGGAATGATAATTCTTGCGGACGATCACAGATACATTGCCAATCCCGCAGTTGGACATGCTGGATAAAATAAAATCGATCATACGATAACGGCTTGCGAACGGAATAGATGCCATCAAACGATCCGTAACGAGTTCCGGTACCAGATTATCATAACTGTTTGGGAAAATGATGCCAAGAGCATCTGCATTTGATTTTACCATTGTTCTTCACCGTCCTTTACATCAGATTTTACCATTGCTTTCGGGCCGATCTTTGCTCCGTTCCCGATATGTACGCCGGAGCCGACTGTCGCCACGCCGTTCTCCTCGCCTTCCGGCATCGCGCCGACTACTGCGTTCTCTCCGATCACCACGTTTTCCGCAACGATGCAATGCTTCACCACAGCGCCTTCCTGAATCTCTGTGCCGCCCATGATAACTGCATCTTCCACAACTGCTCCTTTTGCAACTTTGACGCCCGCAAACAGAACAGAGTGATCCACTTCACCGTCGATCCGACATCCGTCTGTGATCATGGAATTCTCAACCACTGCGTCTGTCCCGATCTTGTGTCCGGTCTTTCCGCTGTTGCGGCTGTAGATCTTCCACTGGTCATCAAACAGATTGATGCCGCTGTGTTCCGGATCCAGAACTTCCATATTCGCTTCCCAGAGAGAAGAAATCGTTCCGACATCTTTCCAGTAGCCGCTGAAACGGTATGCGTACATATTACGCTCGTCTCTGAGCAGGTTCGGAATGATATTATTGCCGAAGTCATTTTCCGAATTCGGATCTGCTTCATCCTCTTCCAGATACTTCTTCAGGATATCCCAGTTAAAAATGTAGATTCCCATGGATGCCAGATTGGACTTCGGGTTCTTTGGCTTCTCCTGGAACTCCGTGATCTTGTCATTCTCATCGGTAACCATCAGTCCGAAACGAGATGCTTCCTCCCACGGAACTTCCATAACCGCCACGCTGAATTCCGCATTCTTCTCTTTGTGGAACTTCAGGAAATCACTGTAATCCTGCTTGCAGATCTGGTCGCCGGACAAGATGATCACGTACTCCGGATCATACCGCTCAATAAACGGAATGTTCTGGTAAATCGCGTTCGCAGTTCCCTTATACCAGTCCGATCCTGACGCTCTCTGATACGGGGGCAGGACATGTACGCCGCCGTGCAGTCTGTCCAGATCCCATGGCTGTCCGTTTCCTATGTATTCATTCAGTACCAGCGGTTGATACTGTGTCAGGATTCCTACGGTATCAATCCCGGAATTCACGCAGTTCGAAAGCGGAAAATCGATGATACGATATTTACCGCCAAATGGAACCGCCGGTTTTGCCAGATTCTGCGTAAGGGCGTACAGTCTTGAACCCTGTCCTCCGGCAAGAAGCATTGCAATCATTTCTTTTGCCATAACTCTTTCCTTATCCTTTCATTGTTATGTCTATATTGTACAACTTTCTTTCCGGATATGGAAGTTCTTTATGTTATTTTTTCAAAAAAATTCTGTAAAAAACAGTTAAATATTTGCCGCCTCTACCAATTTTCTCCAATTTTGCTCATTCCGATCACAATACTGTCCACCCCCAGCAGAAGAAGATACAATCCGATAATGACTCCCTGCGAGGTGATCGACAGGGACGGACGGATAAGCATCAAAAAGCCGAGTATCAAACCGATGATATTTACGACAAGTACCACATAATAGCGGCGGTTTCCTGCCGTCAGCCGGACCATCGGCGCTCCGGATAGTCTCGAAATGCAGTGAGCAATAAACCAGATCGGGAAAATAATCGCCATGGTCCACGTTCCGGCGCCGGGATAAACAATCAAAACCAGTCCGGCAAGCACACTCAAGATTCCTGTGATCAGAGATACCGCAGGTCCAAAGCCAATGTAACGTTCCGCTTTTACGTAGAACAAAACATCTGCAATCCCTACAACCACAGCGATCACACCATAAACAACAACGATCCCGGACAATGCATTGCCCGGATGCGTCAATGCATAAATTCCTAAAATGATCTGCACGATACCGATGATCAGTTCCAGCCATCCAAATCCAGTACGTCTTCTCAATTTCACGTCCCCGCTTTCTATTTATTTAATATTTCCATAAATTCTTCGCCGGTAATGGTTTCTCTTTCATACAGAAATTGTGATAATTCGTCCAGTTTCTGCCGGTTTTCCACGAGAATTTGTTTTGCCTTTTCGTGCTGCTTTTTCACAAGCTCGACAACTTTCCGGTCGATCTCCTTCTGCGTATCCGCAGAGCAGCTCAGGGAAGTATCTCCGCCGAGATACTGGTTGTTTACGGTCTCCATCGCAACCATATCGAATTCCTCTGACATTCCGTACCGGGTGATCATCGACCGCGCCAGCTTGGTCGCCTGTTCGATATCATTCGACGCTCCGGTCGTAATCTCTCCGAATACAACCTCTTCCGCCGCGCGTCCGCCGGTGTAAGTCGCAATCTTATTCTCAATCTCCTTCTTTGTCAGCAGATACTTATCTCCTTCCTCCACCTGCATGGTGTAGCCGAGCGCGCCTGACGTCCTTGGTATGATCGTGATCTTCTGTACCGGAGCGGAATGACTCTGCATCGCCGCAACAAGTGCATGCCCGATCTCATGGTAGGAAACCACGCGCTTTTCCTGGTCGGAAAGGACGGAATTCTTCTTCTGGTATCCGGCAATGACCACCTCAATGCTCTCTTCCAGATCCGCCTGGGTAACCACCTTCCGGTTATCACGCACGGCACGCAGCGCCGCTTCGTTGATGATATTGGCTAGTTCCGCGCCGGATGCGCCGGACGCCATACGTGCAACCGTATGCATATCTACATCGTCCGACAGTTTAATTTTCCTCGCATGTACTTTCAGGATCGCCTCGCGCCCCTGCAGATCCGGCAGCTCCACCGGAACCCGCCGGTCAAATCTTCCCGGTCTCGTAAGCGCCGGGTCCAGCGATTCCGGCCGGTTCGTCGCCGCAAGGATCATTACGCCGTTGTTGCTTTCAAAACCGTCCATCTCCGTCAAAAGCTGGTTTAGCGTCTGCTCCCGTTCATCATTGCCGCCCACCTGTCCGTCACGTTTCTTTCCGATAGCGTCAATCTCATCAATAAATACAATACACGGTGCTTTCTCTTTCGCCTGCTTAAACAAGTCACGCACCTTGGAGGCTCCCATACCGACAAACATTTCCACAAATTCTGAGCCTGATATTGAGAAGAACGGTACGCCCGACTCCCCTGCGACAGCCTTTGCCAGCATCGTTTTGCCGGTTCCCGGAGGGCCTACAAGCAGTACGCCTTTCGGCATGGAGGCGCCGACCTCCGAATATTTTTTCGGGTTATGCAGATAATCCACGATCTCTGCAAGACTTTCTTTTGCCTCGTCCTCTCCCGCGACATCGCTGAAGCGGATGCCGTTCGTAGATTCCACATAAATCTTCGCATTGCTTTTTCCCATTCCGGAATTAAACGACAGAGCGTTTTTCCCTCCGGTCTGCTCCATCAGCTTCTTCGCCATATATTGTCCGAGAGCGATAAAGATGATCAGCGGCAGAACTCCGGTCAGCAAAAAGCTCAGGACCGGCGACATCGTCTGGTCAATGTCCTTTGCAAATACCGCTCCGGATTCATACAGCCTCTCCGTCAGTCCGGGATCATACATCACGCCGGTTTTATATACTGTCTCCTCCTCTTTGTCCGTAAAGATGATCTGGGAATCTTCTACCTGTACCTGGCCGATTTCCTTATTATCGATCATACTCATAAATGTACCGTAATCTACTTCCGTTACGCTCTTACGCATCATCAGCGGCGTGATAAACAGATTAAATATGCACAGCACAACCAGCACGATCACATAATAGTAGATCAACGGTTTCTTTGGTGATTTTACTTCCTTCATAGTTCACTTCTCTCCTTATTTTCTTTTGATGCCCTCTGTCCGCCGGTTTCAAAAAACAGCAGATCAGTTCCTCATTCCGGTTACTCAGTTCCCATGATATCATCCACCGGAAGCGCGATCACAACTCCATGCGCCTTCGTCTTGATCCCGCAGGCGTGGCTGATTGCAGACATCACCTCGGCTTTTATATCATTATGAACGACGATCATCACAAATTCCTGTTCTTCCTGTATGTGGATGCCGAAATACTCTTTGATTTCTTCCGAGTTGGCCCGTCGCCCTTTCATGACTGTTCCGCCCCGCGCGCCCGCACTGCGTGCCGCGTCGATCACATCGTCGCTGTATCCTGCCGCAACTGACGCCCATATCACCGAAAACTGCGAATTTGTGCGCATTTCTTTTTCATCCCCTTTTATCTTTTTCTCTATGGCCGCCTCCATCTCATCACTCAGCGCCTTTCGTACCGGTCCCTGCAGACCGTTGATCGGCACTGTAAATACAATGCCGCTGCCTTTCCTGCGAAACGGGATCCGTTTACTGAGTGCCTGGAATATCTGCTCCGTTTTAAATTTCGGTATAAAATGAACCGTAATCAGTCTCCCGGTACCGCTAAGTCCGAAAATATCCATCATCTCTGAGGTTGCAGTTCCCTTTCCCTTGCAGCGGAATCCTCCCGGTATTCTCAACTCAGAGAATACTGCGTCCAGTTTCTTCTCATCTTCCGCATGAACCACTGCAACCAGCAGCCGCGGATAGATCTTTTTCCCTTCCTGCGCTGTCACTTCTTCACCTCCCATCCACTTCTCTCTGATCTGTGATTCGGTCTGCCGGTTCCATATCCTCGTCTTCCTCTTCTTCAAATACGATCTCTTCATCCGACTCCGGCAGTTCTTCGGAAGATTCTTTTCTAAGTCTGCTGTTGTACAGTAATCCCATGATCTGAATCGTGAGCACAGGAGCAAGCGCAACCAGCGCTACGATTCCGAATGCATCTGTCATTACATTTCCGCCCAGCGCCGTGCATGCCCCCATTGCCAGCGGAAGCAGAAAAGTCGAAGTCATTGGCCCACTGGCCACGCCTCCTGAGTCAAATGCGATTCCGACAAATACTTTCGGCACAAATCGTGTCAAAACCACCGCAGCCACATACCCCGGTATGATGATCCAGTAGATATTGAGTCCTGTCAAGACTCTTGTCATAGCCAGCGCGACTGCGCAGGACACGCCGATGGAAAGCGCTGTGTTCATCATCTTTCCGGAAACCATTCCCCCGGTAATATCTTCCACCTGTGCATTCAAAACCTGAACCGCAGGTTCTGCCTTTACAATATAATATCCGATCAGCGCCCCGACCGGAATCAAAAGCCACCGGAAGCTCCCCGAGGCAAACGTGCTGCCGAGCAGATTTCCCACAGGGGTAAAGCCTACATTTGCACCGGTAAGAAAAAGGACAAGTCCGATATATGTATATACAAATCCGACACAGGTACGTAAGAACTGGCGTTTCCGGTAATACCGCGTGATAACCTGAAACACAAGAAATACCCCGAATATCGGCAGAATGCTGTGCAGGACTTCCTTTGCATATGCCGGAAGTTCTGTTGCAAACAGGCGGACCACATCTCTTGTGGTCACGACAGGCGCGATCTCGATCGCCGTATAGGTTGCTTCCGACGGATTGTAAAAGATTCCAAGAAGAAGCACCATCATGACCGGTCCGATACTACAGAGCGCAATCAGTCCGAAACTGTCATCCTCCCCTTCTTTGTCACTCCGCGAGGCAGACAGTCCCACACCGAGTGCCATGATAAACGGTACTGTCATCGGTCCCGTTGTTACGCCGCCCGCATCGAATGCCACCGCCACAAAATCAGTCGGTGCAAGAACTGACAATATCAGGAGCAGAATATAGAGTACGGACAAAAGCTTCGACAAGCTGACATGAAATAAAATCCGCAGCACTGCCACCACAAGAAAAATACCGACCCCGGCTGCCACTGTGTAAATCAGTACCTGATTCGGTATGGATGCAACCTGATTCGCCAGCACTTGTAAATCCGGTTCTGAAATCGTAATCATCATTCCGATCAGAAAACATACGATTATAATCAGTCCAAGTCTTCTCTTTTTCATCAGTCTGCTTCCGACGCCCTGTCCAAGCGGCGTCATCGCCATCTCCGCACCAAGCTGGAAGAACCCCATCCCGATGATCAGGAGCACCGCTCCTGCCAAAAATAACGCAAACGTTCCGATCTCCATTGGAACAAACGTCACGCTGAGAGCAAGCACAATGATCGTGACCGGCAGAACACTCTCCAGCGATTCTATGATTTTTTCTTTCAGTTTTTCATTCATCTATAAGGCATGCCCCCTTTGAACTGTCTATCCACACGGTGATCTGAAAAACAAAATATATGTGTATATTATCATAAATTTGCTTTACCAATCAACCTTGCGGAAGAACATTTTATACAATTTATAATCTTTTCATTTTTTAACTTTTCTATCTTTCTGCCACTCTTTGTGATAGAATGGAGATCGTACATATAATTATTATATGGGAGGTTCATCATGTCAGATACGGTTCATTTCATTTTTATTATGGAAATCATCGGAACCATTGCATTTGCCTGCTCGGGGGCAATGGTCGCGATTCGAAAAGAGCTTGACTTACTCGGTGTTCTTGTTCTCGGTGTCGTCACCGCTGTCGGAGGCGGAATGTTCCGCGATCTGCTCATCGGCGTCCACCCTCCGGTGCTGTTCACAAAACCTGTTTATGTCACCGTAGCGCTCCTCTCTGCCGCTGTGATCTTTTTGCTGGTCCGTCTGAGCGGACGGGCGCGAAAACTGCTGGAATCCGAGCTCTATGACAGCATTTTAAATCTGATGGACGCCATCGGTCTCGGCGTGTTTACGATCGTCGGCGTGAACTCTGCTGTGGACGGAGACTACGGGCATCTTCTGTTTCTGAAAATATTTCTCGGTGTGATCACGGGAGTCGGCGGCGGACTTCTGCGTGATATGATGGTCTGTGAAATCCCCGGGATCTTAAAAAGGCATATCTATGCCTGTGCTTCCCTTGCCGGTGCATTCAGCTATGTCGGTCTGCAAAACTATCTTCGTACAGACCTTTCTATGATCATAAGTACACTGCTGGTCATCCTGATCCGCGTACTTGCAAGACGCTATAAATGGAATCTGCCGCGGGCCATGTAACCCGCGGCAGATTCTGTCTAAGAGACTGTGCTTATCCTTCAATGGAAATAAACTTGTTTTCTTCTACTTTCTGCTGATTCTCTTTTGGAACTGTCAGCTTCAGGATACCATCCTCAAACTTCGCATGTACCTGTTCCTGTTTCACGTTCTTTCCTATATAAAAGCTACGTGTGCAGCTTCCTACAAAACGCTCTCTGCGGATGTACTTTCCTTCGTTGTTCTTCTGGTCATTGTTGTCGTCCTTCGTTGCACGGATGGTCAGATATCCGTTCTTCAGTTCCAGCTGCAGATCCTCTTTCTTAAATCCCGGAAGATCGATATCAATCTCATACGTATCTTCCAGTTCCTTCACATCCGTCCGCATCAGAGACTTCTCTCCATAATGATTTCCAAAAAACTCTCTCTCGATCGGGGTGCTCAGCCAGTTCTCATCAAATAAATTCTCTCCAAAAAATCCACGCATCATTCATACCTCCATTTCACTGCATTTACTGCAGATGTCATTCAATTTCTTTTTTTATCAGAACACTGAAAGCCTTTTTTGCTCCGCTCTCCTTTGTTCTATCTGTACTATATCACTTATTATTAGCACTGTCAAGAGGTGAGTGCTAATTTATTATAAACTTTTTATAAACTGTTTTTTAGTTTAGTGAAGTAAAAAAATGCTTGCAAATTGATATAAGCTATGTTACCTGACTTTGGTATCAAGCATTGAAAAATGGCGTTAGTTCATAATAAGACAGC
>CATXUX010000051.1 GCA_958402795.1 uncultured Lachnospiraceae bacterium | reverse complement strand
CGATAACCTGCTGATTACAAATCAGCTGCTCTGCCAATTGAGCCACATCGGCATATTCAGTTTTTTTCTGCAGAGCAACTGATTTGTAATCCGCGCTCTGCCTGCGATTGACGTGGTCAATCTTATTGAATTGAGCCACATCGGCATATTTAGTTTTCTAAGAACTGACTCCGACGGGAATCGAACCCGTGTTACCGCCGTGAAAGGGCGATGTCTTAACCGCTTGACCACGGAGCCATTGTGACTGTTTCTGCCGCCGGACGTCCGACGGCAGACTAAATCATATCACAGTTCTCGCGAATTTGCAAGTAGTTTTCTGTTTTTTTCCATCTTTTCCCGAATTCGCTTTTTTCACGATTCCGATGTACTTTTTCTGCTTACACGGCTTCGGTTGTATAGATCTGAATCCCTCCGGCGCAGTCTGTCCGGATTTCATCGTGCAGTCCGCATACGTAGTTGCTGATTACATATTCTCCTTTGTTTATGTAAACTTCTATCATGTTTTGGTCCACATAGACATCCAGATGATTTCCGTCTTTCATTTCCGGCGAGGAAAACTGCATGCGGTACTCCTCGTTTGCCGGGAATACGTCTGTCCGGTCTGTAACAATCTGGTTTCCTTTTCGGGAAATCCGGTATCCTCCGACGTTGATCTTTTCCCCGTCCCGGATATCCGCGCTGATCTTATAGCCGTCCGTACCGGCTTCTTCTGCGGAATCTATTTTTCTGGTAAACAGGTTCTCTATATTGGGATGTACGCGGAAATAGATATGCCCGTTTTCTACTTCCACGACCCGGGGGATGCAAAACATCCCCGACCAGGTTCCGTCTACGGCTTCGGGCATCCGAAGCCATGCCGTCAGTATTCTTCTGCCTTCTGCATCCAGCGTACTCTGGGGCGCATAAAGATCCAGTCCGTAATCCAGAAATTGATATTCATCCGGAATCTTCATAGAGCAAGTGCTTTCATCAAACTTCACCGTCATGCAGATTGTCTGGTTTTCTTCCCGTTTTCCGTCCTTGAGAATTCCCATCGGGGAGAGAACAAGCACCTGCTGCCCGTCTGTTTCAAAATAATCCGGGCATTCCCACATATAGCCGAATTCTGTGCCTTTCTCCGCGCTGTTGACAAACGACCAGTCTGTCAGGTTCTCGCTTTTGTAAAAGAGAAGTTTTCCGTTTCCCTGCCCGCTGTTGCTGCCGAGTACCAGATACCATGCGTCTGTTCCTCTCCATACCTTCGGATCTCTCGTATCTGTTCTGTCGCCGATCTTTGGATCTCTGATCACGGGAATGACCGCCTGCTTTCCCTGCAGATTGTCGAACTGCATCCCGTCCTCCGAGGAGATCATAAGCTGGGCGGATTCCATCTGATGATCCAGACAGCAGTGAATGTTCTCCGGATCCGGCTTGAGATAATGCACTCCGGTATAGAAAAGGTACATCCGGTCCTCATATTCCACCGCGCTTCCGGAGAAGCAGCCGTTCTGATCCTCGTATTTTGTTGGATACAGTGCAATCCCCTGATGTTCCCAGTTCACCAGATCCTTGCTCACCGCATGCCCCCAGTGCATGGTTCCCCACTGCGGAGCATACGGAAAATGCTGATAAAACAAATGATAAATTCCTTTATAATAGATAAAACCGTTCGGATCATTGATCCAGTTCTTCGGTGCCTTTACGTGTATTCTGTCTCTGCTCATATTCCCTGTCCTCTATGATCTGTCTCTGTCTATATTTTCTTATGCCTTATCCGACATATCTACAGACAGAGAGGACGCCTGATCTGCCGGGTCCTCTCTGCCATACTTGTATGGATTACTTCACTGCTCCGGCAACAACGCCGCCAATGATCTGCTTCTGCAGTACCACATACAGGATCAGGATCGGGATCACGCACAGCAGCAGTCCTGCCATGATCGTACCGTAGTCCGCCGAATAGGTACCATAAAAACTATATGTAGAAAGCGGCAGTGTGAAGAGATCCTTATCCGTCAGTACAAGCGACGGCAGAAGGAAATCGTTCCAGAATGCCATGGCGTTCAGGATTACCATTGTGGAGATGATCGGTTTCAGCAGCGGCAGTACAATCTTAAAAAATGTCTGTGTATGTGTGCAGCCGTCGATGTATGCCGCCTCTTCCAGCGCAGTCGGGACATTTCCCTTGATAAAGCCGTGGAACATGAATACCGACATTGCCATGGAAAATCCGGTATGCATAAAAATCAGTGTAATTCTATGATTCAGAATATTCAGTGTACCGCCGTAAATGCTGACCAGCGGGATCATGATCGCCTGGAACGGGATGATCATGGACGCAATCATCAGGGCAAATGTGATCCGGGAGATTAGGTTGTTATTGCGGACAATATAGTATGCCAGCATTGCCGCGAGCAGGGTGACCAGTACGGTTGCAGAAACCGTTACGATCAGTGAATTTTTGAACGCATTCAGGAAGTCCATCTGCTGAAATGCTTTTACAAAGTTGTCAAAGGACAGGCCTTTGATCGTAAACAGCCAGGAAAACGGACTCTTGATGATATCGCGTTTCTGTTTCAGGGAGTTGATCACAACCATGAGAAACGGAAACATATATGCAATGAAGATGATGATCATTCCCGTCATTGCGAGAATGTTCGCTGCTTTTCTTTTTGTTCCTCCGACCGTCGTCTGTTTCATTATGCTTCCACCTCCTGTTTCTTTGTCAGATATACCTGCAGTCCGCTGATGCACGCCACTACAATGAACAAAATGAGTGCTTCTGCCTGGCCTACGCCGAACTGTCTGGATGTAAATGCTTTTTCATATACGTGCATTGCCGCCATCTCTGTCGTTCCGTAAGGTCCTCCTGCCGTCAACGACAGGTTCACATCGTAAACCATGAACGCGCGGGACAGAGTCAGGAACAGGCAGATCGTGATCGAGGACATCATCAGCGGCAGGACAATGTTTTTCATCTTGATCCAGCCGGACGCTCCGTCGATGCTTGCCGCTTCCATCACGTCCTCGCTCAGTCCCATAAATCCTGCCACATAGATCAGGATCATATATCCGGACAACTGCCATACAGACACAAGGACCATTGCGGCAAACGCCTTGTTCGGATCCGACAGCCAGGACGCCTCAAAAAGACTCCAGCCTGTGCTCTCCCCGATGCTTACAAATACCCGTGAAAATACAAACTGCCAGATATATCCAAGCACGATCCCGCCGATCAGGTTCGGGGTAAAGAATCCTGCCCGGAAGAAGTTCTGTCCCTTGAATCCTCTTGTCAGCAGATAGGCGATCGCAAACGCAAGGACATTGACCAGAATGACAACAACGATCACATATTTAAACGTGAGGAGCAGGGAAGACCAGAATGCTTTATCCTGCATCACGCCTGCATAGTTCTTTAATCCGATAAAGTTCTTTACCTTTGCCACGCCGTCCCAGTCTGTAAATGTCAGGTATACGCCATAGACAAACGGTATGATCACCACTGCGAAGAAACAGAACATTCCCGGCAGTGCAAATATACAGAAATCTTTTCCTTTACTTGTCTTTCTCATGTCACATTCCTCTTTTCTATTCCTGCTGCGCCCAGTAATTTTTAATGTCTTCCATCAGTTCTTCCCTGTCGCACCGGTCTGCAAGATACTTCTGCATGGATGCGCCAAGCACGAACCAGTGGTCGTTCGGCACGATCGCCGACGCGTTGAACACTTCGCCGTTCTGCACCTTTTCATAGATATCCCGGCTCAGCGGATCAACCGGCTCATACGGATTGTTCTTAAACGGCGGGATGATGCTGCACCGGTATACGAGCATCTGCTGTCCGATCTCGCTGTATACGATCCAGTTCAAAAACTCCTTCGCCGCGGCCTGCTGCTCTTCGGTCGCGTACTGGCTGTCCAGCATGATCTGCTTGGAAGGAGACGCCTGGATCTTCTGATTCGCGAAATCATCTTCGTCGTTGTTCAGGAAATACGGAAGGAATCCGTATTCATCCTCGTCGTCAGCTCCCGCTTCCTCCAGATTGGGCCATGCCCAGTTTCCGTTGAACCATAACGCCGTTTTCCCGTCGACCAGGTCGATCGCCATCTCATCATAGTCCGCGCCAAGCGGATCGGCTTTCGCCACATTGTACTCTTTCAGAACATCAAACATATCCAGAAATTCTGACATTCTGTCGTAGTCCTCCAGATCCACGCTGCCGTCCTTGAGCGCTTCGATGATCTCCTGCGCGCCCTCAGACGTTCCGTCATAGGTCTCATAGATGTACTACAGATGATGAGCGCCCACGGACCAGTCTTCTTTCGCCAGCGATACCGGTTTCTCGATCCCTGCGTCCACCAGCCGGTCAAGGAATTCCGTAAAGTCATCCAGCGTGCGGATCGAAGACGGGTCAAACGGCTCGCCCAGCGCTTCCTCGATCACCGCCTTATTATAAATCAGTCCGCGCCCTTCGATACACAGCGGGAAACTGTACACTTTCCCGTTCACCCAGGTCAGATATTCTTCCGTCTCTGCCGTCCATGCCTCGTCGGTCAGATCCGCCGCCTTCTCTTCGGCAAGTGCGATCACATCGGTCGTATCCAGGATCGACAGTGTCGGCGGATTTCCCGAATTGTAAAGGCTTACGACTTTGGTATACGGGGAATCTCCGTCCGTAACCGGCATCACCTCCACGTGAACGCCGGATTTCTCCTCAAATACCTCGCTCATCTCTTCCAGCGCCACCTGAATCTCTGCCTTGGAGTTCAACAGTGTGATGCTTGTTCCGCTCAGCGACGGATCGTATTCGAAGGAATCCACCGACATATCGATCGGAACCTCTTCCTCCACTTCATTCGGATCGTCCGGATCACTGGCAAATCCGAACGTACAGCCGGTCAGCGCCGTCGCCGCCAGTCCCGCCGCGAGAATCAAAGCAATCCATTTTTTCAAGACTTTCTGTTTCATGAAATTGTCCTCCTCCCTTTTCATGCCTCTTGCTTTTCTCCCTGATTTCGATTTTTGTAACCGGTAAAGTAATCGGTTACTTTACGTGTTTATAGTAGCATATGAATCCTGCGCAGTCAACCACAAAAATAAACTTTGTGAAACCTGCATGATTTTCGGGTTCCCAATTTATACATCTTTTACAAAACCGGTTACTTAACCGATTACTTCTTGTTCTTCTGCGGAATCTTTGCTATACTGTTTCATGTCACAAGTATTATAACCAGAGATTCTTCTGGAATTATATATATCCGGTTCTCAGACGGAACCGGCGGAAATGAGGCTGTTATGGGACGAAAAAAGAATGTAACTTTCAGCGATATCGCCAAATATACCAATTTTTCCAAGACAACGATCTCCCGGTATTTTAACAATCCGGATTCTCTGACACTGGAAAATCAGGAGATCATCGCAAAGGCGCTTGTCGATCTGGATTATAAAGAAAATAAAGTGGCGCGGATCCTCGCAAACGGAAAAACCGAATTTGTCGGGATCATCGTACCGAATCTGTACAACAACTACTATTCCGAGATGCTGAACCAGATCCTCCTTACCTATGAAGAGTTCGGCTACAAATTTCTGGTCTTTATCGGGAATGAAGATGAAGCGGCAGAACGACGCTATATCAAGGAGCTGCTCGCCTACAAGATCGAAGGACTGATCCTCCTGAGTGATACCATTCCTTCCAAAGAACTCTCCGAACTTCCGATCCCGGTCGTCACCATCGAGCGGGAGGACAAATACGTCTGCAGCATCAACACGGATAACTATATGGGCGGAGTCCAGGCGACCAGTCTGCTTGCGAAGCATGACTGCGACGTCCTGATCCACATCAATTCCCCGACTGCACCGGAAGTCCCGGCGTATGGGCGTATCCACGGATTTCTTGACATCTGCGAGGAAAAACAGTTGAAACACGAAATCCTGTACCGGGAATTCGGAAACACCTATGAACAGATCCGGGGCGTCCTGTCTGAAGTGATCGAGGATCTGGACACACGCTATCCGGGGCAGAAAAAAGGAATCTTTATCTCCAACGATACCCATGCCAATGTGCTGCTGAACCTCTTGTTCCGCAAGTACGGGACACTGCCGGACGATTACCTGATCGTCGGATTCGATAATTCCCCGATCTCCAGCGAAGCCGTCATCCCGATCAGCACCGTGGGACAGCAGATCAATGTCATCGCCCATGAAGCCGTCAGCCTGCTTGTGGAGCAGATGAATGAACGAAAAAAAAGAAGACCGGCGCCTCTTACCGCGCCGATCCATAAAGTCGTCACACCCATCCTGATCCGCAGAGAGACCACGGAAAGGGGACTATAAGGACTATAACATTTTTTAAGGGACCAGAAACCCTGGTCCCTCACTTTTTAATCCGAATACCGGGAAAGCCTTCCGATCCGGTTTGCGAGAAGCACGATTCCGCTTCCCGCCAGCAGAAGCAGGATCGTAAAGACCAATTCTGCATCGCCCGTCATTACATTCTGAAATACGCTGTTCTGCTCCGCTTCTGTCTGTCCGGCATGTTCGTCCTCCCCAGAGTTCTCTCCCGGCTGTACACTGTCCTCTTCCGGTTCATCCGGCTGCGGCTCTTCCTCTTTCACCTGCGCTGTTACCACCGTCTCTGCGATACTGCCGCCCTCCGCCGTCCCGGACATCGTACCCGCCCGCGCCGCAAGCGGACCGGACAGAACTGCGACGGCAGCCGTCAGGCAGACAAAAGCCAGAAGCACCGCTGTCATCCGCCGCATCGTTTTCCTTCCTCTCCGGCTGCTTATTTATAGTCACTCACACCGGCAACTTTACTATAGAAGGTCAGTGTTCCCTGATAAGTACCCGCCCATTGATCCAGTTCGCCTGTCATCTGGTTCTGATTCAGTTTAAATTTCAGATTTACGGTATCATTTAGTTTCTCAAACGCCCCAACCAAGAATCCGTTTGAATATACAGTAGTAGTATTTTCCAGATCATACTGATACGGATCGTCACCTGCATAAATCTTGTAGTTCAGGGTCTTCTTATTACTTGACGCTACACCGCTCGCACCGTTCATCTTGAATCCATTCGTTCCATTCTCCGCATCCTGTACCAGAACTGCGATTCTTTGATTCGCAGTATCTAAGCCATCAACCGCTGTTAATTTCACTTCTCCGGTTATAACCTTATTCCATTCAAGTCCCTGTCCCATTAACTCTTCTTTTCGCTGCAGACTGCCAAAGTCTACATAACTTGGAATAGAGACAGTATACGTCACATCTCCGGAATCTGATCCCTCTACATTCGCAACGACCGTGGTACTCCCGGCCTGATTTGCATTTGTAATGTCCTGATACTTCTCCCCAGCAACCGAACCGGTTGTTGGATCATCTTCCGCCATAACCGGCAGGATATTTGTTGCCGCAAGCGCCGCCACCAGCAGCGCAGCCATCTTTTTCTTCATACTCATGATTTCTTTTCCTCGCTTTCTGATTTTTGCTTTGACTTGTTGTCTTCTATGGTGTAACTGTCAGAGTAAACGCAGAATCGCTGGCATTGAGCTGCTGCGGTTCCTCCTCCATGCTATACCCCTGATAATGTACCAGCGCCTCATAAGTCCCTGCTTCCAGCGTCTGGTTCAGTTCGATCTGCTCGAATCCGGTTCCCGGTTCCAGCAGACCGGATTCATACAGTACCGTGCCGTCCGTAAGTTCCAGAGTCGCCTGCAGATAGCACGTATTCTCCTCCGGATTCCCGATCCGCAGGTTCAGCGTCGTATCGCCCGCTTTCATCTCAGCGCCGCTGTATCCCGGCACCAGAATGTTCTCCTCGATCGACTGGGGCGTACCGGATTCCACGCCGTCGTCCCATGCCGAAGCGTTCGGATCAACCGAGGCGTTGCCGCTGGTCTGTGTGTCTTTCTGGCGGGAGAGCAGGACCGCCGCCGCGATCCCTGCCGCCAGAACGATCAACAATACGATCAGAAGAATCCAGTACGTTCTCTTTTTCTGCTGATTCCGGTTTCTACTGTTTCTGCTTTTACTATTTTTGTTGCTTCTGTTTTTACTGCTTTCTTTCACCTTTTACTATCTTTCCTTCCCATTTCTCATTCTGTCGGTCCCCGTTTCAGATCAATCCTACCGGCGTTTCCGACGCAAGATGATCAGACCAACGATCACGCCTCCTGCCAGCAGCAGGATTACGAGCATTACAACCGGTGACGCCGTATCGCCCGTCTTGACGTCCGTACCTTTCTTTCCACTCTGGGTTTTCCCGTTATCTTTGGAACCGTCTGCACCGCCGCTTCCGTTGTTGTCCGGATTCGCCGGGTTATCCGGATCATCCGGATCGATATATTCACTTCCGGTCTCAGCCTCCACTACAGCGAAGCCGCCCAGTGTCTCTGTCTGTACGATCAACTGCTCGCCGTCATTCAGCGTTGCAAGCTCACTGACAGATCCTTTATCGTTCATGTGGAAAATACTCAGGTTCTTCAGTTTTTCTTTCGTCTCCGGCGTCAATGTGATCGTGAGTTTTCCTTCCCAGGTTGCGTATGTTCCGTCTTCATACTGCAGCAGGATCCGCCAGCCTTCCAGCAGTTTCCCGGACTTAATGGCTTCTGCAATACCCTGATACTCGGTATCCTCCGCAGACAGTTTCACGAGTTTTAACTGTGCGCCCGGGTGGATCTGCCCGCTGACCGTGACGCCATACTCTTCATTCGTAAGCGTCTGCTGTACCACCACGGTCCGGCTGATCCGCGGATAGCCTTCATTTTCACTGGCGCTGTACGTCCAGGTTCCCAGATTCAGCTCTTCCTTTTGTGCCTGCGCCGCCGTATTCAACGTATCGCAGAATTCCTGACTCTTCATCTCATCAATGCTCTTCTTGCCTGCCGTCAGTGCGTCATCCGGCTGATTGCTGCATGCCGCCGCCAGATCGGACGGATACCACAGATCCTGCAGGTTCGTGTTCTCGCTGGTTCCGGCGATTCCTCCGGCATTTGTGCCTGTTACAGTCTTTCCGTTATAACCGTACCGGACACTACCTTCGCCCACGTTTCTTCCGACCAGTCCGCCGGCCGCACTGTCCGCCGCATCCGTTCCCGATACAGTACCTACGTTGTAGACATTGCGGATCGTTCCGGTATTTTCCCCGGCGATTCCTCCGACAACCGTTCCCGATACGACTGCATTGCTCCGGCTGTCCTGAATCGTTCCTTCGTTGCGTCCCACGAGACCGCCCACAACCGTTCCGCTGATCTCCGAATTCAGCGTGTAGAGCGGCACCGCCTCTCCATTTCGGAAGATGATCGCTGCAGAAGTCAAGTTGATGCCACTTCCGCATCCGATGATCGTTCCCCGGTTGACTCCGGCAAGTCCCCCTGCCATTTCCGCCGATGCACTGTAGTCGAAGTCAACTACGGACAGATTCTTCACGGTACCATTCTCGCCGATCACGCCGAATAATCCGTTTGCCGTCCCCGTCGGGCGGAGACCTAAGATATAGTAATCCTCCCCTTCATATGTACCCTGGAACGGAACCGCCCCGGTACCGAACGGCAGCTCCCATGCCTGTTCCTCACAGTTGATGTTGCATGTCTGAACATAAGTCGCCGATGCGTACTGCCCCGGTTTCTCCTGTATCTTCTGCGCCATCAGAACCAGATCGTCATAACTGGAGATCAGATACGCGCCCGTCTCGTCATCCTGATCGAACGGCGGATCTTCCGGTATCTCCTCCCACTTCGCATACAGCGTCAGCGGATTGTTCTGCGGATCTCCGGTCGCTTCCGCATTGCTTGCCGCTGTCGTTCCGTTGATCTTCTCCACCGGATCACCGGTAAAGTCTGCACTCGCATACCAGCCGAGGAATGTATAGCCTTCCCTTGCCGGATCCTCCAGCCAGATCGTATCCTCTACCGTATAAGTTGCCGGATTCGCTTCGTTGTTCGTTCCTCCGTTTAACTCGTACCGGATCGGATAAGATACCGCCGTCCATCCTGCATACAGGTCAACATCGCCTGTCAAAGCCAGTGGATCCAGCACATAATTTCCATTCTCGTCCTGACTGGCTGGAATGGTAAGTCCTTCATCCATATACCATCCGGTAAACGTATAATAATTCCTCGTCGGGTTTTCCAGCGTCACTGTCGGACTCTCGTTCGTCAGCATGGTCGGGTTCTCGGAGTTGTCGATACCACCGTTTAAGTGGTAGGTGATCCGGTACTCCTCCACAGAGTGAAGGGTCAAAGGATCGGACTGCGCCGGGAGATAGAAACTCTGGTTATCTTCGCTTCCATCTGGTCCTGCACTCAGATACAACGCATATATCGTATAGACTCCCGTCGGAATCTCTGTTACCGGAATCTCACAGTTTGCCGTTACATTCGTACCGCCGGCAAAACTTTCGCTTCCTAAAACTCCGATTTCATTCCCACTCTCATCATAATACAGCAATTGAACCGTTCCCTCAAGAGGTGTCTTTCCTCCTTCTTCCATTGGACTGACAGTAACGGTAAAGTCTGCCGCGCCATTACCAGTATAGTATACTCCGTCCTGCTCGCCGACCTGTTCTCCAGATACTGAAAGTGTAAGATTCAGATCATAGAAATCATGCTCACTTTCATCCGAATTGATATACATGGTCGCGACCTTGGATATCGTACTCTTAATATTGCTTCCCTTCGTCTGGGTAGCCACCACGCGGTAATGCGTCTGTTCTTCATATTCCTCTACATTCTCTTCCGTAATCTCCGGCAACGTAAAGGTCGTTTCTATTGCCCCTTCGATGTTCTCCCATGTGCCTTCACCGGTCAGATGTGCATGTTTGTATACCTGCCACTGGTAAGTCAGCGCCGCGCCATCCATCCCCTCGCCGGTCTGCGCCTGCGCCGTCATGGTATGACCTCCGCCGTCGCCCGGAGCAACGGTCACATGCTGCGGCTGTTCCGTAAAGTATGGGGCAGATGAGCTACTGTCCTTCGTAATTGCAGATACCCATCGGCTCATAACGCTGTAAGCGCCATTTCCTCCCGTCTGTTCGTAAGACTTCAATGCAAACTTATAGGTCGTTCCCGGATCCAGGTTCGTCGCCAGATAATACGTATCATTTGTAAATCCAAGCGAGTGCTGCTGTCCTGTCACCGGATCTTCGATAAACACCTCCCATGATTGTGCCGGACGGTAGGACGATGTATCCCATTTTAACGCTACCGTATGTTCCGTTGTAGCGAAAACTCTCAGGTCCACCGGCATTTTCGGAGGTGCCTCCACTCCGGTTACGATGTAGCCGACGCAGTAGGCATATCCCTGCCCATTCACCGCGTCCGTCTCGCCGCCTCCCATTGGGAGATCCGTATTGTTGAAGACCGCTAATTGTGTAGTAAACCCATAATCATCACTTCCCGATGGCATATCACAGATGGTTGTGGAGAATTCCATTCCGTTGGTCGTCGTGCTAATCCACGAACAGCCGCCGTCAAGTGCAATCTGCAAGCCGCCGCCTGCTTCCACTTCTCCTTCCGCGACAAACGGAATTTTTGTCTCAATCTCTGCTTTTACATAAAGCTTCGCATCAAAACTCAGTTCAAACCCGTTGGATGTCTCTTTCTCTGTTTCTATACTATAGGACAGTTTTTTCCCGGACTCGGAAGAAATCGTCCGTACCGCATTTGTAGAGATATGCAGGTTCTCCACATTCCCCGGCGCTTCAAGTTCTTCCTGGCTGCCAGGATATGTGGACGGATCTCCGATCGTCTTCTCGGCAAAAGTCTCTTCCGTAATCGGCTCAAGTCCTCTTTCTTCACCATATTTTTCTACCAGTTCATTGTATGTCTCAACCGGGATATTGGAAAATGCGGGTTCCAGAGTTGTCTGCACATCGTATTCCTGCCAGCTTCCTTCCACGATATCTCCGGCTTTGTATGGATAAGGCTCCAGTTCCGGCTGCTGCGCACGCATCTCATTATATGTATCCACATCTTCCTGTGTAACCTCATATGCCGGAATGTATACTTGATAATGGTAGATAACCAATGGGACAGCGAGCACGATTGCCTGATCCTCTCCCGGGGCAACGATAAATTCTACAGAATCCTCCACTGCATGTTCGGTTCCCCAACTACCTACATAACTTGCCATTCCCCCCAACTCGAATCCGCCTCCCAGTTTTACTCCATTCCCGCAAAAAGCAGGTCCTGCCACGGCGGACGCTTCACAATATAGTCCCAGTCCGGCGCCGAATTCACCTTCCTGTCCGCTGGATGTACCATAAGTGATGCTGTAAGACACTTCTCCTGCACCATATGTTTCGCTATTGTACTGTAATTCACTCCAGTACGGAGGACTCTGCAATACGCAATATAACGTCGGATCACTCCAGCCATAAGTTTTGCCCTTGTATTTTACCACCACGCCGTCGTCATCCACTTCCACTGGACACAACGTTAAAAAACGCCCTCCGGTCATACCCATCCGATACAGATAATTTGGGTTCGCAGTCTCACATGTCAAATTCCCATTCTCATCTTCCCAGATCCATGATACGTCGAAACATACTTCGTCAGTATCACCATCATAGCAATACCCGGACAGAACCGCCATCTGTTCTGCTCCCGCCTTTCCTTGAGAAAAGGTCGCCGCATATGCGTCATTGACAAACGCATAACTTCCTCTTATCGACATACTGTACTCTAGTTCGAACCGTCCACCCGACAGCCGTTCTTTCTCCGTCTGTGCCGTTGTCCCTGCGCCGCTGAAATCAAATATCTGCCCTTCCAGGAACAGTTGGTCAGACGTAGATCCCGAATGCAATCTTCCCGCCGCCAGCGCCACCGGTTCTACCATATTGTCATAAATCCATGTATAATCATTTGAGTCGGCCTTCACGATCATAGGAGAATCCCAGACCTCTTCATACGCCTGATCTGCCTCATTCCAACAGATAACCTGTATGGCGTTATTCGTCCAGTCCCATGGTTCAATCATTGGATTACCAAAATAAGTCGTATCCTGCAGACAGCCTGCAACTACCAGTTCTTCAATCCCATTTCCGTTCAGATCTGCATCCACTGTCGAACAAAAATGCATCTTATGATATCCGTCATTTCCATAGGACAGATTTTTCTTATATACACATTCCAGTTTGTCTAATACCCCATTTTCACCCAAATTGTAGATCAGGAGCTGGGAATCTTCATATTCACGATGCATAATAAACGGATTATCAGAAACATCCGCCGGCTTGCTGACCGTAATCGCCAAATGATCCTTTCCCGAGATTCCCGTAGAAGACAAGGATACGATTGGAACATACCAACTCTTCTCCTCTAAATTTCTGAACACGTCATCAAAAAATATAGAATTACAGGAGATTTCCTGAAAACCGTTATAGTCTGTTACAAATACCCGACCTTCCTCATGATCAGGGATATATTTTGCAAGCTCGTCTTTCCCATCGCCGTCAAAATCTCCTGCCGTGATCGACACGACAGCGTTCTGTGACTTCGCCTGTATCTCGCCAAACCAGCCTTGTCCCGGCTTATCCACGATATCATGACGCTCTTGCCTGGCCACCCACTCCTGGCTTTCTTTTTCATAATCATAGATAATGGTATCGCAAAAACTGTATCCCGCAAGTTCTCCGCCCTGATTGTAACTGAGCGCAACGACCGCAACCTCATCCGTCCCGTCGCCGTCAATATCCGCAGGGCACTCTGCCATCGCGTAATATTTCTTATTGTCTGTATCTTCTCCGCTGCTGACGAGCGCCTTTTCTCCAAACAGACTGTTGTCAAGCGTATCCAGACTGAACCCATCCGCCGATGTATTCATCGCGTTATCTGCCACAAAGAATTCCGCTGCCCCATCTTTTGTCTTGGTATTATCCGAATATGCTACGAATAACTCCGAAGGTTTCACCGCCGTCGGTTCATACCCGTCCAGCGGATTGGATGTATCCGCCGGGTCAAATTCCTCAGGTGAACTATTCGCCAAACCAAACTCTGCATACTCTTCATCCGTCATGGCGTTGATCTCGCCTTCATAGCTCGTCCCGCCGGATGAACCCGACACCGTCGCCGCTTCTGCTTCTGTTGCCTCTGCGGCCGGGAGGTACACTGCTGTCATCGCCGCGATCAGCACTGCGCTCAATCCTCTTGCCGCCCATGTTTTCCATTTTTTTCTCATTCTGTCGCCTCCTCTTTCCTGATATGCTAAACCGTATCTTCATGGATTTCTTTCTGTACTTCTTTTTCCTCAGACTGTACCTGCGGAATCAGTGACGCCGCAAGTCCGTCTTCTTTTCTATGCTTTAAGTAGAATACGCCGACGATGGAAAATACGACTGCGCCGATGAAGTTCACCATCAGATCCTTCATCGTATCTACGATTCCGATATCGAGGTAGCCGCCCAGATTCCATTCCTCTCCGTTGACTACCAACGATTCCACCGCCACTTTCACCGGAACGTTCGCCCCATCCGGATTCAGTTTTACGGAGCTGATCACCGGAACGATCCAGTCCTTCTGCATGTCGGTCTGGAAAAACCAGTCCATCCCAAATTCAAAGAACTCCCACAAAACGCCCACCGTCATGGAAAAGCAAAACGCCACGAACGCCACAAAGAACGGAGACATCCGGATGGAAAACTTTTCGCTCCGGTTAAAGATATCGATCAGGGCAAACCCGATTGCCGCCATCAGAAAGCCGTTCGTCGTATGCAGGATCGTATCCCAGATAGGGATCTTGACATAAAATGCGTTGATCTCGCCCAGGATTTCCGCACAGAAGATAAAGATCAGGATTACCGTCTTCAGTCCTGTCGGGATATCCACCCTCAGTTTCTTCTCGATCAGACTGGGGACTGCAAACAGAATCATCGTAAGGATTCCCAGAAACATATAATGATAATTTCCAAGGAAGAACTGCCGCACGATCGATACTGCCACCAGTATCATCAGTACGATCTCCACTTTCGTTCTTCTCTTGTCCTGCGTCTGCTTCATTGTGCCTGCTGCCATTCTTTTTCCCTCCCTCGCCTTATCATCTTCGCACAAACTTATGGTCTATTCTATATCATTTTCCGTAAAAATCTACTAATTTGGGACAAACTGTAGATTTTTGGTGGGAATCGGTGTTATGATAAACTTGTTTTCTGGTACACTTAGTTTAGATGAGGGAATGTATGTATGAACATTGCAGTTGTAGATGATCAAAAGGAGGAAGCCGCCCTTCTGATCCGGTTTCTTCATGAATATGAAAAGGAGTATGGCATTGAGTTCTCGCTTTTCTGTTTTTTGGATGGAAATGAACTGATTGCCTCCCTAACTGAAAGAGAATATTCCATTGTTTTTCTGGATATCTTTATGGAGCATATGGATGGACTGGAGGCAGCGCAGCAGCTCTGGGAGCGCGACGCCCGCTGTCTGATCATATTTCTGACAGTCAGCCGGGAACATCTCTATCAGGCGGCGGGCCTTCATTGTTTTGACTATATAGATAAGAAGGATCTCACAAGAGAACGGATTTTCCATGTACTTACTGACGCAGGAAAGCGGCTGCCTTCCCTGCACCGCACTTTGGATTTTACCAGCGGCAACCGGAAGGTTCAGCTTCTGGTTCACCACATACAATACATCTTATCCGATAATAATTACACCATATTCCGCATGACGGACCAGACAGAGCACCGGCTGAGGGTTCCGTTTGGGATCGTCTGCGCGCAGGCAGATAACGTCGGCTGTTTTCTGAACTGTAACCGCGGCGTTTTGTTAAATATGGAGTATATCACAAGAGAAGACACCGATATGTATACGATGAGCGACGGACAGCGCTTTCCGATCCGCAGATCAGACCGTGCTTCCATCCGGAATACGTATCACAATTATCAGTTTGAAAAACTGGACCGCATGTAAGGAGGCAGCAGCATGAATGTAAACGGAATGAATATTTATAAAGCGCTTTATACTTGTATTTTAATCATTCCTGTCATAGCATTATGCATTTTCCCTGTGCGGGATTATCTGAAACGCAGGATGTCTTCCCTGATCCTTGCTTCCGCCATACGGTTTGTTCTGTTCCTTTTTGTCGCGATCCTGATTGCCTGCATCACAACGTTTCCGACAAAGTTTGTGATCTCCATCAGTGCCGGGATTTATTTTCTGTACTTTTACTGGAAAGAAGTGGAACTTCCTTTCAACAAGATCCTTTTTTTGTTTCTCACTGCTTATATGGTCAGTTGTTTTTCCCGGATTCTTGGCACACTGGCAGACATTGTCCTGCATCCGGAAAATACCTACTACGATATCTCGCTGGAAGGCTTTCTCTTTCAGCTTGTTTTCCTTGTACTGATGGATGTGATCCTTTATCTGCCGTTTACCCGGAAGCTTGGATGGCTGATCGCGCATTTCCATTCGGAATCCGTCTGGAACTGTATCTGCATTTTTCCGCTTTTGTGCAGCGTTGCCACCTACATCCTGATCCCGCATAACTATAGCTGGATGCACATCGGGAGAGCGTTTCTTATGTACATTGCCTGTGTCGTATGTCTGGCTGTCCTGATCGTGGCTCTTTATATCTTGTTCTACCGCTTTGTCCATACCTACATCGAACGACAGAAGCTGGAACATGCCAACGAGATTTTATCCATCCAGAGCGCGCAATATCAACAGCTGCTCCGGTCGGTTCAGGAAAACAGCCGGATCCGCCATGATTTCCGCCATCAGCTCGTGGTCATTTCTGAATTTTTAAAACAAAAGGATTACGAAACATTGGAGAACTACGTCTCCACCTATATCCAGAATACAGAAACCGAGATCCGGGTTTACACGTATTCTCCCGCACTGAATGCAGTTCTTTCCTATTATGAATCACTGTGCCGGGACAAAGAGATCCGACCGGACTTTTCCCTGCGCCTGCCGCCTTCTCTTTCCATCGATGACCAGGATTTCTGCGTCATGCTCGGAAATCTTCTGGGAAACGCGGTCTATGGCTGTGAAAGTGTAAAGGACCCTGTCATAAAGCTGAAAATCATGCAGACCGCACCCAATATGCTTGCAGTCCGGATCAGCAATCCTTACACAGGAACCCCGAAAAATGTCAACGGCGCCTACCTCTCCTCCCGGCACAGCGGATTCGGACAGGGATTGGAATCGGTACGTTTCATCGCTGAAAAATATCATGGCTGTATGGAAGTACAAAGCGAAGAGTCTGTCTTTACTGTGAAGATTTTGCTGCAGCTTCCGGCAGCAGAAGAAGCAGCAGAAGCTTGACATTTTTCCAAAAGTGATATAAGATGCATATACCCCTAAAGGTACGGAGGCGAGAATATGAAGCAATGCATGGATGCGGATAACTTACACCGCAGATTAAAAAAAATCATCGGACAGGTTCAGGCGATCGACCGCATGGTTGATGAAGACATCCCCTGCGAGGACGTTCTCTCACAGATCAACGCCGCAAAATCCGCCCTGCACAAGTGCGGGCAGATTGTTTTGGAAGGTCACATCAAACACTGTGTAAAGGACGGCATCGAACACGGAGACGCCGATAAAACCATCGAAGATTTCACAAAAGCAGTAGAGCGTTTTGCAAATATGAGCTGAGTCTTTACGATTCGCTTTACGATTTATCTGTTACCGCAGTTGCAAGAACAAGAAAGATGCCGGGTGCGCCACATTTGGCCCCAAAACCGCTATTCCTCATTTTCAAGCATAAACGGCAGCAGATAAATCGGACGAATCTTCAGCATCTTTTCCGTCGAAAGGTCTTTTTGTAAGACCGGTGAGTGCCATGAGCCTGATATAAGATAAACCCAAGAAGCGCAACAAGAGCTTCCGTAACCGGATAGGAAAGCCACACTCCCGTCATTTCCCATAAAGCAGACATCACAAATGCCAATGGAATAATCAGCACCAGTCCTCTGAGCACTGACAAAATATGTGCAGGCATTCCTTGTTCCATCGAGGTAAAAAAAGTCGCCAGAATCGTATTGTATCCCACAAATGGAATGGACAAAAAATATAATTTCAATCCGGAAATGGCAATTTCCTCCAACTTCAGATTATTTTCACTGTTAAAAATATTCACTATTGGCTTTGAAAAAATAATAATCACCAGATATAAAACAACTGACAAAATCAGCATCGTTACCATCGCATACCGCAGCACGCTCTGTTTATGCTTATTGTCTCCTGTTCCGTGAAACCGGCTTACCAGCGGCTGGATTCCCTGCGCAATTCCCGTATAAACTGCCGTGATAACAAGAGAAATGTTAGCAATAATACCGTAAGCCGCTACACCTATATTCCCCTCCAGGTTCAAGATAATCATATTAAAAATAATCATAACGATACCGGAAGAAACCTGGGCGATCAGGGAGGGGAATCCCAGCGACAGTTCATCTCTGACAATCTTTATATACATCTTCGTTTTTATAAAATGAAATGTATTTCTCCTCTTCCACCAATGTAAGGATATCACGGCAATACTGATGACCGGAGAGATTCCTGTGGCAAAAACGGCTCCGAATATCCCCATCTGCAGTGGAAAAATGAAAATATAATCCAAAAATATATTCGAAAAACTCCCGATCAGCATCGCAGTCATGGCAAGCTGCGGACTTTCATCATTTCTTACAAAGCAGAGCAGTACATCGTTCAGGATAAAAGCCGGAGCAAAAATAAGCAGCCACCGTAAATACGTATTCGTCATTTCCCACACCCAGATGTCAGCACCTAAAAGCCGTGCGATCTGCCCGGAACACATCACACCTGACAGCATAAACACAATGGAACACAATATTGCAAGGAAAATCGTATTTGTGTAAATGATATTTACATCATCGTTTCGATCCTGACTTTTGTAAACAGAAAATTTTGTAGCTCCGCCCATACCAAGCATTAATCCTGTGCCATGAATAAAATTATAAACGGGAATCGCCAGATTCAACGCCGTAAGTCCATTCGTTCCTAACCCTTTAGAAACAAAAAAAGTATCCGCCAGAATATAGCAGGACACCCCCAACGTCCCCAGTACACTGAAAACCGTGTAATGAACAAACTCCCGAAAACAAGCTGATAACTTCATATGTGTACTCCTTTGAAATATAAATAAAATGATGTTTTGCAATCCCGCCCGAATGGTTTTATGATATAGGAAACATCATCTCCTGTATCATAAAAATAGCGCCAGCACTTTCTATCTTCAACGGCCTAACGATAGAAAGCCTGACGCTTTATTTCTTTACCCGGCGGCAAAGAACGCTTAAATCAGTGTTATTATAGCACAAGAACGAGAACAACGCTACTCTTTTTACATACATTCCAGCAAAATCTCATAGATTTCATCCCGGCTAAGCTCACGAGGACCTGACTTGATCACGTTGCAGGTATCTGCTACCTGCCGCAAAATCTCCGGCGTAATCTCTACTGTGGATTTGAGCTGGTTCATTTTCGTGGGAAGACCACATTCCTGAATAAAACTTTCCAGCGCATTCACCCCTGCTTCGGCAGTATCCACTTCAAAAACTACTTTTGCGAATCGTGTAAACTTCTCAGCCGCATCTCCTACAATATGCCGGTAATAAGCCGGATGGATCACAGCGAGTCCCTGCCCGTGATTGCAGTCTGTGTATGCACCCAGCTGATGTTCTATCTGATGCGCCTGAAAATCAGTCAGACGTCCGCACTTCAGAATTCCGTTTTCTGCCATGGCAGAATCCCACATTAAATTACTCCGTGCCTCCAGATCGTCTATGTTCTCAAGGAGACGACGCATATTCACAACCGTATTTCTCATCACCGCAAGTGCCATATCATCCGATACGTTGTCCCGATCTGAATTACCAAAATAAGTTTCCATTGCATGACTTAGCGTGTCAAACGCACCGGAAAGCACCTGCATCGGCGGAACCGACATCGTGTATGCCGGATCGAGAACCGCAAAAGAAGCTGCTGTACCAAAAACCGGTCCTTTCCATTTTTTGTCTTCGTACGTAATGACCGCTCCCGCATTCATTTCCGCACCGGTACCGGAAGCCGTCACAACTGCTCCCATCGGAATTCCCGCTGTCGGAAATTTTCCCTTGCCGTACTCCATATCCCAGATATCTTCATCCAGCACTGCCTGTGCAGAGATCACTTTACAGCAATCGATCACGCTGCCTCCACCCAGCGCCAGAACAAAGTCTACCTGTTGTTCCCGTGCCAATGCAGCACCTTCCTGCACTTTTGCATAAGTTGGATTTGGCATAATACCATGGAAATCAACTACTTTTTTCCCCGCCTTTTCCAGCAAAGTCTTGATTTCATCATAAATACCGTTCTTTTTCACAGAACCACCACCGTAAGCTAACATGACCGTTTCACCAACTTTGCCAAGCTCCGCGTCAAACGCCTGTGCTGCGCATCCTTCTCCAAAGTATACCTTTGTCGGATATGAAAATGTAAATTTATCCATCTCACTGACCTCCTGTAATTATAAACAATAAACCACGATTGTTTGAATCATTTACGATAATCAATTATAACTTACGGTTGTTACTATCGGTCAATACCTTTTTTCTAATTATGTAATAAAAAAATTCGTAAATATAAATACTTACGAATTTTTTACAACTCCCCGAGTAGGGTTCGAACCTACGACCCTCCGGTTAACAGCCGGATGCTCTACCGCTGAGCTATCGAGGAATATTCAATTATTGAAGTGTACCTTCAAAACTGCATACAAAGAAATATTTCATCCTACCCTATTGCCGTGTG
>CATXUX010000050.1 GCA_958402795.1 uncultured Lachnospiraceae bacterium | reverse complement strand
GGATGCGCAGATGCGGCAGTTTTGCCAAGAGGAAGGGCTACTGTATGTCCGGGATAATGATTCCATCAAACGCCCGTTCAACGATCCGCCTATCGTGGTCAATTATTTTTTCCACGAAGAGATTATCCCTTCGGCAAAGAAAAAGCAGCAAAAAGTCTAACAACGCCAAAAATAAAAGCTGTACCGTGAAATCTCTAATTCTACGGTACAGCTTTTAACTTTCTATATGAGATGGAAAAATTTCAGTGCATCCCTGATTGCCCGCTCTTTTTCCGGCGGACACTGCGGTACTTTAGCATCTTCCTTCTTTGACAGGTTATAATTCTGTCCTACATCCAGACCGCACTTCCGCTTGACCTGGGAGATGTACAGAGAAGATACCTTCAAGCCGCTATGCTCCAGCACATACGTCTTGATCTGCTCATATGTGGCGCCCTTCTGGAACCCGGACATATCCATATCCTCCAGCGAGAACTCCACCCGCACTTTTTTCGAGTCGATTTCTCCCTTGGAAAGCAAAACAACCGTCTCCACATGCACCGTCATAGGGAATTGGTCTACCGCCCTTATTTTTTCCACCTGATATCCTCTTCCGCACAGTACTTTCAAATCTCTTGCCAGTGTTGCGGAGTCGCAGCTTACATACACGATTTTTTCCGGCTGCATATCTGCCATTGTCTGAAGCAGTGTTTCTTCGCATCCTTTCCTCGGAGGATCTACCACGATCACATCTGCCCTAGCCGGACTTTCTTTGGGGTCCTTTTTTGATGCTTCCTGCTCTTTATACCATTCGGGCAGTATTTCCTCTGCCTTTCCCACGAAGAACTCTGCGTTTTTGATTCCATTGAGTTTTGCGTTATTTCGTGCGTCTTCGATTGCCTGCGGCACGATCTCGGCGCCGTACACCCGACGTGCCTTCTGTGCGAGGAAGAGGGAGATCGTCCCGATCCCGCAGTACAGATCCCACACGGTTTCTTCTCCTTTCAGGTCTGCGTATTCCAGTGCCAGGCTGTACAGTTTTTCTGTCTGCACGGGGTTTACCTGATAAAAGGATAACGAAGAGATCTGATATTTTACGTTGCCTATATAGTCTGTGATAAATGGCTGGCCCCACAGAACTTCATAGGAATCGCCCATGATGACATTTGTCCGTTTTGTATTCGGACTGAGGGTGATGCTGGTCATTCCCGGGATTTTTTTCAATTGCCGGACCAGTTCTTCCGCATGTGGAATCTTATCGCCATTCACCACGTAGCAAACCATGATTTCCTTCGTTGAAAAGCCATACCGGATCAGTGTATGACGGAGGAGTCCCTTCCCGGTTTTTTCATCGTAGGAATGGATTCCGTACTTTTTCATGAAGTCTAGTGTCAGTTCCAGTATTTCCTTGTTGACTGGCACGCCCAGCGGGCAGTCTGTATTTGCGATGATGTCATGGGTACGTCCCGCATAAAATCCGGTAACAGGATTGCCGCTTTTATCTGTTCCGAACGGGAACTGTGCTTTGTTGCGGTAATGAAACGGCTCTTCCATTCCGATGATCGGTTCCATGACAGAATCCAGGAACGCCGGGGAGAATCCACCGATGCGTTCCAGATTGTTCCGCACTTTTTTCTGTTTAAATTCCAGTTGCTTTTCGTAGGACATTTCCTGAATCTGGCAGCCACCGCACTGCCGTGCAAATGCGCATCCGGGGGCGACGCGGTCCGGCGATGGGGTAAGCAGCTTCATCAGGCGTGCATATCCATAATTCTTTTTTGCCTTCATGACACGGACTTCCGCCACGTCGCCGATCACGGTATCCTTAACGAACAGCGTATACCCGTTTACTTTCCCGATTCCTGCTCCTTCTACGCTGATATCTTCTATCTCCACAACTGCAGTTTCATTTTTCTGCATCCTGATTTTCCTCCTGCCCAGTTACATTTCGCAGCATTCTGCTGAAAGGAAACGAACACGCTGCCTGACGGCAGCGTTATTCTTCCCATGATTTGATCGCTCCATGCTGCATATATGCAGACGCCTGCATCAGTCTCTTGTAGACAAACGCAGGTTGGATTCAAACATCTTATTGTATCCCTGCCACTCGTTTCCTTTCTTTCCTTTGAATATCTCCTTGAGCGTCTGCATTTTTGCATCTGCATTATCTGCCAGATTGAGCGCAAGTGCCTCCGGAAGTGCAGGTTTCTTGGGTGAACCATATTCCAGTTCCCCGTGGTGTGCAAGTATGCAGTGTTTCCATTCATTTGCCAGCTTCTCCGGGAATCCGGGCACGGAGCGGATCGCTTCGCCGATCATCTCCACTCCGATCACAATATGTCCGACGAGCTGTCCTTCATCGGTATAGTCGTTGTCCGGAAAATTCGAGAGTTCCTTTGTTTTTCCGATATCATGGCAGATTGCGGACGCATACAGCAGATCCGGATTGAGGATATCATATGTTTTTGCAAAGTATTCGCACAGCATCGTCACGCTCAGCGTATGTTCCAGCAGTCCCCCGGAAAATCCATGATGAACGGTCTTTGCCGCGGAATGCCGCTTAAAGGACTGGATAAAATCCTGGTCTTTTACGAAGTAATACTCTACCGCCTGCCGCAGATACGGATTGGAGATCTTCTGTACATATCCGAGCAGTGCCTCGTACATCCGGTCCACATTTTTATCTGTGGTCGGCATATAATCTGCCGGGTTGTACTCACCTTCTGCCGCAACGCGAAGCTGCTTAATATTGAGCTGCAGATTGTTATTATATTTAATAACTTCTCCCACGACTTCCACGAAATCTTTCTCGTTATAATCTGCGATTCCCTGTGAATTCGGATCCCAGACCTTTCCGTCCAGTGTTCCGGTCTTATCCTGCAGGATCAGGTTGTCATATGGTTTCCCGTTCCTTGTCTCTGCCGAGCGCTTTCCCCGGCAAAGATATACATTCCGAATCGTTTCTCCTTCACAAAGTCCATTGATATATCTCATAATGCTTTCACATCCTCTTTCTATTATCATTTTTGATTCCAGTGGGATTGTTTCGTGCTACGCACTTCCACAATCCTGGTATCATCATTTTATTCCCGGCTTCCAACCGTCACTGTAAATTCTACGTCTACGAAGCCGCCGCTGCCGCGTCTCTGTCCGCGTACCTTGACCGTATCACCGGTACTGCACGCCTCTACCGCTTTTGTATACGCCGTCTGGCTCGTCACCTCTGTCCCGTCAATCTCGGTGATCACATCTCCGTTCTGGATTCCGGCCGCCATTGCCGGAGAGTCCTCCTGCACCTGGGTTACATAGAATCCCTGCGGAATATTCTGTCCGTCCGAGATCTCTTCTGTGACGGATATGCCATTGAGTCCGACATAGGGAACGCTTTCTCCCGCAAGCAGTTTTTCCAGAACATTCTTTAAGTCGGAAACAGCCAGTGCATTTGCCGTATTGGCGGCTGAATCCTGCATAAGTCCGCTGCGGATCAGGCCGATCACCTCTCCGCTTTCATTGATCAGGATTCCTGTTCCATCTTCAGACAGCGGAATATCGGTTGCGATGACTCCGCAATGGCTGTCGGCAAATACCGTATCATACGATTTGGAACTGATGATCCCGTAGCCAAAGCCTCCGCCGTATCCGAATACATTTCCCAGCGCAGCCACAACATCTCCTCTGACGCAGCTGTTTGAATTGCCGAACGTCGCGACCTTAACCGCATTCCACGTGCTGTCTGCAAGGGCGCTCCGATCCACACTGAACACCGCCAGTCCACGGTTCTTATCCTGAATTTTCAAAGATACCGGATACTGCTTCTTATCCGCAAACGTCACCGTCCATTTCTGGGCATCCGCGCAGACTGCATTATCCGCCAGAATCAGCAGTTCTCGTCCATTGTCCGAAGCGATCACGCCGGATCCGCTTTTTTGGCCGGTAGTTTCTGCGGTCCAGTCCTCCGTAGTGGTCTGTTGGATGGACACAATGCTTTTATCCGCTTCTTTTACAATATCATAAAAACTGTCCGCCATCTCCAGCAGGCTGTCTGCCGTCAGTTCCGGTGTGACGACCGCCTCCGCCGCCGGTTCTGCCGTAGGATCCGTCTCTTCTTCTGCAGCGTCCGTCTCTTCTTCATCGGGGATCGTCACTGCGGCCTGATCGTCCTGAAACCAGTTCTTTGCCAGCGGTTTCAGCGCATAAAAAGCCAGGCAGGCACATGCCCCGAAAACGAGTCCGCCCAGTGCAAGCTGTGCGGCGCGCGTCAGGATCTTTTTCCCGCTTACAGATTTTGGCTTTATGGTCTCCTGAATAAACGAAAATTCTTCTTCATTTGTATTCTGGTCGTTCGGCATAGGCTTTTATCTCCTTCAGCCTATAGTATAACTGATTCCTCCCGATTGTTCAATATTTATCCTTTTCTTTCTTCCACAAATGAGGTAAACTAGTTACAAGATAGCGGAAAACGAATATAGAAAAGGATTATCTTATGAATCAAAAGACATTAACCAAACTGGAATACGATAAAATCATTCTCATGCTGGAGGAACAGGCGTCTTCTTTTCGCGGAAAGCAACTTTGCCGCCGCCTGAAGCCAATGACAGATCCTGCACGGATCGAAGCGGCGCAGGAGCAGACTGCCGCCGCATTTACACGGATTATAAGGAAAGGCCGGATCTCTTTCGGCGACGCCGCCCCGGTGGAAGAATCTATGAAGCGGCTGGAGATCGGAGGCGCACTCGGCGCCGGGGAATTGCTGCGCATCTGCCGGCTGCTCCGTCAGGCGGCCCGTGTGAAAGCATACGGACGCCACGATACACAGGAGGATCTGGCCGATTGTCTTGACAGCTATTTTGAACAACTGGAGCCGCTGACGCTCCTTGCAAATGAAATCGAGCGCTGCATCGTCAGCGAGGAGGAGATCAGCGACGATGCCAGCAGTACGCTGAAGCGAATCCGCCGGAGCATCAACGGACTCAATGACAAGATCCATTCGACGCTGAACAGTCTGGTAAACGGATCTCTGCGCACCTGTCTGCAGGATCCGATCATCACCATGCGCGGCGACCGTTACTGTGTCCCGGTCAAAGCAGAATACCGCGCTCAGGTAAGCGGTCTGATCCACGATCAGTCCTCCACCGGTTCCACTTTCTTTATCGAGCCGATGGCCATTGTCAAGCTGAACAATGAGCTGCAGGAGCTTTATGCGAAAGAACAGGAGGAGATTCAGGTCATCCTCGCCGGTCTCAGTGAACAGACCGCCGCGTATGTCGATGAGATCCGCACCGATTACCGCGTTCTCACCGATCTGGATTTTATATTTGCCCGGGGACAGCTCGCGCTTGATATGAACGGAAGCCGTCCACTCCTGAACACGGAAGGGCGGATCCGGATCCGTGAAGGGCGGCATCCTCTGCTGGACGCCAAAAAGGTGGTTCCCATCACGGTGACCCTCGGCGAAGAGTTCTCGCTGCTGATCATCACCGGGCCGAACACCGGCGGAAAGACGGTGTCCCTCAAGACAGTCGGACTACTGACGCTGATGGGACAGTCCGGACTGCATATTTCTGCGGCCGACCGCTCTGAGCTGGCCGTATTCCGTCAGATTTATGCGGATATCGGCGATGAGCAAAGTATCGAACAAAGCCTGAGTACGTTCTCCTCCCATATGACGAACATCGTCTCATTCCTGAATCAAGTGGATGAGCATTCTCTTGTACTCTTTGACGAACTTGGCGCCGGAACGGATCCGACCGAGGGTGCGGCGCTGGCAGCCGCCATCCTCTCCGATCTGCACAGCCGGAATATCCGCGCGATGGCGACAACGCACTACAGCGAACTGAAGGTTTACGCCCTGACCACTCCGGGCGTGGAGAATGCATGCTGTGAGTTTGACGTAGAAAGTCTGAAGCCGACCTACCGCCTGCTGATCGGTGTGCCGGGCAAGAGTAACGCCTTTGCCATTTCCCAGAAGCTCGGTCTGCCGGACTATATCATCGAAGACGCGAAAGAGCGCATTTCTGAGCAGGACGCCTCTTTTGAAGATCTTCTGACCGAGCTGGAATCCGGCAGACAAACGATTGAGAAGGAGCAGGATGAGATCGCCGCCTACAAGCGGGAGATTGAAGCATTAAAGGCACGGACCGAGCAGGACCAGAAGCGCCTGAACGAACAGCGCGAAAAGATTCTGCGCGAGGCAAACGAAAAGGCAAATGCGATTCTCCGGGATGCAAAGGAGATGGCCGACGAGACGATGAAAAACTTCCGCAAGTTCGGGAAAGAGAACATTTCTGCCTCGGAGATGGAAAAAGAACGGGAAAAACTGCGCCGGAAGATTCAGGAAACCTCTTCTGCCTCTGCCCTGAAAGCGCAGAAGCCGAAAAAGACGCATAAGCCGTCCGACTTTAAGCTGGGCGAATCGGTCCGCGTTCTCAGCATGAACCTGACAGGTACGGTCAGTTCCCTGCCGGACTCCCGCGGAAATGTCACGGTACAGATGGGGATTCTGCGCTCGCAGGTCAACATTTCCGATCTGGAGATCATTGAGGAAGAGAATCCCTACCTCACACGCTCCCGAAAAGGTTCCTCCAAAAGCAGTATCAAAATGGGAAAATCTCTTTCGGTACGCCCGGAGATCAATCTGCTCGGCAGAACCGTCGATGAGGCGGTCGCAGAACTGGACAAATACCTCGACGACGCGATTCTCTCCCACCTGAGCACCGTCCGTGTCGTACATGGGAAAGGAACCGGTGCGCTGCGCAAGGGAATCCATGAATATCTGCGCCGGCAGAAGCATGTAAAATCCTATCACCTTGCAGAATACGGCGAAGGGGATTCCGGCGTTACGATCGTGGAGTTAAAATGATACCGGGGGCAGACGTCCCTGACTATCATACCTGCAGCTTTCATACACAATACAGAAAGGAAGGCATAAATCATGGTTACAAAACAAAAGATTCTGATTGTTGATGATGATGAAAATATTGCGGAGCTCATTTCTCTCTATCTGAAGAAAGAGTGCTTCGATACAAAAATGGTATATAACGGAGAAGACGCGCTGAAGGCGTTTGACACTTATCAGCCGAGTCTTCTCCTGTTGGACCTGATGCTGCCGGGGATCGACGGCTATCAGGTCTGTCGGGAGATCCGTGCGAAATCCAATACGCCGATCATTATGCTCTCCGCGAAAGGAGAGGTTTTCGACAAGGTTCTCGGGTTGGAGCTCGGCGCCGACGACTATATCATGAAACCGTTTGATTCCAAAGAAATGGTCGCGCGTGTCCGCGCCGTACTGCGCCGGTATCAGCCGTCCCGCACAGAAACTCCTGCCCGCGAAAAGATCAAATGCGTAGAATACGACGGACTTACGATCAATCTGACGAACTACTCCGTCATCTGCGACGGCGCGCAGACGGAAATGCCGCCCAAGGAGCTGGAACTTTTGTATTTCCTTGCAGCTTCCCCCAATCAGGTATTTACGCGGGAACAGCTTCTGGATCAGATCTGGGGATATGAGTACATCGGGGACACCCGCACGGTCGACGTACATATTAAACGGCTCCGTGAAAAAATCAAAGATCACCCGTCCTGGCGCATCAGCACCGTCTGGGGGATCGGCTATAAATTCGAGACAAGATAAACGATTATGAAGAGTACATTACATTTAAAATTTCTTTTTTTATATATCGCATTCGGCTTCCTGAGTCTGTTTACCACAGCCACCCTCGGGCAGCAGCTTGTCATGAATGTGATGGAGGAAAATACCTCGCAAGATTTATATAAAGCCGCTAATCAGGTTGCCGCTGAGTATCTGCCGTCTTATTTTTCCGGGGAGATCACGACCTGGGCAGTACACTCCCAGCTGGACGCCATGAACATCTATCTGGATTCCTCCCTTTGGTTTGTGAAGCCGGACGGAACTGTGATTACTTCCTCCAATCTGGAAGATACGGCGGCTCCGGAAACCATCGAAGCATTTGATCCGGCAGAAACAGCCGGCAACCAGTATGTAACCGGAGATTACCACGGATATTTCGATGAAGACGTGATCACGATCATGGCGCCCGTCATCGACGGATTTCAGACCGAAGGCTACCTGCTGATCCACAAACCGGTCGCAAGTATTGAGGAAAACTGCGAGCAGATCATGTACCCGGTCTATATCACCGTTCTGGTCATTTATCTGCTGTCTTTTTTGATTCTGGTCGGCGTTCAGTTCTTCGTCTACCGGCCGCTGCGCCAGGTTACGGAGGCAGCGCAGCAGTATGCGTCCGGCAATCTGGACTATGAGATTCCGATCCAGACCGAGGACGAGATGGGATATCTTTCTGCTTCGCTGAACTATATGTCCGCGCAGCTTCAGGATATGGAGGATTATTCCAAGAAATTTGTAGCAAATGTTTCCCACGATTTCCGCTCTCCCCTGACGTCTATCAAAGGATATGTAGAGGCAATGGCGGACGGTACGATCCCGCCTGAACTATACGGGAAGTATCTGGATATCATTTTATATGAGACAGACCGTCTGACCGACCTGACGCGGGATCTGCTGACTCTGAACGAATACGACAAAAAGGAACTGATGCTGGACAAGAGTTCCTTTGACATCCAGACCGTGATCAAGCAGACTGCTGCTTCTTTCGAAGTGATCTGCACAGCAAAGCACATTTCCATCGAGCTTTTGCTGTTAGAGGGGGAAGTCCTTGTTTATGCTGATAAACGAAAAATCCAGCAAGTGTTATACAACCTGCTGGACAATGCCATCAAATTCAGCGGCAATGATTCCACCGTTACCGTTGAAGTCACGGAACGCAGCGGAAAAGTGTATATTTCTGTCAAAGACTCCGGAATCGGGATCCCCAAAAAGGATCTGGGAAAGATCTGGGAGCGGTTCTATAAGTCGGATTCCTCACGGGGGAGGGATAAGAAAGGAACCGGTCTCGGCCTCGCAATCGTAAAAGAAGCGATCCAGGCGCATGGCGAACATATCAATGTGGTCAGCACCGAAGGCGTCGGCACCGAATTCATCTTCTCTCTTCCCGAAGGGTAATAACGGAATGGATCCGGACTTATTCATACAGCATCTTCTGAATGGATTCTTCTTCCAGGTTGTCCGGTGTAACCCATATGTACCCGGTATTGACCTCGGCTTCATTGCCGATCTCCAGCACGGTCCGCGCCGCAGCCACCACCGAAGCGTAGCCGATGCCAAACGGGTTCTGGACAACCAGACCGGAGATGTCCCCGTCCTCCAGCGCTGCAAGCTGTTTTTCTCCCGCGTCAAATCCCATGAGGACAACCTCGCCGCCGCGTCCCGCCGTCTTCAGTGCTTCAAGTCCTCTCTGGGTCGCGTTGTCACTGGTCGCGAACATTCCCTTCAGATCCGGATACTTCTCCAAATAATACTGCAGGACATCCTCATCCGTCATTTCCACTGCTGCAGAATTCTCATCATCTGCAGCAGTATTTTCTTCTGCTACATTCTCATCTTTTGTCCCGTCGTCTTTCTCTTCCGCGATTTTCTTCTTCAGATCGTCCATCTGGTCGAGATAAATCGTCTCAACGATCTTGACATTCGGATACTTTTCTGTGATCTCGGCCGTGAACCCTTCCGCTCTTTCTTTCGCTGCTCCGGACTTGGAGTCATGAACCAGAAGGATCACTTCGCCTTCCCTTCCGATCTCATCCGCCAGTTTATAGGCGCCGGTCCGCGCCGCGTCCACGTTATCCGTCTGCACGGTACACTGAATCCCATGATAGTTGTTCGATGAGTCCAGCGCGATGATCGGGATCCCGTTTCCTGCCGCCAGATCAAACTGCACGCCGCAGGCGTCTTCATCCACGGTAGCGATCCCCACGACATCCGGATAGCGCGACAATTCTTCATCCAGGATATTCACCTGCTCGTCAATGTCCTCTGATTCTGCCGGAGAATTATAGGTGACCTTAATCTTATCGCCTCCTGTGTATCCCAGCATTTCATTCAAATCATCCGCCGCCTGTGTCACGCCTCTTTCCACCTGCTGCCAGTACGCAGAGGACTCATCCTTCCCGATAATCGAGATATATGTCCCCGGTTCCAGATTCAGTCCTTCTACGTTATTATAAGCTGCCGGTGAAACCGCATTCAGATATGCCTGATATGCAGGCTCCTCCGTCGTCTCTCCGGTAAATGTCTCTGGTTCTTCTTCCTTTGCACATGCACAGACTGCCATTGCCGCCGCAAGCGTGGCAGCCACAGCCGTTATCCATCTCTTTTTCATAACAGAAGTCTCCTCTTTTCCCTATCCATCTTCATCTCTGTTACTCACTTCCTACTATTTTACACGATTCCTGTGAAAAGAAAAGGAATTTTTTCTTAAATTTTTCTTTTGTTTTGTTTTTATTTTTATACTTGTATATTTATGATTTTTGTATTAGAATGACTGTAGGCAACACAGACAAGTTGCAGACTATTAAAGGAGGTACATACTATGGCACGCGTAATTAGTGATGAATGTGTAAGCTGCGGCACTTGCGAAGGCGAATGTCCGGTAGGCGCTATTTCCGAGGGAGATGGCAAGTACGTTGTTGATGCTGATTCCTGCATCGATTGCGGCGCATGCGAAGCAGCCTGTCCTACAGGAGCTATTTCTGAGGCTTAATGAAAAAGCAAGCATAAAGACATGTAACCACCAGTGCCATGGCACTGGCAGAGACCGGCGCATCCTGACTTTATTCCCGCGAGCAACGAGCCAAGCGGACATGCTTGCATGTCCATTTGGCGACTGCCGCGAGGGTCAGACACGCCGGTTTTGTATTACTTTGGTATCACAACCAGTCCCTGATCCGATTTCAGCTAATTTTTCCCTTTTTTCCCGGTTTTTCCCCATTTCATGTCCGAATTTGACGAGCGGTTTATGATTCATACCTGCATACTCTGTGTTATACTTATCTACGTAAATGGATTTCATTGTAGTTAAGCGGCTTTGAAGAATCGCCAGAAAGCTATTTTAACTATTATAGTAGGAGGTATGAAACATATGGGTGAAGTCAGATTCATGATTTCCGAGGCGGCCAAGCAGGTTCATGTGGAGGCTCATGTTCTCCGGTATTGGGAAGAAGAACTGGGACTTAAAATCGGCCGGACGGAGATGGGACACCGATATTATACCGAAGATGACATCCAGCTTTTTTGCTGTATTAAAAAACTAAAGAATGAGGGAATGCTCCTGCGTGACTTAAAACCTCTGATCCCTGCACTGACCGAAGCCAGACAGCGGGCAGACGCCAAAAAAACAGTTTTTGCAGACAACGCAAAACCGGACGCGGAATCGGACGCGAAATCTGCAAAAAAAACGGATGTAGCGGCCTCAGATGCGAAACCGGGCACAAAAGAATCAGACGCAAAGTCAGCAGAAAGTAAGGATTCTTCCACAGAACCGGCGGCTAAAATCACAACAGATGCAAAATCAGACGTAAAACCAGCTGCAAAAGCGGCTGCCTCGGATCAGGTTCCCGCGGTCGCATCAGCCGAAGTTCTTCCGGTCACACAGTTGGAACAGGTCCGCGGACTGATCGGGGACGTCCTGACCGAAGTGGTCACCGCCAATAACCAGACGCTGGAGAAAAATATCAGCAAAAAAGTAACCAATGATGTACTCCGGGAAATGGATTACCTCTTTCAGGCAAACGAGAGAAGAGAGGAAGAGCATTACCGTAAACTCGATATGCTGATCCGCCAGCAGCAGGAGGCACGGCGTGAGAGTGCAAAAGAGACTCCTGCTGCAAGGCTGAAAAAGATTCTTACATAGACTTTTCTTTAATCCGGCTGCTGCCGCAGTTCATTTCCAAACCGGGTGTACTGCGGCATCCATGCCAGCCGTACCGTACCGATCGGGCCGTTTCTCTGCTTGGCAATGATAATCTCCGCAATGTTCTTGTCTTCTGTATCCGGGATGTAATAGTCTTCCCGGTAAATGAACATGACCACATCCGCGTCCTGCTCGATCGCCCCGGACTCACGTAAGTCTGAAAGCATGGGACGTTTATCCGTTCTCGATTCAACCGCACGGCTGAGCTGTGACAGGGCGATCACCGGTACATTCATCTCCCGCGCCAGTCCCTTCAGGGAACGCGAGATTTCTGAGATCTCCTGCTGGCGGCTCTCATTGCTTCTGCCGCCGCTTCCGCTCATCAATTGTAAATAGTCTATGATGATCAGGTCAAGTCCCATCTCTAACTTATATTTCCGGCATTTTGACCGCAGCTCCGCAATGGAAATTCCTGAAGTATCATCAATGATCAGCTTCGATTTTCCGATCCGTCCTGCAGCCTCGATCAGCTTTTCCCAGTCTGTATCTTTCAGGTTTCCCGTTCTGAGGAGCTGGGCGTCCACATGGGATTCCAACGACAGCAGACGGTTGACAAGCTGTTCTTTTGACATCTCCAGACTAAAAATGGCAACCGAACGGTTCTGCCGAAACGCTACATGCTGCGCAATATTCAGCACAAACGCTGTTTTTCCCATGGACGGTCTCGCCGCGATCAGAACCAGATCCGAACGCTGCAGTCCGGACAGTTTATAATCCAGATCGATAAACCCGGTCGGGATTCCTGTTACATTTCCTTTCGTCTTCGACGCCTTTTCAATCACGTCCAGCGTATTGAGCACCACCTGCTTGATCGGCACAAAATCCTGGGTATTGCCGCGCTCCACCAGCGCAAACACCTGCTTTTCCGTCGCTTCCAGAATTTCCTCCGTCGGCCGGTCTCCCGCATAGCACATGTTTTCAATTGATTCATTCACCTTGATCAGCCGGCGCAGTGTAGACTTTTCTTTTACGATCTGCGCATAATATCTGACATTGGCGGACGTCGTCACATTCGCGATCAGGTCGCGGGCAAATTCCATGCTGCTGACTTCCGGCGGTGCTTTCTGCTCTTTCAGATACTCCTGCAGTGTGATCAGATCGATCGGTTTTCCGGCATGAAACATCTCTGTCATCGCCTGGAACAAAATCCCATATGCGGTCTGATAAAAATCCTCGCCCGTCAGTATCTCGGAAGTCTCCATGATCGCATCCTTATTCATCAGCATCGCGCCTATGACCGCCTGCTCTGCTTCTGTATTATGCGGCATGACACGCTTGATTATTCCTTCTTCCATTGAGGTACCCCTTATGCTTTATCGCTGTATTTGTTACGATTCACAGTCCCACGGCATGCGCGCTCACCGCATGTTCAGGCTTCTTCGCAGATCTCCACCTTCAACTGGGCCGTCACTTCCGGATGCAGCTTCACCGGAACCGTATGAACTCCAAGTGTTTTAATCGTCTCTTTTAACTGCACTTTCTTCTTGTCAACATCCAGTCCCATCTGTTCCTGCACTGCTGCGGCGATCTCCTTCGCGGATACCGAGCCGAAGGCTTTGCCGCCTTCTCCGATTTTAATCGTAAGCTCCACCTTTCCTGCCTCCAGCTTTGCCGCCAGAGTCCGTGCCGCTTCCAGTCGTTCTTTTGCCTGCTTTTCTTCATTATTTTTTTTCAGTTTCAGGTCGTTCATGTTCTTTCCGGTTGCTTCTACGCCTAACTTTTTCGGCAGGATAAAGTTCCTCGCATACCCGTCGTTCACATTCACGATCTCTCCCTCTTTCCCAAGAGACTTCACATCTTTTAATAAAATCACTTTCATGATACACTGACTCCTTTCTGAATCCCGGCCGCACTGCCTTCCCTGCGGCGCGGTCAGATATCTCCTGCTTCGATCATCTGGTCGATCGTCATCTTTAGTGTCTTGATTGCTTCTCTGATATTCGTATGGTCGAATTGTGCTCCCGATGAGTTAATGTGGCCGCCGCCGCCCAGATGTTCTGCGATAATCTGCACGTTCACTTCATCGATCGACCGCGCGCTCAGGTAAATCCGTCCCTCATAAACTGTCATTACAAACGACGCCTTGATTCCGCTGATGTCCAGCATTTCATCCGCCGCCTGCGCCGCAAGGACCGTCGGATTTTCAATGTTGTCCGGACACACCCCGATCGCATATTCGTTGCGGTAGACCTCCGCGGTACGGATCGCCTCTGCCTTTGCCCGATAGGATTCCAGATCATCCCGGAACATCTTCCGCACACGGGTGATGTCCGCGCCACATCTGCGCAAAAATGCCGCCGCTTCAAATGTCCGCACTCCTGTCCGGTTCATAAAGTTCTGTGTGTCAATCATAATCCCTGCATAAAGGCAGTCTGCCTCCACCCGCGGGAGCTTGATGTCGTCCACAATATACTGCAGCACCTCCGCAACCATCTCACAGGCCGAGGACGAATACGGTTCAATATAGGAAAGAACCGCATTTTCTATGATCGTGCTGCCCTGTCTGTGGTGATCCAGCACCGCGATGGTCTTCACCCGCTTCAAAAGCTCCGGACAGTCTGTTCTCTGCGGATTATTCGTATCCACAACAACGACCATCGTAGCGTCATTGATATAATCCATAACACGGTTTGTCGGGATAAAAATATCATCCTCATATGCCGGATTATCCACGATCTCGTCATAGAGCGGACGGATCGAACTGTTCACCTCGCTCATGACAATATGCGCTTTCTTTTTCAGTTCCTTTGCCGCCCGGTAGATTCCCATGCATGCCCCCAGACAGTCGGCGTCCGCAATCTTGTGTCCCATGACAAGCACCTGGTCTTTTCCGACGATAAATTCCCGGAGTGCTTCTGCCTTGACTCTCGCCTTGACACGGGTATTTTTTGACGTCATCTCCTTCTTACCGCCGAAATATGTAATTCCGTGGCAGTCTTTGATCACCGCCTGATCACCGCCACGCGCAAGCGCCAGATCGATCGCAGTCCGCGCATAATTATAACTCTGGACATAGGTTGCCGCGTTCAGACCAAGTCCGATACTCAGTGTCGCCGGTCTGGAATTTCCGATGCTTACCTGCTTCACTTCCTCCAGCAGGGAGAACTTGTCTGCCTCGAGCTTTTTGTAACTTTCCTTGCGGATTACGATAAAGTACTTATCCTTTTCCAGCTTCTTGACAATCCCATCCACATCTCCGATATACTTATTGATCTTACGGTCGATCAATGCGACGAAGAGGGACTGCCGGATCTCTTCCACGCTTTCCATCGCCTCATCATAGTTGTCAATATAGATGAGTCCGGCGATCATCCGTTCATTCTCATTCTCACGGATATAGGCATTCAGTTCCGTCACGTCCGTCATATATACGGCAATAAAATACTCTTCTCCCTCCGGAATCTGGATCATATCTTCCTGCTCGTTAAAATCCTTCAGCGATACCTTGCTGAGTACAACGTGATAGTCCCGTTCCTGATACTGCACTTCGATCTCCGTCTGGTGCATATCCCCTTTTGGAAATACGCCCCGGTTCAGTTCCGGTATCACCTTGCTCAGATACCGCTCCCGCTTCTTCTCACAGAACAGCTTCTCAAACTGATCGTTCTTCCACAAAATCCGGCCGTCCGGCAGCAGGATCGCGTAGGGCAGCATCAGTTCCTTTAAAAGCGCGTTCTGTACTCCCTGATACTGTACCGAAAACTGTATCAGGTCTGAAATGACCAGTGAACGGTTATAAATAAACAGCACCGCCGCGATCACCAGATACAAAACGACAAAAATCATCATCACACATCCCGCTCTGTGATCCGTCCTGTATACCCATATGTTCATCACTACCAGCAAAATTGCCATGATACTAGGCCATTGCAGATACCACTTCAGCGGACCTCTTATGCGTATGTTTTTCTTATCCATCATAGACTAATTCCTCCACACACGGCTGCCTCCCCTTGCAAAACCGGTATCAAAGCTAGTATATCACTTTTTTCCTATATAATCTACTGCCATTTTTTCCTATACAGCAAGAAAACAGTCCCGAGACCGGTTTTCTCCGCTTTCGGGACTGTTTTTTTCTTAATTTCTTCCTATTTTATTCCACATCGTTGAGCGCCGCGAAGTCTTCCTCTCCGGTTCTTACTTTCACAACTCTCTGTACATCATATACAAAGATCTTGCCGTCTCCGATATGTCCTGTATACAGTGCCTTCTTTGCTGTTTCAATGACATTATCGACCGGAATATTTCCAACGATTACTTCGATCTTCATCTTCGGAAGTACGTTTACATCCAGCTCAACACCACGGTAACGCTCGCCCGCACCCTTCTGGATGCCGCACCCCATAACCTGAGTCACCGTCATACCGGTCACGCCGAGATTATTCAGTGCCATCTTCAGGTTCTCATATCTTGCAGGATTTGCAATAATGGATACTTTGTACATACCGGACGGATTTCCGACATGCTCTGTTCTCGTTACCGGAACCGCCGCATCTCTCTGTGCCTGTGTTGCGTTCGCATACTCATCTTCTCCAAGATCTGTATTCTCGTTCACTTCCATGCCTGCAGACATATCAACAATGCTGAATCCTGCATATGCAGACGGAAGACCATGTTCGGTTTTGTCCAGACCGATGATTTCTTCTTCCTGGCTGACGCGCAGACCGAAGATTTTCTTAATTACAAGGAATGTAATCGTAATCGTAACTGCGGTCCATGCGATCGTTGCAAACATACCAAGTAACTGAATTCCAAGCTGGCCAAATCCGCCGCCGTAGAATAATCCTTCTCCTGCGATCTGGTTTGCACCGAATGTCACACCATCCCCAAATCCTCTTGCGTATGCCGGAGCTGTTTCTGTTGCAAAAAGTCCGACTGCAACGGTTCCCCAGATACCGTTCATCATATGTACTGCAACCGCGCCTACCGGATCATCTATGTGAAGTTTATAATCCAGCAGCCATACGCCGAAGTTTACAAGCAGTCCTGCAACCGCGCCGATGATGATTGCGCCTGTCACATCTACTACATCGCAGCCTGCGGTGATCGCAACCAGACCTGCAAGGCTGGCATTCAGACACATGGACACATCCGGTTTTCCATATTTGATCCATGTAAAGATCATACATACTACCGTGGCAACTGCCGGTGCAACTGTTGTTGTTACAAAGATGGAACCAAGCTCTTCCACAGAAGTAGCCGCCGCACCGTTGAATCCATACCAGCCAAGCCACAGAATGAATACGCCGAGGCAGCCAAGCGGGATGTTGTGTCCCGGAATCGCATTAACCTTTGTAACTTTACCGTTCTTGTCTCTTTTAAACTTTCCGATACGAGGTCCGACCAGATATGCGCCAATCAAAGCGCAGATACCGCCGACCATGTGGATACAGTTGGAACCTGCAAAATCATGGAATCCGATCTGTGAAAGCCAGCCGCCACCCCATGTCCAGTGTGCTTCGATCGGATAGATCAATGCGGAGATTACCGCCGAATATACACAGTAGGAAAGGAACCGCGTACGCTCTGCCATGGATCCCGATACGATTGTTGCTGTCGTCGCGCAGAACACAAGGTTGAACACAAAATTGGACCAGTCAAACTCTGCGTAGTTCGTAAAAATATCAAATCCCGGTTTTCCGATAATTCCCATCAGGTCCTCGCCAAGCAGCAGGCCAAAACCGATCAGGATAAACATCACGGTACCGATACAGAAATCCATCAGGTTTTTCATCAGGATATTGCCGGAGTTTTTTGCTCTGGCAAATCCTGCTTCCACCATCGCAAATCCTGCCTGCATAAAAAACACCAGCGCCGCGCCGATCAAAAACCAGACGCCATATACTTCTCCGGTTATTGCACTCATAATTTCATTCGTCATAATCTCTCCTCCTGGTTTCCCATTTTTCATAGAGTTCTTTTTCAGGCCTTGAAAAAATAGAAAAAGCGCTAAGATCTCTCTTAGCGCCTTTGCTATGTTCCACATTATAGCCAGTCGTTTATTATTTGTCAACACTTTTTTTATAGAAATTTTATATTAGGGATTTTGTGCAAATGATCCAATTTTTGCACTGTATTGTTGTGCAATATTCCGAATCATTGATTCTCAAGATACTCTTCCAGTGTAACTCCCTGCTCCGTGATCTTCTGCGCCGCATCCTTTCCGACGTAACGATAATGCCACGGCTCATAGACAATACCGGTCACATCCGACTTCTCCGACGGGTAACGAAGGATAAAGCCGTATTTCCAGCAATTTTCGGCAAGCCACTTTGCTTCGTCCGTCTCCGCCTGACGGTCATCCAGCTCTTCGTATTCTCCGGATGTAATATCAAGCGCCAGTCCGGTTGCATGTTCACTTGTCCCGGGAATTGCGACTGACTTTGCAGTTTCTTCATATGCCTCCAGAGGCGTATATCCCTGCGCGATCCAGTCGTTCATCGTTGTATTAAACACTTCCCGCTGCTGGTCATAGCTGCGGTATGCCGACACAATATACAGATTCAGTCCGGCCGCCTGCGCGTCCTGAAACATTTGCTGTGTCTCTTCCGCAATGCGGCTGTCTACTGAGTGTGTATCATCCAGCTGCGTAAGCTCCGGTGCATAGGAAGTATCCAACGGATACGTCTCATTGACCAGCGCAAGCGCCCAGCCGTCCTCCTGTCCGGACAAAATCTCTGCGTTCGTCTGTGCATTTTCCTCATTATTCGATTCCAGCTCTTCCTGCAAAGCAGCAATCTCATCATCCTTGCTCTGGATCTGCGCTTCGTATTCCGTTGCCGCCTTCTCCATACTGCGACCTTTGATCACCGTCGCCGCAATCACCCCGATGAGCAGACCTGCCGCGATTCCACCCACGAGTATCTTGACCAGTCTGTACGGATCTGTTTTCTTTTTCCCGCTACGCGGTCTGTCTGCCTGTCCCTGTACGCCCGGATCCCGATCCTGCTGCGTATAACCTGTACTATTATAATATCTGCCGTTTTGCTGTGTATTGTACGCTCCGCTCTGGCGTGTCCCGTACCGGCTGCCCTGCTGTGTATTATATGCCCCATTCTGGCGTGTCCCGTACCGATTACCCTGCTGTGTATTATACGCTCCATTCTGGCGTGTCCCGTACCGGTTCTCCTGCTGTGTATCATATGCTCCGCTCCGGCGCGTCCCGTACCGGCTGCCCTGCTGTGTATTATACGCTCCGCTCTGACGCGTTCCGTACCGGCTCTCCTGCTGTGTACCATACGCTCCGCTCTGGCGTGTCCCGTATCTGTCATTTTGCTGCGTGTCATATCCGCCGCCCTGCTGCGGGTTATTCCGGCGATTCTCCCACTCTGAACTCATCTTTTTACCCCTGTCTTGTATTTATCTCTGCCGCTTCACAGATGCCGATCCGTGAAGCACAGCCATTTATCTCATGTATCTTACTTCAAATGTCTCAATCGTGATCGGCTTGTTAAACAAGGTTCCCTGGACATAATCGCAGCCAAGCTCCTTGAGAACATTGAGCTGATCCTGCGTCTCGACACCGGAAGCATACACCATTGCGCCAAGTCTTCTGCAAATATCAATCACCGCCCTTGCCACGATCCGGCTGCGGCTGCTTGTCACGATATTCGACACAATGCTTCTGTCCAGCTTCAGGCCGTCAAACTCCATGATCGAAAGGATTGCAAAACTGGAGTTTTTCGAGCCGAAATGATCCAGAAGCACACGGACGTTCGCCTTGCGGATCTTATTGCTCGTCTCTGCAAGCATCTCCTGATTCATCTCCCCGGACGCCTCCGACACCTCCACCTGAAGATATTCGCTGGAAATGTGGTACTTCTCTACCAGTTCCAGCACCTTATCCGCGATATCTGTCTGCTGCAGCGTCGTCGCGGAAAAATTCACCGAAACCGGAAGCATCGGCATGTCCTTCGCCTCCCAGATCTGAAGTGTCTTACACACCTGTTCAAACACATACAAGTCAAGATAGTGGGACAGCCTTGTCTCCTCCAGCAGATTGATATAACGTCCCGGATCTACGATCCCCAGATCCTTATGGTGGTAACGTACTACCGCCTCCGCTCCGATCACCTCTTCATTCTCCGCATCCATGATCGGCACAAGGCAGACGATAAAGCGTCCGTTTTCAATATCATTTAACAGATCCTGTTTAATGATCGGTTCATGATGCCCCTTTTTCAGATTTTTATAATACTTTTTCTTTTCCTCACGCATCATGCTTTCCGCACTGGTAACCAGGCTGCTTGCGTTAATATCAATCTTCTCCCATGCATACCCGATCGTAACCAGTCCAAGGCTGATATTATCCAGCTTTTCTCCTGCGCTGTTTACACATTTCATAAACTTATCGTAGGACATATTCTCAGAAAGGACAAGATATTCGTCTCCGGTCAGCCGGTATACCCTCGCTCCGCGGAAATACTCTTCGAGTACCTCCCCTACCCGGATCACCACTTCGTCCCCGTATTCTCTGCCAAATTCTTTGTTGAAGTTCTTCAGACCGTTAATATCTACCGACAATGCCCCAAGCGACTGCAGTTCTTCCTGATTTACCTCCGCCAGATAACCCACAAGACTGTTGCGGTTCAAAAGTCCGGTCAGGTCGTCATGGTAACTGAGGTATTCCTGCTGCTTCTGCATCTTCTGCATCTGGATCACCTGCGGTACATAGGGAATCAGTGCATGCAAAAGCTGCAGCTCACAGCCGCCCCGGTGTACGCCTACCGCCGCAAGGACTGCTGTCACGCCATCCCCGACATCATAAAATACACTGTAACTGTCCTCCGTCGTATCTGTCGTCTCCTGACGCAGCCACCTTGGATACTGCTCGCGGTCCAGCATCTTGATCCGCTCGCGCTGCCAGGGCATATTCTCCGCACACCACTCATAAATGACGAGGATGTCATCCTCATCTTTCTCAATATAATACGCATATTCTGAATCATAATAATCGCGTATCGTACTGAGCATATCATTGATAATCTCGATTACCGAACGCATTTTTTGCTTCTCGCCCATAAAAATCTCCCCATACTATTTTCCGATTCTGATCAGGTACCTGCTTCTGATTTTTGTGTGAACTGTAATTATTTTAGTATAATCCCGCAAAAAAAGCAATAGAGAGATTCTTGAGTTTCCGCAGTTCTGTCCACATAACCACCATCAGACTATGCCGGTTA
>CATXUX010000049.1 GCA_958402795.1 uncultured Lachnospiraceae bacterium | reverse complement strand
CGAAATGAGAAGCTCTGCAGCTTAGATTGTTCTGACAGACAAAGAATGTGTCTGTGTAAAGTGTCTATAGGATATCATATTCAACGGGAAAAAAGCAAGAGAAAAATCAAAAGATATTTGTTCCTAAAATATATTTGTTTGGTTGTTACGGGTTTCTATATTTGTTTGGGTAATAATTATAGAATTTATGTGATAAAATTTTTATTATTTTGGACAGTTTTGCTATATCAATTTTGAAAGTAAAGTGATATAGTAAGGGCAGGTAGTGAAAAACAAGGACGTTTTCATCCGGAAAAACCGGGCGGAAGCGTCCTTTTTATTTACAAAAGAATATTTCAGATCAGGCTGAGGTCCCGTTGTTATTGTTCTGATTTGTTCAGATAGCGGTAAACGGTGGGAACCGACACGGAAAGCTGTGAAGCAATCTCAGCAACAGAGCCTTTTACTTTCAGAATGCCGTCATCATCCATTTTATGGACGATATGAACCTTTTCCTGAACCGACATCCGGGCAGGAGGAATTCCGCTTTCCGCGATGATTTCCGCGATGCGCTCCCGCATCAGGCTTGGCATTGGCTTGTCCAGGCTTTCTGAGAACTCGGTGTCTTCACATTTAGACAGATTAAATCTGGTCAGAAGATTCGAGACGGCGCTGCTTAATTCCTGGACGGAATTCATGTCTTTGTTGACACATAGAAGTCCGATCAGGCGTCCTTCATTTTTTATGAAATAGGTAGAGGAAAGAAATTCGCCGTTTTTGTTCCGGCCTGTGTAATTTGCCAGATAGTCGGCGTTCGTATAGATTCCTTTGTCTACAATGTCTCTGGCGAGATCAGTCAGGGGATTGCCGATCTCCCGGGCGGATACGTTATTGTAAATCGCTACGAGCGAATGTTCGGGATTGGCGGTATCGTGGACGGCAATCTCGCTGCCCGGACCGCAGACTTCTGCCAGAAAAGGGGCGATGTGGATGTACATCTGTAGTACTTCTTCGTCTGTCATTTGTAATTACCTGCCTTGATTTGTGATGGCAGCTTCGAATGCTTGGCTGCTATTATTTTCCTATTATAACAAGAACATTCTTTTTACGCAATGGTATTATTTGTGCAACGTGAAAATTTTTTTATCAGTTTATGATAAAATACTTTACAAAGTGATAAAAATATTATAATATATAGACACAATGACAATAAAATTATCAAATGATAATTTATTTATTGTAAAAACAAACAAAAAGGAGATGAAAAAATGAGCAAAAAAGTAATTTTGACTCAAAATGCACCGGCGGCAATCGGACCGTATTCACAGGGAATTGCCGGAAACGGAACCGTTTATGTGTCCGGTCAGCTTCCGATCAACCCGGAAACCGGGAATTTTGCAGGGGAAGACATCACCAGTCAGGCAGAGCAGTCACTGAAAAACGTACAGGCTGTTCTGGCTGAGGCGGGACTTTCCCTGGAAAACGTGGCAAAAGTAACCGTTTTCCTTAAGGACATGAACGATTTTGCCGCAATGAATGAGGTGTATGCCCGGTATTTTAAAGGCGACTGTCCGGCAAGATCAGCGGTGCAGGTCGCGGCGCTGCCGAAAGACGCGCTGGTTGAAATCGAGGCGATAGCTCTCAGATAAGCGGTAGAAACTGATGGAAATGGAACCGCCCTGTGTACCGGGCAGGCTTCTGGGTTATCCCGGAGATCGGGAAGGAAATACGATACGGAGGAAATGTCGATATGGAAGAGAAAGGAAAGAAACTAAAAACAATCAATATTGTCGGTCTTGGTCTGGGAGGCGCGATCGGTACCGGCATTTTTCTGCTGCTGGGTTACGGAATCGCATATACGGGACGGTCGATAGTTCTCGTCTGTGCAATCGGATGCTTCTTTATGCTCCTCGCATACTGGTATCAGCTTGCTATGCCTTCTATGTTTGTTTTAAAAGGCGGCGATTACAGCATGAAAACAATGCTTTTTTCGCCGGTTATGAGCGGAATCAGTGCCTTTTTTACTGTAGTCGGTGGATTTGCTTTTTCAGGCTATGCAATTGGGGTTACGGATTATCTGTGTGTGATTATTCCGGGATTAAAAAACTATTCGACATTGTGTTCACTTCTGATCATGACGCTTGCGTTTGCCGCGAGTATAAAGGGATCTCGCTTTATCACGATCCTGGAAAATCTGGTCACAATTCTTCTTGTGGCGGCACTGGCGTTGTTTGTTGTCTTTGGGGTAACAAAGGTTGATGCGGGAAACTTTTTTTCCTCCACATATGACGGCGGTTTCTTCCGGAATGGGTTTGCAGGTGTTGTTGCCGCGATCGCTGTCATGGGATGGGCGTGTCAGGGAACAACGATGGCGCCGATTTCTATGGCGGCAGTGACAGAAAAACCGAAAAGGACGATACCGAAAGCTATTCTGATTGTTACTCTTTTACTTGCCGTGATTTATGCACTGATGGCATATGCTGCTTCCGGTGTGCTTCCCTATGATCAGGTGGCAGGGGCAAATATCAGTGTTACTGCAGAAGCAATCTTTCCGACAGGATTATACTTGTTCTTTGTAGTCGGCGGCGGAGTGGGGGCGATTGTGAGTTCCTTGCTAGGGGGAATCGGCATGATGCGGTATCCGATGATAAAGATTGCCGAGGATGGCTGGATGCCGGCGATTTTTAAAAAATCTACAAAAAGCGGATATCCATACGTAACCTATCTGCTGTTTTATATTATCAGTATATTCCCGATCCTGACAGGCATGGGACTGGACAGTGTGGTTTCACTCGTTATGATCCCGACAATGCTGATGAACATTTATATGAATCTTGCCTGCATTACACTTCCGAAGAAATATCCCGAGCAGTGGGAAAAACGTTCGCTGAGAATGCCTGTGTGGTTCTGGAATGTATGCTGCGTGCTGGGAGCGTTCTGCGCCGGAGTTGTTGCATATAACTTATTCGTGGAACTGACCTTTACAGATTCTATTATTTGCATTATTATTGTAGTAGCGCTGATCGGGTTGTCTGCATTGCGGTTAAAGCAGGGAGCTGTTTCCAAAGAACAACTTGCCGCTAATAAAAAAATGATCATTGAGCAGGCGATCGCAGATGATGTAGACTAGATCAAATGCTTTGCATGGACGGACACTTTGTGCCCGGGAAAATAAAAAAACAAAAGGAGAAATGCTGTTATGAAGTACGATTTTACATCGATTATGGATCGCCACGGCAAGGACGCCATGGCAGTGGACGGACTGGGCGCGATGCCGGGATTCACACCGAGTGAACCCAAAGACGGATTTGACGCAATCCCGATGTGGGTTGCCGATATGAATTTCCCGACGGTTCCGACGATCCCGGAAGCGATCATCGAGCGGGCGAAGCATCCGGCATACGGGTATTTCCAGCCGACGGATGAGTATTATGATTCGATCATCAAATGGCATGAGACACGTAACGGAGTGACCGGACTGACGAAGGAATGCATCGGATATGAAAATGGTGTGCTTGGCGGCGTGATGTCTGCGCTGACTGCATTTGCGGCGCCGGGAGATGCGGTGCTTCTGCACAGTCCGACTTACATAGGCTTTACGATGAGTGTCAGCAATAATGGATACAAGATCGTCCACAGTCCGCTTGTAAAGGATGAGAATGGCGTCTGGCGGATGGATTACGAAGATATGGATATGAAGATCAAGATGGAAAATATCCATGTGGCGATCTTCTGCAGTCCTCATAATCCGTGCGGCCGTGTCTGGGAGCGCTGGGAGATTGAGAAGGCAATGGAAGTCTATAAGGCGAACGACTGTCTTGTGATTTCCGATGAGATCTGGTCAGATATCATTTTGGAAGGGCATAAACATATTCCGACGCAGATGGTCAGTGAAGACGCGAAAAACCGCACGGTAGCGGTATATGCGCCAAGCAAGACGTTCAATCTTGCCGGTCTGGTCGGAAGCTATCATATTATTTATAACAAATATCTGCGTGACCGTGTCGTTGCCAAGGGCAGCAAGCCACATTATAATGATATGAATGTGCTTTCGATGCATGCACTCATCGGTGCGTATAAACCAGAGGGATACGAGTGGGTGGACGAACTCTGCGAAGTGATCACCGGGAATGTCAATTATGCCTGTGATTACATCCGCGATCATTTTGACGGGGTGGAAGTATCCCGTCCGGAGGGAACATACATGCTGTTCCTTGACTGTACGAAATGGTGCGAGGCTCATGATAAGACCATCGGTGAACTGCAGCAGGCAGGCTGGGATGTCGGCGTTGCATGGCAGGACGGCAGAATGTTCCACGGACCATGCTCGATCCGTATGAATCTTGCACTGCCGCTTTCCCGGGTACAGGAGGCGTTTGACCGTCTGGACAAATATGTATTTAACGGCGGACTTGCAGACCAGGAAGGATATCAGTGAGGAAAATGAGCTCCAGCTTCCGGCAGCATTTGTACTGGATGAAAGCTGTCATATAGAGTATGTTCATTACGGAAAAGCAGCAGGAGATATTCCGGGTGTGGAAGAACTCACAGAACTGCTGGCAAAGTAAAAATGAAACATATCAGATGCGCAGTGGTATTGACCTCTGCGCATCTGATAATACATAGCTGGACATGCGTGGCAGGATGGAATATAATAGTGTTATCAGCAGAGGGTAACAGTGACATTAAATAGAATGGATAGAAAGAAGGTGACAGCATGGCAAGAACAGTTGGGATTGGAATACAAGACTTTGAAAAAATCCTTACCCGGAAGGTTTTTTATATAGATAAAACGATGTTTATCAAAGAGTGGTGGGAATCAATGGATGATGTTACATTGATTACACGTCCCCGGCGATTTGGCAAGACATTAACGATGAGTATGACAGAGCATTTTTTCTCTGTGAGATATAAAAACAGTCAATTGTTTCAGGAACTCAAAATCTGGAAAGAAGAAAAATACCGAAAACTACAGGGAACTTATCCGGTTATTTCACTTAGTTTTGCAGATGTAAAGGAAACGTGTTATGAGGATGCAAGGATAAAAATCTGTCAAACGATTGTAGATTTGTATAATAAGTATGCGTTTCTTGTGAATGAAGACTTTATGGAAGAAAATGAAAAACTATACTTTCGCAGTATATCTACTGATATGCGGGACTCAGAAATTTCCATAGCGCTGAAAAGAATGTCAAATTATTTGTTCCGCTATTATGGGAAAAAAGTCATCATTCTTTTGGATGAGTATGATACTCCTGTACAGGAAGCATATGTGGAAGGATACTGGGAAGAACTGACGGCATTCACTCGTAATTTATTCAATGCCACTTTCAAAGGAAATCCGTATCTTGAGCGGGCGATTTTGACGGGAATTACCAGGGTGAGCAAGGAATCTATTTTTTCAGACTTAAATAATTTAAAAGTGGTAACGACAACTTCATCAGCATATGGAACTTCTTTTGGTTTTACGGAAGAAGAAGTTTTCCAGGCACTGGAAGAGTATGGTCTCTCTGATAAGAAAGAAGAGGTTAAGAGATGGTACGATGGATTTACATTTGGTAATATAAAGGATATATATAATCCCTGGTCAATCATTAATTATCTGTCGGAGAGGCGTGTCGGAATTTATTGGGCAAATACAAGTAGTAATGATCTTGTGGGGAAGCTGATTCGACAAGGGGGAACTCAGATAAAAGAGGCGTTTAGTCAGCTGCTTGGTGGAAAAACGATAGAAGCAGAAATAGATGAACAAATTGTTTATAATCAACTTGACAAGGACGAAAGTTCAATTTGGAGTCTGCTTTTGGCGAGTGGATATCTGAAAGTAAAAGATTATAGAACGGAACAGTTTGAATACAAAGAATGGAAAGAAATTTATGAATTGGAAATCACGAATTTCGAAACAATGATTATGTTTCGAAATATGATCCGAGGATGGTTTTCTTCATCTTCATCCAGTTATAACGCATTTATAGAAGCGCTCCTGCAGGATGATGTAAAAGCAATGAATGCCTATATGAACCGGGTGGCCAGAGTGATGTTCAGTTATTTTGACAGTGGGAATAAGCCATCGGAGGAGAGTGAACCGGAACGCTTTTATCATGGATTTGTTCTGGGACTGATGGTTACGTTGGAAAACCGATACATGATTACGTCAAATCGGGAGAGCGGCTTTGGAAGATATGACATCATGCTGGAACCAAGAAGCATTTCTGATGCAGGGATTATTATAGAATTTAAGGTTCAGGATCCGGAGGACGAAAAATCGTTGGAAGATACAGTAGAAGCAGCGCTTTTGCAAATTGAAGAAAAGCAATACGCTTCTGCGTTGGAGGCAAGAGGAATACCGAAAGAACATATACGAAAATATGGGTTTGCTTTTCGGGGAAAGACTGTTTTGATTGGAAAGGCTAAATCATAGCCGGGGACTTTTGTCCCCGGCTTTACAGAATTATCGTTCCTATGATATGTACAACAAATGCTGCAATCCAGGCAATCACGCACTGCCCGATGACAACTTTCACAGCCCACTTTCCGCCGAGCTCGCGTTTTATGGAAGTGACTGCCGCCACACAGGGGGTGTACAGCAGGCAGAATACGAGCAGGGAAGCGGCATCTACGGTGGTCAATAGTCCGGTCAGCGCTGCCGCAGACGGAATCAACACATTCAACGTGGACACAACACTTTCTTTCGCCATGAATCCGGTAATGAGTGCTGTGGAGATCCGCCAGTCACCGAATCCGAGGGGATTGAAGACGGGCGCGATCACACCGGCAAGGGCAGCGAGGATGCTGTCTTTCGAATCGGTTACGATGTTAAAGCGCAGGTCAAAAGTCTGCAAAAACCAGATGATGATCGTTGCGACAAAAATCACGGTAAATGCCCGCTGCAGGAAGTCTTTTGCCTTTTCCCACAGAAGCTGCGCTACGTTTTTTGCGCCGGGCATCCGGTAATTCGGAAGCTCCATGACAAATGGAACAGGTTCGCCCCGGAACATGGTTTTCTTCATAAGAAGCGCGACCAGAATTCCAACTGCGATTCCACCGAAATACAGTGCGATCATGACCAGCGCACCATGCTCCGGGAAAAATGCCGCTGTAAAAAATGCGTAGATCGGCAGTTTGGCGGAACAGCTCATAAAAGGCGTTAGCAGGATCGTCATTTTTCGGTCCCGTTCTGAGGATAATGTCCGGCTTGCCATAACGCCGGGAACGGTACAGCCGAATCCGATCAGCATGGGGACAATGCTTCTTCCGGAAAGTCCGATTTTTCGCAGCAGCTTGTCCATTACAAATGCCACGCGCGCCATATATCCGCTGTCTTCCAGAAGTGAAAGGAAGAAGAACAGCGTGACGATGATCGGAAGGAAACTTAATACACTTCCGACGCCGTTAAATACACCGTCAATGATAAGCGAATGCAGCACGGGATTGACTTCCCATGCGGTAAGTGCAGAGTCTACGATATTTGTCAGGGCGGAAATTCCCATATCCAGCAGATCGGCAAGTCCTTGTCCGATCACACTGAAAGTAAGCCAGAACACAAGACCCATAATGAGGATAAATGCCGGAATGGCAGTATATTTTCCGGTCAGGATCCGGTCAATCTTTTGGCTTCGGGCATGTTCCCGGCTCTCTTTTGGCTTCACTACCGTCTCTTCACAGATTCTCATAATGAAGTGGAACCGCATATCGGCGATCGCAGCCGCCCGGTCCAGACCACGTTCCTTTTCCATCTGGACAATGATGTGTTCCAGCATATCTTTTTCATTTTCGTCGAGATTGAGTTTTTCCAGAATCAGCGGATCGCCTTCAGCCAGTTTGGAGGCAGCAAAGCGAACCGGAATTCCGGCGTCTTTTGCATGATCTTCGATCAGGTGCATGATTCCGTGGATACAGCGGTGAACCGCGCTTCCTTCTTCATCATTGCTGCAGAAATCTACCCGGCCGGGACGCTCCTGGTACTTTGCAACGTGGAGCGCATGATCGATGGCTTCGTCAATGCCTTCATTTTTTGCAGCCGAGACAGGGATGACCGGAACGCCCAGCGCCTCTTCCATTTCATTGATCCGGATGGAGCCGCCGTTTTCCCGTACCTCATCCATCATATTGAGAACAACGACCATCGGAACGTCCAGTTCCAGAAGCTGCAGTGTCAGATAGAGGTTTCGCTCGATGTTGGAGGCATCTACAATATTGATGATTCCTTTCGGCTTTTCCTGCAAAATAAATTCACGGGTTACGATTTCTTCACTGCTGTAAGGCGACATGGAATAAATACCCGGCAGATCTGTCACCAGTGTATTGCTGTGCCCTTTGATCTCACCGTCTTTTCGGTCCACCGTCACACCGGGGAAATTTCCGACATGCTGGTTTGAACCGGTCAGACAGTTAAAAAATGTCGTCTTTCCGCAGTTCTGGTTCCCGGCCAGGGCGAATGTCAGCGTTTCACCCTCGGGAATCGGATGTTCATCCGCTTTCGTGTGGTATTTTCCGCCTTCACCCAGTCCGGGGTGGGGAATCTTATTCGCTTTGTCTTTCTTTACAGCCGTTTCTTCCGTTGTTTTTTCAATCGGTAAGATCTTGATCTTTTCGGCGTCTGCAAGCCGGAGCGTTAGTTCATATCCGTGGATTCGAAGCTCCATGGGATCCCCCATCGGCGCCAGCTTGACCATCGTCACCTCCGCGCCGGGAATCAGTCCCATATCGAGAAAATGCTGGCGCAGCGCGCCGCTTCCGCCAACGTCGGTCAGTACGGCAGATTTTCCGATTTCAAGTTCCTTTAGTGTCATTACGATCCTTCCTTTAGTAGAGATAAAAGTAAATGAGAATAATTCTCATTTACATAAATGAGTGTACTCTAACTTGAGATCGCTGTCAAGAACTAATGTGTATATCGCAGCCTTTACAGGAGTGTGCTCATAGCGGATTCAACAAACAACAGAGAATGTACTATTTACGCCATGCTTTGTCGGCGATGCATTGCTCTGCGCACTCTATAAACTGCAGGATTTCCGGTCTTGTATCATTTTTGAGATACGCAATCCCGAAGGTTGACTGGATCGGGGCGTCCAGGGGAACGATGCTTACGTCATAGTCTTTTTCAAAGATAAAGCTTGGCATAATTGCGATTCCCAGACCGGACTTTGCCATCAGATAACCGTCCATGGGGGAATCTGCATAGCTGATATCAGGTGTTGGCGTAGACAGGCCTGATAAAATTTTATGGTTCAGTTCAGAAATATCATGGGTGCACTGAACCGGATTTAAAAAAATAAGCGGCGATCCGGCAAGCTGATCAATGCTTATGGATGACTCCTTTTCCAGCTTATGGTTCCTGGGCAGAATGCAGGAGTAATTTCCTTTTAAAAGAGGTCGAAATACAATATTCGGGTTATTTTTCTGAAATGGTTGAGTAAATAAAATATCTTGTTTATTTGCAAGCAGATCCTCTTTTCTGTCAAGGGTTTCTAATTTGCGCAGGTACAGTTGTACTTTCGGCAGTTTTTTATGAAATTCACGAATGACATATGGCAAATATTCTAATTCGAAAAAAGTGCCGTAATAACCTATAGAAATAGTTGGCGAACACTCTTTTGATACTTTTTTTGCTTTAGCTACCGCAATATTTGTTTTGGTGAGGATATCTTTTACATCCTTATAAAAGGACATACCGGACGGGGTTAGGGTTACGCTTCTTTTATTTCTCACGAACAGGGTGATATCTAGTTCCTCCTCCAGATTTTTGATCAGATGTGTCACCGCAGGCTGCGTCATATACAGCAGATCTGCTGTCTCGGAAAAATTCAATGTTTCTGCCAATTTTACAAAACATTCCAACTGCTTAAAATTCATGTGATCCAAACCTTTCTGAAATCAAGATAAACGGTAAGTTTAAAATCTTTACGTATCCGGGTGGTAAGAAGTTGTACAAGAGCAGCGGCAGACTCACGGCAGTAATAAAGATTCTTTATATATCATAATTTTAATTCATTTCATTTTCAAGATACAGATTGTTATAATTGCAATAAAGATGCTGTTGTTTGAACAATGGTACAGATTATAGGAGGTATGTATATGCGCTACATAGTAACAGGTGTTGACGGAAAGGTATGCAGAAGAGTTGCAGAGGAGATGCTCCGGCAGGTCGATCCTCATGATTTGATTTTTACATGTCCGGATTTAGAGAAACTCAATACAGCAAACCGGGAACGGTGGACAGATCTCGGAGTTTCTTTAAGGGAGGCGAATTATGACGATCCGGATCAGATGAAGAAAGCGTTCCGGGGAGGAGACCGCATTCTGATCATCTCCGGTCTGGATATCAAAAAACGCGTACAGCAGCATAAGAATGCGATTGACGCGGCGATGGCCGCGGGAGTGCAGCATATTACTTATCCCGGAATCGGAGACGACGGTCTGGGAGAGGAAGTGTATGAGGAAAATTATGTCGCGCCGGATCATGTTGCTACGGACGCGTATTTAAAGTCTTGTGCAAAGAATTATGGACTGCGGTACACAACGGTAAGACCAAATTTCTATCTGGAAAATTACACAACGATGTATACAATGCTGGCTTTTATGCACGGCAACAAATATTATAGTACGACAAGCGATACGAAGGCTACACTTGTACCAAAGGATGATGTCGGAAGGGCATATGCGGCGGTGCTTCTTGGCAAAGGCGAGGATTATAAAACGTATCAGATCAGCGGTGGAGAAGCGGTGTCTGTCAGAGAAATCATTCAGATCGTCAGCGAAGAATCCGGTATTGATATCGAATTTATACCATGCTCCAAGGAAGAGCATGTGGAAAAATTAGCGGAACTGAATGTCCCGAGATTTATTGAAGGCGATTTTTCAAAATCTCCGGTTCCGTTCTGCGCAGAGGATATCATCACAAATGATCAGTTTGTGGAAGCAGGACGCTGCAATATCAAATCGGATGTGGAACTTCTGACAGGAAAAAAACCTTTGTCCGTCAGGGAAGTTGTGAAACAGTCCGCTTATGTTTGGGAGCAGAATATCACTAGTTGGAAAGATATGAAGTAATACGGCTGCGGGGGGACGCATATTTCGGGAGAATCTATGAAAGGAATTATATAAGATGAAAACGAATTCGGATGCCGCTGCCGTTCGTCCATTTGGAATCAGGGACAAAGTCGGCTATATGTTTGGCGATTTTGGAAATGATTTTACATTTACTCTCTCCTCCAGCTTCATGCTGAAATTTTATACGGATGTCATGGGAATTTCGGCAATGGCTGTTGGGATGCTGATGATGGCGGCGAGATTTATTGATGCATTTACCGATGTTGCGATGGGACAGATTGTTGACCGTTCGAAGCCTACAAAGGATGGAAAGTTCCGCCCGTGGATCAAGCGGATCTGCGGACCGGTGGCGATCACTTCGTTTCTGATCTTCCAGTCAGGGTTTGCCGATATGTCCTATGGCTTTAAACTTACATGGATGATCATAACCTATATTTTATGGGGATCCATTTTTTATACGGCGGTCAATATTCCTTATGGATCTATGGCGTCGGCAATTTCCGGTGATCCGGATGATCGTGCCGCGCTCTCCACATGGCGCACGATAGGCGCGACACTTGCGAACACGTTCATCGGCGTCTGTGTGCCGCTCGTAGCGTATGTTACGGTAGATGGGAAAACAGTCATGTCAGGTCCCCGGATGACGATGATTGCCGGTGTATTCTCTGTCTGTGCAATCATATGTTACTTACTGTGCTTCCACCTGACTACAGAACGTGTCCATATGGAAGCGAATACCGAAAAATTTCAGTTAGGAAAGCTGTTTAAGAGTCTGTTTACAAACCGCTCTTTGATCGGTGTGATTGCAGCATCCATTTGCCTGATCCTGGGGATGCTGACAATGCAGTCTATGGCGAATTATGTATTTCCGAATTATTACGGCGATACAAAAGCACAGTCACTGGCTGCGCTGATCGGATCTCTTGCGGTCCTTCTGGTCTGTGCGCCGCTGACGCCACGGCTGGTAAAAAAATACGGCAAGCGTGAGATCGCGATCGCAGCGATGATACTCTCATCTGCCAGCTACCTGATCTGTTATATTGTAAGACCGGCAAATCCGTATGTATATGTCGCTTTTTACAGCATTGCCTATATGGGAATCGGATTTTTTAACTCTGTATTGTGGGCGATGATTACAGATGTGATCGACGAGGCTGAGTTAAAGCAGGGAGTTCGTGAAGACGGAACGATCTATTCTGTGTACTCTTTTGCACGAAAATTAGGGCAGGCTTTTTCAGCGGGACTTTCCGGCGTTCTTTTAAATCTTGCAGGATATACAGAGGAAACCGCTTTTGATCCGGAAGTGACTTCTAAAATCTTTGATATTTCTTGTATCGGACCGTTTCTCGGATTCCTCTGCACGGCACTTTGCCTGATCTTTATCTATAAGCTAAGTAAAAAGCGGGTAGATGAAAATGCAGCAAAACTGGCGCAGAAACACCGGGAAGCAGATCTGTAATCACCTTTCAAAACACGCAGTGGATCTGCAGCTTACACTTTTGCAGTAAGCCGCAGATCCACTGCGTATTTCTGTATCCGGCGTCATTTTATCATTGACGATGTTTTATTTCAAGCGACTGTTGACAGAAATGAAAAAATCTGATATCGTTTCATTGAAATTAGCTGCCACTAATTATGATTAGGAAACATTGTTTTCGGGTAGTTGCATGGTGAAACGCCGGAAATCAGAAGAAAGGGGAAAGAAAAATGAAGAATCCGCTAAAAGTATTTTGGGTGCTTCTGGGTTTTTTGTGTCTGGGACTGGGAACGGTTGGGATCGTACTCCCGATTTTGCCGACTGTGCCGTTTTACATGGCGACCGTGTTCTGTTTTGCAAAGAGTTCTCAGAAGTTACATGACTGGTTCATCGGAACGAATCTATATAAGAAGCATCTGGACAGCTTTGTAAAGCAGCGCGCAATGACCATGTCCACAAAATTCAGGATCGTAGGTACGGTAACGGTCGTGATGGCAATCGGATTTTTGTGCATGAAAGAGGTGCCGGCCGGTCGGATCTGTATTGCAATTGTGTGGGTATGCCATCTGTTGTACTTCTTCCTGCGGGTGAAGACAATCCGACCGGGAGAAGAGGCAGAAGCAAAAGCAGGCGCAGAGTAACAAAAGGTGGAAAAGAAGAGAAGATATGATTAAAACGAGACTTGTGGGATTGTTGTCCCACGCAAAAAAATATATAGTGTATAACATTTTTTGTCAGTGGATTGCCTTGTTGTCACAGATTGCGGCAGTCTTTTCTATTGCGGATTTACTGGAACATGTCGTGTATCAGACGGTAACCCTGCAGCTTGTACAGAGGACGGTTCTGATTCTTGCACTGGTTGTGATCGTTCGTTTTGTTTGTGAGCGGATGGGAGCAAGGGTTTCTTATCTGGCATGTGTCGATGTAAAACGGATCCTGCGTGAGAAGATCTACGATAAGATGTTGAAGCTGGGAGCGTCCTATCGGGAGCAGGTTCCATCCTCCGAGGTGGTACAGGTATCTACAGAAGGCGTGGAACAACTGGAAACATATTTTGGAAAGTATCTGCCGCAGTTGTTTTACAGTCTGCTTGCACCGGTCACACTGTTTATCATCCTGTGCAGGATCAGTGTGAAAGCAAGCGTGATCCTTTTGATCTGTGTTCCGCTGATTCCGGTTTCCATTGTAGTGGTACAGAAGGTTGCCAAGAAGCTCCTGAATAAATACTGGAGCATTTATACCGGACTGGGTGATTCGTTTCTGGAAAATCTGCAGGGACTTACAACATTAAAAATCTATCAGGCAGATCAGATGAAAGCGGATGAGATGGATGAGGAGTCGCAGAATTTCCGCAGGATCACGATGAAAGTGCTGACCATGCAGCTCAACTCCACAAGTGTGATGGACATTGTGGCGTACGGCGGGGCGGCGATCGGAATGGCGGTTGCGGTGTCCGAATTTTTGAAGGGAAATCTGACCGTATCCGGGACGCTGTGCATTGTCCTGCTGGCGAGTGAGTTTTTCCTGCCGCTTCGTCTGCTTGGTTCCTATTTCCATATTGCGATGAACGGTATGGCGGCAAGCGATAAGATTTTCCGGATTCTGGATCTTCCGGAACCGGAGCAGGGAACGAGGCCGTTTCCGGAGGGAACCCCGGACATTTCTCTGAAAGGGGTTCATTTCTCTTATGAAAAAGAAAGAGAAATTCTGAAAGGCATTGATCTGAACCTGCCGGCAGGCAGCTTTATTTCCCTGGTAGGAGAATCCGGCTGCGGAAAGAGCACGATCGCGGGTCTTTTGTCTGCTAAGAACCGGGACTTTTCCGGAGAAATCCGGATCGGTGGGGAGTACATTTCCGAAATTGGGGAACCGGAACTGATGAAGCATGTTGTACTTGTCCGTCATAACAGTTATCTGTTTAAAGGAACAGTAGAAGAAAACTTAAAAATGGCGAAACCGGACGCTACGTCAGAGGAGATGAAAGCAGTTCTTGCGAAAGTGAATCTGCTTGGTTTCCTGCAGACACAGGACGGACTGCAGACACAGCTTCTGGAAAAGGCAGATAATCTGTCCGGAGGCCAGTGCCAGCGCCTTGTGATTGCAAGGGCATTGTTAATGGACGCTCCTGTGTATATTTTCGATGAGGCGACAAGCAATATCGACATTGAAAGTGAAGAACTGATCATGGAAGTGATTCATGAACTGGCGAAAACGAGGACGGTACTTCTCATCTCTCACAGGCTCGCGAATGTGGTCAAGTCGGACTGCATTTATCTGCTGAAAGACGGGAAAATTGCAGAGCACGGAACTCATGAGGAACTGATGGGACAGGACGGTGCGTACCGTCATCTGTACGAGAGCCAGATGAAACTGGAACATTATGGAAAGGAGGCAGCCGCGTCATGAGCGAAGAGAAGAGAACGGCAGAAATGCCGCAGATAAAGAAAAGAAGAAGCGCACTCTCCATCATGGGGAGCCTGATCGGACTGGTGAAACCGCTGATCCATATCATGCTGGCGGCCATCCTCCTTGGAACGGCGGGGTATCTGTGTGCCACCTTTCTTACGATCCTTGCAGGACAGGTTGTGATCCACGGACTCGCGGACGGGATAGCAGGCAGTGCTGTTTTGGTGGAGCATACATGGCTTGCCTCGGCTTCTGTAAGAACAATCCTCGTCGTGATGATCGTGATCGCAATACTTCGCGGCGTGCTTCATTATGCGGAACAATACTGCAACCACTTTATTGCGTTTAAGCTGCTGGCGATCATCCGGCACAAGGTGTTTGCCGCACTTAGGAAGCTCTGTCCTGCAAAACTGGAAGGCCGGGATAAGGGAAATCTGATCTCTATCATTACAACGGATATCGAGCTGCTGGAGGTATTTTATGCGCATACCATTTCCCCGATCGCCATCGCGACACTGACCTCTCTCATCATGGTGATTTTTATCGGAAGCTATCATGTGCTGGCAGGACTTCTGGCGCTGGCGGCGTATCTGGTCGTCGGCGTGGTGATCCCGCTGTGGAACGGCAGGAGAGGCGGACAAAAAGGAATGCAGTACCGTACAGAGTTTGGCGAGCTGAACAGCTTTGTGCTGGATTCTCTTCATGGCCTGGACGAGACGATCCAGTACGGGCAGGGAGAACAGAGGAAAGCGCAGATGACCGAACGTTCCAAGAGTCTTGCGGGAATGCAGGAGGATCTAAGCAGGATGGAAGGCGCACAGCGGTCGATTACGAATGTGGTGATTCTGCTGTCCTCGTTTGGAATGCTGGCGCTGACAATCTGGCTGTACGAAAAAGGGGCGGTCGGATTTGACGGTGTTCTGACCTGTACGATTGCCATGATGGGATCCTTCGGACCTGTGACAGCACTGTCCAGCCTGTCCAATAACCTGAATCAGACACTGGCGAGCGGCGAACGGGTGCTTTCCATTCTGGAGGAAACGCCGCTGGTGGAAGAGATTCCGGGCGATGTGGACGCAAAAGACAAGAATCATGATTTCCGAGGAGCAGAGGCGGAGCATGTGACGTTTGCATACGAGGAGGAGACGATTCTGGATGATTATTCGATCCGTCTGGAACCGGGAAAAATTACCGGTATTCACGGCGTGAGCGGTTCCGGAAAATCGACACTTCTGAAACTCCTGATGCGTTTCTGGAATGTGGATCAGGGGAAGATCAAGGTAGACGGACGGGACGTGAACGAGACGCCGACGAAACACCTGCGGGATATGGAAAGCTATGTAACACAGGAGACTCATCTGTTTCACGATTCGATCGCGAATAATATCGCAATCGGAAAACCGGGGGCATCCCGGGAAGAGATTGTGGAGGCGGCGAAAAAGGCGTCGATCCATGACTTTATCATGACGCTCCCGAACGGCTACGATACAGAGGTCGGGGAGCTTGGGGATACGCTTTCCGGCGGTGAGAAACAGCGGATCGGAATTGCAAGGGCGTTCCTGCATGATGCGCCGCTGATTCTGCTGGACGAGCCGACCAGCAATTTGGACTCGCTGAATGAGGGAATCATCCTCAAATCATTGAAAGAATCGGCCCGAAAAAAGACGGTCGTGCTCGTTTCCCACAGGAAATCAACCATGAATGTGGCGGATGTGGTGTACGAGATGGAGAACGGGAGGCTGTCATAAATACCGAAAAACAGGAACGAACATCTCTTGTTGATAAAATATCTCAATAAGGGATGTTCGTTTTGACTACCTCTGTAAATTAGCGTATGATATACGCATGCCGACGGAGGTACTGGATCCGGCGGCACAGAAGGAAACGTTGTGTAACAGTATGTGATGACTTACAGAATGGAGGAATTGACATGAGCATTTTTAAGGCAAAGAATCTTGGAATATTTGCAGGCGGTGTTCTGTTCGGAACAGCGGGTATTAAAGTATTGTCCGGCAGAGACGCTAAGAAAGTATATACGAGCTGTACGGCGGCGGTGCTCCGTGCGAAGGACTGCGTGATGAAGACGGCGGAAACGGTTCAGGAGAACGCGGAGGATATTCTGGCGGAGGCAAAGCAGATCAATGAAGAACGCGCGGCCCAGGATGATGCGGCTGTCTGCGGCGATGCGGCAGAGGAAGATTTTACAGAAGTAAAGCCGGATGAGAACGGAATAGGAGAAGCGTAATTGAAGTTTATCATCAAGCATGAGATTCCGGGCAGAATCCGTGTTCACATGGTACAGAAACGAATGTCCTGCGAGCAGGCGGACACGCTTCTGTACTATTTGAATGCGCTGGAATATGTCACGCAGGCAAAGGTTTATGAACGGACGGCCGATGCCTGCGTTTGCTTTACCGGAGAAAGAGAGTCTGTGATTCGGGCGTTACAGCAGTTCCGGTATGAGTCCGTAAATGTTCCTGAGGCGGTGCTTTCCAGTTCCGGAAGAGAGCTGAATGCAGAATATCAGGAAAAGCTGGTCGGCAAGGTAGTGCTCCACTATGCGGTAAAACTGCTTTTGCCGTTCCCTGTCCGGATGGCCTGGACCGCGTTCCATGCGTTCCATTATCTGAAGGAAGGCCTGAAAAGTCTGGCGAAGAGAAAACTGGAGGTGGCTGTGCTGGATGCGGCTGCAATCGGGGTATCCCTGATACGGGGCGACATCGACACTGCCGGTTCGGTCATGTTTTTTCTCGGTATCGGAGAGACACTGGAAGAGTGGACACACAGGAAATCGGTGGGCGACCTGGCGCGCAGCATGTCTCTGAATGTATCGAAGGTATGGCTGCGAAGAGAAGGCCAGGAAATTCTTGTAGATTCCCGCTCCATCCGGGAGGAAGATGAAGTTGTTGTTCATATGGGAAATGTAATCCCGTTTGACGGCATTGTGACAGAAGGAGACGGCATGGTCAACCAGTCGTCCCTTACGGGAGAACCGCTGGCAGTACATAAGGAAAAGGACGGGTATGTGTACGCGGGAAGCGTTCTGGAAGAAGGCGAGCTTGTATTTTCTGTAAAAAAGGCGTCCGGCTCTTCCAGATATGAGAAGATTGTTACGATGATCGAGGAGTCGGAAAAGCTGAAATCCTCCGTGGAAGGCAAGGCGGAGCGCATGGCAGACCGCCTGGTGCCGGTCACCCTTGCAGGGACGGCGGCGACCTGGCTGCTTACGAGAAATGTGACAAAGGCATTATCCGTGCTGATGGTAGATTATTCCTGTGCCCTGAAGCTCGCAATCCCGATCACCGTTTTGTCGGCGATCCGTCAGGCGGGAACGTATGATATTACGGTGAAAGGCGGAAAATATATGGAGGCTGTCGCAGAGGCAGAAACCATCGTATTTGACAAGACCGGTACGCTGACAGAGGCAAGACCGACGGTCAAAGACGTGATCCCGTTCTGCGAAATGGAACCGGAAGAACTGCTCCGCCTGGCAGCATGTCTGGAAGAGCATTTTCCGCATTCCATGGCAAAAGCGGTGGTATCTGCGGCAAAGAAAGCGGGTCTTACCCACGAAGAGATGCATTCGAAAGTAGAGTATATTGTTGCCCACGGAATTTCTTCGCATGTCGGGGAGAAGCGGGTCGTTATCGGCAGTTCACATTTTGTATTCGAAGATGAGAAGTGCTGTGTAGAAGAAGCATATCAGGAACAGTTTCAGCGGCTTCCGGATGAATATTCGCATCTGTATCTGGCGATAGACGGAGTCCTTGCAGCGGTAATCTGTATTGAAGATCCGCTGCGGACGGAGAGTACGGAAATCGTCCGTGCGCTGAAAGACGCGGACTTTTCCAAAGTGGTGATGATGACCGGGGACAGCGAGCGAACGGCGGCCGCCGTAGCGGCGAAGGTCGGCGTAGATGAGTATTATTCAGAAGTGCTGCCGGAGGACAAGGCGGGATTCATCGAGCGGGAAAAGGCGGCAGGAAGAAAAGTGCTGATGGTCGGAGACGGCGTCAACGATTCACCGGCGCTTTCTGCGGCGGACGCCGGAATCGCGATCAGCGACGGGGCGGAGCTGGCGAGAGAGATCGCGGATATTACCGTCGCGGGTGAGGATCTCTATCAGATCGTGCGGCTGAAATACCTGAGCCGTGCATTGATGAAGCGGATCCACGGAAACTACCGGAAGATCGTGGGGATCAATACAGGACTGATCCTGCTTGGCGTTGGCGGCGTGATCGCACCGACACTTTCGGCGACGCTGCATAACCTGTCAACACTCGTGATCAGCCTGCAGAGCATGCGCGATCTGCCGCAGCCGGATGAAAAAGTATCTTAATTGCATAAGGGGAGTTGTTCATTTTCCGGGCAACTCCCGAATCGGTTGAATCAGCCGGGACAACAGTTCTTTGTTCATGTCTGCCGAAGATTTCTTTAGGCGTTTATTCTGGTAGTGATAAAATTTTTCAATAAGAAGAAAAAATGTTGACATCTGACTGGTGTGCATATATTATATACATAAGTTAGATAAGACTAACCGCGAAAAAGAAAAGAAAGGCAGGCAATAAAGATGAGTAAGATTGCAGTTGTATATTGGAGTGGAACAGGAAATACGGAGCAGATGGCGTCGGCGGTTCTGGAGGGCGCAAAAGAAAAGGGGGCGGACGCGACATTGTTCACCGCTTCGGAATTTGATCCGTCGATGGTAGATTCTTTTGACGCGATCGCATTTGGCTGCCCGGCGATGGGGGCGGAAGTGCTGGAAGAGGATGAATTTCAGCCGATGTTTGACGGCTGCGAAGCAAAGTTGTCCGGAAAGAAGATCGCACTGTTCGGTTCCTACGGATGGGGCGACGGAGAATGGATGCGTACATGGGAAGACACCTGCAAAGGAGCGGGAGCGAATCTCGTATGCGACAGCGTGATCTGCAATGAAGCACCCGATGATGATGTGCTGAATGCGTGCAAGGAACTTGGCGGCGCATTGAATTAGAACCCAGGAATAGAACGGGTAGGAACAATTATAAGATTCGGTTACGTGCTATGTAGTGACCAGAAAAAAGACCTGATAATTTTCAGGTCTTTTTGTGTTGACATCAGATTTATCAAGAGATATTATGATAGGTGGTTAGATAAAACTAATATAAGCGGTAAAATATCGATGGAGAAGGAAAATGAGTAACAGGAAGGAGACACAGACAAAACGAGATCGGGAGAAGGTGGTAGTTTCGCAGATGATCGCGCTTTACTGCAGGAAAAATCATCATACGGGGAAAGAGCTTTGCAGTGAGTGTACGCGTCTTCGGGATTATGCCGTGGAGCGCAGCGATAAGTGCCCGTACATGGAGACGAAAACATTTTGTTCTAACTGCAAGGTACATTGTTACAAACCGGAAATGCGGGAAAAGATCCGGGAGGTGATGCGTTTCTCAGGGCCGCGGATGATGTTTTATCATCCGGTGATGGCGGTTCGGCATCTCGTTGAGTCAAATGCGGAAAAACGAAAACAATAGGACAGGTTTAAAAACGAAAGGCAGAGGATCGACGGTATTGTGATCCGGTGGACTGGAATAAGTGGGAGGTTGATTTTATGGTAAAGATTACGGTAGGTGTAGAAGGTATGGCGTGCGGCATGTGCGAGGCGCATATCAATGACGCGGTGCGGAATGAATTTCCGGTAAAAAAGGTGACAAGTTCACAGAAAAAGAAACAGACGGTCATCATCGCAGAGGAGGATATCCCAGAGCAGAAGATCAAAGACGTGATCGGCAAGGCAGGATATGAAGCCGTATCGGTGAACAGTGAGCCTTACGAGAAAAAAGGCTTGTTTTCAGCATTTGGAAAGTAAACTGTGAGAGGAGGGAGTCACAGCTCCCTCCGATTCAATTCCGGTCCGCTTCACTATGTCCCATCATATAAAGCTGATATCATTGAGTACTTTGCAAAGACTTTTTTGAGGTTTTGTCTGAAGAAATGGCAGGTGATTTTACATATCAGGAAATGTATACAGAGTTTATCAGGAAATTTACAATATAAATCAATTGAACTTTTGTTTACCAAAAAGATATTTCCTGTTGACAGACCATTGGGGACTATAATGGAATGTCATAGTATAAAAATGAAGCGAAAATGTTAGACGAATAATCTACAGAATTTCATTAGCAATTGGAGACAGTATTAAAAGAATATTGAATTTGACAATTTAAAAATCATTTGTTAGAATATGATTAGATAAAGGCACTACTGATAGACGGTTAGTCCAAAGTCAAATATTACTTAAAAAAGTAACCAGAATCCTTTGGCGAGGGGCGGTTACTTTTTTGATTGATTTATATACGCTATTAGAATCGTTATAACGATACTAAGTATCATTAGTACGATGGAGAGCATTTCAAAATCGCTCATAAGTGTGCCCTCCTTTCCCAGATTTCCCACAAGCAGGATTTCTAGGTAATCAGAGGGTGCAGTCCCTCTGTTGAAGGACTAACCGCCTACCGTTTTCGAGCAGTGCCTTAGTTTATTTTATCAAAGGGATTGTTTGTTGACAAGATGTAGATTTTCTTGAGCAGGGTTGTTTCACGAACTATTTATGGGCAGATTTCTCTTATATGATTTTCTTAT
>CATXUX010000048.1 GCA_958402795.1 uncultured Lachnospiraceae bacterium | reverse complement strand
AAACCCAAGAAACGCCGGGGGGGATACGGGATGCAGTACCACGCACTCTGCGGCATCTTGGACAAGATAAAGTAAAAAATGAAAAAAAGGGATTCCCCCCCCCCCCCCCCCGCGAAAAAGCGTATGGAAAAAGGCATCAGCAGATTCCGTCGAAGGGGAGAGGTGAGAGGAGGTACATAATGAGTAAAGAAAAGAAGCCACTTTATGATCCGGCAACCGGGATACACCGCGCAAAGACGTGGGAGATCGGCTTTTATGCCCTGAACAACACTTCCACAAACCTATATGCATATTCCTTTATGTATGTCACATATTTCCTGACAGGTATCGTAGGAGTCGGGGTTGTATTTGCCGGCACCCTTGCCACTCTGCTTAGAATCTGGGACGGTGTAACAGATCCTTTTATCGGGTTTATTGTAGACAAAACTGACGGAAAGTTTGGCAAGAACCGCCCGTTCATTGTCCTCGGTCAGATCTGTATGCTGATCGGCACGGCGCTGATCTTCCTTGTAACACCAAACATCCCACAAGCTGTCAGACTGCCGTTTTACATTGTCTGCTACATGTTCTACATCATCGGCTACACGTTCCAGTGTGTCGTGACGAAGAGCGCGCAGACCTGTCTGACAAACGATCCGAAACAGAGACCGGTTTTCAGTGTATTTGACACCATTTACAATCTGGCGCTTGCTACACTGTTTCCGGTTTTTACGACAAGTGTTCTGGTTCCCAGATATAATGTCTACAACGAGGCCGGTGAAGTAGTTACTTCTGCTTTCGTCAATCCGGCGTTTTTCCAGACATTGTGGCTGTTCTCTGCATCAATCGCACTGGTTTTCGCCATTATGGCAATCATCGGTCTGCGCAGGAAGGACCGGAAAGAGTTCTACGGGACCGGCGTCGCGCAGCGGCTTCGGCTTCGCGATTACTGGGAAGTGCTGAAGAAGAACCGCGCCATTCAGATGCTCTGTGTGGCCGCATGCTCAGACAAACTTACCATGAGTATGCAGAGCAATTCTGTTGTTATGGTTATGCTGTTTGGTATCGTCATCGGGAATTACAGCACCTATTCCTCTTTCTCCGCCATTACAGGAATCCTCGGCGTCATTCCGCCGATCATTCTGCTCCTCGGCGTTGCGAGAAATATGGGACAGAAAAAAGCGCTGCTTGTCGGAACCTATGGCGGCATCATATGTGCAGTTGTCCTGTTCCTGATGTTCTTCCTTGGTACGCCTACGGATATTAATTTTACCTCAATAAACTTCTATACGATTCTTTTCGTACTGATGTATGTGATCATGAGAGGTTTCGGAGGACTGTCCGGCAGTATCGTTATCCCGATGACCGCCGACTGTGCAGACTATGAAGTTTACCGAAGCGGCAAGTACGTGCCGGGACTGATGGGTACTTTGTTCAGCTTTATCGACAAAGTTATCTCTTCCCTTGCATCCACACTGGTCGCACTCCTGCTCGCCATGATCGGGTTTAAGGAAACCCAGCCGACACCGGAAACGCCTTACTCAACCGGAATTTTCTGGGTTACCATGATCTGTTTCCTTGGTGCGCCGATCATCGGCTGGATCCTGAACGTCATCGCCATGAAGTTCTATCCGCTCACCAAAGAAAAGATGGCGGAGATTCAGGTGAAGATTGCCGAGATCAAGGCAGATGCAATGAAAGGCAGCAACTAAAAAAAGAAGTGGATACTTTCAAAATAGTTGTATTCACACAATAAAAAAACTAATAAACACATATTCATATTTATAAGGAGGATTACTTACCATGGAAAAAATTCGTTTTGGTCTGATCGGAATCGGAGCACAGGGCGGTGCTTACGCAGGATTTCTGACTGGAAAAGGTGGATTCGCAGGAATGCCTGCACCGGAATGCCCGCCTCACTGCGCACTGGGCGCATTGTGTGACATTGATCCTGCAAAAGAAGAGATGTGCAAAGAGAAATATCCGGAATATCCGTTCTACAAAGACTGGAAAGAAATGGTTGCATCCGGCAATGTAGACGCTGTGATCACAACCGTACCGCACTACCTTCATACAGAGATCGCAATCTACTGTCTGGAGCACGGCATGAACGTTCTGGTTGAGAAACCGGCAGGCGTATATGCAAAGGCGGTCCGTGAAATGAATGAATGCGCAGCCGCACATCCGGATGTTGCGTTCGGTATCATGTTCAACCAGCGCACCAACATCCTCTACCAGAAAGTAAAGGATATCATCGCTTCCGGCGAACTCGGCGAGATCCGCCGCTCCAACTGGATCATCAACTCCTGGTGGCGTCCGGACAGCTACTATGCACAGAGCGACTGGCGCGCAACATGGGGCGGAGAAGGCGGCGGCGTCCTTGTCAATCAGGCTCCTCACCAGCTTGACCTGTGGCAGTGGATCTGCGGTGTTCCCAGCAAAGTATATGCAAAGTGTCTCTATGGATGCCACAGAGATATCATCGTAGAAAATGACGTTACCGTAGTAACCGAATACCCGAACGGCGCGACCGGCAGTTTTATCACCTGTACCCACGATCCAATCGGAACCGACCGTCTGGAAATCGACCTGTCAGGCGGAAAGATCGTCGTAGACGGAAGCAAGACAGCTACCGTGACACGGCTTACCAAGACCGAAGATGAAATGAACGCGACCATGAGCATGATGGAAGTTTCCCGGCTGACCATGGGCAACTCCGCAGGCGCAGACGGACTCTTTACTACAGAGAGCTTCGAGAATACAGACGGCTGGGGAAAACAGCACACAACCGTAATGGAGAACTTTGCGCTGCATATTCTGGAAGGCGCTCCGCTTCTGGCTCCGGGTTCCGACGGAATCAATGGCGTAAACCTTGCAAATGCCATCCTGCTGTCTTCCTGGCTCGGAAAAGAAGTTGACAACCCGGTAGACGAGGATCTGTATCTTGCAGAGCTGAACAAACGGATCGCAGAAGAAGGGAAGTTCCCGACCAGATAAAGTGGAAGGAGGATCCTATGAAACGAGCAGTTGTAATCGGACTTGGAGACATCTCCGGCATACACATCCATGCAATTGAACAAAATCCTCTGATTACGCTTGCCGCAGTCTGTGACATTGACGAAACAGCAGCCGGACATGCGCCGGAAGGCATTCCGTTTTACACGGATTACGAAGAGATGATCCGAAAAGAACATCCCGACGTCGTGCACATCTGTCTTCCGCACTATCTGCATGTACCGGTTGCCATCCGGTGTGCAGAGCTTGGATGCCATGTCTTCTGTGAAAAACCGGTGGCGCTCCATACCGCACAGGCAGAAGAATTCGCCGCTTTTGAGGCACAGCATCCCCAAGTCCATATCGGAATCTGCCTGCAGAACCGCATGAACCGCACAGTCGCTACCTTAAAAGAGCTTCTTGACAGCGGGGAATACGGACAAGTCACCGGAACAAAGGGACTCGTTCCCTGGGCGCGTCCAAAGTCCTATTACGATGTAAAACCATGGCGTGGAAAATGGGAAACCGCAGGCGGAGGCTGTATGATCAACCAGGCAGTCCATACGCTGGATCTGCTGTACTATCTGGGCGGTCCGGTGGAAAGCCTGAAATCCTCTGTATCACAGATTTTAGACTACGGCATTGAAGTAGAAGATACTGTCTCTGCAAATTTGTCCTATGAAAACGGGGCGCATGGATTGTTTCTCGCAACGATAGCCAATTATCAAAACGAAAACGTACAGATTTCCGTACAGACGGAAAAAGCAGAGTTTTCTATCACAGACAACAGCCTGTACCGCCGGAATCCCGACGGTACAGCAGAAAAAATAACCGAAGATCTCCGGCTTCCGGGAGCAAAGTTTTACTATGGAGCCAGTCATCAGGCAATGATCGGAAGATTTTACAACGCACTGGAGAATGACAACGACGATTATCTCCATGTCCGTGATGCCGTCATGAGCATCCGCCTGATCGACGCGATCCACGAATCCTCCCGGGCAGGAAAACGGGTTTTGGTGTCTGCCAGATAAGCAATAAACAGAAAAAAACAAGGAGGCAACCATAAAATGAAAAAAGGATTGATCGGTATTCAGATGAGTACCATAAAAAACAAAGTAACAGAGCTGGGCGCTTATGAAACGTTAAAAGCCTGCGCAGAACTTGGATACCACTGCGTAGAAGTCAGCCAGATTCCTATGACGCCGGAAAACGTGTCAGAGATGAAGCGCGCTTCCGAAGAATTCGGGATCAAGATCGCAGCCTGCACTGCTGCACTTTCCCCGATGATGCCGGGAAACGAGTCTCTGGAAACAGATTTCGACAAGATCGTAAACGACTGCAAAACCTTAAACTGCGATATGCTCCGTATCGGTATGCTCCCGATGAACTGCATGGGCAGCCGGGAGAAAGCACTGGATTTTGTCCGCCGTGCAGATGAGATGGCAGAGCGCCTGAAAGAACATGGTATCGATCTGTATTACCACAATCATCATATTGAATTTGTAAAATATGACGGGCAGTATCTGTTGGATATCATCAAAGAAAACACAAAGCATATGGGATTCGAGCTGGATATCCACTGGATCCACAGAGGCGGTGAGGAACCGGTTGCTTTCATTAAGAAATATAACGGTCGGATTCGTCTGCTCCACCTGAAAGATTACCGTATCGGCGAGATCAAGATGCCGGAAGACATGAGCGATATGAAAGCACTGATGGATTCTATTTTTAACATCGTGGAATTTGCTGAGATCGGTGAAGGTTCCCTTCCTGTAAAAGAGTGTATCGAAGCAGGTCTGGAAGGCGGAAGCGAATACTTCCTAATCGAGCAGGACAGCACCTATGGAAGAGATGAGTTCGAAAGCCTCCGCATCAGCCGTGATAACCTGATCGCAATGGGATACGAAGACTGGTTTAACCTCTAAAAAATGATACTTACAGAGAAAACAGGATATAACTCAAACGAGTTATATCCTGTTTTTATTATAAACATCTGCTATTTCTCTTATTCTACTTTCATCATCCGGTACCCGACTCCGATATGTGTCTGGATATACTGCGGGGAATCTGCTTCCGGCTCTAGTTTTTTTCTGAGCGTTGCCATGAATACACGCAGCGACGCAACATCATTATCCCAGCTCCGCCCCCAGATGTTCTGGGTGATATACGTATGTGTCAGCACTTTCCCGACATTTTTGGAAAGCAGACACAACAGTTTATATTCGATCGGCGTCAGATGTAGTTCCTGTCCGTCCAGATATGCGCATCCGCCGGCATAATCTACCCGGAGTTTCCCGTTGATAAATTCCGAACTTGCCGCCAGCATCTGGGACGTCATGTAGGACAGGCGCCGCTGCGTCACCCGGAGTCTTGCAAGCAGTTCTTCCACGGAAAATGGTTTTGTCAGGTAATCATCGGCGCCTGCGTCAAGCGCCTCGATCTTATCGCGGTCCTCGCTTCTGGCGCTGATCACGATAATCGGAAGATTTGACCAGGAACGGATATTCTGGATCACCTGAATGCCGTCGATATCCGGCAGTCCCAGATCTAAAAGCACGATGTCCGGGTTATGAGACGATGCCTCCAGGATTGCAGTTTCTCCATTCGCCGCTACCAGATAACGGTAATCGTTTGTCTTTAAAGTTGTTGTAATCAGGTTGCGGATCGGAAGATCATCCTCCACAACCAGGATCAATGGTTTATTCATGCAGTTCTACCTCCCCTGCCGGTAATGTAAATGTGAAAACGGAGCCTGACGGCTGATGATCGGATACGGAGATCGTGCCTCCGTGTGCCGTGACGATCGACTTGCACAGGGAAAGTCCCAGTCCGAGGCTCCTGCGGCTGTCTGCGATTTTGTTCGCTCCGCTGTAAAACATATCAAAAATACGCTCCTTCTGATCGTCCGGAACGCCCGGACCGTTATCCGCAACCGAAACCATGACCCACTTGCCTCTTTTTTCTGTACAGATTTCAATTTCTGAACCCGCAGGCGTATATTTCACCGCATTGTCAATCAGATTGATCAGCACCTGTACGACCAGTTTTACATCGATATACGCCAGGATCAGATCTTGTGAGGCATGAACCTGAATCACATGTTCCTGGCTTTTACGGCTGCAGTGCCGCAGCGCTTCTGCGATCACTTCATCCATCAGTTCCACCGACTGGTTCAGGCTGACCTGCCCGCCCTCGAACCGGGTGACTGCCAGCAGATTTTCTACCAGATTGATCATCCACATCGAGTCATCATAAATATCACGGAAAGTCTGCACCCGTCCGGCGTCGTCCATCTTTTCATAATTCGTCAGCAGGTTATCCGCGCTTCCGGAGATCGATGTCAGCGGCGTCCGGAGATCGTGTGAGATTGCCCGCAGAAGATTTGCCCGCAGTTGTTCATTCTTTGCCACGATTGCCGCTTCCTCTTTTTCTTTCGCATTTTTTATATTTTGAAGCGCCAGTGCGCACTCGCCCAGTATCGACAGCAGAATGCTGTTTTCAAACGACTCTATAGGGACAGAACCCATCTCAATCCCTGCCACGCCGTATACCTGATTATTGACACGGATGGCAAGATACATACACTTTGCGTCCGGAAACGTGTCGGTCGACGCCCCGGCGTGCCGGTTATTCCGATACGTCCACAAGGCTGCCGTCCTCTCCTCCTGCGAAAACAGATCCTCCTGTGCGCTGTCCTCTGTCCGGTATATCTGCGGGATTCCCAAATCCTGTCCATTCGCCGGATAGATTACCACATCCCGGTTCAGCAGTTTACTGATCTGCCCTGCCGCCGCGGCCAGCGTTGTTTTTTCATCGGTTGCTTTCTGAAAAAGCTGGCTGGTTTCCAGAAGTACCTGTGTCCGGAAGGCCGTATGCGCGGATTGCTTCGCGAGATCCTTCAGTCTTGCGGCAAGCGATCCCGTCAGGAAGGAGACAAGGAACATGATCGCAAATGTGGCAATATAATCGGAATCGTCAAAATGAAAAGTAAACCGTGGAATCGTAAAGAAGAAATTAAAGATCAGTACGCTCACGGCGGAACTCACGAATCCGCAGATCCAGTTTGTCGTTATAGTCGAAATGACCAGCACGCCCAGTATATATACCGCGATGATATTTGCCTCCGAAAACCCAAAGGAATAAAATGCATAGCCGATCAGTGTGGCGCAAAGCAGCACCAGAATACTTTTTGCCGTGTCCCTGACCGGAATGATATGCGGCAGCCGCATCTGTAATCTTCTGTAATTGTCAGCGCCGTTTGAATCCGGGATTACATGGATCTCCAGACCAGGCGCTGCGGTAATCAGCCGCTCTGTCAGTGTCGGCTTGATGAACATACTTTTCCTTGCCGCCATACTCCGTCCGACTACAACCTGCGTAACACCGGACAGCCTTGCGAACTCTGCAATCTGATACGAGATATCTTCCCCATGTGTTGTTTCAACATCTGCGCCAAGCTGCTGTGCCAGCCGGATATTTTCATGCAGCCTCTTTTTATCTTCCTCATTCATTGCTGCCGTATCCGGCGTCTCTACAAAAAGCGCGGTAAATGCTCCGTGGAATGCCCGCGCCATCTTTGCAGCGGTTCGGATGATCGCGGCATTGGATGGTGACGGTGAAATACATACCAGAATATGCTCCTCCGCGTCATACTGCTGTCCGCTGTTTTCTGTTCTCTCTTCCATTTCCAGACCTCCATATTTCGCTGCGGCAGGCGCATCGTTTGCGAAAACCTTTGTTACGTTATAATGCACACCGGAAAAAATGTCAATGTTTTCCGGTAAAAAATCATCGACACATTTCTTTACGCGGTTCTTTTTCCCGGCACTCCGGTTCTCATCCAGAAAATCGTCCAGCTCTCCCATCAAAACCCAGCCGAAAGCGGCCGCTGCCGCCAGCGCCGCCAGTAATAACATATCGCGCATCTTATCCCCACCCCTTTCGAGTAAACGACCCGCTTTATATCCGAAAGCATCTCTGCAGGTTCTTATTTCTGCCGAGTACGAGCAGCGTATCCCCGGCTTCTAATATAAGATCCGGCAGGATCGTAAGTCCCAGCTTTCCATTTCTCTTGATTCCTATGATATTGATATGGTATTTTTTCCGGATGTCGATCTGGTCGATCGTCCGCCCTATCCATTCCCCGGGAACCGTGACTTCATACATGGCATGTTCCTCATCCAGTTCAATATAATCCAGAATATGGTCTGCGGTATATCGGATCGCTGTCCATTTTGCCAACTGCTTCTCAGGATAAACGACCTCGTCCGCCCCGTTGCGCAAAAGAAATTTTGCCTGCACGTCCCTGGCCGCCCGCGAGACAACCAGCTTCGCCCCCATTTCTTTGAGCAGCGACGTTGTTTCCAGCGAGCTCTGAAAATCATTTCCGATGGCGACAATGCAGACGTCATAGTTGCGGATTCCCAGGGACTCTAAGAAATCGGCATTTGTGCTGTCTCCGATCTGTGCGTTCGTCGTAAACGGCAGTACGGCGTCTACACGCTCCTCCTTATGGTCTACCGCCATGACCTGATGCCCCAGTTCATTTAAGTGCATGGCAATGTGTTTTCCAAATCTTCCAAGTCCGATCAATAATATGGATTTCATCTCTTTCGTTTCCTCCTCTTTCCTTGTTTTTCAAGGATTCCTGATATTCCTCTTTATCCAACCATGATCCGCTCCTGCGGAAGTTTTGCAGGCTGCTTCTTGGTCCCGGACAGTGCGGCGTATACAAGTGTCAGACCCCCGACACGGCCGAAAAACATCAGCAAAATTAAGATTCCCCGCGACACCTGTCCCAGTCCCGGCGTAATGCCCAGCGACAGTCCGACCGTTCCCAGTGCCGAAGCGGTTTCAAACAGACAGGTCAGCATCGGAAGTCCTTCCGCAATACTGAGCGCCACACCGCCGAAAAAAAACAGACTGACATACATCAGCAGGATCGTCGCAGCGTTTTTTACCACTTCATTCCCGATTCTTCTCCCGAAGAAGTGCGTGTCTTCTTTTCTGGAAAACGTGGAAAACGAAGTCCCGAACAGTACGGCGATCGTCGTTGTCTTCATTCCCCCCGCTGTCGATCCCGGACTTCCTCCGATCAGCATCAGGACAATGATCACGGACTGTCCTGTTTCACTGATTTTTGTCAGATCCACGGTATTAAATCCCGCTGTTCTTGGCGTGACCGACTGGAACAGAGAACTTAATATTCTCTCGCCGGGCGCCAGAGACGAAAACTCATAAAAGTAAAAATAAACTGCTGGTACAAGCAGCAGGACAGCCGTCATACTGAGAATGACCTTGCTCTGCATCTTATACTTATGAAAATGCAGCCGGTTCACATGAATGTCATCCCATGTCAAAAAACCGATCCCTCCTATGATGATCAGACACATCACGGTCAGGTTCACCACCGGCTCATCCGCATAAGCTGTCAGCGAGGAAAATTTCATCTTTGTCCCCATCAGGTCAAATCCTGCATTGCAAAAGGCAGAGACCGAGTGGAACAGCGCCATCCAGATTCCGCGAAATCCGAAATCCCTGAAAAAAACCGGCGCCATAACCAACGCGCCAAGCAGTTCAAACAGAAGCGTAACCTTCACGATAAAACTCGTCAGCCTTACGATCCCGCCTACCTTTGGCGCCGACACCGCTTCCTGAAGAGTGCTTCGCTGCATCAGTGAGATCCTCCTCCCTGAAATCACGGCGAATGACGCGGCAACGGTAATGACTCCCATCCCGCCGATCTGGATCAGGATCATGATTACCAGCTGTCCGAATGCCGACCAGTAAGTAGCAGTATCATGAAGCACCAGTCCGGTAACACAGACGGCGGACGTTGAAGTAAACAGTGCTTCCGAAAATGGGGTGACCACTCTCATCCGGCTGGATGCCGGAAGCATCAAAAGAAAGGTCCCAAGCAGGATCACCCCCATAAACCCCAGAATAATAGTCTGATACGACGTCAGCTTTTTCTTTCCACGAATCAACATACTCATACAGACGGAGCTCCTTTATCTCTCTTTATCTGGTCTTTATCATACCCTTGCTCAAATAAAGAATGTAAAAAAATGTCCGTTTCTGTATTAAGATTGTATAAAGATCATAAGATGCCCAACACCCACGATACCGGAAAGGCAATGATCAGCGTACTGATACAGACACATGCCAGAATAAAAACCGGCACACCGATAAAGATAGAAAAGAATCCAAGGACCGGATGTTTCCACAGAAACCGTTCTGCTTTCCTGTCAATTCTGTATTCATATTTCTGAATGGATTTCGAAACTTTCATTTGCTGCTCACTCCTTTTCTCTTTGCGCTTTCATTGTACTTCCGAAAAAATAAAAAAGGGAAAAAGGGATCGGTATTGATATTAAGAATCTGCAAAAAACGTCTGGAAGAAATTCAGGCGTGGAAAGAGACAACAAAATTGCAGAAAGCAGACGGGTAATCCTGTTTTTACCCGCCTGCCCTGCAATCTTGCTTTTCAAGAATCGAGATTCAACCTAAAAAACCTTTTCAAAGTCTACTTTTCACTATTTTGTTCCGCAGCAGAGCAATTCCAAACATTACCGCTCCTATGCACGACAGCAGTTTTCCAAGCTCCACGCCCGGTGCATGGTACCTGATTTCTATGTCATGTGCTCCGGCTGCAACCGGAAATTCCAGAAATGTTGTGTTTACTTTTTCTCCGACGGTCCGTTTTCCGTCCACAAAGATTTCAAAGCCGGAATCGTATGGAATGGATGTGATACAATATCCCGTGTTCTCCACCCGGATCGTTCCCTGGATCCGGTCTCCTTTCGTCTGTTCCCGGTTCGGCTGGAATTCTGACTGATACAGTTGTTTTCCTGCTGTTTTTTCGTCCTCCAGTATACCGGCGTCTCCCAGATAGCATTTCAAATTTGAGATCTGATAATCACCTTCCCCGAATACCAGTTCCACATCTGTCTGTCCTTTTTCGATCGGAATCGCCCAGGTAAATGTCGTATTTCCGTTATAATAAATATGTCCGCCTGCACTCAGCTTATTTCTGGTCCCGTTCAGCCAGACTGCCACATCCCTGGCAGGTTTTCGGTTCTTTACCTGAAATTGTACGTACAAAAGCTGTTCCTGCTGCGGTGCTTCCTTCGTGATCTGCCATGTTACCCCCGTTTTTTTCTCTGCCTGCACATGGTAACTTCCATCCTCTTTCTGTCCGACAGACAATCCGGCAGTATTCCACTCTGCAAGATCTTCCGGCAGTGAGATTTCCTTCAGTCCGGCCTTTTCTTCCAGCTCCTTTTTCCATTCCTCCCCGCTGTCTCTGCTATTCTGTACGACTGCGTACTGCATCAGTGCGATCTGATTATACGGAAAATCCAGACTGTCATAATACTTTTCTGAAATCACCTTGTCTGTAGCGTAAATAACAGGCGCCGCATTTTCGTTTGTATATACATTTGTTCCATCGGCAATATACTTTACTCCCATCAGTTTCTGATACAGCGGATTATCCGAAGCCGCCTGCATCAGATCATTCCGGAATGGTTCTTCCACCTCAAACACGTTCTGCCGGAATTCCTGATAGTCTGCGTTGTAGGAAGAAGAATACACGGATGAAATCCACTGTCTGGAATCCCAGATCCGGTTCAGATCCGCCTCCTTCTCGGTCACATTCCCCGACTGTTCCAGACGGTAAAATCCCGTCTCCTCATCCAGCGTCCGGCTGATCGTATCTCCGATCCGGAGGTCTGTCACCCGGGCGTAAGTCTCTCGGTCTACAACGTCCGAAGAATGACTGTAAAACACACTGAAAGCCACAAACAGACACAGTATCGGCGGCACCGTCAGCCAGGCAAGGCGTCCCCGGCGCCGGTATAACAAAAAACAGACCAGCATCAGGACACCGTCAGCCAGAAGAAGTCCCTGTCCCCATGTTCCCAGCTCAAATTCCTGTCCGCCGCAGTTCTTCTGGAGCAGAATCAGAATCGTAAAGACGTACGCCGCAACACTGACACGAAATGAGATTTCCCGCTGCTTTTGTTTTTCCACCCAGATTGCAGTCATATAACATAATAATGGAAGAAACGGAATCAGAGCCTTGCTCCGCACATACAGACCGCCATTCAAAAGCCATGCAAATACCGGCACAGAAAAAATCAATATGCACCCGATGCCCAAAATCTTTTCCCGCCACTTCCGGTACGCCAGTCCCGTGAGAAGCACGGTAATGACCAGTGTAGTAAGTCCAATCCCATAGCTGCTGTAGGTCAGGCGCGTGACAGAGAAATCCGGTATGAAAAGAGACCAGATATCTTTTTTTTGACCGCCTCCGCTCCGTCCGAGAATTGCATATGCCGTCGGGATCAAAAGGACTCCACTCATCAGGACAGCCGTAAGCATCGGGAAAAGAAATCCCAGTCCGTCCCGTAAAAATAAGCGGATGTTTCCCACTCTTCTTTGTTGAAACATCTCCTGTTTTTCCCGCAGTTCCAGCCATCGCGACAACCCATACAGTACCAGCACGAGCATCCCGCCGATGCTGAAATAAAAGCTAGTCATGATCATCAAAAACACACTGACCGTATATAACCCGGATCTCCCTTTTTCAAAATGCCGGTCTACCCCCAGCAGGGAAAGTAAAAGGAACGGCATATAGTTGACAAACATGATCTGGTGAAACGAATGGTAGATCATCGGTCCCGCCAATAAAAACAACGCCGCCACGGGGAAACGAATTTCAGGCGAAAATCCCCGCTTTCCCAGCCAGTAATATAAAATCCATACCGATGCCAGAAGTCCCGCGATGCAGGCCGCCATCAGATAATCGCTCATCTTCACGAACGGAAGCAGATATGCAAACAAAACAATGGGATTATACAGTCCATAATAGGAAAAGTTATAGATATTCTGCCCGCCGCCGATATTTCCTGCAAATTCCGGGAAAAAATCGCCGGTTTCATAAAATAACTGCCGAAAATATTCCGGGAATACACTGTGCTGGCCAAGCCAGTCCACCTTCGCTCCGAATATACCCTGCCTTCCCACAAAAAGCCAGCATACAAAAAGCGTCAGAATCCCCAGTCCGAAATATGCCAGACCACTCCGGTTATTTTTCTTCATCTCAGCACACCTCCGGAGCTTAGTCTACCCACTGTATCTTAAGAATCGTCAAAAGTATTTCTAAAGAATTCTTAAAAGTACTTGTTCTGCTGTCTGTATGCAGTTTTATCTTTAATCCTCAAACGGGATTACTGCCCCGTCATAATTTTCATTGATGAAGTCCTTGATCTCGTCGGATTTGAGTACCTCTACCAGCGCCTGGATTGCCTCACTGTCCTCATTTCCTTCCTTAACAGCGATAACATTTACGTACGTTTTTGCCGCCTCGGAATCGGACTTCTCGTAAGCCAGTGCATCGTTCTTCACGGAATAACCTGCCTGAAGTGCATAGTTCCCATTCAGTACAACATATGCCATCTCTTCTGTTACACGAGCAACCTGTGCGGCCTCGAGTTCTACAATTTCTACATTGTACGGATTTTCTTCAATGTCATTTACCGTTGCCTCCAGGCCTGCGCCATCCTTCAGGGTAATGATTCCATTATCCTGAAGCAGCAGAAGCGCACGCGCCTCATTTGTTGTGTCGTTCGGAACCGCGATCTTATCACCGTCTGCGATATCATCCAGGCTGCTCTTTGTCCCCGGATAGATGCCGAATGGTTCATAGTGGATACCGCCCGCATTCACCAGATGCGTTCCTTTTTCTTCATTAAAGCTCTCCAGATACGGGATATGCTGGAAATAGTTCGCATCAAACTCTCCGCTCTCTACTACCTCATTCGGCTGCACATAATCGTCAAATACCGTGATTTCCAGTTCATATCCCTGCTCCTCAAGAAGCGGTTTCGCCTCCTCCAGAATCTCCGCATGCGGCGTCGCCGAAGCTGCCACTTTGATCGTCGTCTTTTCGTCGCTTCCTGTATCCTCACTCTCCGTCTGCGTATTATCCGCCGTGCTGTCTGCGCTGTCGTCTGATGAGCCGCAGCCCGCCAAAAGACCTGTTGCCAGAATTCCTGTCAGTAACAATGCAATCCATCTCTTTTTCATAATCAGATTCCTCCTATTTTCTGTCTGTTTCTCTTTCGCTTATCCATTCGTGCAGCAATGCGGGTACCGATAGTCTGGAACAACTGTACCAGTACAATCAGCAGGATCACTGTCACGATCATGATATCGGACTGATAACGGTAATACCCGTAACGAATGGCGATATCGCCCAGTCCGCCGCCGCCGATGGTTCCCGCCATCGCAGAATATCCCAGGATCGTCCCGACCGTAATCGTCACGCCATTGATCAGAGAAGTCCTTGCCTCAACCAGAAGCACCTTCCGGATAATAAACATCGTACCGGCTCCCATGGACTTCGCGGCTTCGATCACTCCGGGATCGACTTCTTTGAGTGAAGATTCCACCATTCTGGCGATATACGGAACTGCCGCCACAACGAGTGGAACTACCGTCGCAGACGATCCATAGCTCTGTCCGACAACGAACCGTGTAAACGGGATCAGCAGAATAAGCAGGATCAAAAATGGAATACTTCTCACGATATTGGCGATCACGTCCAGTATCTTGTATGCCGCCCGGTTCGGCTTCAGGCCATCCACATCAAATACGGTCAGCATGATTCCCATTGGCAATCCGAGCAGATATCCCAGTACCGTAGAGAGAAGCGTCATGTAAAGCGTCTCTCCCACGCCTTTTATGATCATTGTCGTAATTTCACTGGTCCACATATTCATCTGCCTCCTCAATCTCCAGACCGTGTTTCCGAAGATACTCTTTCATCTCACGGACTTTTGTACTTCCCCTGACAAATCCGAGTATCATCTCGCCCTTCGCCGTGCCGCCGACATTTTTCGTATCCGCCTTTAAAATGTTGACCGGCTCCTGGAATTTCAATACCATATTTGCAATGACCGGCTCAAATGCCGAGTTCTCCGAAAATACAATACGGATCGCATGGCTGCTGTGGATTTCTCTTCGTTCTTTCTGCCGGTTTCCCGGATGTCCGTCTGCATCCACCTCTGTGCTCACATCCTTGCGGATCAGTTCCTTCGCCACCAATGACTGCGGATGTGTGAAGACAGCCTCCACAGAGCCTTTCTCCACTACTTCGCCTTCGCTCATGATCGCGACATGTTGGCAGATCTCCCGCACAACAGACATCTGGTGCGTGATAATCACGATCGTAATGTGAAACCGCTCATTGATATCCTTCAGCAGCTCTAATATGGAAGAGGTCGTCTGCGGATCCAGTGCGCTCGTCGCCTCATCACAAAGCAGGATCTTCGGATCCGAAGCCAGCGCACGGGCAATGGCAACCCGCTGTTTCTGTCCGCCGGATAGCTGAGCCGGATACGCCTTCGCTTTGTCCGACAGGCCTACAATCTCCAGCAGCTCAAGCGCACGTTTCCGTGCATTCGCCTTTTTCTTTCCCTGAATATACAGAGGAAAGCAGACATTTTCCAGCACGCTCTTCTGCATCAGCAGGTTAAAATGCTGAAAGATCATCCCGATCTTCTCCCGCTGCTTCCTCAGCTCCTTCTCCGAAAACGACTGCAAGGATCTTCCCTCAATCAAGACCGTTCCCTCCGTCGGCACTTCCAGAAGATTCATACACCGCACCAGCGTGCTCTTTCCTGCGCCGGACATCCCGATGATCCCGAAGATATCTCCCGACTCGACGGACAGATTCACATTCCTCAGCGCCTGAACCGTGCCGTCTTTGGTCGTATATGTTTTACTTACATTTTGAACTACAATTTCAGACATGTCTCATACCCTTTTCCTGTAAACCATTGTAATCAACCAAGTTGATTTTCACAGTATAGCATAACTCAGAAAAAAGTGTTAATTCAAAAAAAATACAGCCGGTTATAGTTTGATCTTATAGCTATGGTGCAATAATAGGCTGAGATGGGAATAAAGAATCCGCAAAAACAGCTCATTGACTTACAAACATTTGTTTGCTATGATTAAGAAAATACTTAGGAGGCCTTGATCTGTTATGGAACAACTGTCATTATTCGATAATCAAAAGAATACGTCTCCGCTCGCAAGCCGCCTGCGTCCTTCCTCGCTGGATGGGTTTGTCGGACAGGAACATCTCCTCGGACCTGGGAAAGTACTTCGCCAGCTTATCGAGCACGATCAGATTTCTTCGATGATTTTCTGGGGCCCGCCGGGCGTTGGAAAGACCACGCTTGCCAGTATCATTGCCAGTGGGACGAAAGCAGATTTTATCAATTTCAGCGCAGTCACAAGCGGGATCAAAGAGATTAAATCCGTCATGAATCAGGCAGAGCAAAGCCGCCACATGGGGATTCGCACCGTCCTGTTTGTGGACGAGATTCATCGCTTTAACAGAGCGCAGCAGGATGCGTTTCTTCCCTTTGTAGAAAAGGGGAGCATTATCCTCATCGGCGCGACGACAGAAAATCCTTCCTTCGAAGTCAACGCCGCTCTGCTTTCCCGCTGCCGTGTTTTTGTATTGAAATCACTAGAAGAAAAAGATCTGATCAGGCTACTGAACAATGCCCTGAAGAATCCGGACGGATTCGGCACGCAGAATGTACGGATCTCACAGGAGCAGATCGCCGCCATTGCCGGATTTGCCAACGGGGACGCCCGGACTGCCCTGAACACGCTGGAAATGGCTGTATTAAACGGCGCTATATCAGCCGATGGTATTGAAGTGACCGATGAAGGACTTGCACAGTGCATCAGCCGGAAGTCCCTGCTCTACGACAAGAGCGGCGAAGAACACTATAACCTGATCTCTGCGCTGCATAAGTCCATGCGCAACAGTGATCCGGACGCCGCAATCTACTGGATGTGCCGGATGCTGGAAGGCGGCGAGGATCCTCTCTACATCGCGCGGAGGCTGATCCGCTTCGCAAGTGAAGACGTCGGCATGGCTGACAGCAATGCGCTGACCGTTGCAGTCGCCGCTTATCAGGCGTGCCATTTTCTTGGTATGCCGGAATGCGACGTCCATCTCACACACGCAGTAACCTACCTCTCGCTTGCGCCGAAGTCCAACGCGCTCTATCAGGCATGTGAGTCCTGTAAACAGGACGTCAGAAATCTTCGTGCAGAGCCGGTTCCCCTGCAGCTTCGCAACGCTCCGACAAAGCTGATGAAAGATCTGGACTACGGGAAAGGATATCAGTATGCACATGATACCGAAGAAAAACTGACTCACATGCAGTGTATGCCGGACTCTCTCAAAGACCGGAAGTACTATCACCCGACCGAACAGGGAGAGGAAAAAGCGGTAAAGAAACATCTGGAAGAAATTCAGGCGTGGAAAGAGGCAGCAAACTCCCAGGGGAAAGATGGGTAATGCCACTTCTTATCCATTTTTCTCTGTCTTCGCATGCTGCTCTTCTTCCTCGCTGGAATCTTTTAAAATATATACCGGGCGGTGCTTCGTCTCCATATAGGTCTTGGATAGGTATTGCCCCACGATTCCTGTGCATAAAAGCTGTACACCGCTTACCAGAAAAATAATACACGCCAGAGACGGCCAGCCCGCCACCGGATCCCCCCACACCAGCGTCCGGATCACAATCACCAGGATCAGAAGGAAGGATACCCCGCAGAACAGCATTCCCGCCATTGACGCAAACGACAGCGGTGCCGCTGAAAACCCGGTAATTGCGTCGAACGAATATTGAAACAGCTTCCGCAGGGACCATTTGCTTTCTCCCGCAGACCGCTCGACATTTTCAAATTCCAGCCATTTTGTCCGAAATCCTACCCAACTGAAGATCCCTTTCGTAAAACGGTTGTACTCACTCATGGCAAGCACAGCGTCTGTCATTTTCCGGTTCATCAAACGGTAATCCCTTGCGCCGTCAGCAATCTCTGTCCCGGAGATCCGATTGATCACCTGATAAAAACACTTTGACAGAAACGAGCGGATTTTTGATTCTCCCGTCCGCGTGGAACGTCTGGCTGCCACATTGTCATAATCCGTCTCTTTCAAAATGCGGTACATTTTTGCAAGAAGCGCGGGCGGATCCTGAAGATCCACGTCCATCACCGCCGTATAATCTCCACGGGCATTCTGAAGTCCGGCATAAATCGCCGCCTCTTTTCCAAAATTTCTCGAAAACGAAAGATAACGGCACCGAACGTCCTTTTCATGCAGTTCCTTCATCAGCTCATGTGTCCTGTCCGTGGAGCCGTCATCTACAAAAATCAATTCAAATTCCGGACACACTTCCCCGTATTCCTGCTTCATTCCAGCCATTACCCGGCACATTTCCTCATAGTAAACAGGCAGCGCTTTTTCTTCATTCCAGCACGGGATGATCACAGATATTTTATCCATTCTCTCCACCTCCGATGCTTAGTGTACACGCCGTATCTTAAATTACTACAAAAGTATTTCTAAAGAATTCTTAAATATACAGCATTTCCGACCCGACGGGTATATAATAAGGACATAGTTATTTTCGCAGAGGAGGGGAAATTCAAGATGAATCCGCAGATTCCATCAACATTTCGGATTCTTGTCGTGGACGATAACCCGGAAATACGAGAGATCATACAAATTTTATTACACAATGAAGGATATCAGACCATCGAGGCAGCCGACGGTGCTTCTGCACTGCGGCAGTTAAACGCACAGTCTTTCGATCTGATTATTTTGGACATTATGATGCCGGGGTTAAACGGATATCAGACCTGTACGGAGATCCGGAAGATCAGCAACGCGCCAATCTTGTTTTTAAGCGCGCGTACGCAGGACGGCGATAAGATGCTGGGATTTTCAAGCGGGGGAGATGACTATCTGACAAAGCCGTTTTCTTATTCCGAACTGACGTTGCGCGTAAAGGCTCTGATCCGCCGCTATCATGTGTATCAGGGGGACGGCGCGTCCGATTCCGCCAGACCGGCACAAGTGATCCGCTATCATGCGTTCGAAATTCACCCAGATACCCGGGAGGTATACCGCAGCGGAGAACTGCTGGATCTGACCGACACCGAATCTGCCATATTCGTGCTACTGGCCACACACAGACACCAGATTTTCTCAGCAGAACACTTGTATGAAAGCGTCTGGGAAGAGCCTTATTATTACGGGGCAAATAATACGATCATGGTACATATCCGCAATCTGCGGCGCAAGATCGAGGAGGATCCGAAAAATCCGGTTTTGATCAAAACCATCTGGGGAAAGGGGTATCGATGTGACTAAACTCAAAAATACACGGCTCTTCCGTTTCTTTCAGACTATGCGGATACGGACACAGCTTGTTCTTCTGATTCTGACGGCAGGCATTATCTGTATCTCTCTTTTTCAGTTTTTATGGATGCATAAATGGGAAGTCTGGGAATTTATGTCAAAGAATGTCTCCCTATTTTCGGATATTTTTCCGGATCTGGACGAGAATTTCTGGACCACACTCCATCAGGAGGCCTTGAATTATAATGTCCCGGATTCGGAAGAAGATGTGGACGCCGTAGAAGCAATGCAACCTTTTTTTGATCTTGCGGACGAGTATACCAGTATTTATATCTATGGTCTGGAAGACGGCACATACCGCGCGGGCCAGGCTCCCGGGGCCCTGGTTTCCGCCTCCGCCCTCTTTCGAACACCCTTCGATGCATTTTATCGTCTGACAGACGGTGCAGTAGAAATGGAATATCGATTTCCCTTGGAATTCAAAAACGGCTATGCAGAGGTTATCGTGTATTTTTATCACCGCACCCAGTTTGTGATTCCCTACTTTCTTTTTTGCCTGGCGCTTAGTATTGTTCTCTTCTTTGCCGTGATTCTTTTTTTCATCGGCAGAAAAATGAACTCTGTGATTCTTTTGCAGAAGGATATCCTCCGGATGGCGTCCGGCGATCTGAGTACGCCGATTCCTGCCGCAGGACACGACGAGATCGGCATTCTTGCACAGGAACTCGACCATCTGCGGCTTGCCCTGCAGGAAACTTTTGCGCAGGAACAGGAAAGCCATAAAGCCAACCGGGATTTGGTCGCGGCATTATCTCACGACCTGCGCACGCCGCTGACCGTTTTAAAAGGATATCTGGAAGTATTGAAGTTAAACCCGGATCCCGCCATGCAGGAAAGATGTATCAGCCAATGCCTTGAAAAAACAGATGATATCCGGGAAATGACAGACCGGATCTTTGAATATGCCCTTGTATATGACGAGACAGATTCCCCGGTATTATCCCATCTGTCCGCTGACGTGCTGCTGCATCTGCTGGCTGAAAACATCGATTTTCTGCATCTCACCGGATTTCATACAGAACCGGATCTGCCGGAGAATACGAATGAATCTTTCACCGGAGATCCGGCAATGATAAAGCGCATTTTCAATAATCTGTTTTCCAATATTATCAAATACGGAGACAAAGAAAAACCTGTCTTTATCTCCGCTGCGATAAAAAACAGGTCCGATATGGAAGCTGAAATTGTGATCACGCTGCAAAACACGATAAAATCCGACCTGTCCGGCGTCAGCAGCACACAGATCGGATTGAAAAGCACCCGTAAAATGATGGAACTGATGAACGGGACTCTGGATACTGAAGAAAGGGAAAACCTTTTTATAGCAAAACTTACTTTTCCCTGTCAGAAAAACGCATTATGATGAGTCCCTCCATCAAAAGTTCAACGATATGCTTTGTCTTTGTATTTTGAGATTTCTTCCAGATATTTCTGGCCAAGAGCGCTGATCGCGACGCCCTTCCTCGCAAGATATCCGATTGTCATCACTTCATCTGACTTCAGCTTCACCGCACAGTAATCGGTTCCGTTGAGCTTCTCGCAGATGATCCCGCTGCAGAGCGTATAGCCGTCCAGTCCGATCATCAGATTCAGCAGTGTCGCACGGTCGTTTGCCTTGATCAGGCGCTTATATTCATAGGTGCTGAGCACTTCCTCTGCGAAGTAAAAGGAATTGTTGGTTCCCTGATCAAACGCAAGACACGGATATTCCTCCAGCTCTTCCATCGAGATCTCCTGCTTTGACGCAAGTGGATGCCCCTTTCGCAGATACACATAAATCCCGCATTCCAGGATCGCGTGAAATTCCAGACCGGATTCCCGGAACAGCTTCATGAGCACTTTTCTGTTAAAATCATTCAGATACAGAATGCCGATCTCGCTCCGGAAATTCTTAACGTCCATAATGACGTCGTAGGTCTTCGTTTCATGTACCTCGAACTCATACTCGTCCATCCCGAACTGCTTTACCATTTCCACAAACGCATCAACCGCGAACGTATAGTGTTGCATCGACACACTGAATTTCTTCTTCGTATTCTTCTTTGTAATATATTTTGTTTCCATCAGCTCGTACTGCTCAACCACCTGCCGCGCATAGCCGATAAATTCCTCGCCTTCCGGCGTCAGAGAGATTCCACGGTTTGACCTGCGGAAGATTTCTACGCCGCTCTCTTCTTCCAGTTCCTTGATCGCGGCGGACAGGCTCGGCTGAGAAATAAAAAGCATACGCGCCGCCTCGTTCATTGATTTCGCATTTGCCACCGTGATCGCATATCGAAGCTGTGTTAAAGTCATGATTTCAAATTCCTTTCCGTTCCATTATCTTTTCGTATCTTTAGCCGTTCAAGGTATGAATCTCTCTTAATTTCCATAATATTGCTCCTTGTTTTTGTGCATTGCACGAATTTTGGTAATGTTATTTTACCACAAATTATTGTCACTTCAATAACCCTTACTATTTTTGTACATTTGCACTTTTTATGTAGCAACAGCAAATTTACTGTAACCGGAATCAAACCGTTCTAAATCATCAAAAACACTGATAGAAAGGGGGTTTGAAGACTTCATCAAGTCCGCGGTGTTCAAAAAGTGTTCAAAATCATTAAGTGCTCGTCGTAACTTTCCTTTATCAATATTCTTAAAATCTACCTTGAGTTTCCGTAAATTGTAATTGAAAAAGGGATATGTCTATCTAAAGTACCAA
>CATXUX010000047.1 GCA_958402795.1 uncultured Lachnospiraceae bacterium | reverse complement strand
GTGTTAGGAATAATATTTGCTCCGAAAGAATATGGTGTTAACTTCTAAAGACGGGACTGCGGAAACTCAAGAATTTACAGTCTTGTAAAGTATTCGTATTGTAATGTATAATAAGTTCAATACATCTGATCAGTTGAAATATGGAAAGAATGAGGGGATTAAATGAAGCAGGAAGAAATATCCAGACGGACCAAAGAAAAGCTGGCAGCCTCACTCAAAAAAACCATGCAGAAAAAACCTTTTTCAAAAATTACCGTGAGTGAGATCATTGCAGACTGCAATATCAACCGCAAGACTTTTTATTACCATTTTGAAGATATCTATGATCTGCTGACATGGATGTTCCGGGAGGAAGCGCTCGAAGTGGTGCGTCACTTTGATTTTATTGTGGACTATGAAGAAGCACTCAACTTTGTCATAGATTATGTAGAAGAAAATAACTACATCATAAGCTGCGCCTACGACTCAGTTGGAAACGAACAGATGAAGCGCTTTTTTTACGACGACTTTTATGGGATCACGGCGGCGATCATCGAGCAGTTTGAGCAGCAGCACAGCAAAACCATCGGAAACGACTATAAAGTTTTTCTGACAAAGTTTTATACGGAAGCGCTTGCGAATATACTGATCGACTGGGTGAAAAACCGTAAAAAACAAAGCCGCAAATCAATGACAGATTATATTACTTTCACAATCGGTGTCTCTCTGGAAAATCTGATAAAAGAAACAAAGTGGTGACCGGCAGAATGTGCCGGTCACGTTTACCGGGTGTTCAGCATTTTTTTATATTCCCGCGGACTCATCCCCACCTGTCTTTGAAACAGCTTAGAAAACCATCCAAAATCCGAGAATCCCACACGGGACGCCGCCTCAGACACAGACATATCTGTCGTATTAAACAAACGGACCCCCTCCTGAATGCGAACGTAATGAATATATTCTGTAAGACTTTTCCCGGTTTCTCTGCGGAACTCTCCAGAAAGAAAGGAAGGATTCTTCTGAAAATGTTTCGCCAGAGAGGAAAGGGAAAGTTCCTCGTCCAGATGCTGCTCAATATATGCAATCACCCGTCTGATCAAATATGAGTATTCCGCATGCGTATAGTTTCTGACGATCAGACAATATCTTCTGACCATCTTATAAGGCATAGAAACAAGCTGTTCCTGCTTCACACAGGCGTCAATCTGCATCTCCAGTGTATCTGCCTGTCGGAGTATATAATAGGGATGGATCGATGTGGAAAGCAGTTTTTCCTTACAGAAACTGTTTAGTTCATGCATTTTTTTCTTCATGCTGTACATGGGCACATTCTTTGTTGTTCCATTGGCGTCCAAAAACACTTTTAATTGATCAAACGTCTTTTTCTCGTCTCCGGTGATCAGGGTATCCAGAAACTCTTTCAAATATGCCGCGTAGCATTCTGCCGAAGCATCTGTAAAGTGCCAAAACGCTTCCTGAACCGGGCGGAATTCGTGTTTTTCCTCCGAATAATCCACATATTCCGGCATCACATCCCGATACTCTGGAATAAATGCACAGAGAAGATGCAGTGTCAGGAGCGTCACATCATTCATGTCTGCGCAGGGAAGGATCTCATAGAACTTTTCCGCCATCGCAGTCTGCTCCGCCGTCAGTTTCCGGTTTGAAACAATCTTCTGCACAAACGCCTTTGACAGGTGTTCGTCGCAAAACGGACCGATACTGATAAAGTCCGGATGATGCCGTTCCAGTGAAACAGATGCAAAAATATTATAATATCCCAATGTGCTTTTCAAAACCGCCATACGATAACAGGGTTCCTGTGCCAGAAATTCCGTAAACAGCTCCGGTCTTTTTACATCGCCCCAAATCATATTTCGGAATCCCCGGTCAATCTTTCTCAAATCCTGATACGGATGTGTATAAAGGATTGTCTCCGTCCTATAGGCGTCCTGTATCACCTGCCGGATAAACGGAAACACTTCTCTGAAGTTCTGATATTTGCTTTCCATTTCTCTCTCCTCCCTGCTCCCGGTCTATATCCAAAATCATATATATGCCCCCTTAACTATAATCCTATCACAAAAATCATACAAATCCAACAAAATTCATCCGAGTTTTTTGTCTCGCAATACAGTACGCTACGATAAGCTTATACAATAGAAAGGCGGAAACATAAATGCAAATGAAATGGAACAATCAATGGTCTTTTTCAAAAGAGACCGGCGAAAACGCGCACTGGGAATCTGTCAGCCTGCCCCATACGTGGAACGGGACAGACGGACAGGACGGCGGCAACGACTACTACCGCGGCGTCTGCCGCTACAGGAAAACCCTGCGTAAAAGCGAGATCCCCCAGCAAAAAGTAGTCTATCTTGAATTCGAGGGCGCCAATTCTTCGGCGGATCTGTATGTAAACGGGACAAAACTTGCACACCACGACGGCGGCTACTCAACCTGGCGCACAAACATCACAGACATGCTGACTGAGGACACCGAAATTCTGGTGGAAGTAGACAACGCCCCGAACGACCACGTATATCCACAGAAAGCAGACTTTACGTTTTATGGCGGACTTTACCGTAATGTCAACCTACTCTTTGTGGAAAAGACACGCTTTGATCTGGATTATTACGGAAGTCCGGGAATCAAGGTCACCCCGACAGTCCATGGTACAGATGCTCTGGTTTCTGTTGAAGCATTTCTGACCGGAGCAGATGGAAGCGAACTTCTGGAATATCAGATTTTAGACCAGGACAAAGTCGTCGCGCGAAAAGTAATCCCGTCAAAAGTTCCGATGGCAGAGCTGGTCATCCCGAACGGCCACCTGTGGAACGGAAAAAAAGATCCTTATCTCTACCGCCTGCAGGCACGTCTGCAAAAAGACGGAACTGAACTCGACTTCCGGGAACTCCGGTTTGGATGCCGTACCTTTGAGATTGATCCGGAAAAAGGCTTTCTGCTGAACGGAAAAAGCTATCCCCTGCGCGGCGTATCCCGCCACCAGGACCGGCCGGTCATCGGAAATGCCCTCCTTCCCGAACACCACAAGGAAGACATGGATCTGATCTGCGAACTGGGTGCGAACAGCATCCGCCTCGCACATTATCAGCACGACCAGTATTTTTATGATCTGTGCGACGAACGCGGACTGATCGTCTGGGCAGAGATTCCTTATATTTCCAGACATCTGACAAATGGACGGGAAAATACCCTGTCACAGATGCGGGAACTGATCGTCCAGAATTATCACCATCCTTCGATCGTTGTCTGGGGACTTTCCAATGAGATCACGATCGGAGGCGTATCCGACCCGGATCTTCTGGAAAATCATCATGCGCTGAACGATCTGACGCATAAACTGGATCCCACAAGGCAGACTACCCTTGCCGTTGTGACAGTCTGCAGTATGGATGAGGAATATCTGCACATCTCCGACGTGGTATCCTACAATCATTATTACGGATGGTACGGCGGGGAAATCTCCATGAACGGAGAATTTATGGACCGGTTCCACAAAAAGTTCCCTGAAAAACCGATCGGCATGAGCGAATACGGCTGTGAAGCGCTGAACTGGCACAGCTCCGATCCGGTTCAGGGCGATTATACAGAAGAATATCAGGCATATTATCACGAAGAACTGATCCGCCAGCTCTATACGCGCCCATATATCTGGTCCACCTATGTATGGAATATGTTTGATTTTGCCGCGGACGCAAGATCGGAAGGCGGAGAGGATGGCATGAACCACAAAGGACTTGTCACCTTTGACCGTAAATATAAGAAAGATGCGTTTTATGCTTATAAAGCGTGGCTGTCCGATGAGCCTTTCGTACATATCTGCGGGAAACGTTATACCGACCGGGTGGAAGATACAACGAAAATCACCGTATATTCCAATCAGCCGGAAGTCGAGCTTTTTGCAAACGGAAAGAGTCTGGAGAAAAAGAAATGCCCGGATCACTTCTTCTATTTTCAGGTACCGAACACCGGAGAGACCAAACTTCTGGCAAAAGCGGGAAACTGCACGGATGAAAGCTTTATTCGGAAAGTCAACGAATTCAACGAGTCTTACCGGCTCAAAGAAACCGGTGATATTATCAACTGGTTTGAGATCACCGCACCCGACGGCTATTATTCCATCAATGACAAGCTGGGCGACATCATGGAAAGTAAGCGGGGCGCCCGTTATATGAAATATGTCATCTTCCGGGTCCTGCTGAAATACAAAGCCGCAGCGAAAAAAAGTTCGCAGTCCAAGGATAAATCACGGGAGATTAATATGAATAATCCGGATATCCGCAATATGATCGAGGGCATGTCCTTCAAGCGGCTGGCTTCCATGGCGGAAACGCTGCTGGGCGTTCATCTGTCAAAAGAACAGCTTCTGAAGATCAACCGGAAACTGAACCGGATCAAACGAAAAGAAAAGGAAGGAAAATGAGATGAAAAAAGAGAAACAAAAAGAACAGGGCAGTACGGTAAGACCATTTGGCATGCGTGACAAACTCGGATATATGTTCGGTGATTTTGGCAATGATTTTACGTTCATCTTCGCCAGCAGCTATGTCATGGTATTCTATTCGAAAGTCATGGGGATCAGCACCGGCATAATCGGAACAATGTTTGTGATCGCACGGTGCGTAGATGCTGTCACCGATATCGGAATGGGCCGGATCGTGGATCTGTGCAAACCGGGAAAAGACGGAAAATTCAAGTGCTGGATACGGAGGATCAGTGGACTTGTGGCGCTGAGTTCCTTTCTGATGTATCAGTCTTTCCTGCAGGATGCATCTATGAATGTCAAAATCGCATATATGTTTATCACGTATCTTTTGTGGGGATCGGTATTTTACACTGCCATCAATATCCCTTATGGCTCCATGGCGTCCGTCATATCCAATCACCCCAAAGACCGGAGTTCTCTTTCCGTCTTCCGGTCCCTCGGCAGTATGCTTGCCATGATCGTGATCACCGTAGCCTCGCCTCTGGTGATATACTATACCGACAGTGACGGCAATCAAGTTGTAGACGCCGGACGGTTTACCCTGCTTGCAGGCATATTTTCCATATGTGCAATTGTGTGTTACCTGCTGTGCTATTTTATGACAACAGAACGGGTAAAGCCTGAGCCTGTCACAGACACAGAACCCTCGCAGATTTCTTTTGGGAAATTATTTACAGATGTAATGAAAAGTAAAGCGTTCTGGGGGATGCTCTTATGCGCTATCCTGATGATGTTCGCGACAACCGCAACCCAGAGTCTGAACAATTATCTGTTTGCCGACTATTTTCAGAATGCAACCGCGTTGTCTGTCTATTCGGTACTGGCTTTGCCCGCCACACTGCTCCTGCTTGGGATCTCGACGCCGGTTTCCGTACGTTTCGGCAAAAAAGAAAGCGGCGTTGCCTGCTATTTCGCCGCAGGTGTCATCTACGTCCTGATCGCGGCCGCACGTTTCGAAAATGTCTGGATTTTCATCGGAGTGTCTTTCATCGCGATCATCGCCAGACAATGCTTCGGTATGCAGGCTTATGCGCTGGTCACCGATGTGATCGACGACCTGGAAGTACAGACCGGCAGCCGCAACGATGGTATCGTCTACGGCGTCTATTCCTTTGCACGAAAACTGGGACAGGCGATCGCAGGCGGCGTAAGCGGCTGGGCGCTGGCATGGATCGGGTACGATTCCGCCGCCGTCACGCAGACCGCTGCCGTACGCCTTGGCGTATATGAAATCTCCGCGCTGCTGCCCGCCGCATCCTATCTGCTGTGCGCACTGATCCTTGCCTTTCTCTATCCGCTGAACAAAAAACGAGTGGAATCTAATGTAAAAGAACTGGAGATAAGGCGCAAAGAAAAATAATCGTTATAAAAAAGAATGTGCTTTGCACATTCTTTTTTATACTACCGCTTCTATAATTTTCCTTCCATCAAGATCTATTTCGTGAATGCCAATCTGCTTACTCTTGTTAAAATTAAAACTGAGCATATAACCTGTATCAATATGAAAATCATCCAGATATCCGGCTAATTGCTGTTCGCCGCGCTTATTGTACTCCTGCCCGCGCCAGATTTTCATTTCAATCACATAGCGTACGCCGCGATAATCCACAACAACATCTGCCCGGTGCAGTCCCCTCGTTCTGGATTCCACGTAATAGTTACCAACCCCATTAATAATAGGACGTAAATAAAGCAAAAAATACTGTCTTCCTTCTTCTAAAAATGTGCTGTCGCACTCTGCATAAATGTCATGAAAATGAATTACAAATTTTTCAAGAACCAGTCTCATGTTCAAATACCCATTTACGATAAACTGATTCTTATCTTCCAAAGACGCTTTATAAATATCTGTTTCCTGCATTTCATCTTCCGAAAGATAAAAGTTATAAAGTCGTGTTTCAAAGATACGGTTTGTAACGGCGATATTTCCCTGCTGATTTTTAATAAAGCCAAACATTGCTGCCATCTCAACAACACTATCATCTGCAACATACGAAAATGTTTTTCCGGTAAACAAAATCGTCCGCAGCATTTTATTAAGGCGCGGATAATCATAAAGTTTGTTGATTAAAGATTCAAATAATGTGTTTTTTTCTGACAAAAGGATTCTCAAAGCTCTGTAAAGTCCTTCTACAGTCCACGCCGCACTTTTTGAGCCGCATTCCTCGCTCACTTTCTCATCTGTCAGTTGACATAACCTTGATACCAAAAACGGATAACCCGAAGTGTATTCAAAAATCCAGCCTGCTATCTTATTAAGGTTCATGCCTGTATGATAGTCTTCTTCATATTCTGTAAGCATCCCCTCAATATCTTTTGATAAAAAATTCATATCAATATCAAAATCTGCCGCGATGTTCCACGGACTGTTATATTTATGTTCATCTTCCGGGCGAAGCTTCTGACGGAGATTCTTTATATCATATACTCCGGCAAGAATCACAGATTTCAAGGACGGCTGCTGAAATCGTTTTAGGTACTGTGCGCGGAGCTGTGCCAGAAAATCTATAAAAATCTGATTATTTGCAGCGCTGTCCACCTCGTCGATCATTAACACAATCGGTTTGTCCGAAGCGCCGCATATCTCCCGTAATCCTTTAAAAAGAACCCGAAGGGTAAACCATTCACTGTTACTGCTGATCTCCAGTTTCTTAACCGCATCCTGAAATTCCGGATTCACAGCCAGGTCATTGAATTCCAGTGCTTCAACAAACGAGTTCGAAAATGCCCGTGCAAATGTGTTTTCTGTTTCAAATTCTGCACTCCCGAATGTCTGAAAGTCCAGCGATACAACATAGTAGTCATTTTGCAGAAAAAGGCTTAACGCCATCAACGTTGTCGTTTTTCCATACTGCCGTGCTCTGTTTATTGTAAAATACTTTCCGCTATCCACGAGCCTTTTTATTTTTTTCAGACGTTCATCCAGATTTACCATATAATGTTCTTCCGGAACACACAATCCGGTAGTATTAAATGTTTTTGCCATCTTCTTCGTCCCTCTTTTCTCGACTATACTGCATCCCACTCTGCTGCACGATTATCTATGCTTCCGATTTTACCATGCGTCCGGTTCGTATACATATCAATTCGTTTCTGTCTCCAACACTACCCTGCACTGTTTCTTGTAACAAGCAATGCCATATTTGTAGATGGTATGAAACTCTTCTCTTTTCAGTTCCTCGCTGTACCTTTCTTTATTAATCTGCTCCAACGCTTTTTTACATGCATTTTCATATCCGGCGTTTTCTGCATATTTAACTTCTATAATAATGCCTATCTTTTCACTCTCAATTTCAATGATAATATCACAATATCCATCCCCGGATTCCCGGTTGGATCTCACGTACCAGTTTCCTTTAAACCCCAGGATTCCTATCAAAATACCATGGTAATAGTTTTCTTTTGTCGGTTTTCTGACAAACGTATCACGGATGCCTACCGTCTGGTTCAGATATTCTGTAAAAATTCTTTCTACTTCTGCACTGTTTCCAGACTGCAATGCACTGCAAAATGCCTCCAGTGTCTTTCCATCCTTCTCTACTCCCTCTTTGAACATCTCCATGATCTGGTTCTTGAAGATATTGCGGATTTCCATATTCGGAATGGCCAACAAATATCTTCCATCATCCGCCATGCCACGCTGTGTTAAATAACCGGTAGTAAATAGTACGCTCCAGAGATGATCGATGGAATCATACAGGTTGCTATAGGTCAATTCTTGTTTAATTGCTTTCGTTACCGTATCACCCGCAATCAACATTTCTATTTCTCTTTTTGTCACGCCTTTATCTGCTTGTCTGATAAATCGCCTGACTACGTCATTCCCGCTGGTATTTGACCAATAGTCCCTCGGTATAGTTGTCGGATCCCCCATTAATTCATCACAATAACTGATCACATCCCATGGACAATACACATCAACATTTCCAAACCGATATCCATCATACCATTCCTTGATTGCGTCATACTTTCCTTCAAAATGATAGTATTCCAGCATCGCCCTCACTTCTTCATCTGTAAATCCAAAATACTCGTCAAACCGAACCGTCGTGATTGAAAGGATTTTGGGATTATTCAATCCGGTAAAAATGCTTTCCTTTGCTACCCGCAGACAGCCGGTCAATACAGAAAAATAAAGATTCTCGTTTGTTTTAAGCGCCTGCTCAAATATATTCCGAATGAGAAATACCATCTGATCATAATATCCTTGTTCATTTGCCTTCGCCAAAGGAACGTCATATTCATCAATCAATATAATAACCTGTTTTCCGTAATGCTTCATAAGCAGTTCTGAAAGCTCGCGAATACTGAACATTAACGTCTCGTCATCCATTTCTTTCCGGAGGAGCAAAGAAAAAAGTTCTTTATCCTCCGGAGACAATCTGTTACTGTCCAGAAGGAAATGGAGTCTCCTTGCCTCCTCATTGACCACCTTAACAACAAGGTTTCTTGCCGTTTCATAATTCGCAGCCGCGACGCCCTTGAAGCTAACAGATATCACCGGAAATTTGCCCATATATTCATCACACAGTGTCCGTTCCTTTGAGATTTCCAAGCCGTTAAAAAGAGTGCTGTCACATCCAATCTCAAAAAATGATTTCAGCATACTCATATTCAGTGACTTTCCAAAACGTCTCGGTCTTGTAAATAAATTCACTTCGCCCCATGTATTAAGCAGCTCTTTGATCATCGCTGTTTTATCCACATAATAAAATCCTGCTTTCCGGATTTTTTCAAAATTCTCAATTCCGACAGGCAGCTTTTTTCTTCTCGCTTCATCCATTTTAGCAGTCTCTCCTTTCCGGAACATCCGATCTATGGGTGTCGCCATACAATGATATCTATATCATAGCATGTGCCTCTTTTTTCTTCAATATTTTTGTCTCCAAACCGCCTGCTCAAACGGATTAAAATTCCCCCGGATGAATGAAACGAACAGTCCGAAAACCGTCGTTCAACCCACCCGGGGGATACTTCATTTATGCCCGGTAGCACGTCTCTCCGTGTTTGATTGTTTCTACAACCCGAATGTTTTTTACTTCTTCTTTCTCTACTTTCAGCGGGTTCTGATCGAGGATCACCAGATCCGCCAGCTTTCCGGCTTCCAGCGTGCCTTTCGTATGTTCTTCGTGATATTCATATGCGGCGTTAATCGTCACGCCTTTTAACGCATCGTACACGCTGATGCACTGCTCTTGCCCGATCGGCTGTCCTTTTCTGGTGATACGGTTTGCCGCGCACCAGACGGAATGCAGCATATCCGGCTTCGTTACCGGAGCGTCCTGATGGAAGTTATACACCAGTCCCCGCTCCAGTGCCCATTTCACAGGACTGATATTGGCGCCCCGCTTTTGCCCCAGATTTTTCAGATGAACATCTCCCCAGTAATACGTATGTCCGATAAAAATGGACGGAATCATCCGTAATTCTTTCATCACATCCAACTGGTCTTCCCGGACGGTCTGGCAGTGGATCATGACCGGTCTGAGATCCATATCTGGATTTTCCACGGTCTGTACTGCTTTTTTATAGCTGTCAAGGAACTGCTGGGACGCAGCGTCTCCATTGCAGTGTGCAAGAATCTGATAGCCGCCCCGGACTGCTTTTAAAACTGCATTTTCTACATAGGCGTCCTCATGGCTCGGGTAGCCGCAATACTCATTTTCTCCTTCATACGGTCTGGAAAGCCACGCAGATTTTCCCTGCGGCGAACCGTCTAAAATGATCTTTGCACCGCCGATTTTGAATCTGTCTTTATATTTCCGGTCATACTCTGCAAGAGATTTCATCCCCGCTTCGTATTCATTTTCCAGAATATATGCAACCAGATCCAGCTTCAGCGCGCCGGTCGCCGCATACTGTGCAAGTCCCTGTGCTCCCTGTACCATGGCAGCGCCTTCCTGCACCGTTGTAATTCCGTATTTCAGATACATCTCCTGTGCCAGATCCATCTGCTGTTTCATGTCTGCTTTCATCAGCGCCATCGCCGGAAGCAGGACTTTCATCAGCGCGGGAACCTCTTCCACGTATCCACTCAGGCTGCCGTCTTCTTCTCTGCCGAATTTTCCGCCCGCCGGATCCGGCGTATCTGCCGTAAGTCCCGCCAGACGGAGCAACGCCGAGTTTGCCACGCCCATATGTCCGGAAGAGTGAGAGATGTAAACCGGCACAGTCTCCGACACCTGATCCAGGAGATGCCGGTCGGGATGCCGCTCCTCCCTGAGGAAATTGTGGTCGTATCCGGTTGCAAATACAATGCCGTTTTCATCAATCTCGCGTTCCTCCAGATAGGTTTTGAGCGTATCCCTGATTTCTTCAAAACTCTGTGCTTCCGACAGGTCGCATGTCGTGATGCCCTGTGCGACCTGTGAAAAATGACTGTGCGGATCAATAAACGATGGCATCAATGTCCTGCCCTGCAGGTCAATCTTCTCGGTTTCCCGCCATCCGGCAGAGAGCATACCGCCCTCTTCCTCTTTGCCGGACTTTTCCTCTGCCGCGCACAGCCTCTCTGCCTCGTCAAGACTTCCCACATAGCGGATGATCCCGTCTTCTGTGACAACTGCTTCGGGAGCGTCCTCTTCCCTGCACATCGTGATGATATCACCGCCGAAATATAACTTTTTCATTACGCATCTTCCTTACTCTGTGTAGAAATGGTATACGATTCTTCGATCGGAACCACGAAAATTCTTCCGTCGCCTGAATTTCCGGATTCTCCGGTCTGCGCATAATCCATGATCACGTCGATGATCTCATTCTTATCTTCATCATCACACGCTACCATCAGCATTTCCTTCGTCATTTCATCGTATACGATCTCTCCGACCTGAATCCCGTTCTGCTTCCCGCGACCCGCCACGTTCCACTTGGTAGAAGCACCAAAGCCAGCCTCCGCCAACGCCTTATTGATCTCATATACTTTCTCCGGTCTTACAATTGCAAAAATCATCTTCATAATAATACCCCTTTCCGCCGGATTCAACCCCCGGCCTGCTTTTTTATTTTTTTCTGCAGCTCAGCACGCGCCATTCGCAAAACGCATCTGCGATGCTTCTCCGCTGCTTTGCAGCTCTTTTTGCTCATAAAATGGCGCTCTGCTCATAAGCAGGATCGCGTACGTATTCATGCGAGCATGATCCGCCCGCGTTCCAGCTTATGGCTGAGCTGTTGCCTAAAAACTGTTGTTCATTACTTTTTCTGCGGACTCGCTGTCAACATGCAGATATCCTTTGAGGAATGGAATGTCATCCTCTTCCTCTTTGCTGTCGAACTTCTTTCCTTTCAATAAAGAGAAGGTCGGTTTTTTCCATACGCGGAATACTTTCAGCAGGATCATATACAGCACGACCGTCAGTGTCATTCCGCCGCAGGCAACCGGAAGTGAGATCATATCCAGTCCGGCAAATGTGATCAGAAGCATGGTCGGTGAGGAGAAGATCATCGCCATATTCATCATGCCAAGCTCCACGCCGGTCGGCGTCTGCAGCTTCGGATCTACGATACGCAGCAGGGATACGCCGCTTGGCGTTGTGCCGGTACTGGTTCCATATACACCGAGCATTCTTTCAAAATCATGGTCGCTTCCCAGTCTCGCACAGAAGTACAGACATACAAATGCCGTGATCGCGGTTCCCGCAATACTGACAATGACGATCGGAATGATCCAGCTTCCGATCACGCCGAGCTGGATTGCCATAAACGCACACACGACCAGGTAATCGGAGAAGAATCCGGTGATCCGGCTCTGCAGGGTGTTATTGATCAGATAATCAATTTTTAATTTCCGCATGATTCCCTTAACCACATATGCCGCCAGCATGCCCCACATGAAAAGCATCGCGCTGAAGGTCGAACCAATCGCCGGAATGTAACTGATAATTTTCGAAAATACCAGCGCCAGCAGATAGCAGACTCCCATCACGGCAAAATGTGCCGCCACGGTTTCGATATTCGCACTGTGGAACGTAGATTTTCCGACAGGCTCTCTCTGTTCTTCCGGTACAAAGTATCCGCGCTCTACTGCGGAATTGATTTTGCTTTTATTTTTGGCAAGTCCTTTTTTCAGTCCGTATCTCGCCATTGGCACGCCTACCAGGAACGCCGCAAGGAACCCGCAGACCGCATAGGTAAGCGCCACCATTTCCGCGTTTGCAAATCCATAAGTATTTTCAAACAATCTTCCATAAGTAGAGGACTGTCCCGGTCCCTGACAGAACGCAAACGGAATCAAAATTCCATACATCGGATCCATCCCGAACGCACCGCCGATCAAAGATACGATCAGCACTCCGGCAACCGGAGTCAATGCATACAGCATACACCAGATCAGCGCCATCCCGATGGAGCCTCTTACCGGTCCGCTGCTTTTCTTCTCCTTCGGCTCTGCTTTTTTCTTCTTCTTTTCTCCGGTCAGACCGATGGAAATAAATGAAAATACAAAAAATACGTCAACAATGTTACTAAAATCCTGAACGGTCACGCCGCCCACATCGATTTTTGTAAGCACCAGATTGATGAACAAAAATCCGATCACGCCGCCGATCACACTGACCGGCATCAGCATGTTCTGGAAAAATTTTACTTTTCCCCTGATAAACATTCCTATGCACAACATCACGCTGGCAAAGCCAAATGCAATTACCACACTGTACATAATGCCACCTCTTCCTTTCTCTGATTCCCAACAACAAGTTCCTGTATCGTGAAAAACGGGGCAGATATTTTCCTATCCGCCCCGTTGCGTTTCCTTATGCCAGTTGATGATACATCTCATCCAGCATTTCATCGGTGATCTCCACCGGATTGTTATATAAATTCGGATGTCTGCTGATCCGTACCAGATCTGCAATCTGTTCTTCCGTCAGATGCAGGTCTTTCAGATCATTTCGAAGTCCTATCCGTTCTTTCAGGTCATGGATCTCCGTCGCCATCGCGTCCGCATCCGAGAACCCGAGTTTCTTTGCAAATGTTTCGATCCGTTCCCCTTCCGCGCCTTTCGCATTGATTCTTGCGAAATAATCCAGTGTCAACCCGCAGGCTTCGCCGTGCGGAATATGGTGGATATTTGTAAGCGGGAAAGAGCAGGCATGGGAAGACGTTGTCTTCGGCAGTGTAAACGCAAGTCCTGCGATCAGGGACGCTTCGCACATTTTCTCTCTGGCTTCTTCATCATTCGGATCAACATATGCCCGGTATAAATATTGGAATACCAGTTCTGCCGCATGAAGCGCGCATGCATCGCAGATCGGCTGGTGTCCTTTGCTCCAGAACCCTTCCAGCGCATGGGACAATACGTCAATTCCGGTTCCCGCCGTTACTTTTGGCGGCATTGTATAGGTCAGTTCCGGATCAATAATCGCATAATCCGGATAGAACCCGTCAGAAACAATCGGCGATTTCTTTCCGTTCGCATGATCCGTCAATACCGATACACAGGTCACCTCACTGCCGGTTCCCGCCGTGGTCGGCACAGCGATCAGCGGTAAATGTTCCTGCGGCATGGGAATTCCGGTTCCGTGATATTTCCGGATGGAATCCGCTGTCAGCGCAATGCTTGCCGCCGCTTTCGCGCAGTCCATAGAACTTCCGCCGCCCAGCGCAACAACAAATCCAACATTCTTTTCCCGGATAACCTCCGCACAGGCGTCTACCTCCGTCACATCCGGATTCGGCGATAACTCACCGAAGGATACGGTGATTGCGCCTTCACTCTCCTGCATGATCCGTTCTGCAAGTCCGTTGGTAAAGAAGAACGGATCCGCAACCAGAAGACCGTTTGTGAGTCCCATCTGCTTCGCCAGATCTTTCACTTCGGACACTCTGCCCTTTCCAAACCGGATTTTCACCGGCTGCAAATAATCCCAGTTCATATCTGTCCGCCATCCTTTCTTCAATCGCAGAATTTCTCATCCGCCAGTGTCAGTACCTCGTCCAGAATCGGAAGATATTCCTCCAGTTCTTCCTTTGTAATGATAAGCGGCGGGCAGATCTCGATAAAGTTCTCACGCCCGAAGGTCGCAAACCCTCGTTTCTTCAGCTCTGCGAAGATCCACGGCATCGCGGTCCCCGGAATTCCATATTCCTGAAGCGGTTCTCTTGTTTCTTTGTTCTTCACCATCTCCAGCGCCCCGAACAGGCCGATACATCTTGCCTCGCCTACACATTTATGCTTCTCAACCATCTTCTGCATAAACGGCGCTACAATCTCATGCATTTCTGCTACGTGCTGCTCTATGTTGTGATCTTTGTAGTAATTCATCGCCGCTACGCCTGCCGCACATGCCAGCGTATGTCCGGAATAAGTCAGACCGCACTGCAGTACATTTTCTTCAAAATATGCAGCGACTCTTTCATTTACGATCACGCCGCCAAGCTGTACATATCCGCAGGTCACGCCTTTTGCAAATGTAATGATATCCGGTTTGAAATCAAAGTTCTGCCATGCGAACCATTTTCCGGTCCGGAAAAATCCTGCCATAACTTCGTCACAGATCATCAGGATTCCGTACTTATCACAGAGTGCCCGGACGCCTTCCATATATCCTTTCGGCGGAAGGATCACACCGTTGGCTCCGACAATGGATTCCATGAGGATCGCCGCTACATTTTCCGCACCCTCATACCGGAGCTGGAGTTCCAGATCATACAGCGCTTTCGCCGTCACTTTTTCGTCATCTACTCCGTATGTATATCCATCGCGGTACATCTGCGGATTCATAAATTTTACAAATCCATTCGCTCCGCCGATCTCTGCCGCGAATCTCCGCCAGTCTCCGGATGCATTGGAAGCGCCGAGTGTTGCGCCGTGGTAGCTTCTGTAGCAGGAGAAGATCTTCGTCCTGCCGGTTACCATACGCGCCATTTTGATTGCATTTTCATTCGATTCGGCTCCGCCGTTGGTGAAGAATACTCTCTTATAAGTATCTGCCCCTGCTGCTTCCACCAGCATTTTCGCCAGCATACTCTTCGGTGCGGAAGCATAAGCCGGAGCCATAAAGCACATTTTGTCCGCCTGCTCTTTGATCGCTTCTACAATTTCCGGGAGTTCATGTCCCAGGTTTGAGCATACAAGAAGTGACGCCATGTCTGCATACTTCTTTCCATCGTAATCCCAGAAATAAATCCCTTTCGCTTTTTCGACCGGAAGGGCATCCCCGCCTGCTTTTGCCCATGACTGCAAGATATACTGTTTATGCATTTCAGCAACTTCTTTTCCTGTTAATTGTTCCATTATTTCTGCCTCCCTTTCCATATGAAAAGCTCTTTCAAAAACAAAAGGACGCCGGATTTCTGCCTGAGGCTTTCCGACGTCTTTGTCTGTTCTTTTCAATTGATAAGGTCATTTTATGTCTTTTTTCCCCGGATTGCAATGGCTCCCGTTCTAAATCTTTTTGTGCTCCCGCACAACACTTGTGTTCGCAGTCAGTATGCCTGAGTGTACAATCCGGCACAGTCTTCTCACCACTGGCAGTTTTTCAGTTTTGCCGCCATCAGACCGACGGAAAGTTCATTGCGCGTAGAGAATCTGGTCAGATCCACATGCAAAAGAGTTTCTATTTTTTTCAATTTATAATTCACCGTGTTTCTGTGGATATAAAGCTCCTCCGCCGTGTCCTGTACACTTCCGTCATGCTTCATATAGCACTCCAGCACTTCCAGCAGATTGCTTTGGTTCAGCGTATCGTACTCTTCCAGAGGCCGGATCGTATCATTGTAGTATTCTTCCAAGTATGTTCCGGACTCCACATGAAACAGCAGACGGTTTATTCCCATCCCGCTATAGTTTCTGGTTGTATTTTCTCTGCATTCCATCTGCGATAATTCCACGATCTTCTTTGCCATTTTATAACTTTCCGATAAATGCCGCAGTCCATGTGCCACATTTCCAACCGAGGTAAATACCGTTTCCGCCGGTTTCAAATAAGGCACAAGACGCTGCCTGGCCTGCTCGATCAGTGAATGCGCCGCCTGCTCCTCCAGATCACATAATATCACCATCAGCCTTTCCTTATCCGGAAACACAACGGCGTCCGGCTTTTCCTGGGTGATCAGATTCGAGATCCGCCGGTTCAGCAGCGCCGCGCGTTCTTCCCCCACCGGCGCATACGGAAGCGCTCCCTGTCCGGTCTCTTCTTTCTCGCAGATTGCAAAAGAAGCCGCCACATAACTCCATTCCGGCATATAGCCTTTCCGGGTAAGCACACCCATATAAAGTTCTTCTTGTTCCGGCGTAAAAACCGCATACCGGAACGCAGCAGACAATTCCAGCTCCCGCTGTTCGCTGCGCTGAATTTCAAAACAGAAGATCCGCATCATATCCGCCATATGTACCCGCCACGGAACTTCAAAAATCGGAAAATCATGCTCCTCCCCAAACGCGATCACTTCCCCGGGGATTTCCGGAATATATGGTCCTACATTGATGACCATGGCACTCGCATGTTTCTGATAAATGCTTTCCGTCAGCATCAGCAGCGTCATATCATCCCGGAGACCTGCCCCTGTTGTAAATGCGATCTCACCGCCCGTAAGGAATCCCGCAATCTCTGTATTTCCGACCATATGAACCCATTCTACCGGGTTGGAATATCCCCGCTCCCCTGCAACCAGTCTGATATCTTCCTTATCAATCTTACTGATCAGATCTTTTAATTTGATACTCATTTTTATCCTTTCCCTGCTCGTCACAGTCTGTTTCTTTGCACTGCACCGTTTTTTGCTACACGATTGCCATGATTCCCGACAATAGCAGAAGTATATACGTAATCTTCATAAACACATCCTGCCGGATCTTCTTTACCAGCTTTATTCCGATCCACGTTCCGGCAAATACCGGGATGATCCCCACAAGCATTAAAAAAATCACATGCATATTAAAATGTCCCGCCTGTACCTGCACGCCGGTGATATAACAGCCGATCGTCACCCAGATCAGCGCGACGGTCGCACGGAATTCCTCCTTGTCATGCAGCACAGACGCTGCATAGATCACGAGCAGCGCGCCGCCGGACACAAACATTCCGTGAATGATCCCTGCCGCAAAAATGACAAGAAGCATCGCCGGCTGGGGGAGCCGGATCTCTTGTTTTCCAAACAGCTTCTGTAAGGCGATCAGAATAATCATGATTCCATACACGATCAAGAGCTGATCCACAGGAAATAGTTCAAACAGCCGGATCCCTGCCAGCATTCCCAGCGCCATCAGCACGAACATCTTCCCGAATTCCTTCCAGTTGATATGTTTCCAGCCTGTGATCACGATCATCAGGCTGGATATCTGCGCGATCGCGTTGAGCAGTGCCTTTGCTTCATCGACACCGATCAATTTGATCGTCGGCGGCATGGAGATCAGCGTTCCTGCGAATCCCGTAATCGCCTGGAGAAGATTCGCACCAAATAAAATCACCCAGACCAAAATATCATTCATTTGCAGCATAACAAAGTGTCCTCACTTTCTTTTGCCATAAAACACAGCGCCCGTGACTTCAGAATACCCGTCTGTGTGCGCCGCGCAAAAAGAGGCGTCCGCTGTGCTTCGCACAGCAGAACGCCTCCCTTGGCTGACAATTTTTTCACTGATACTATATCACTATCCCGGCAAATTGACAACCTTTTCATTTATTTATCTCATTTACTCTGTCCATGGTAAACATTACAACTTGTTATATACCACCGCCTCGTATGGCCTTAATTCTTTGGAATAACCATCTGCATAATTGCCAATGACTACCTCTCCTTTTTCCGGGATTTCCTCACACTGTACTATTTGATCTGTAAAGTTGCAGAAAACATACAAGGTCTGCCCGTCCAACTCCCGCTTGTAAGCGAAAATCTGCTCATTTTCTTTCAGAAGCATTTCAAAACTGCCATAGACCACCACTTCCATTTTGTGACGTAATGCAATCAAACGCTTATAATAATGGAACACCGAATTTTCATCTGCCAATTCCTGCTTTGCATTGATTTCTTTGTAATTTGGGTTCACCTCGATCCAGGGCGTCCCTTCTGTAAATCCTGCGTTTAAAGATTCATCCCATTGCATGGGAGTACGCGCATTATCCCGGCTGTTTTTCTGCAGGTAAAGCAGCATTTTATCCGCAGCAAGTCCCCGCTGTTCTACATTTTCATGATAAGCATTCAGAGATTCAATGTCCCGGTACTGTTCCAGTTTTGTAAAATGCGCATTGGTCATACCCAGTTCTTCTCCCTGATAAATGTACGGAGTTCCTTTCATCATATGCAGACAAGTCGCAAGCATCTTAGCCGATAATTCTCTGTATCCCTCTTCGTTTCCGAATCTTGACACCGCTCTCGGCTGGTCATGGTTGCTCCAGAACAACGTATTCCACGCATAGCCGTCCAAGCCTTTCTGCCACTTATCGAACACCGCCTTGATGTCGATCAGCTTCGGTAATTCATCTGTCCATTTCCCATATTCTCCGGAGCAGAGTTCCACATGTTCAAATTGAAATACGGTGTCCAATTCCCCCCGGTCATAACCCGCATAGTTCTTCGCCTCCTCCAACGTCACACAGGCAGCTTCTCCTACGGTCATAATATCGTATTTCGACAGTACTTCCCGGTTCATTTCTTTCAGATACTCATGGACTCTCGGGCCATGCGCGCAGTATGGCGTCAGATTTCCATATAGTCCCTGCGGATTTTCATCATCCGGAAACTGCTGGTTTTTCGAGATCAGGCTGATCACATCCATTCGGAACCCGTCAATCCCTTTATCCAGCCACCACCGCATCATGTGATATACTTCCTGCCGTACCTTTTCATTTTCCCAGTTCAGATCCGGCTGCTTCCTTGAGAAAATATGCAGATAATACATCTTTGTATTCTCATCATATTCCCACGCAGGGCCGCCGAACCATGACCCCCAGTTGTTCGGCGGCTGATTTCCTTTTCCCTCTTTCCAGATATAATAATCCCGATACGGATTCTGTTTATCCTTCCTGCTCTGTACAAACCATTCGTGCTCATCCGATGTGTGGTTGACCACCAGATCCATAATGAGACGCATCCCTCTTTTGTGCACCTCTTCCAGAAGATGGTCGAATTCTTCCATTGTGCCGAAATCCTTCAAAATACTCTGATAATCACTGATATCATAGCCGTTGTCATCATTAGGAGACTGATAAATCGGCGTGAGCCAGATAATATCTATTCCAAGCTCTTTCAGATAATCCAGCTTTCTCAGAATGCCGCCCAGATCTCCAATGCCGTCTCCATTACTGTCGCAAAAGCTTCTTGGGTAAATCTCATACACAACACTTTCTTTCCACCATGCTTTCTTTTCCATCTTTCTGTCAACCTTTCTTCTACTATTTTGTTAAGCCTTAACGGAACCGTTTGTAACCCCTGCAATAATCCATTTCTGGCAGAAAATATATACAACCAATATCGGAATCAAAACTAATAAATAAGATGCAAACGCTAAATTATACTGCGTATTAAACTGCCCCTGAAATACGTACTGGGACAACTGCAAAGTCTGGTCCTTTTTATCACTCAGCAACACCAGCGGCATTAAGAAATCGTTCCATGTCCACATAACGGATAAGATTGCTACGGTAGCATGCATAGGCTTCATGATCGGAAATATGATTTTGGTAAATACCTGCCATGGGTTTGCCCCGTCTATGATCGCCGCTTCATCTAAGGCCTCCGGTACAGACTTTATAAAACCGGTGTATAAGAATGTATTCATAGGCAGACCGAATACAATGTACAAAAACGTAATGCCGATTACATTATCAATGTGGAACAGATTCGCCTGCTTCACCAAAGGAAGCATCAGCACATTAAACGGGATAAACATTGCACTGATAAAGTAGTAATACATCAGATTAAAAAATTTATTCTTTTTTCTGTTTCTCGTGATGGCATATGCGACCGCTGAGTTTGTAAAAATTGTAAACACAAGGTTTACTACTGTAATAAACAACGTATTCAAAAATTTTCTCGGATAATCCGTCATTTCCCACGCATCTGCAAAGTTCTGCCAGCGTATTTTCTTCGGCAGTGCAAGAACATTTACCATATCCGAAGGATCTTTCAATGCGATTACAATTGTCATATAGAGCGGGCCTGCTATAAAAATGAGCGCCAGTATAATCAAAAGAATGGTAACCGGCCAATTTGTTTTCGTAACTTTATTTTCTTTTTTTAACATAATCAGCTCATCTTCTCCTCTCTCTTTTCAAGTACCCGCAGCTGGAATACCGAAATAGCAACAACAATGATAAAAAGCATAACGGCATTTGCAGACTGATACGCAAATTGTGCACCCTGGAATCCCTTTTTATAGATCAGCAAAGAAATAGTAGTCGTTGATGTTCCCGGGCCTCCTCCGGTCATTGCCATAAACTGGTCAAATGCCATCAGGAATCCTTTCACAGTTAAAACCATATTTATAGTAAAAAACGGCGCGATCAGCGGAAAGGTGATCTTTAAAAATCTTTTTATTCCGACCGCTCCATCCAGATCTGCAGCTTCATACAAATCCTGATCTATCGTCTGCAGACCAGACAGATAAATCAATGTATTGAACGCAAGTGACTGCCATACCGTAACGATCAAAACCCCGATCCATGCATGATTAGTTCCCAGTATATTTACACTGAGTGCCTCGATTTCCAACGCTTTTCCGGCTATCGGCACCAGATTGGAGAAAATAAACTTAAATACATAACCGATGATCAGTGTCCCCAGCATGTATGGAATAAAATAAATTGCTTTCAAAAAATTTTTAAACTTTATTTTTGCATTTAGTCCGCATGCCAGCGCCAGACTGATCACATTGACCAGTATCGTCGCCAGTATTGTAAATTTAAAGGTAAAAAGATAGGACGTTACAACATTCGGATCTTTAAAAATATGTAAAAAATTTCTCAGTCCCACAAAATTCCAGTTTCCATAACCTTTCCAGTCTGTAAAGCTGTAGAATATCCCCTGCAAAAAAGGCCATGTGTGAAAGACAAAAAATAAAATCGCCAGCGGAATCACCATGATATAAAATACCGGGTTTGTTCTTTTTCCTGTTTTCATTTCAATTCTCCATTTCCGCCTGATAATACTGCCAGAATATTTCTATACTCCGGCAGTATTATAAAGGTAACGTAATATTAGTTTACATTTGCCGCATCATACTGCTCATCACAGTTCTGCAGTGTCTGGGCAATATTCTTGTCCAGATCCATGCCGTTGCTTACATTCAGATCGAACTCGGACAAGATAGATGCAAGATCAAAGCCGGACGGATAATAATGATCCGGGAAGTTGGATACACGTCCATCCGCAATGTCTTGTTTTACACCTGCAACGGTCGGATCCTCCTGCTCTACCCCCTTAACAGCAGAGAATGCAAACTGCTCATTGATATACTGAGTTGCATTTTCAGTTTCTACCATAAATCTGATAAATTCTTTTGCCGCTTCCTGCTGCTCTTCACTCGCCTGTGCGGATACCGCAAACAATACGTCAATACCGGATGTTACCGTGTTCTTCTCCGCATCATTTACAGAAGGAAATGCGAACATATCGACGTTAAAATTCTTTAGGTTAGAATCGATGATGGGGTAAACGAAAAAGCAGTTTTGGCAT
>CATXUX010000046.1 GCA_958402795.1 uncultured Lachnospiraceae bacterium | reverse complement strand
CATAACCGGCATAGTCTGATGGTGGTTATGTGGACAGAACTGCGGAAACTCAAGTTGATCGTTCTTGACGGTGAAATACGACAGCAGATTGAGCAGACAGAGTATATATTTGGCAGTGGAAGTTGTTGCCTGATGAACCAGAACATCATCCACAAAGAACTCTTTCACTCTAAGGCAACTTTACTTTTTATTGGTCTCTCAAAAGAACTGGTCAAAAATCTGGCTGAGGATGAGCAGAAATCCTATTTCCCGGACATTGAGCATCCAGCGGACAACCCCATCCTCCGTTTTATGCTGAATAATCTGGCAGCCCCGGATACGAAAGAATATCTGGATATTTTCCCTGGACTCAGTAATAATGGCTGGTACCGCACTTTACATGCCCTTACAGATAATATTCTGCGGGCGATCTTGTACCCCAGACCGGGTTCCACATACGTCATTAATGGGATGCTTCTGGAACTGTTCGATTACTTATCTCAACCCGAACAGTTCCATATCACTCCCATTCATGTGACATCCGGAACAGACTTTCTCCTCTTCTCTCATATCAGCCATCTGATGGAGGACACGGATGGTAGAATTACACGCGCCGAATTGGAAGCTGCCCTGAATTACAGCGGAAACTATATTAACACGATCATCAAAAAATATACCGGACTCTGTCTTTATGATTACGGTCTGACTTTCTGCATGAAAAAAGCCGCCTATTTATTGACAAATTCGACGGCTTCCATTATGGAGATTATGGAAAAATTAAAATTTACAAATACGACTCATTTCTACAAATGCTTTAAAAAACAATACCATATGACTCCAAGGCAGTACCGATTATCCAGTACAAGCACAAAATAGACAGCTTCATCTTCTCCTTCGGTCTCTCTTTCGCTGCCTTCTTCTCTTTTTTGCCAGTGCCTTTCTTTTCCGGCGTACCAGTCCCCACAGAATCAGCGCCGCCACCACCGCTATGGCTGCGGCAATCGCCAGTGCCGTTCCCATTGACATGTCGGAAGACGTTGTCTCCGTTTCGTCTCCTGCCGTATCCGCTGTTTCCTGCTCTGTACTGTTCCCGGCTTCTGCCTTCTTTTCATAATAGAGGTCGCTCAGCGTCACCTCTGCCTGTCCGACCTGCTGTCCCTGATACGTGTACACCACAGTCGCCAGCCTGGAGTCCTCGCCAACCGTATTTTCCTCGCCAGCTCCGCTTACGCCCGTTCCGGCAACCGTAGAAAGCCCTGCCGCCGAATCTTCCATTGCTGTGTTCTCCTGCGTTTCCGCTGACTCCTGAATCTCCAGATCCAGATCGGAAAATTCCACCCCCGCCGGAAGCACCACATATGCCTCCGGATCGGAATAGCTTTCAATATCCTCCGGCAAATTCTGTTCTTCCAGCTTCACTTTTGTAAAATTTGCAAATGCGTAATCCATCATCGCGCGGGTATCGTCATAGGCGTCTACGCCGTAATCCGCCAAAACGACTGCCGCAAGACGCATCGTACCGTTATCTGCCATCGTTACAAGTGTTGTCCCGGACTGGTCGGTATATCCGGTCTTCCCGCCGGTGCAATACTCATAATAATAGTAGTTTTCCGGCCACAGCATCTTATGATTCTGCTGAAATACCCGCTCCTCGTCAGTCATCGCCGTCTTTCCGATCCGGTATTCCAGCGTCCCCATGATCGTGCGGAACTGCTCCTGCTGATAGACCGCCGACGCGATCAGCGCCATGTCATAGGCGGTCGTATAATGCTGTTCATCGTGCAGGCCGTTCGCGTTCACCCAGTGGGATCCGGTGCAGCCAAGCTCCGCCGCCCGCTCATTCATGCGGTCAATGAACCCCTGGTATCCGACTCCCATCGTATTGCCGACATTTTCCGCAACCGCATAGGATACTTCGTTTGCCGAGGCAAGCAGCACCGCGTACAGCGCGTCATTCAGGCTGATCTGTTCTCCCGGTTTCATCGCAATATTCGCGTCGTCCCAGCTCAGAATGTCAATGCTCTCCTGTGAAAATGTAATGGTATCCGTAAGATCTGCATTTTCCAGCGCGACCAGCACCGTCAGAAGTTTCGTGATACTCGCCGGGTAATGCTGCTCGTCACTCTTTTTGCTGTACAGCACCGCGCCGCTGTCCATATCCATCACAATCGCCGACGCCGCGTAAACATTGGGTCCCGCCGGCCAGTTCTCCAGGCTGTTGCTGTCTGCCGGGGTATCATAAGAAGCCTGCTTTCTGGCAGCCTCTTCTTCTGCGGCAATCTCTTCCGGCGACTTTTCTTCTCCGTCCGCAGCCGCACTGTCTGATGTCGCGTCCTCCGTGCTCACACCTGCATCATTGTCTGCCATCCCGTCTTCTTCCGCATGCGCTGGGAACATAGGGCAGACTAACATGAGTCCTGCCAGAAGTCCTGCGATGATTCTTCTTTTTCCCCACATAATCTTATCCTTTCTGTCACTGCAGTGTGCTTTCATACCCTGCCTGTACTTCCTGCGTCAGTGCCTCTCCGCCGGATGCATACCATTTTACTACAAATTCGTCAAAATAATCTGCATTCTGTACACCGCAGACGATCTGAAGAAATGTTTCTGTTTCCAGTTTTCGTAAATCCTGCGGAATCTCTCCGTCCGCATCACCCATGGAAATCCGCTGTGTACCGCGCCCGGACTCTGAGAGCAGTCCCACAGCCTGAATCCGCGATGCATACGCCGCCCAGCCATTGACCGTGGTCAACGAACCGTCCATGTAAGACTTACTTGTCAGATAATATGCTTTCTCAATCCCCGTCAGATCCTGCACACGGATTTCTTTATTCATTGCCGCCAGGATATGATCTGTAGTACGGTACAGACCGTCCCAGTAATCCACATTGATATTGACCGGCCGTGCCGTCGGATCTACATTCTGCGAAAAGTAATCATTGATCTCAGACGCATTGCGGTCCTCGTATCTGGTATAATCAAAGAGTACGCTGAGCTGCTTCGCCACGACCTCCGGATACTCATACCCCTTGCGGACAACGACATACTGCCAGTCCGTATAGGATTCCAGTGTCCGGCATTTCTCCTGCCCGGTCAGCAGATAAGGTTTCCAGACTGCCGACTGGTCTGCTTTATTTGTGGAACTAAGCGGATTATTCGGCGCCCACCAGTATCCGAATACGGCGCCGCATTTTCCTTCCGCAACCATATCGTTCAGATTTTCTGTTTTCCTGAGCAGAAAGCGCTCATCGATCACACCGCTTTCGTAAAGCTCGTTCAGATAGATCAGTGCTTCCTTTGTTTCCTGCGTGACCGAGCCGTACACCACATTCCCGTTCTCATCCAGCGTCCATTCGCCGGGAGCCGCCCCAAACTCTGTAAAAATCGGATTCACACCATATGTGGTCCTGCTGTCCGCCACCATGTCCGCACTGCAGGCAAGTCCGACCGTCGTACCGTCCCCCGCCATGTCCGCTTTTACAAACTGCCGCACGATCTCCATGGCTTCTTCCAGTGTTTCCGGTTCTTCCAGTCCCAGTTCTTGGATCCAGTCCTCCCGCATCCAGAGCAACATGGAGCCATTGTCTATGACAGTGTCGGGAAAGGCGTACAGTTTTCCGTCAAATATAGCGGAATTGAGAAGTCCGTCTCCATAGCTCTCATACATTTCCTTGATGCGTTCTGTCGTGCACTCTTCATATGTCGCCGTCAAGTCTTCCACAAGACCTTTCTCCACTAATTTCTTCAGGTTGTCGCGCCCCTGCACGACCAGCACATCGGGAATGTCATTATCTGCGATCGCCACCTCAAGCGCCTGCTCATATGCTGTCCCCTCCAGTTCAAACACATCTTCGTTCTGAATATTCAGCATTTCCAGAAGATACCGTGTGTATGCATTATCTTCATAAGTTTCTCCCGCCGGAAGATTCGACTGATTCTCCCCGGAGATTTTTCCCAACGTGTACGTTACAGTCTCCGGATATCTCCCATAAGGTGTATGCGCGGCATTTTCCCATGCTTTTGCCGTGCCGTCTGCATCCATCTCCCGGCTCAAAAGAAGTTCTTCCTGCCACATGTTTCCGTCGTTTTCCGCAGCTGTCAAATCCTTTACCGCCATCCCCGCAAAGGCAGCCGTGGTAAAAAGCACTGCAAAACCCGTGCGTACAAAGATTGCAGATCTCCGGTTTTTCTTCTTTCTGTCTGCCTTGCTTTTCCTGCTCTTCATCGGTCACCTCTTGGAAGCCGGAATCCGGATCACAACGCGGGTACCTTCCCCCTCTGTGCTGTGGATCTCCATGCTTCCTTCCTCTTTATAAATCAGCTTGATTCGTTCATATACATTATGTACGCCGTACCCCGGAGACTGATAACTTAAAATCTTCCTGGCCGTTTCTTTCGGCATTCCGTTTCCATTATCTTCCACTCGCAGCTCGATCATATCTCCGTCTTTCTTCGCAGAAATACGAAGCACCTTATCCTCCTGCTCCAATGGATCCAGACCATGATCGATGGCATTTTCCACGAGAGGCTGTAAGATCAGTTTCGGCGTCCGGCATGGGAATACTGCTTCATCTACATCTTCTTCAACTGAAAAACTGTCATCATGCATCACCAGTTGAATTCGCAGATAGGCGCGTATGTTATTGATCTCATTTTCCACCGTCGTCATCGTTTCCCCATGATTGAGGCTGGTCCGGTAAAACACGGACAGATCCAGCGTCACCCGGCTGATTTCATCCTGCCCAGTCTCGATTGCCTTCCAGTTGATGATCGAGAGTGAGTTGTAGAGAAAATGTGGGTTGATCTGCGCCTGGAGCGCCCGCAGTTCCGTATCCTGGAGCTTGATCTTCGCCTCATATACTTCCGAGATCAGCCGGTTCAGTTCATCCATCATACGGGAAAACGCGCGCACCAGTGTTCCGACCTCATCTTTCGAATCATCATGGACGGTAACCCGGCGGACGCCAAACTGCACTTCATTCATATTTTTTGTCAGAAGCTCCAGTTTTGATACCAATCTTCTGGAAAATACCACGCTGAATATTGCCAGCAGCGCCACGCACAGCACGATAATCGGAATATTACGCATAGAGAGTGTCCTTGCGGACCGGATGAGCACTTCCTCCGGCCGGTACATGCAAAATGTCCAGCCGGTGTCTTCCATCTCCCTTTCCACACAGACATAGTTGTCTCGGATGTACTCCAGAGATTCCCCATCTTCCGGGCGGTACTTCTCGTCCATAGAGTAATCCGCATATATCACATTTCCATTCTCGTCGCACACCAGACCGCCCGTATTATCGGACAAGATCCCGGCAAACGGTTCCAGCACCGCGTCATAATCCAGCCGTACCGCAACAATCGCCGTCAGATCATTCTCGCCGTACAACCGCCTTGTTGCCACAATTTCCTTGTTTGCACCGCGCTTCACAGACCATTCCAGCAATGTCGTATCAGTAAGACCCGAGGACCAGGGTTCTTTCTCGATTTCTTCCAGTGGCACAAACGTCGTGCCGTGAGCGACCTCAATATTGTTTGAATAAATCGTAATACCTTTCATTTCCTGATGATAAATCTGCGGCGTCTCAAGCAGGGGATCCAGCGATTCCGTATACCTGAGATACGTATCGTAATCATTCTCCGTGTTCTGGCTCAGGACGTCTCTGAGATCTTTCGAATACGAAAGATAGTTGATCAGGTTTTCATATGTCTCCGCCTGATTTTCAAGCGAATCCACCGCCTGTCCGACCGACCGTTCCATCGCGTCCGTCTCCCGTTCGCGCAGGATATCCGTCATTTCGGACTGCATGTAACAGATTACGATCACCATCGGAAGCATCGCGGATATCAGTGTCAGAATGATGATCTTGTAACGGAACTTTAAATCATTAAACCTCTGCGTCAGTTTTTTCAGCATGTTATGCATTGTTTTCTCCCCGCCGGCAGGATTCCGGCGTGTTCCCGAAAAATTCCCGGAAGCTCCTGCAAAAATACGATGTATTTGTAAATCCCACCTTTTTCGCAATCTGTGAAATCTTCATATTGGTTGTCTCCAGCAGTTCCTTTGCCTTGTTCATCCGCACTTCGCGGATAAACCGGTTCAGATTCATTCCGGTTTCTTCCTTGAATACCGCGCTTAGATATCCCGCGGACAAATAGACACGTTCCGCCAGCATCTCTACGCTTAGATTCTGGTCATAATTATGATATATGTAGTTTTTCACCTGTGCCACTTCCTTCCGGAATCCCTGGTTCGTCTCCTCCCAGTATGTTTCCAGCTCTCGGATGCAGGACTCTGTGATATCCAGCACGTCACGGATCGTCCGGCACCGGTAGAGTTTATCCACTCTCTTTGAGAGCGCTTTTTCATCCACAGAAGACATCTCTTCAAAAATCTCTTTCATGATGCTGGAGAATACAAATTTCACATACATCTCTGAATACTGCTTTGCATTTCTGTATTTCGTCTCCAGCTTTCGGAAATCCTGCCACAGGCGCGCCACATCACGAAGCCGGATGTCTTCCGAGATCGCATGCAGTACCTCCGAGTCCTCTGTCTCTTCTTCTGTCCCGGCTCTCTCATCCGTATCACTGAAGAACACATGATGCTTCGGCTGATAAAATTTCTCTTCCAGCATTTGACTAAGCCGCTGAAACTCCGCCGGAAGATCTTCCATCTTATTCAGTTCCCGGCTCACGGCCAGATAGCATTCCGTCTCATATCTGTCCCGGAAGAAACCATAAAATTGCTCTGCCAGCGCCTCATAATCCGTATATTTTTCACGGAAAAAGAAAACCGACTCACTGGAATTCAGGTTGAGATAATACATGTCCCGCCCCAATTCCATCCTCAGATTGGCAACAAAACGATCCTCCTCCGTCTCAAACAGATTTCCGGAAGTCGAGATAAGCAACATCCTTGTAAACAAAAAACCTTTTTCTGTTTCTTCTCCTCCTGTATTGCGGATCTGTTCATAGTTTCTGCGATATTCTTCATTTCCTGTGTACAGATAATTACTCAGAAAAAACTTTTTCAGGTAATCCTCCTGCATGGTCTGCTTTTCCTCATCTGCAAGCCGGCTGCTGATATTGGATATCACTCTCTGGTAGGTTTTATGAAATTCCGCCGGATCTACCGGTTTGAGCACATAATCCGTCACCCCGTACCTCAGCGCCGTCCGCGCGAAAGTAAAATCATTGTATCCGCTGAATATCACGATCTCCAGATTCGGATACAGTCCTCTGGCCTTTTCTGTCAGTTCCAGACCATTCATATACGGCATCTTGATATCCGAAAACAGGATATCAACCTTGTTTTCGGAAAGCACGCCCAGCGCCGCCTTCCCGTTCGGCGCCTCCAGAATTTCAAGCTGTTCTTTCTCCCGCCTCAAAAGGAGTTTAATACCGTTGCGATCCAGCTTCTCATCATCCACGATCAATATTGTAATCATCTGTACCATCCTTTTTTATGTTCGAAAACAGCAGTATCCGCCTGATCTGAGCCATCTCAGTGGGAATACTGCTGCTTTCCATATTTGCTTTCTTCTATTGTAAAATATCTCCGCACAGATTACAAGTAGTTTAGTTTAACCTTTTACTGCACCTGCCACAACACCCTGAATGATATATTTCTGGCATGCAGCGTAGAAGATGATGATTGGAATGATCGCCAGCACCAGAACTGCCATCATGGCGCCCATATCTACCGTACCGTATCCTCCCTTGAGGTACTGTACCGCGATCGGAACGGTCTTATACTTCTTTGTATCCAGTACCAGTGACGGAAGAAGGTAATCGTTCCAGATCCACATTGCCTCCAGGATCGCAACCGTCACGCAGGTCGGCTTGGAGATCGGAAGTACAACTTTAAAGAATGTCTGGATCGGTGTACATCCATCGATCATTGCTGCTTCTTCAATCTCCAGCGGGATTGATTTCATGAATCCGGTGAACATAAACACCGACATTCCGGCGCCGAACCCGAGATATATGATCACAATTCCCCATGGATTTCCAAGATGAAGCATATTCGCAACCTTGGACAGTGTGTACATTTCCATCTGGAACGGTACGACCATCGCGATCAGGCAGAGCGTATACAAAAGTTTCGTAAATTTTGTATGGACACGGCTGATATACCACGCACACATCGAACAGCATATCAGAATCAATGCAACGGAACATATGGTGATAAATAAGCTCCAGCCAAACGCCTCAATCAGTCCGGTCTGCTCAATTCCCCGTTTATAGTTGTCCAGTCCGACAAACATATTTTCCGCCGGAAGTTTGAACGGGTACCTGTTGATGTAAGTCTTTTTCTTAAATGAGTTCATCACGACCAGTACGATCGGATATACATATAAAATACTGATAATGGTAAAGATCAGCGTCCCAAGCCATCCATGTTTTGGTCTCTTTTTCTCCATTACTGCTGCACCTCCTTTGATCTGGTCGCTTTATTCTGGATCAAAGCGATCACGGCTACGATCAGGAAGAAGATCACTGCCTTCGCCTGTCCGACTCCTTCGTATCCGGTTCTTCCATAGAACGTGTTATAGATATTCAGGGCAAGCATCTCTGACATCTTGGACGGCGCGCCGTTTGTCAGCGCCAGGTTCTGGTCGAACAGTTTGAAGCCGTTTGTCAGCGTCAGGAATGTACAGATTGTAATCGACGGCATTACCATCGGGATCGTGACCTTTCTCAATATCTGCCAGGAAGTCGCCCCGTCGATCTTTGCTGCCTCGATCAGGTCTGTCGGCACATTCTGCAGACCGGATATATAGATGATCATCATATAGCCTACCTGCTGCCACAGTGTCAGGATCACCAGTCCCCAGAATCCATAAGTCGATGAATACGTCAGCGTACGCCCGTAATAAGCAAGAACACCATTCAGCAGCAACTGCCATACATAACCAAGAACGATACCGCCGATCAGGTTCGGCATGAAGAATACCGTACGAAATGCATTGGTTCCTTTAAATCCTTTTGTCAAAAGCAGTGCGACTATGAAAGCCAGCACATTGATCAGGACGACCGTCACCAGTGTAAACAGCGCCGTATAGATCATGGAATGCAAAAAGGTCGGATCCTGAAATGCCTTGACATAGTTCTGAATTCCATTAAACGTTGCGTCTGTTACGGTCGTAAATTTGCAGAAAGACAAATACACGCCCATAAAAAACGGTACGACAAATCCAATGATGAATGCGATCAGTGTCGGCAGTATAAAAATCGGGAAATATTTCTTAATGGATTTTTCCATTGTTACACCTCACTCTCGTTGTAAACCACTTTACCTGAGAAGAGCTCCGCCAACACTGCCGGAGCCCATTCCCTTAAAGTCTTTCTGCTTATTTCTAAGCAACCGTCATTTCACTTACTCTGCATTTGCAGCCGCGTACTCGGTTGCCCATCCGTCAACGAATGCAGTCACAACCGCATCCCAGTCTCCGGTTCCCTGTGCATACTCAAGCAGTGCGCTTCCTACACCGTTCTTCCACTCTTCAGACGGCATTGTTGTGAAGTTCCAGCTTACAGGAGTCTTTCCTGCTTCGTTGTATTCTTCGTTAGCCTGTACAAGCGGGTTGTCCGGAAGGTAATCTTCAAATGTCGTGAACGGTGTTACGAATCCCATCTGATTTGCCAGCATATCGCGGCCTTCGTCACTCTCTACTACCCATGCAAGGAAGTCCAGTGTCGCCTGAATGTCTTCTTCAGATGCATTTTTGTTTACGCACCAGTAGTTCTCGGAACCTGTGCAGAGTCCCTGATCTTCCTCGCCGTCAGCGCCAATGTAGATCGGCAGCATGCCAAGATCTTCGTCTGCCACTTCATTTCCTGTAATCTCGTTGTAAGCCCATGTACCGTTCTGATAGAATACGGCTTCGCCAAGAGCAAACTCGGAAGTTGCATCGTCACCTGTCTTCGCGGAAATCATGGTCGGATCACAGGTAGAATCTGTAATATAGAGATCCCAGATCTGTTTGTAGTTATCCAGGTATGTACCCTTGATCGCATCTGTAGAGTCGATTCCCTCATCTTTGTACTCATAGTAGATCGGCAGGTTCGCAAGGTGTGTCTTAAATCTCCAGTCAGAGGAAGAATCCATACCTGCGGATGTGAATGCACCCTGTACGCCAAGTTCATCCTTGTGTGCCTGGATTCCGTCTGCAACGGACTTCAGTGCTTCAAAGTTGTTCAGTTCGTCGATGGACTTGATCTCTGCGTCATCCAGTTCGAAATACTGATTCAGGAGAGCCTTGTTGTAAATGATTCCGTATGTCTCGATTACATATGCAATACCTAATACCTGGTCGTCCTCGATCAGCGCATAGTCATCGCTGAACAGATCTTTGTAAACCTGGCTGTCGGACAGATCATAGCAGTAGTCTTTCCATGTAGCAAGTCCAACCGGTCCATTTACCTGGAACAGTGTCGGCGCCTCGTCTTTTGCCATCTCTGATTTCAACTGAGACTCATATGTTCCTGACGCTGCGGTCTGAACGTCTACTTGTACACCGGTCTGCTCCGTGTACGTTTCCGCCAGTTCTACCCAGTCATCAGCCTGCTCCGGTTTGAAGTTCAGATAATATACCTTTCCGGTACCCGCATCTGAAGTTGCAGCCGCATCGCTGTCGCCGCTGTCACTTCCGCTGTCGGAATCACTGCTGCCGCATCCGGCAAGAAGTCCCATTGTCATGGTCGCTGCAAGCAGAACCGCCATCACTCTTTTTTTCTTCATAATATGTATCCTCCTTCTTTTTGTGGATTTATTTCTTCCACATCGTTGATTTTATTATATCCATGGCGCAAAAATTCCGAAATAATAAAAAAAGCAGAAACATGTTTATTTTCCATGTTTCTGCTCTGCAGTTTCTTTCACTTCCTGCTTACAGTACAAGCGACGGAGCTGTGTATACCCGTGCGCCGAGTTCACTATCCAGCATGTACAGGCTCTTCGGATCGTCCCCGAACAGTTCGAACTTCTTGATCAGGCTGTCCGCGTTTGACTCTTCCTCTCCCTGCTCTTTTACAAACCAGTCAAGGAACTGCATGGTACGGAAATCCTTCACCGTATATGCCGCATCATAGATTGCATGGATCAGGCTTGTCACATACTGCTCATGCTTCAGACCTTCCTCCAGTACCGTCTTCGCATCTTTGAGCTCTATCGACGGCTTATCGATCGTTCCCAGTTCTACCTTCTCGCTGTTGTTCAGCAGATACTGTACGAAGAGCATCGCGTGGTCGCGTTCCTCCTGCGCCTGGATCTTATACCAGTTTCCAAATCCGTTCAGCTCCTGGTCGTAGTAAAAATTTGAAAAATCCAGATACAGATACGCCGAATAAAATTCCTTTGTCACCTGCTGGTTCAATAATTCTACAACTTTCTTATCTAACATGTTGTATGCCTCCTTCTGTCTTTTGAAAAATATCCAGAAAAACCCATATCTATGTTATCACTGCCACGCGGTCGCGTCAATCTATTTCTTAGTCTGTCCCAGTTCTTCTATCCGCCAGATCCGCTCCAGTACAAGTGCCGCCTCACCGAGCATCACCATAATGATATCGTACTCAAACGGATCGATCTCCCTTTTTTCCTCCAGCACGATTCCGACGACCGCCGTCACAGTTTCTTCTGCCATGACCGGGAGATAAATGGCCTGTGCATCCGGAAGTGTATGTGTCGTGCAGCCGGCCCGGTGTCCGTTTCCAAATACCCATGCTGCAACTGCCTGTTCGCTTCTCACCGTATAGTCCATTTTCAACTCATCCTGCCGTGTCTCGTCAATTCCCCGGCGCAGATAAACCTTCGGATGCCGGATGCGGCCGTCTTCTTTCAGATATACGATCACCGTAAGATTCAAAAGTTTCTGAATCTGCGTTGCAATTTCATTTCCCACAGCCTCCTGTGTATATGCCCGGCGCAGTTTCCGGCTGTTTGTCAGAAGAATATCCGTCCGGTATGCCCGTTTTGCATTCTCCTCGCTTTGTTTCTGGACTTTCGTCATAATATAAGAACTCAAAAGACCTACCAGAAGCATCATGACAAACGTCACCGGGTAGTTGCGCCCATATACTTTCAGGCTGAATCTTGGCGCTGTAAAAAAACAGTTAAACAACAATACACTGCATATCGAAGCCAGCACCGAAGAAATATATCCACGCGTCAGAGCGGCTGTCGCCATGACGCCCAGCAGATAGACCATAATAATGTCAGCCTCTGTCAGTCCAAGTTCCCACAATCCGAATCCCGCCAGCGTACAGACCGCCAGAATGGCAGCCATGACCACAACATCGCCTCCGTCCGGCTTTCCGATGAATTTAGTTACCGCACTGCGGTCAGGCTGATACTTCCTATGCTCCTCCTTGTTTTTCAGGTCCGGGATTACATAGATGTCCAGATTCGGCGCATACTGGTTGATGCCGTCTAACATCGTCCCGCGCTTCTGCCCCAGGAACAGCCTGTGGTTTGTCCTTCCCAGAACCAGTTTCGTCACATTGCCGATTTTGGCATATTCCGCAATCTGCCGCGCGATATCTTCCCCATATACGGTTACAACCTTCGCGCCCAGCGTCCGCGCCAGACGCATGTTCTCATCTCTGCGCTTTTTTGTTTTCTCATCTGCATTCTGAAGTTTCCGGTTTTCCACATACAGCGCCGTAAAATCTGCATGGAACGCATAGGCCAGCCTCGCCGCAGTCCGGATCACTTTTGCATTGGTAGGCGACGGAGAAATGCAGGTGAGCACATGCTCCCCTGCAGAAAATTCTCCGGTTCCCATCACCTTTTTTTCCTCTTCCGCCAGATGATTCACCCGGTCCGCCATGCGCCGCAGTGCGATCTCCCGCAGCGCGATCAGTTTGTCTCTGGTGAAAAAATTCTGAAGCGCCCGCTCTGCCTGAGGTTTCTGGTAGATCTTCCCTTCCTGCATACGCTCGATCAGTTCTTCTGCTTCAATATCAACCAATTTCACCTGATCCGCCTCATCAAAAATCCGGTCGGGAATTCTTTCTTTCACTTCAATATGAGTAATACGCTCTACAACATCGTTCAGACTCTCCAGATGTTGTATGTTGACCGTCGTATAGACGTTGATTCCATGCTCAAGCAGCTCCTCAATGTCCTGATACCGCTTCTGATGACGACTCCCGGGTGCGTTCGTGTGTGCAAGCTCATCTACCAGCAGGAGTCTGGGACGCCGCTCTAACGCGGCGTCAAGATCAAACTCCCGGATCCGGATTCCTTTATAGTCTGCCATTTTAAAAGGCAGCGTCTCCAATCCTTCCAGCATCGCACTCGTTTCCGGACGCGCATGAGGTTCCACATAGCCTGCGACCACATCGACACCATGCCGTTTCAAATCCTGAGCTGCTTCCAGCATCGCATAAGTTTTTCCCGTTCCTGCCGCAAATCCGAGAAATATTTTCAGTCTTCCCCGTTCTTTCTTCTGCGTCCGCGCCTCCCCGGCGCGGATCTGCTCCAGAATCTGCTCTGGATCCGGTCTTCTGGTCTCTTCCATTTGGAAACTCCTTCTCTTATATCTCACCGATCGCTGCCGCGATCTCCAGATTACATTTCAGGACATTCACTCTTTCGTGTCCGAATATCCCCAGGAGCTTTCCTTCTGTATTGTGATCCACGATCGTCTGCAGTTCTTCCTCGCTTAGTCCCGTCGCCTCGGAAATCGCCGGAATCTGGATCTCTGCCGATTCCGGTGAAATATGCGGATCCAGGCCGGAACCGGAAGCAGTCAGAAGATCTGCCGGGATATCTCCCTCTTTCACTCCCGGATGCGCCCCCATAAATTCCTGCACATCTTCCGCCACCCGGGTTTTTAGTTCTTCATTCGTAGCTCCATAATTGGTATTTCCGGAAGAAACGTTGTTCAAAGCCTCTTCGGCAGTATCATACGTATTATAATCCACGCTGGACACACGGCTCTGAAAATATCTCGCATCCCCGGAAAAATCCTGTCCAACAATTGCAGAACCGACCGCTTCTTCCGGATTGGTCGTCTTTTCTCCCTCTGCGGTGATCAGACTTCCATTTGCCTGGTTCGGGAAAAGAAGCTGTCCCAGTCCGGTCAGCGCCGCCGGATACACCAGACCGCATACAACCAGCATCAGCACGGTCAGGATTACGCCGCTTCTTACGTATTTTAAAAATGATCTCATGAAAAACTCCTCCTTACATCCCCAAAAGTGCCAGCAGCGGCGCCACAATACAGTCAATGAGTTTGATTCCGATAAACGGTACGATGATTCCGCCCAGTCCATAGATTCCCATATTCTTCAGCAGCATCTTTTCCGCGCTCATTGGTTTGTATTTCACGCCCCGCATTGCGATCGGAATCAGACACGGAATAATAATCGCGTTGAAGATCAGTGCCGAAAGGATTGCCGAAGTCGGCGTCGCAAGCTTCATAATATTTAGTATCTGCATCTGCGGGAGCACGATCGTAAACATGGCGGGAATAATCGCAAAATATTTTGCAATGTCATTCGCAATACTGAACGTAGTCAGCGAGCCTCTTGTGATCAGAAGCTGTTTGCCGATCTCTACTACTTCCAGGATCTTGGTCGGATCGGAATCCAGATCCACCATATTTGCCGCTTCCTTCGCGGCGGAAGTTCCTGAATTCATTGCAAGTCCCACATCCGCCTGTGCCAGGGCAGGAGCATCATTCGTACCGTCTCCGGTCATCGCCACCAGTTTTCCTTCCGCCTGTTCTTTTTTAATTGCCCGGATCTTGTCCTCCGGTTTACATTCCGCAATAAATCCATCAACGCCTGCTTCCTTTGCAATCGTTGCGGCGGTCAGCGGATTGTCTCCTGTACACATGATTGTCTTAATGCCGATATCGCGGAGTCGCTGGAACCGTTCCACCAGTCCCGGCTTTACCGTATCCTTCAGATAGATCACACCGTATATCACACGATCCACGGCAACAACCAGCGGCGTGCCGCCAAGACCGGAGATCTCCGCTACGATCCCATCCAGATCCGCCGGAATCTCGCCGCCGTTTTCTTTTACCATGGTCTTGATCGCGTCAGCCGCTCCTTTCCTCACCCGGGATCCGTCCGGCAGATTTACACCTGACATTCTCGACTGTGCGGTAAATTCAATAAATTCCATCTGATCAGCCGCATCGTCGTGAATCCGTGTTCCCATGCTGCGTCCCAGCTCTACCGTAGACTTTCCTTCCGGAGTCGGATCACACAGAGAACACATAACCGCATAGTCAACCAGATCTTCTTTTTTCCGTCCCCTGACCGGATAAAATTCTGCCGCGAGACGATTTCCGTATGTAATGGTTCCGGTCTTATCAAGGATCATGGTATCTACATCTCCGCAGGCTTCCACTGCCTTTCCGGACATTGCGATCACATTAAACCTCGTCACACGGTCCATTCCGGCAATCCCGATTGCAGAAAGCAGACCGCCGATCGTCGTCGGGATCAGGCATACCAGCAGGGCGATCATCGTAGACACCGGTATTTCCACATTCAAATAGTTTGCAAACGGATACATACACACAACAACAATCAGGAAAATGATCGTCAGCACAACAAGCAGCGTATTCAGCGCGATCTCGTTCGGCGTCTTCTGTCTGGACGCACCTTCTACCAAAGCGATCATCTTATCCAGAAACGATTCCCCCGGCTCCGAAGTAATCCGGATCTTCAGCCAGTCGCTGACAACGGTTGTCCCTCCCGTCACGGACGAAAAATCCGTTCCTGCCTCTCTGGTCACGGGAGCCGATTCCCCGGTGATCGCCGACTCGTCTACCGAAGCAATTCCCTCGATGACTTCTCCGTCATTGGGAATGATTTCTCCGGCTTTTACAAGAACGACGTCTCCCTTTTTTAACTCGGAGGCATTCACAGTCATCTCACTCCCGTCTTTTTTCAGAAGCCGGGATTTTGTATCCTGCTTCGTCTTTTTCAGTGACGCAGCCTGTGCTTTTCCACGTCCCTCCGCCACGGACTCCGCAAAGTTCGCAAACAGCACCGTGATGAATAAGATCACACTGACGATCCCGTCATATACCCGCAGATGATTCTGTGCGACGGTCTGCGCGCTGTCTCCGAAAATAGTCGGCACAAAGGTCATAACCAGTGTTAAAATAAACCCGATCTCAACTACGAACATAACCGGATTTTTCATCATATACCGCGGATCGAGCTTTTGAAACGCACCGATGACCGAGCTTTTCAAAATGTCTCTCGTTATGAACCTGGTTTTTTGCTGTTTCTTAGACATTTCTTTACACCCTTTCTCCAATCAAAACTCATTTAAAACCATAATGTCAGATGTTCCGCGATCGGTCCGAGCGCCAGTGCCGGAAAAAACGTCAGCGCTGCAAAGATGTACACGATAAATACAAGCAGCACCGTAAACATCACATTATCTGTGCGCATCGTTCCGACGGACACCTTTACCCGTTTTTTCGCCAGAAGTGAGCCTGCGATTGCAAGTTGTGCAACAATCGCGATATAACGCCCAAAGAACATCGCCAGACCGGTCGTAATGTTCCAGAAATAACTGTTATCCGCCAGTCCTTCAAATCCGGAGCCGTTGTTTGCCGCAGCCGAAGAATATTCATATAATACCTGCGATAATCCGTGGAATCCCGGATTCGTAATTCCATCCAGTCCGGCCTGTGTTGATACGGCAAGCGCAGAAAATCCAAGAATCAGAAGCGGATGGATCAGAATCACGATCGCAACCAGTTTCATTTCCTTCCCTTCAATCTTTTTCCCCAGATATTCCGGCGTCCGCCCGACCATCAATCCGCAGATAAATACGGTCAGGATTGCATACATCAGCATATTCATAAGGCCGACGCCGAGTCCTCCGAACACACTGTTCAGCATCATGTGCAGCAGCGGGATCATACCGCCCAGCGGTGTCAGCGTATCATGCATATTGTTTACCGTACCGGTTGTAAAAGATGTCGTTACCGTCGTAAACAAGGCCGACTGATCGATGCCGAAACGCACCTCTTTCCCTTCCATACTTCCCATATCCTGACTAAGGCCGACTGCCTCCAGCCATGGATTTCCGGCTTTTTCTGAAAAATAGCATACCGTAAGTCCGATCAGAAAGATCACAGCCATTGCCGCAAAAACGGTTCTTCCCTGTTTTCCGAATACCGGTTCTTTTTCTTTCTTCACAACCGCCGGTGTACCGGCAGCCGCCTGCTTCATTTCTTTTCTGCGGTCCATCGTCATCTTCCCAAAGGTCAGCACACACGCGCCCGGAAGAATCATCATGGAGATCAGTTCTACCATGTCTGTGAGCATCGTCGGGTTTTCAAACGGAGTCGTCGAGTTTGCCCCGAGATAACCTCCTCCGTTTGTTCCAAGATGCTTAATGATCTCCAGCGCCGCTACCGGCCCCGTCGCAAAGCTCTGGAACTTCCCTTGAATCGTTTCCACCACATAGTTTCCTCCAAATGTACACGGACTTCCCTGCCAGATCAGGACCAGACCGAAGATCAGGCACCACGGAAGGAAGATACGTGTCGTAATACGGATCATGTCCTCATAAAAATTTCCCAGATCCTTTTTCTTTCCTGCCAGACCCCGGCAAAATGCCATACAGCCTGCATACCCGGTTGCCGCAGAGGTAAACATCATAAAGATGATCACAAGCATCTGACTTAAATAGGAAAGTCCGGACTCACCGGAATAATGCTGCAGGTTGGTGTTTGTCATGAAGCTGATGATCGTATTAAAGGAAAGTGTCGATTCCATGCCCTCAATCCCATTGGGATTCAAAAACAGCACTTCCTGTAATCTCAGTACCATATATCCCACGAACACCATTACCGCATTGGTCATCAAAAGATTTAGTGTATATTGTTTCCAGTTCATCCCTGTTCTGTCGATCCGGCAGATTTTATAAATCCCGTTATCGATCCGGTCGAACAAAGGATCCGCAAATGTTTTTTTGCCAGCCGCGATATGGTACATATATCTGCCCATCGGGATCACGCACAGCACAAAAACAGCCAAAGTCAAAATAATCTGTAGCATGACTTTCTTTCTCCTCCTCCAAATGATTCTTGTAATTCATGTGTCAAAATTTTTCAGGATGCACCAGCGCATAGGTAAGATATACCGCCAGCGCCGCTATGATCACTCCCAGAATTATCATGATTCCTTCCTCCGTCTTATATTAAATTTTTCATCATCCTCATTGCTCCTTCTCCTCCTGCGGACGGATCTGCTTATCGCACCAGTCCACAAACAGCTTCATTACTCCGAAACAGATCAGTAATGTTGCCGCCATCGCCAAATCCATCATCCTCTATCCCTCCTTTTTGATGATAGTCTCTCGGAATCTCCCTTACATGGAAATTCCGAGAGACTATGATGAACAATGCAGATATTAGCATAAGCAGCAAAAACCTGGCATTAAGATGAATACCGCCGCGTTAAGATACCGTAAGTGACCCGTGAAAAGTAACCGTAAAGTCGCATTATGCGCTCATATACGAGAGCAGGGAATTGAAAAATTTCCCGCTTTCGTGTACAATGAAGCCATATCGTATGCCGGACGCATACGCCGGATATATAGAAAGAAGGAGCATGTTGGTAAAATGGCAAAAGTATTTAATGTAAACGGAGCGTGCAGACCTGATCGTCATTATATGGTTAACATAGAACCACGACTGCGGGAAATCAAAGAAATGGTAGATAAGGGAGAATATTTTACTATCAACCGCGCCAGACAATATGGAAAGACAACAACGCTGAAGGCTTTGGCAGATTATTTGAGGGAACGATATGTTGTTATCAGTCTTGACTTTCAACGGATGAGCTCCTCTGATTTTGAGAATGAGTCTTCATTTACAAGTGGTTTGGCGCGTGAGATTACTAACAAAATACGTCGCAGGACCGATGTTGCCGCCGATGTCAAAACGGCTCTAAAAAAATTTACAGATACAGATGTGTCTCACAAAAAGATTGCCGAAATATTTGACTGCTTTACCGAATGGTGCGAGCAATCCACACTTCCGGTCGTACTGATTATTGATGAAGTTGATACAGCATCAAACAATCAGGTGTTCCTCGACTTTCTTGCACAATTACGGGCTGCCTATCTGGACAGCGATGAAACACCTACATTCCAGTCCGTAATTCTTGCCGGCGTCTATGACATCCGGAATATCCGCGGAAAAATCCGCCGAGAGGATCAGCATCAAAAGAACAGTCCGTGGAATATTGCTGCAAAATTTGACGTACAAATGTATTTTTCGACAGAGGATATTGCCGGTATGCTGGCGCAGTACGAAGCAGACTTTCAGACCGGAATGGACATAAAGCAGATAGCAGAAATAATTTCTGATTATACTTCTGGTTATCCTTATCTGGTTTCTGCGCTATGTAAGATCATGGATGAAGAAATAGCCGGAATAGGAGGATTTGAAGACAAAACCACCGTATGGACAAAAAAGGGGATAGAAGAAGCAGTAAAAAGATTCCTTATGGAAAAAAACCCTTTGTTTGATTCGCTGATTGAAAAGCTAAACGTCTATCCTGAAATGAAAGCCATGATTTATCGTCTATTATTTCAAGGACAGACTATCTCCTATAATGCTGATGATCCGGCAACGGATCTGCTGCTTATGTTCGGTTTTGCAAAAGTAGAAAATGCAAATGTAGAAATTGCAAACCGGATATTTGAAACCAGACTGTATAACTATTTTCTGACGCTGCCGGAAGTTCAAACCGGCGATATGTACAAACTGGCCCTGCGCAGCAAAAACCAGTTTATTCAAAACGGACAGTTGGACATGAAACAAATCTTAACGAAGTTCGTGGAGCACTTTGACGATATTTATGGTGATCAAAGTCTAAAATTTGTCGAGGAAGACGGACGGCGTTATTTCATGCTCTATCTCAAACCGATTATCAACGGAACTGGAAATTATTATGTGGAATCTCGTACCAGAAATCAGGAACGAACCGATTTAATTGTTGATTATCACGGAATGCAATATATTATAGAAATAGACAAATTGTTAATTGAAGCTGTTGTATAAAAGGAGCTTTTCCATGCTGGTTGATTATATTGAAATTATGAAAAAAATATTTGGGGACATCGGCTTTACCTGTCTGAGTGTCAATGCCGATCCGAATGAATATCCGCCGCTTGACCGTGGCATCCGCAGAGCGTTGTTCCCGGACATGGAGGGTCCGTTTGTGGATTTCCTGATAAAGAACCGAGAAGAAGGCGTGATCTACTACATTCAGGATTATTTTCTGGCAGAGTACGCCCTGCTTCGGATTCCCGAATCAGAACGCGCTTACGGCGATTACCTGATTGTCGGGCCATATCTGGGATTCCATATGAACGACGCCCGTCTGGTTCGTTTTATGGAGCAGAACGCCATCCCGATCAGCTATATGGAAGATCTGAGGGAATATTACCATGTACTGCCGGAGTTTCCTAACCCCAACTCGATCCACCAGTTCTTCCAGGCAATGGCTTCCATTCTTTATAACGGTCAGAACCTGCTCATTGAATTTGCCGAATGGCAGGATACGGATCTCTCTCCCCGCCCGGAGAACGCCAACCACCGTCTCATGGCATTCCGGCAGATTGAAGAACGTTACCATCTGAGTCAGGAGCTTATCACGGCAGTTTGTGCCGGAGACCAGAAAAAAGCAATGGAACTATTGCAGAAGACTATGAATTACCGCATTGAGCCACGCTATACCGGAACAGATCTTGAGTATAAATCCACACTGATCAGTACCAATACCTCCCTATGTTCCGCAGTGGAGCGCGCCGGTATCCATCCGTTTTATGCCGATCAGTTATCCGAACGGATTGCAGGGGAAATCGCCGGAATCCATGACAAATCAGAGGCGGCACACCTGATGGAATCCATCATCCGGAAATACTGCCAGCTTGTCAATAATTATTCCCTGTCCGACTACTCTCCCCTGATCCAGAAGGTCATCAACCGGATCAACCTGAACCTCGACGGCAATATCGCCCTGAAGGACCTTGCGGATGAATTTTCTACAAACCGGAGCTATCTGTCTACGCTTTTTAAAAAAGAAACCGGAGTAACCTTTTCAGCCTATGTCAATCAGCAGAGAATCCGGAAAAGTCTCCTCCTTTTAAACACGACCAACCTGCCGGTTTCCGAGATCGCCGCAGAATGCGGCATATATGACGTAAACTATTTCCGGCGGCTTTTCAAAAAACAAATCGGAGTAACCCCGAGCGAATATGCAAAACAGGTAAGGAAAAAATTCTGATCCGGATACACTCCGACCATCAATCACGAAAAGAAAGCACAAAAGTAATTTTTTTTACAGATTATCCAACTTTTGTGCTTTCTTTTTTCTGCCTATGCAAGTATACTAGAGTAAATACTTGCGCAAGAAAAGAAAGGAGGAATGTGTTCATGAAAGATCACATTATGATATCCGGCTTTGCGGATGAGATTGATTCTGATTTCACCAAGCAGTTGGATACCGTCACAAAACTGGGAATGCACTACATCTCGCTGCGTTCCGCAGACAAGAAAGGAATTGCAGACTATACCTGCCGTGAAGTCGAGGAACTTCTCCTGCCGCGGCTGAACCAGTACGGCGTTAAGGTATCGTCCATCGGTTCCCCGATCGGAAAGGTCGGTATCGAAGATGAAGAAGGATTCCAGAAGCAAAAACAACAGTTGGAGGAGCTCTGCAAGATCTGTAAACTTCTGGACTGCCGTTATATCCGGATGTTCAGCTTTTTCATCCCGGAAGGGAAGGATCCGGAGAACTACCGTGAAGCCGTCATCGAAAAACTGACACAGTTTCTTGAGATCGCCAGCGCACACGGCGTGATCCTGCTCCATGAGAATGAGAAAGAGATTTACGGAGATACCGGCGCACGCTGCAAGGTTCTTTTTGAAGCGCTGGGTTCCGAATATTTCCGCGCAGCATTTGACTTCGCCAACTTCGTACAATGCGGGGAAGATCCTGAAGTCTGCTGGGACCTGCTTCAGCCTTACATCGAATATATCCATATCAAAGACGCCGTCTCCACAAGCAAAGAAAACGTCGTCTGCGGTACAGGGGAGGGCAAGATCCAGATGCTTCTCGACCGCGCCATTAACAAGGAAGGATATGAAGGTTTCCTGACACTGGAACCGCATCTTGTTTTATTTGATTCCCTCGCTTCCCTTGAGACCAGCGAGGCGAGCAAGATCATCAAGGAAAACAAAGCCAAAGACGGCGCGGAGGGATACGCGATGCAGTACCACGCACTCTGCGGCATCTTGGACAAGATATAGTACAAAATGAAATAAATGGATTACCCCCCCCCCCCCCCCAAAAAACCGAAGGAAAAACGCAACAGCCGACTCCGTCGAAGGGGAGAGAGGGGAGGAGG
>CATXUX010000045.1 GCA_958402795.1 uncultured Lachnospiraceae bacterium | reverse complement strand
CATATTGGGGCGGGTCCCAAGGTCTTTCACCCACCTATGAGCAAGCTCATGTGGGTTTAGACCTTTAGACCTTGGTATCATTTAAGTACTGTTCAAACTCCTCTTTTGTCATCAGTACTTTTCTCGGCTTTGTGCCCTCTTCCGGCCCGACGACTCCCGCTTCGGCGAGCTGGTCCATAATGCGCGCGGCACGGTTAAAGCCGATCTTGTACATCCTCTGCAGCATACCGATGGACGCTTTCTCTTTATCAATGATCAGGCGTCCTGCCTCAGCAAAGTACGCATCCTGCTCATTTGCCGGCTCCGCCCCCGGCATGGCAGTCTGTCCCTCTCCCTCAAGATCCCGGTTCATATGTTCCTCAAGATCCTCACTGTAAGAAGCATCCGCATTATGTTCGATCAGATATTCCACAACGCGCTGCACTTCTTTATCCGACACAAATGATCCCTGCACACGTACCGGTTTCGGATAACCGGACGGATAGAACAGCATATCTCCTTTTCCAAGCAGCTTCTCTGCGCCGTTCATATCGATGATCGTCCGCGAATCCACGCCGGATGACACGGCAAATGCGATTCTCGACGGCATGTTCGCTTTGATCAGACCTGTAATGACATTCACAGACGGACGCTGGGTTGCCAGAATCAGGTGAATGCCCGCCGCCCGGGCAAGCTGTGCAAGACGACAGATGGCGCTTTCCACATCTTTCGGAGCCACCATCATCAAATCTGCCAGCTCATCTACGATAATCACGATCTGCGGCATCTTTTTGAGCGGTTCCTCTCCCTCTTCCGGCTGCATATGCTCTATTTTCTCATTGTATCCTTTCAGATCCCGGACGTTCTGTTCTGCAAACGACTGGTAGCGCTTCATCATCTCCGCCACCGCCCAGTTCAAGGCGCCGGCCGCTTTTTTCGGATCGGTCACAACCGGAATCAGAAGATGAGGGATTCCGTTGTAGACATTCAGCTCAACCACTTTCGGATCCACCAGGATCAGTTTTACATCCGCAGGATCCGCCTTGTAAAGAATACTCATGATAATCGTATTGATACAGACCGATTTTCCGGAACCGGTCGCCCCGGCCACAAGCAGATGCGGCATTTTTGCGATATCCGCGACTACGGTTTTCCCGGCAATATCTTTTCCGACAGCAAATGTCAGTCTGGATTCGCTTTTTTTGAACTCCTGGGACTCCAGAAGATCCCGCAGCATTACCGCCGTATTCTCACTGTTCGGAACTTCGATTCCGACCGCAGCCTTTCCCGGGATCGGAGCTTCGATCCGCAGATCAGGCACGGCAAGATTCAGTTTGATATCGTCGGCAAGACCGACGATCTTACTGACCTTTACTCCCTGCTCGGGTTGTAGTTCATAACGTGTAACAGACGGTCCGCAGCTTGCATTTGTCACATGGACATTCACGCCGAAATTGGCAAGCGTCTCTTCCAGCTTCTGTGCCGTCTGACGCAGATGTTCATCCGAATCCCCTCCGCCTGCCTTGCCTCGTTTCAGCAGGCTCAAAATCGGTGGTTTATACTCCTTCTCCCGCTTTTCCACGGATTCTGCCTGTACAGCTGCCTCGGCCTCAATGGCTTCTGCCTGCACGACAGTCGTCCCCGCCGTATTTTTTTTCTTCTGCTTCTGTGTCTTTTCCTTTTCCGCAGGAATCCCGTCGGACGGTACTGCGCCTTTCGGAAGCTCCTCCGCCGCTGCCGCCTGTTCCGGCTCTTCAGCCGGATCAAGTAATGGCTCTGCACGGTCGATCACCAGTTCCCTGACATCCGGAGATTTTCCGACAGGTACCTTCTCCACAAGTGTTGTGTCAAAGGAAACACCGGATACCTTCTGGTTTCGCTTCCTGCTTTTTTGCTTTGCTGTCTTTTCCGGATCCTCTTCGCCTTTTTTCTCGTTTTCCTTTTTCTGCTTCTCTGCTGCTTTGAGTTCTTTTGTATTCCGGCGCTCCTCTTTACGCTTAGCCGCCTTGACCGAGGCTGTCTCATGATGTTTTTTTGCGCCCTCGTACGCATTTTTTCCGCCGCGTCCCAGAGACTTCAGAAGGGATTTTTCCGTGATCAGGATCACGCAGATAATCCCCAGGATAATCACAACAACATAAGTTCCGATCACACCGATCATCGGACATAAAAAATGAACCAGACATCCGCCGAGCAGTCCGCCTGCATTGTGGTGCAGGCTCGCCTGCCGGTAGTAGCTCCACAGCTCTGCGCCTGAATCGTATGGATTCGCAATCAGCTCCAGCAATGTAGCACATAGTATGGCCAGAATAATCGCAGCAGCCGATTTTATGTACGCGTGTGCATTGCCTTTATTGGAAATCAAAAAGGCAATCACCGCAAAAAGCAGGACCGGCATGATATAAGCGGTCCAGCCAAATAAACCAAACATCACCGAAGAAATCGCGTCCCCCACCAGTCCGCCAAGACCAAAATTACTGATCATAAGCAAAATACAAACGGCGAGAACACCCAAAATAATTATCTCGTCACGGAGGGCAGTGTTTTCCTGTGCCTGCTTCGTGCTTTTCTTCGTTGTCTTTCGCTTTTTTGTTGACTTTGCAGCCATCTCTATACTTCCCCCTTATTTTTTCGTATCATATCTAGTATATCATTTTCTTCTTTGCTCTTCAATCATTTCGTGCAGTTTGTTCAGCGCATGACTGATGCCTCCCACTTCATCAATCATCCCTTCCCGCACGGCGTCCTCCCCTTCGAGCATTGTTCCAACATCTTTTACAAGCTGTGTCGGATCCAGCATCAGTTCTTCCAGCCGCTTCCGGCTGATCCGGGAATGTTCGGAAATAAAGGCAGTAATCCGGTCCTGTGTGCGCTCCATATTACGGTAACTCTGGTAGACTCCGATAAACATTCCGTTTGACCGGACCGGATGAACGATCATCGTCCCGCTGGGCACAATAAACGAATAATCTGCCGATACGGCCAGCGGTCCGCCGATGGAATGGCTGCCCCCCAGTACAAGAGATACCGTCGGCTTGCTCAAAGACGCGATCATCTCCGCGATTGCCAGTCCTGCCTCCACATCCCCGCCCAGCGTGTTCAGCAGTATCAGAACTCCCTCAATTTCTTCGCTGTCCTCTACCTCTGCGAGCTTTGGAAGCAGATGTTCATACTTAGTTGCCTTTGTATTGCCTGAAACAGACTCATGTCCCTCAATCTCTCCAATGATCGTAAGAAGCTGGATCCGGTGATGCTGCCTGTCGCCGGACAGTTCCAGTGTTCCGGTTTCCTTGATCTCATCACGCTCATCCTGCTTTTGTTCCGGCTTCTTCTCCTTTTCTTTCTGCTCTGCGTCATTTCCCTTCTTTTTTTGTGCTTCGCCTGTATAACGCTCCATGATTTTCACAACCTTCCTCTGTCATTTAACACGTAGTATGCCAAGGCTGTTTCGGATTTATACAGATTTTAAGCATTATCATATTTCAATTTTCGGGGAATTGCAATCATTTTTCTTAAATTTTTTTCATAAATCAGAAAAAATGGTACGGATTCAAATTGTATACATCCATACCATTTTGTATTTCTTCCTATTCTAATGCCTGTTCCACATCAGCAATGATATCTTCTACATTTTCGATGCCAACGCTGAAACGGATCAGATCCGGCTGTACGCCTGCCTCCAGCAGTTCCTGTTCATTCATCTGACGGTGTGTATGGCTCGCAGGATGTAAGACACAGCTTCTTGCATCCGCAACATGTGTTACGATTGCGATCATCTTCAGCTTATCCATCATCTCAACAGCTGCATCCCTTCCGCCTTTCAAGCCAAAGGTCAGGACACCGCATGTACCGTTCGGCATATACTTCTGCGCAAGTTCATAGTTTTTATCCCCCGGCAGCGACGGATATGTTACCCATGCGACCTTTTCATGGTTCTGGAGATACTGTGCCACTTTCATCGCATTCTCACAGTGCCGCGGCATCCGAAGATGAAGCGTCTCCAGTCCGATATTCAGTAAAAACGCATTCTGCGGTGACTGGATCGAGCCAAGGTCGCGCATCAGCTGTGCCGTTGCCTTCGTGATATACGCACCCTTTCCAAACTTCTGTGTATAGACAATGCCATGATACGTCTCGTCCGGCGTGGTCAGTCCCGGGAACTTCTCTGCATGTGCCTCCCAGTCAAAATTCCCGCTGTCCACGATTGCTCCGCCGACGGTCGCCGCATGCCCGTCCATATACTTTGTCGTGGAATGCGTCACAATATCCGCTCCCCACTCGAACGGACGGCAGTTGATCGGCGTGGCAAATGTATTGTCTACGATAAACGGTACACCATGCCCATGCGCTGCGTTTGCAAACTTCTCAAAATCCAGAACAACCAGTGCAGGATTTGCGATTGATTCTCCGAATACTGCCTTCGTATTATCCTGAAATGCCGCGTCCAGTTCTTCCGGCGTGCAGTCCGGGTCAATAAATGTCGCATCAACACCCATCTTCCGGATCGTATGCGCAAAGAGATTGTATGTACCGCCGTACAGTGCGGATGCACATACGATATGATCACCTGCCTGGGCGATATTCATGATGGCATAGAAGTTTGCAGCCTGTCCCGAGGAAGTCAGCATTCCTGCCACACCACCCTCCAGCGCGCAGATCTTTGCCGCTACTGCATCATTGGTCGGATTCTGCAGACGGGTATAAAAATATCCGGATTCTTCCAGGTCGAAAAGCCGTCCCATCTGTTCGCTCGATGTATACCGGTATGTCGTGCTCTGGTAGATCGGCACGATCCGCGGGTCTCCGTTGCCCGGCTCATAGCCTGCCTGCACACAATTCGTTTCTATCCTGTAATCACTCATTTCCTTTCACCTCGCGTTCTTTCTCTACTCCTCGTTCCAGTTGTGGTAAACGTCCTGGACATCGTCGTCTTCTTCCAGCATATCCAGCGTTCTCTGGATGTTCTTAATATCCTCTTCGTTTTCAAGCGTCACATAGGTCTGCGGGATCATCGTAACCTCTGCACCCGCCATCACGATGCCTTCGTTCTCAAGTGTCTGCCGCACTTCGCTGAAATCCTCCGGAGCTGTCAGGATCTCAAAACTGTCCTCCTCCTCGGAGAAATCCTCTGCACCTGCATCGAGCGCCATCATCATGAGGTCATCCGCATCCATATCGCAATCCTCTTTTGCGATAATGATCTGCCCTTTCTCATCAAACATAAAGGAGACGCAGCCCGGCGTTCCGATATTTCCATAGCCTTTTGTAAACGCGCTTCTTACATTGGAAGCGGTACGGTTCTTGTTATCTGTCAGTGTCTTAACGATGATCGCCGTTCCGTTCGGTCCGTATCCTTCATATGTAATCTGCTCATAGTTGTCCGCGGAACCTTCCCCCGCGGCTTTCTTGATATTTCTGTCTATTGTATCGTTCGGCATATTGTTGGCTTTTGCTTTCGCAATGACATCTCGGAGTCTGCTGTTGCTCGCCGGGTCAGGTCCGCCGCCCTCTTTTACTGCCACTGCAAGCTCACGTCCGATCTTTGTAAAGATCTTGCCCTTTGCCGCATCATTTTTTTCTTTTTTGTGCTTAATATTCGCAAATTTCGAATGTCCCGACATATTCCAAATCTCTCCTCTTTCCTGTTCTTCTTCCTTCGTGCGCCGCTTTTTCGCGCACGGATACCTTTGTTATTCTATCACTCTTTTGAAAGTCTGTAAAGTGTAACATTCCCCTGAATTTCCCCGAACCAGGGTTGTTTCACGACGCTTGGTGAAATACATTTCGCACACGCGGCCGGTTATGTATCCAGCTCCAGGCTGATTCTGATTGCCTGATTTACTTTATGCATCATATAGCTGTCTACATGGCAGACATATTCACGAAGCCTTTGTTTATCGATCGTCCGGATCTGTTCCAGTAAAATAACAGAATCCTTGACGATATGGTATTTTTTCGAACTCAATTCGATATGCGTAGGCATCTTCGCCTTGTTCATCCGGGATGTGATCGCCGCACAGATCACAGTCGGACTGTGGCGGTTTCCCACATCATTCTGGATGATCAGGACCGGACGGACACCGCCTTGTTCGGATCCCACCACCGGACTTAAATCAGCATAATAAATATCTCCACGTTTTATTACCAAAATCTCTTCACACTCCATTTTCAATCATCAGGTTTCATACTCTTTTTTCAGGGATATTCCCAGTATTTCCAGTTTTTTTATTTCCTATTCAAAGTGTGAAGTGTATTCCGCTGCAGCCAGATTTTATGACAGGGGATCTGTGATCACTCCGTTTCTGACATAGATTCTCGGCACACGCTTACTCAGGCAGCAGACAAACTCATATGGGAACCTGCCGCTTAGAGCGCTCAGTTCTTCTACCGGAATGTGCTGTGCGCCGCTGTGTCCGACCAGCACAACCTCATCCATAAATCCGGCTTCCGGTATCTCTGTCACATCGACCATAAACTGATCCATGCAGATCCGTCCCACGATCTTTGCCCGTTTTCCCCGGATCAGCACTTCTCCTTTGTTGGACAGGGAACGCGGATATCCGTCTCCGTAGCCAACCGGTATCGTTGCGATGCGCATGTTCTTTTGTGCGACAAACGTTCCGCCATAGCTGATCGAAGTCCCCGCCTCAACCTCCTTGACGAAAGAAATGTGGCTGATCAGCTCCAGCGCGGGTTTCAGTAAAACGGCGCTTTTGTCTACCTCCTCCGATGGATACAATCCGTAGAGTGAGATCCCGGCTCTCACAAGATTATGTTTCATGTCCGGAAGATCAATGATCCCGGCACTGTTATCGCAGTCCATATATGGAATCTTTATGCCCCGCTTTTCTATAGCCGCAGTTACATTGAGAAATCGTTCGTGCTGTAGAAACGTATAGGATTTATCTTTCTCATCGGCTTTGGCAAAATGTGTGAAGATTCCCTCTGCCACGACATTCGGCAGTTGTGCGATCCGTGCGATACTGTCTGCGTTTTTTTCTTCTGCCGGAAACCCGATGCGTCCCATCCCCGTGTCAATTTTAATATGAAGATATGCTGTCTTTCCAAGCCGCACCGCCACCTCGGACATCCCCTGCGCCATCTCTTCTGTATAGACCGCTGCCCGAATCTCCTGCGCGATCATGGTATCATACTGATCCGGAAAAATGCATCCAAGCACAAGAACCGGTTTCTTGATGCCCGAGCGCCGTAATTCTACTGCTTCTTCCAGAGTCGCCGTCGCATACCCCCATACATATTCTGTCGCCTCAAACATCTGCGCGATCGGTACGGCGCCGTGTCCGTATCCGTCTGTTTTAATCACGGCGATCAGGCTCGCTCCGTCTCCGATCCGCCGTTTCATCTGTTTCATATTATATGCAATCGCATCCAGATCAATCTTCGCATATACCCGGTTGTGCTCACTCATTTCTCTGTCCTCCGTTTTTCCCCCGTCATCTCTGTATGCTGGCCGCATTCTGTATCTTTCAGGCATTTTCCGATTCCCCGGATCAGGTCTTCTGCCAGAACGCTGTAACTTCCGCACATCTTCTGCGCTTCATCTCCTCCGCATGCATGCAGGTATACCCCGGTCACGGCTGCATCATACGCATTCATATGCTGTGCCAGAAGCGCAGTGACCACCCCTGCAAGCACGTCGCCGGATCCGGCCTTTGCCATCGCCTGATTTCCCGCAGTATTTACAAAATACCGCTCGCCTCGCCCGGCTACGACCGTTCTGGAATCTTTCAGCGCACAAATCACCGGATATTGCCCGGTAAACTCTTTTAACTTTCCGAAACGTTCTTTCGCCAGTTCCTGTACCGAACACCCCAACAGTCCGGACATTTCTTTCATATGCGGCGTCAGTATGATTTCACGCTTCGGATTCTGCTGCAGCACTTCCTTACACTGTGCCAGCAGATTCAGTCCGTCTGCATCAATCACACAGGGAGTGGTTCCGAAAGCCAGCGTTTCCCGCAAGAGAGAAGCAGAAATGTCCGATTGCCCGAGTCCGCAGCCGATGCAGACCACATCCGCCCATTCCAGCAAGGCTTTTAACTGCTGTCCGGAATAGGCCTCGTATGTGGAGATGACCGCCTCCGGCAAAAGCTGCTGCAAAATGGTCCGGTTCTGTTCATGGGTGTAGATCTGTACCAGTCCCGCGCCGCCTGTATAGGCCGCCTTCGCGCTCAGGTACGCCGCTCCTGCCATTCCTTTGCTCCCCGTAATCATCAACACTTTTCCGTAGGTTCCCTTGTGGGAATCTGCCTTTCTTACCGGAAGGCGTCCCGGCAGATCTTCCCGGTCCAGCGTATAACAGATTTCCGGTATCCTTTCATAGAATCCGGTATCGATCCCGATCTCTGCTGCAACTGTCTTCCCGGCGTACTCCCGCCCCGGATACAGGACGGTTCCCAGCTTTTCACACTGAAAAGAAACCGTCAGATCTGCCTGGAATGCAATTCCAAGTACCTGACCTGTTGCCGCACTGATACCGGACGGAATATCGACCGCGACTTTCCACGCCGCTTTCTGGTTCATCCACCGGATTACTTCCGCATAGGAACCGGTTATTTCCCTGCATAATCCGACGCCGAATAAAGCGTCTATGATAACAGTATATTCTTCATCCGGTAATTCCGTGATCGTCTCGATCCCCAGATTTTCAGCGATCCGCTTCTGCACCCGGCATTCCTCGCTCATGGATTTCTCGTTCCCGGCAAACACTGCCGTCACCTCATACCCTTTCTGATACAGAAGCCTTGCAACTGCAAAACCATCCCCGCCGTTATTGCCGGCTCCTGCCACGATAAGTGCTTTTTGCAGATCCATGCCTTCCCGTTCCATTGTTTCTACTGTCTGCAGCGCGGCGCGTTCCATCAGAACCAGTGACGGAATCCCGATCTCCTGAATGGTGTGCGCATCTGCCTTCTGCATCCAGTTTCCATTTGGCAGATATCTCATAGTAAATCTCCCCCTTCCTTACCTGAACCTTCCGGTTCTATAAATCGATAAACGTGTAAAAAGGACATACTCCTTCCTACACGTTCTCTTTATTTTTTCTGTTCTTCTTTATGGCAGGTCATATTATAGGACAACTGCATCAGGCTGTCCGAAAGATGTACGCTCTCCACGATCACATCATCCGGAAGATTCAGATCGGTATGCGCAAAATTCCAGATTGCCCGGATTCCATTTTCCACCAGACGGTTTGCCACTTTTGTCGCTTCTGTTTTCGGAATCGTGAGTGCAGCAATCTGTACGTCGTTTTCCTGCAGAAAGGTCTCCAGGTCATCCATCAGCCGAACCGGAATCCCACGGATGATCTTTCCTTCTACTTCCGGCCTTATATCAAATACACCTGTTAAGATGAAACCATTTTTTTCAAAAGACGCATAATTTGCCAAAGCCTGGCCGAGATTACCCGCACCGATGATGATCATATGATGACTTTTATCCAGTCCCAGAATCTTACCGATCTCTGTGCGGAGATACCTGACATTGTATCCATATCCCTGCTGGCCGAACCCGCCAAAGTTGTTCAGATCCTGCCGGATCTGTGACGCCGTAACATTCATCTTCTTGCTCAGATCGTTCGAAGAGATCCGCTCAATTCCCGCTGCATTCAGTTCCCCCAGATACCGATAATATCTTGGCAGTCTGCTAATGACCGCTTTTGATATTCCTTTTGTCTCCACTTGTATCGCCCTCCCAATATTGTCTGTTGCTATTATATATAATAAACAGACGAATGTCAATTTTTTGGCAAACTTTTTACAGATAACCCCGATAAAAATGCAGCGCTGAAATCGCAGTTGTACTTTTGGGCGAAATACGCTATAATATGGTACATGTTTGAAGCACGGAGCAGTCCGTGTACCATAGCAATGAGGTGACATTCATGATACTTGCATGCCATAATATCAATAAATCATTCGGGGAGCGCGTCATCGTGCGGGACGGCTCCTTCCATATTGAAGAACGGGAAAAAGCAGCGTTTGTCGGAGTAAACGGCGCGGGGAAATCAACGGTTCTGAAAATGATCATAGGCGAAGAACCGCTGGATGCCGGAACAATCGTCCTGACAAAGGGAAAGACGATCGGATATCTCGCACAGCAGCAGGATCTTCAAAGCGGAAACACCATCTATGAGGAAGTGAAAACCGCAAGAGCGGATCTCATCGCCCTGGAAGAAAGAATCCGGTCGGTCGAACAGGAACTCAAACTGTTGTCCGGCGACGAACTTTCCGCCCGTCTGGATACATACAACCGGCTGATGTCAGAATTTGAAAACAGAAACGGATATGCCTACGAAAGCGAGATTGTCGGGGTGCTCAAAGGTCTGGGATTTACCGAGAAAGATTTTTCCAAGCAGACAGACACCCTCTCCGGCGGGCAGAAGACGCGCGTATCTCTCGGCAAGCTTCTGCTCACGAAACCTGACATTCTGCTTCTCGACGAGCCGACCAACCATCTGGATCTGAATTCCATCGCATGGCTGGAGACTTATCTGCTGAATTATTCCGGCGCGGTATTTATCGTTTCCCATGACCGTTTCTTCCTGAACCGGGTTGTCACGAAGGTGGTCGAGATTGAAAACGGTTCGATCCGCATGTATGCCGGAAATTATAAAGCCTACGCAGACAAAAAAAAGCAGATCCGCGACGCGCAGATGAAAGAATACCTGAACCAGCAGCGGGAGATCCGGCACCAGGAAGCCGTGATTGAGAAACTCCGCTCGTTCAACCGCGAAAAATCCATCCGCCGGGCAGAAAGCCGTGAAAAAATGCTGGAAAAAATCGACGTGCTGGATAAGCCGGCAGAGACGGCGCAGGAGATCCACTTCAGACTGGAGCCGTCCTGTGTCAGCGGGAACGATGTGCTCCGTGTCGAAGAACTCTCCAAAAGTTTTGGCTCCCAGACTTTATTTTCTGACGTTAGTTTTGAGATACGGCGCGGCGAGCATGTCGCCGTCATCGGCGACAACGGAACCGGGAAAACAACGCTTTTAAAAATACTGAACGGCATCGAAGACGCCGATTCAGGCGCATTTACGCTTGGTTCCAAGGTTCATATCGGATACTACGATCAGGAACATCATGTCCTGCACGATGAGAAAACGATTTTTGAAGAGATTTCAGACGATTATCCGTCGCTGAACAACACGCAGATCCGCAGTACGCTTGCGGCTTTCCAGTTCACCGGCGACGATGTGTTCAAACAGATCTCCTCTTTAAGCGGCGGGGAAAAAGGGCGTGTTTCCCTCGCAAAGCTCATGCTGTCAGAATCAAATTTTCTGATCCTGGACGAGCCGACCAACCATCTGGACATCACCAGCAAGGAGATTCTGGAACAGGCGCTCAACGATTACACCGGAACAGTCCTCTATGTCTCCCACGACCGGTACTTTATCAATCAGACTGCGTCGCGCATTCTGGAACTGGTAAATGCCACCTTTGTAAATTACATCGGGAACTACGACTACTATCTGGAGAAAAAAGAAGAACTGACTGCAAGATACGCACCTGCCATGTCCGGGAATCCATCCATGGATCCGGTTTCCCGGGCAGCCGCCGAAGCACAGGATACACAGCAAAGTTCTTCTGCAAAGAAACCGGAAACCGGAAGCAAACAGAGCTGGCAGGAGCAGAAAGAGCAGCAGGCACGGGAACGAAAGCGGAAAAACGATTTGAAAAAGGTGGAGGACAACATCTCCGCTCTTGAGAACCGGAATCAGGAGATTGACGATCTGATGACACACGAGGACGTATACTCAAATTCTGTGAAGTGTCAGGAGCTTGCCGCCGAAAAGGCACAAAATGAAGCACTTCTGGAAGAACTCTATGAAAAATGGGAAGAACTGGCGGAATAACCCGGTTCTTCCCATTTTTCATGTATGGCTGTATTCGTTTGTATTGCGGTATACGTTTATCACGATGTGCCTGTGATCACAGTCTTGACGCAATCGCTTTAATGAAGTCTTCGCTGTTCAGGACAGTCGGGTTCTCCAGCGTTGTGATCAGCGCCAGGTCCTTTGTCATCTCACCCGCCTCGATGGTATCGATCGTCGCCTTTTCCAGACGGTCTGCAAATTCCATAAGCTCCTTGTTTCCGTCCAGCTCACCACGCTTCCTGAGCGCACCCGTCCAAGCAAAAATCGTCGCTACAGAATTGGTGGACGTCTCCTCGCCTTTCAGATGCTTGTAGTAATGACGCTGTACCGTTCCGTGCGCCGCCTCATATTCATAATATCCGTCCGATGATACAAGCACGGAAGTCATCATTGCAAGAGATCCAAACGCAGAGGACACCATATCACTCATGACATCACCGTCATAGTTCTTGCATGCCCAGATATATCCGCCTTCTGATTTCATGACGCGGGCAACCGCATCGTCAATCAGCGTATAGAAGTATACGATTCCGGCCTCCTCGAACTTTTTCGCATATTCGTTGTCATAGATTTCCTGGAAAATGTCCTTGAACGTATGGTCATATTTCTTGGAAATCGTATCTTTCGTTGCAAACCAGAGATCCTGCTTTGTATCAAGTGCATAGTTAAAGCAGCTTCTCGCAAAACTTTCGATGGACTTGTTGATGTTGTGCATTCCCTGCACGATTCCCGGTCCGTCAAATTCATGAACCAGTTCCTTCATCTCCGTGCCGTCCGTACCGGTGTATACGAGTTCTACTTTTCCGGCGCCCGGCACTTTCATCTCGGATCCCTTGTATACGTCTCCGTATGCATGTCTTGCGATCGTGATCGGTTTTTTCCAGTTCTTCACGCAGGGTTCGATTCCTTTCACCACGATTGGTGCGCGAAATACCGTTCCATCCAGAATTGCACGGATCGTTCCGTTCGGACTCTTCCACATCTCTTTTAAATCATACTCGTCCATACGCGCTGCATTCGGTGTGATCGTCGCACATTTTACGGCCACTTTATATTTCTTCGTCGCATTCGCAGAATCGATCGTAACCTGATCGTCTGTTGCATTCCGGTTTTCCAGACCGAGATCGTAGTATTCCGTATTCAGGTCAATATACGGCTCCAGCAGATGTTCCTTGATCATCTTCCAGAGAATTCTGGTCATCTCGTCTCCGTCCATTTCTACAAGCGGGGTTGTCATTTTGATTTTTTCCATGTTGTTTCCTCCTACTTACTTTGAAATCCCGTTATCAGTTCCTTCGCCATAACCCTGGCGTTTCAGATTCTGCATCGCATGCATGATGTGTTCATTGGCAAGCTGCTCTGCCAGATCCGCATCCTTATCCCGGATTGCCCGCAAAATCTGCTTGTGTTCACGGATGGACTTGCGCGCCCGTTCCTCGGAGATCACCGAGGTTTTCCGCGCCATCCGCACATATTTATGATAATCCGTCAGGACACGCGACAAAATCCTGCTTCCGGACGCCTCATACAGCACTGCATGAAACCTTCCGTCCATCGCCGTAACCTGATCGGCATTATATCTCCCTGTCTTTTTCATATGGAATTCAGAAAGCAGGATAATCTCATCCAGCTCGTCCATCTGCTCTTCGGTGATATTCTCGGTCGCCCACCTTGCGCATAATCCCTCCAGAAGGGAACGGACTGCATAAATATCCTGTACATCCTTCATGGAAATCCCGGTAACGTATGCGCCCTTGTTCGGGATGATCGTCACCAGTCCCTCCAGCTCCAGCTGGCGGAGTGCCTCGCGCACAGGGGTACGGCTTACTCCGAGTTCTTTTCCGATCGTATTTTCCCTGAGTTCATCGTGTTCTTTGTACTTTCCGCTCAAAATACCGTCGCGGATCTTCTGAAATACACGGCCGCTCAGGGAAACGTCCTGATACTCGTCCATCTTCCCTGCCTCCCATTGATCGTTCGTTCTTTTATCCGTGTATAATTGTATACAATTATACAGTCGTTGTCAACCGTTTTTGGATAGGAACACCTGAAATAAATATGCCGCAGGAAACTTCTTTCATCTCAATCTCCTGCGGCTTTATTGATCAGCCTGATTCCGGCATAATCTTCCCGGTCTACCGGATCACCCGCACTTTCAGTACGCCGTCGATTGCAGAGAGCTTCTCTTCAATTACAGCGGTTACATCTGCATCAACGTCCATCATGGTATATGCATATTCTTTCCGGCTCTTATTGGTCATAAGATCGATGTTCAGATTTTCACCTGCAAGCAGCGAAGTAAACTGACCGAGCATATTCGGTATGTTACGGTGAAGCACAGTAACGCGGCACTGCGTTTCCTTAATTCCCATACTGCAGTCCGGATAGTTCACAGAATGGGTGATATTTCCATTTTCCAGATAATCACGCAGTTCCTGAACTGCCATGACCGCACAGTTCTCCTCGGATTCCTCCGTGGACGCTCCCAGATGCGGGATTACAATCGCACCCTTCACTCCTGCGACCTCCGGCGTAGCAAAATCTGTTACATATCGTTTTACCTTCCCCGCTACCAGCGCGTCTACGATTGCCTCACTGTCCACAAGAACATCCCTTGCAAAGTTCAGGATCACGACGTTTTTCTTCATCAGACTGATCGCGTGCCGGTCGATCATACCTTTTGTACTTTCCATCGCCGGTACATGAATCGTGATGTAATCACACTCTTTATATAATTCATCTACCGTCTTGGCGTGATGAATATTGCGGGACAGTTTCCATGCGGAATCTACGGAAACAAACGGATCGTATCCGTATACTTCCATTCCCAGATGAACCGCCGTGTTCGCAACCTGTACGCCGATTGCTCCCAGTCCGATCACACCCAGCTTCTTTCCCAGCAGCTCTGTTCCGGCAAACTGCTTTTTCGCCTTTTCAGCCGCCTTGGCAATGTCGCCGTCTTCCTCATGCTCCTGTACCCAGTTGATACCGCCGATAATGTCACGCGCCGCAAGGAGCATGCCTGCCACTACCAGTTCCTTTACACCGTTTGCATTTGCGCCCGGTGTGTTAAATACGACGATTCCCTGTTCTGCACATTTCTCCAGCGGGATGTTATTGACGCCTGCTCCGGCACGGGCAACCGCCTTTACACCTGCGCCGAGCTTCATCTCATGCATTGCTGCGCTGCGCACCAGGATCGCATCCGCCTCGCTGCCGTTTTCTGTCTTTTCATAATTCTCATCAAAGAGTTCCAGACCGGTCTGCGCGATCGGATTTAAACATTGATATTTATACATTCTACCGATTCTCCTCTTCAAACTTTTTCATGAATGCAACCAGAGCTTCTACGCCCTCATACGGCATCGCATTATAAATACTTGCACGCATACCGCCGACGGTTCTATGCCCCTTTAAGTTCTCAAGTCCTACTTCTTTTGCCTCTTTCACGAACTTTGCATCCAGTTCTTTATCTCCGGTAACAAACGGCACATTCATCAAAGAGCGGTCTTCCTTTACTACCGTGCCCTTGAAGAGACTGCTCTGGTCAAGATAATCGTACAGCAGCTTCGCTTTTTTCTCATTGCGTTCTTTCATCACTTCAAGACCGCCCATCTTCTTCAGCCACTTGAATACCTTTCCGCAGATGTAGATCCCGTATGCCGGAGGGGTATTGTACAGGGAGTTTGCGTCTGCCTGTGTTTTATATTTCAGCATAGTCGGTGTTCCCGGAAGAACATCGTCGCGAATCAGGTCTTCCCGGATGATCACGATCACGGTTCCTGCCGGTCCGATATTTTTCTGTACTCCGCCGTAGATCAGACCATATTTCGTCACATCGACCGGTTCTGACAGAAAGCAGGAGGATACGTCCGCGACAAGTTCCTTGCCTTTTGTATTCGGAAGCTGTTTATACTTTGTGCCGTAGATCGTATTATTCTCGCAGATATATACGTAATCCGCATCCTCAGAAACCGGAAGGTCCGAGCAGTCAGGAATGTAAGAATACGTCTTGTCTTCCGAGGAGGCGATCCGGTTTACCTTTCCATACTTTTCTGCCTCAGCCGCTGCTTTTTTCGCCCACTGTCCGGTGATGATGTAATCCGCCACACGGTTCTTCATCAGGTTCATCGGAATCGCTGCAAACTGCTGCGACGCACCGCCCTGCAGAAATAACACCTTATAATTGTCCGGGATTCCCATCAGTTCCCGAAGATCTGCCTCCGCTGACGTAATGATTCCCTCAAATGCCTTGGAACGGTGGCTCATCTCCATAACGGACATTCCCGTCCCCTGATAATCCAGCATTTCCTCCGCCGCCTCTTTCAGCACTTCTTCCGGCAGGACCGCCGGACCCGCCGAAAAATTAAATACTCTACTCATGTCTTCCATCCTCCTGTTAGATTTCTATTTCTATTTTTGTTTTTGCGCCTCAAAATCTGCCTCATCGAACGCCTCGCTGATCGGTGTTCCCGGAGATACCATCGGCCAGACCTTGTCGTCCCGGTCGACCTGACAGTCGATCAGAACCGGGCGGTCCATGTGCATCGCCTCTGCAAACGCTTTCCGGAATTCCTCCTGCGTCTCCACATGGATTCCGACCGCTCCCATCGCCTCCGCGAGCTTCGCGAAATCCGTCTGGTCATTGAGTACCGTAGCGGAATACCGCTCTCCATAATACAGATCCTGCCACTGTCTCACCATGCCGAGCACATGATTGTTGATGACAACCTCGATCACCGGAATCTGATACCGGGCCGCGGTCGCGATCTCATTCATATTCATGCGGAAACAACCGTCCCCAGCTATATTGACAACGGTTTTCTCCGGACGCCCCAGTTTTGCTCCGATGGAAGCGCCCAGTCCATATCCCATCGTTCCCAGACCTCCGGATGTCAGAAGTGTACGCGGGCACGTATATTTGTAGTACTGCGCCGCCCACATTTGGTGCTGCCCCACTTCGGTCACGATCAGCGCGTCTCCCGCAGTCTGGCGGTAGATTTCCTCAATCACGAAAGGTCCCGTCAGTGTATCCGGATGATATCGCATCGGGTATTTCACCTGATACTCTTTGATCTTCTCCATCCATTCCACATGCGACTGCCCGGGAAGTTTTGCATTGATCTTTTTCAATGCTTCCCGCACATCTCCCACGATTCCAAGGTCGATGATCACATTTTTATTCATCTCCGCCGCATCGATATCGATCTGGAGAATCTTTGCATGTTTCGCAAACCGTGACGTATCTCCCGTCACACGGTCACTGAACCTTGCACCGAGTACGACAAGAAGATCGCATTCGCTGACGCCGTAGTTGGACGCTTTTGTCCCGTGCATACCCAGCATACCGGTATAACGGGGATTAGTCCCGGGAAATGCACCTTTTCCCATCAGGGAATCGGTTACCGGCGCATCCAGCTTTTCTGCAAGCTCACGGACCTCTTCACTGGCTCCGGAAAGAACCGCTCCGCCGCCCACAAAAATAAACGGCTTTTTGGACTGTTCCATCATGGAAACAGCAAGATCTACGTCTGCATCACTGATCTGCGCCGCATCCGGCTGATACGGCGGGATCTCCATCCGCTCATACTCCGTCTTTGCCGCTGTGACATCCTTCGGAATATCTACCAGTACCGGACCCGGTCTTCCGGTCCGGGCGATCCGGAACGCGTTGCGGATACAGTCCGCAAGTTTTGTAACATCCTTTACGATATAATTATACTTGGTAATCGGCTGCGTGATCCCGGTAATATCAATTTCCTGAAAACTGTCCTTTCCCAGAAGCGGCACGCCCACATTGCAGGTGATCGCCACGACCGGAATCGAATCCATATATGCGGTTGCGATCCCCGTCACCAGATTCGTCGCTCCAGGTCCGCTGGTTGCAAAACATACGCCTACTTTTCCTGTCGCGCGGGCATAGCCGTCCGCCGCATGAGACGCACCCTGTTCATGGGAAGTCAGAACATGACGGATCTCATCGCTGTGCTTATAGAGCTCGTCATATACATTCAGGATCGCTCCGCCCGGATATCCAAACACGGTATCCACACCCTGTTCTTTTAAACATTCTATTACTATCTCTGCTCCTGTCAACTGCATGGCAGGCACCTCCTCATTACTTCTTCTGTATGACCTGCTTCGTTTCCTGCCCGGTCTTGTTCCGTCCGGCAGGATTCACTTCTCTGCCGTTTTCGGAATTTCCAGGATCGCACCGCGGTTTCCTGACGTCACCATCGCGGCGTATCTGGAGAGATACCCGGTCGTCACTTTCGGTTCTCTCGGCTGCCATGCTGCCTTTCTTTGGGCAAGCACATCCTCCGGAACATCCAGTTCCAGCGTCAGTTCCGGTATATTGATCTTGATGATATCTCCTTCTTCTACGAGCGCGATCGGGCCGCCTACTGCCGCTTCCGGCGACACATGACCGATAGAAGCTCCTCTGGACGCGCCGCTGAATCTGCCGTCTGTGATCAGCGCCACAGAAGAACCGAGTCCCATACCGGCGATCGCGGACGTCGGGTTCAGCATCTCACGCATTCCCGGACCGCCTTTGGGCCCCTCGTAGCGGATCACCACAACATCGCCCGGCTGGATCTTACCGCCTTTGATTGCTGCGATCGCATCCTCCTCACAGTCAAATACGCGGGCCGGTCCCTCATGTACCAGCATCTCCGCTGCCACTGCGGAACGCTTCACAACGCTGCCGTCCGGTGCCAGGTTCCCTTTGAGTACCGCAAGACCGCCGGTCTCACTGTACGGATTCTCGATCGGACGTATCACTTCCGGATTCCGGTTCACGCAGTCCTTGATATTCTCGCCAATGGTCTTTCCCGTCACGGTCAAACAGTCTGTATGCAGCAGATTCTTCTTGTTCAGCTCATTCATCACAGCACTGACGCCGCCCGCCTCATTCAGATCTTCAATGTAAGTCGGACCTGCCGGAGCCAGATGACACAAGTTTGGCGTCCGCTCGCTGATACTGTTCGCAAAATCAATTTCAAAGTCCATTCCGATCTCATGCGCGATCGCAGGGATGTGCAGCATGCTGTTGGTAGAACAACCCAGCGCCATATCTACAGTCAGCGCATTCAGGATCGCATCTTCCGTCATAATGTCCCGCGGACGGATATTGTTTCTCACCAGCTCCATCACCTGCATTCCTGCGTGTTTTGCAAGCTGGATCCTTGCGGAATATACGGCCGGGATCGTGCCGTTGCCCGGCAGTCCCATGCCAAGTGCCTCTGTCAGGCAGTTCATGCTGTTCGCTGTATACATACCGGAGCAGGAACCGCAGGTCGGGCATACGTGTTCTTCAAATTCGCGGACATCTTCCTCAGACATTGTTCCGGCAGAGTAAGAACCCACCGCCTCAAACATACTGGACAGACTGCGCTTTTCTCCTCTGACATGTCCCGCAAGCATCGGACCGCCGCTGACAAAAATCGTCGGGATATTCACTCTTGCCGCTGCCATCAGAAGTCCCGGTACGTTCTTGTCGCAGTTCGGGATCATCACGAGTCCGTCAAACTGGTGCGCCATTGCGAGAGCCTCTGTCGAATCTGCAATCAGATCTCTTGTCACAAGTGAATACTTCATTCCTTCATGTCCCATTGCAATTCCGTCGCATACAGCGATCGCCGGAACAACGACCGGCGTACCGCCTGCCATCGAGACTCCCATCTTGACAGCCTCCGTGATCTTATCCAGATTCATATGACCCGGAACAATTTCATTATAGGAACTGACCACTCCGATCAGCGGGCGTTCCAGTTCTTCCCGCGTCATTCCAAGCGCATTGAACAAGGATCTGTGCGGTGCCTGCTGCATTCCTTTTTTTACGGTATCACTTCTCATTACTCTATCCTCTCCTTCTTGTATCCTGCGATATCTGTGCATCTATGCAATATATTCACAGATCTTATCACCCATCCGGGCCGTTCCGATCTGAGTCTTGCCTTCCGACATAATGTCTATGGTGCGGTATCCGTCCCGAAGTACCTGCTTCACTGCATTCTCGATCGCATCCGCCTCAGCGTCCAGATCAAAAGAATACCGAAGCATCATAGCCGCCGACAGAATGGTCGCGATCGGGTTTGCGATTCCTTTTCCTGCAATATCCGGCGCTGAGCCGCCGCTTGGCTCATACATGCCAAACTTTGTCTCATTGAGACTGGCAGATGCCAGCATTCCGATGGAACCTGTTACCATACTTGCCTCATCAGACAGAATATCACCAAACATGTTCTCCGTCAGGATCACATCAAACTGACGGGGATCCTTCACAAGCTGCATGGCGCAGTTGTCCACCAGCATATGTTCCAGTGTCACTTCCGGATAATCCTGCGCGACTTCTTCCACCACTTTTCTCCAGAGTCTGGAAGAATCGAGTACATTTGCCTTATCCACGCTTGTTACCTTTTTGCGGCGCTTCATCGCGATATCAAATCCACGCTTTGCAATACGCCGGATCTCCTCTTCATTATATGTAAGGGTATCTGTCGCGGTCAGAACGCCGTTTTCTTCAACCGTGGAGCGCGCCCCAAAATATAATCCGCCGGTCAGCTCACGCATGATCATCATGTCAAATCCGCCCGCGGTAATCTCTTCCTTTAACTGACATGCCCCTTTGAGTTCATCATACAGGACAGCCGGGCGCAGATTCGCAAACAAGTTTAATTCCTTGCGGATCTTCAAAAGACCTGCCTCCGGTCTTTTTGACGGTTCCAGCCGGTACCAGGGCGAAGTCTTCGCATCCCCGCCGATTGAACCGAGAAGCACCGCATCGTTTTGCTTTGCCGCCGCCACCGTCTCATCTGTCAGCGGAACTCCGTATACGTCGATCGAAGCGCCGCCCATAAGAAGCTGCGTATAGTCCATCTCGTGTCCGTAAATCTCACCGATCCGGTCCAGTACCTTCATCGCCTCTGTGACGATCTCCGGTCCGATCCCGTCTCCTTTAATCACACCGATCTTCAATCTCATCTTCCACTCATCCTTCCAGTTTATACGATATATGGCTTTTATCTTTTATATGGTTCTTCGTGCATTCAGATACCTGAATGCATGAAAGACCGAAAGCATCCGCTTCCGGTCCATTTTTGTTACGCATTATTCAGTAACGCCGGTCCCCGGCTTCTCAAGCTGCGCAATGGCTCCCTTCTGCATTGGAATACGGCAGTTCTTGTTGTTTCCAAACTCAACGATCACATCGTCATCTGTGATATCAATGATCACACCGTAGAACCCGCTCGTCGTAAGCACCGTATCCCCAACTTCCATTGTAGAAAGCATCTGCTGAAGCCGCTTTTGTTCTTTTTTCTGCGGGCGTGACATAAACCACCACAGAACTGCAAAGAACACGACATAAACTATGATAATGCCAAATCCTTCCATTTCTTATCCTCCTTAGTTCCAATATTACAGACAATATACATATCATACACAAAAAGCGCCGATTCTTCAAGAGAAAATTTTGATTTCCTGTTGATTTTTACAGAATTTCTGTCACTCCGGTGTATTCATCTGTTCCAGTTTTTGCTTCTTGTACGTCTGATATGTCCCGGCGTCTATGGCGTCGCGGATTTCTTCCATCATCGTATTATAAAAATACAGATTGTGGAGTACACACAGACGCATCCCCAGCATTTCTTTTGCCTTGAGCAAATGCCGGATATAAGCGCGGCTGTAGCTTCTGCAGGCAGGACACTGGCATCCTTCTTCAATCGGCCGGGCGTCCAGTTCATACCTGGCGTTAAACAGGTTCAGCTTCCCATGGTTAGTATAGACATGGCCGTGGCGTCCGTTCCGGGACGGATAAACGCAGTCAAAAAAATCAACGCCCCGGTCCACGCTCTCCAGAATATTCGCCGGCGTGCCGACGCCCATAAGATAGGTCGGCTTATCCTCCGGCAGATACGGCACGACTGCATCCAGGATCCGGTACATCTCCTCATGGCTCTCCCCTACCGCCAGACCGCCGACAGCGTATCCCGGCAGGTCAAGCTCTGTGATCTGCTGCGCATGGGCGATCCGGATATCCTCGTAGATGCCGCCCTGATTGATCCCGAATAAAAGCTGCTCTTTGTTGATCGTGTCCGGAAGGGAATTCAGCCGCTCCATCTCAGCCTTACAGCGGGCGAGCCACCGTGTCGTCCGCGCGACAGAATTCTCCATATAATCCCGGTCCGCCACACTGGACGGACATTCATCGAACGCCATAGCGATCGTGGATCCCAGATTGGACTGGATCTGCATACTCTGCTCCGGACCCATAAAAATCTTTCTTCCGTCAATATGGGAATGAAAATGGACGCCTTCCTCCTGAATCTTCCGCAGATCCGCCAGTGAAAACACCTGAAACCCGCCCGAATCGGTCAGGATCGGTCTGTCCCAGTTCATAAACTTGTGCAGGCCGCCCATCTTTTTCACAACTTCATCCCCCGGCCGGACATGCAGATGATAGGTGTTGGACAGTTCTACCTGCGTCTTGATCTGCCGCAGGTCGTCTGTCGATACGGCACCCTTGATCGCGCCCGCCGTTCCTACATTCATAAACACCGGCGTCTCGATCGTGCCGTGGACGGTATGGAACCGTCCGCGCTTTGCTTTTCCGTCTTTTTTCAGTAACTCGTACATAGTCTCTCCTTTTTCTCTATAGATGCATCAGTAATGCACAAGTACAGGCGTTCCCACTTCGATCAGATCATACAGTTCCGCCGCCTTGTCATCCGGCATATTGATACAACCATGTGATCCACGGTTTTCGTCCATATACAAAGTTCCACCGAACGATGGCTGCCAGTCCGCATCATGGAACCCGATACCGGTCCATGTGATCCGCATCCAGTAATCCACCGGCGTTTCATACTGCGGTTTTCCTGTGTCCGGATCAATATCTCCCACTAATGTCTTATTCAGAGACTTTTCCAGGATTGTCCAGGCACCCGCCGTCGTTTCCTTTTCAGGTGACGGATAACCTGTCACGACATCTGTCTCTAACACGACCGCACCATCCACAATATACCACATATGCTGTGCGGAGATATCCACCTCTGCATAGGTCGTTCCCCAGTCCTGTGCGCTGTGGGACGCGGCAGTTCCTCCCGCATAATAAGCCGGCTCCTTCGTCACCGTTTCTCCGTTTTTAATGCTGGTGGTCAGCGCCGTATACTCGCTGTCCTCATCAATCGACCAACCATATGTACCGGTTCCGGGAACCTCTGTGACCTTTCCTGTCGGCGTCGTGATCGTCCGCACCGTTCCCTGCGTATCATATTTGTCTCCGAACGCCGTCAGCCACTCTCTTACCGCCGTTTCATTGAACGTTACGTTCATATTTTCATCCACCGTCAGCCAGGTAGCGATCAGTTCCTTATCAACGACCACATTTTCATCCATCGTATAGGTAATGCTTGCCGTCAGACACTTGTTCATCTCGTCACATGCTGCCTGCACCTCCGGTGAATCCGATGTGTATTTCGGCAATGCATAACATCCTTCTTCTTCCATATCCAGTTCCGGTCGGAACTCTGTGATATACTGGCTGATCTTCTCATGCAGTACCTCGGAATCCACTGCGTTTCCCAAAACCTCCGGTTCTATGACAAAGGTATTTCCGTCATACTTCGGATAGGCGGACACCGGCTGCGTCTGTTCCGCCCGTACTGACTTCAGATTATTGATCGCCGTTTCCAGCTTATCTGCGTCATAGGTTACTTCAATCGTGATCTGCGTACTCTTTTTGGAAAACAGTCCTGTCGGCCACAAAAAACCGTTCTGGCTCTTCAGTGCTTCCTGAATCTCGTCTCCCGCTTCGTATGCCAGGTCGATATCGCTGCCGTTGATCGTATCCGACTGATTATCCTTTTCCACCACAGTCAGCGTATATTGTTCGACCTGTTCTTCCATATACGCCTCTACCGCCTTCGCGGAACTGCCGGAGAAATTGTGCCCGTTGATCTCCGTATTAAAATAAAAATGGCTCATAAAATACACGGAAAACCCGAGATAGATCACTGCCACAGCAGCAATAACGCCGCCCGCGATCAGTACAGGCTTCCTGGTCCCCCGGTTCTGCTTTCGTTTTTTTCTCTTCTTCTGCATTTCTTTATCCTCATCCTCATCATACCAGCCGTCATCGTCCGGCTCTTCGTCCTCTGGTTCTTCTTCCTCCGGTCCGTATTCCTCAAACGCCTCCTCTTCGTCTCCGTCATCCGGATCTGTGTCCCGGGAATCCGTCTCTTCCTCCCTGCCGGATTTGTCAGCGTACTGCTCTTCCCCGTCATCCTCTGCCTCTGCAGAAGTACTTCCGTCTTCTTCCGCCGTTTCCTCTTCTGCCGGTTTCTCTTCTCCCAAATCTGTTTCTTTTTCTGCAGCCGTCACATCTTCTGTTTCCGGCTCCTCCTCATCCAGCCAGTAGTCAGCGGCGTCAATATCTGCGTCGTCCTCCGGCCAGTAATCTTCCTCTTCTCTGTAATCATCTTCTCTGAGGGTTTCCTCGTCCTTATGGAACTTTTGATTGCTCATTTAGTGTCTCACCTCATCACTATCTCTATATCTGGACATTTCCGTCCAAGTATCCCTATTATAGTATGAAAGAAAAGAAATGTACAGAACAAACTTCTCATTTTCCCGATTTCCGGTCTATCTTAACAAAATCTTAAAAATATGTAACTTGAGTTTCCGTAAATTGTAATTGAAAAAGGGATATGTCTATCTAAAGTAC
>CATXUX010000044.1 GCA_958402795.1 uncultured Lachnospiraceae bacterium | reverse complement strand
TTGTCATCCCTGGTTTTCTATGTATTTGCGCAACATTTCTTCTGAAACATTGCCAACACTGCACGCAAAATATCCGTCCGTCCATTACGAAGTATCCCTTGGGAAAATGTATGTTCTTTCCAGAAGTTATCAGTCTCCATATACTTGATGATTACTTGATGTTTTTGACATATCTCATAGGAAAACTGTTTGATATCATCCGATAACTGTTTTGATATCAGTAATTTCTTTCTATATTTGCACACGAAAATAATATGGTATTGCAGTAAACACTTGTGCCTGTTTTTTGATTTCCACGTTTCCATAACGAAAGTATAACATAAACCACCACTTTTGGCTACCTTAACCCACCGTCTTAAGCCAGTCCTAAAGCCAGTGGGATTGTGGTAGCCCTATTTCAACATTTTCTGCCCTTCTTCTGGCATATTTACATAAACATGTGTCACAAGCCTTCCGATACTGCCGCGACCGCACATATTGAGACAACCGCCGCTTCGAAATTTTTGGAACTTACAAAAAATATGATGCCGGAATTGGTTTAATCGTCTATCCAGCTTTCCTGTTTTTGCAAAATTTTGTTAAAATTCTACAATTTAAACTTCCGTGAACGTAGTGGATATGGTATAATATGAACACTTGGCAATATATTTCCAGATAAAATCATGCGGGGGGAATCATCAGAAACGTTACATATATTCAGACGGCTTTCATGAGTTTTTATGATCATCCGGCTTCCGCATCATTGCAGGAGGTGTTTGTTATGAGCAAACAAAACAGTAAGGCAGCTCTGAAAGCTGCAATTATCACCATGTCGTTTGTGCAGATGGGAACCAATGGTATTTCTCCGATCCTCGCCCAGATTGCGGCTGCGTTTCCGGAGGCGTCATCAACCAGCGTCCAGTTTCTGATGACATTCCCCAGTATTTTTGTTGTTGTAATCTCAATTGTTGCCGCGCTTCTCTCCGGAAGACTGCCGAAAAAAACGCTTGCCCTCACAGGACTTTCTCTCGTTGCGGCGGGCGGCCTGCTGGCATGTCTGTTCCACGGAAACCTGACGATCCTATTTGTCTGGGCAGCTGTTCTCGGTATTGGAATTGGTCTGGTAGCGCCCATCGCGCCTGCCCTTGTATCCGAATACTTTGAAGGCGGCGAGCGTCAGACCATGCTCGGTATTCAGAACAGTTCCGCCAACATCGGAAGTATGCTCATGACTTTCTTAGGTGGTTTTCTGGCGGCTGCGGGATGGTGGTTCGGATATCTTGTCTATCTGCTTGCCCTGCCCGGCGTTTTCTGTACGCTGAAAGGCGTTCCCGCGACGACGGGCAGTCCGCGGACTGTAGAAGGAAAGAAGAAGCCGTTCCGCCTCACGATCGTAAAAGAGATGCTGATTGCATTCTTCTTCCTGATGCTTTTCAGTGCAGCTCCGGCAAATCTCTCCATGCTGGTATCGGAACGCGGAATCGGCGGCACCGCTCTTGCCGGTACGATGTCAACACTGTTTCTGCTGGGCGGAAGTCTCGTCGGGTTTATCTATGGAGCCATCGCCGGTAAGATTGGTAATAAAACGATCCCGCTTGGTGCGCTTTTGCTTGCACTTGGTTCCGCACTGATCAGTGTTTCCGCCAGCGCCGTATGGATGGGCATCGGCTGTCTGATCGGAGGAGGATCGATCTCTCTTGTGATGCCCGCATGTATGGCAGGAGCCGGGAAAATGGAAGGATATGAGACGCTGGGAAGCGCCCTGGTTCTGAGCAGTTCGAATGTAGGTGTATTTCTCACCCCGGTACTGACTTCTGCCACAGCAGTCATCGCCGGAAGCGACGCTACCTCGTACCGCTTCATTGCTGTTGCAGTTCTGGCTGCAGTTCTCTGCATCATAACCCTGTTTACTTCCAGAAAAGAAAAATAGTCCAAAAAGCAGATTTCAGTCAGACCGGCTGTCATCTGCTTTTTTTTGCGTTTTCTTTGTTATGTCTTGCCTTTTCAGGGAGAAAATGTTATTGTTATTTCGTATCGGTATCTATATCCATAAATAATTAATAAGATCAAGGAGGGAAGTATACACGTGATAAGAAAAAGCAAATTACTGATATGCATGCTTGCAGTGTCCCTGGTATTCGCTGCAATTCCGGGAACGGCAAGCCATGCAGCCGGGGCAGAGGGGGAGACAGAAGCCGCGGCGTCAGAACTTCAGGACGAGAACAGCCAGCGTCTTGAAGAAGTAACAGCAATGGACGAGGACGGAAGCATCTATGAGATCGGTGAAACTGATGGTACGGTTTCCGAAGATACAGAGAGCACCGAAGAAAGCATAGAAGAAGGCATCGCGGCATTTTCACTTCGGTCCATCAGTCCTCAGGTGGTCAATTTTAATACAAAGGGAAATGACACTACCATTTACACAGATGACACAAACGGCGGATCCGGTTATACAAACGGAGCCTATGGAGCGGACGCAGCATATCTCGGCACTACTTCGGACGGTAAGATCCGTTTCATGCTTTCCGGCGTGACCGGGACGGTCAGCGCCTCGGAGGTCGAGCTTGTCAATTATGATGAAGTTGCAGACAACGTGAGCTACTATACCGTCTCAGGCGGGAAGCTGATCCACTATATTTCACAGAACTTAAATTCGTCGCCTACATCTAATGTAAACAACGGTCCCGCACCCTCTTACCTGAGTGAAGGCGGGAAGTATTACAGCTATGACGGACAATATTTCTATACCGATTATGCTACGATGATTTCTGATTACCAGAGCGGAGCCAACGGAGCATCGGCAGTTAACGCAGGAAATCCGTTTACCAATTATTTTCAGTTTTTGGACATGAATTCTCTTTCCGCCTACAGTGGAGATGAACTTAACAGCCTCCTGAATACGGCGATGGAGAATGCCTGGGTTGATCCCTCGTCATCCAAACTGACCGGTACCGGCACAAGTTTTGTCAATTACCAGAATACATACTCTGTCAACGCCCTGCTCTCTCTCGGGATTGCGATCAATGAAAGCGCATGGGGGACAAGCAATATCTGCCAGACAAAAAATAATATTTTCGGTCTGAACGCAGTAGACGGTTCGCCGGATGATGCTTCTGTATATGCAAGTGTTGACGACTGTATCCGTGGATTTATGCATGACTGGATGGCAAACGGATATTTAAGCAGTTCTGATTGGAGAAATCACGGCAAATACCTTGGGAATAAAGGCGGCGGGATCAACGTAAGTTATGCATCCGATCCGTACTGGGGTGAAAAAGCAGCCGCTCTTGCATGGAATCTGGATACACTTGGCGGAAACCGGGATTACCTGGGAACCGGCAGTGCAGAAGTTCCGGACACGGCAGCTCCGGATACCAGCGCCGATGCATCCGGTGCAGACAACACGACGTCTGATCCCGGTACGACAACTCCAGACACCACCGTCGGAGATACCGGTGCCGATACATCCGGTGCAGACAGCACGACATCTGATCCCGTAACACCGGATACCTCTGATTCCGGTACAACGGCTCCGGACACTACGACTCCGGATACACCCGAACCTGACACTACGGTTTCAGACAGCACGACAGTTCCGGATGCCACGACTCCGGATAACACTGGTTCAAATACAGACACTACCGTTCCGGACGCTGCGACTCCGGATAACTCTGATACAACTGTATCCGACTCAGACAGTACCACAACGGGTTCTCCAGCTACGGATACACCTGCAACAGACGTTACGGATACAACTACTGCAACAACCGTTTCCGGTACAGGCACTACCACAACGGACGGAGCGACAGATAATACAACGTCCGGCGCATCGTCTGTAGACACATCCAGTACGAGTTCCTCAGCGGCAGAAGCTTCGGATCCGAAAAGTGAACCTTCCGACACGGATAAGGGCAGCAAAGACAAAAAAACGGTTGCACCATCCGATAGCACTACCAACGGAGATGCAAAAGCAACGAATACCTCCGGTGCAGGAAACACTTCGGCAGACAATTCGAAGACAGCATCGTCTCCGAAGACCGGAGATTCTACGGATACGATGCTCTGGATCGCGCTGCTTGGCAGTTCGCTGATCGTACTGACCGCTGCGTCAGCAGTCAGGTTCCGGAAGAGAACCACACGGTAAGCTGCCTGATAATAAGTGATATAATAAACAATTGTAACCAGATCATTTGGATAAGCATTAGATACTTGATATAAAAAAGCAAAAGATACCTGACAGAATTTCAGCGGTATTTCCGGAAGATGATTTCCGGCTGTACATCTGCCGCAGACAATTCTGTCAGGTTTTTCTTTCATTAAGATTTTACATTACACCCAAAAACATGTATAATAGGCTTTATGTCCGGACAGATATCCAGCCCCGGCTCATGACGCATGGGGAACATCCGGTCAGAAAGGGGAACCATAAGAATGGCAAAATTATACTTTAGATATGGTGCAATGGGCGCTTCGAAAACCGCAAACGCGCTGATGGTCAGATACAATTATATAGAAAAGGGACAGCCGGTCGCTCTGGTAAAGCCGGGGGTAGAAGATCGTGACGGGAAAAAGATCATACGTTCCCGGATCGGTCTGGAAGCGGCGTGTGAATTGTTTGAGGAATTTGAGAAACACCCGGTGAGTGAGATACAGCAGTACGCGGCAGTTATCGTCGATGAGGCGCAGTTCCTCACCGCAAAACAAGTCGATTTTCTGTCTGATCTGGTTGATTTATATGATATTCCGGTTCTCTGTTATGGTCTGAGAACCGATTTCCAGATGAATTTCTTCGAAGGTTCCCGTCGCCTGATGGAGATTGCCGATGTGATCGAAGAAGTACCTACGGTCTGCTGGTGCGGAAGACGGGCGCAGACAAATGCAAGAATCTGCAACGGCAGGATCGTCCACGAAGGTTCTCAGGTGCAGATGGGGGGAAACGAATCTTATGTTGCACTATGCAGAAGACACTACAAACAGAATATGATCAGAAAGCCGGAATGACTTTCTGGTGACACCGGAAAGGAGACGATATAATATGAGTGCAGGAAATGATACGGATTCCTGGTTTGATGATGATTTTGAAGTGGTTTATGAGGAGGATATTTCAGATCGTCCGGATATTGACCTGACGGAAACGAAACTGATTCAGAAACCAAAAGGAAAAGAGAAAGCACAGGAGGCCGGACCGAAAGTGGATCTGAGTATTTCACCGTCTGATGTTGCCCGTGCAAATATACGCTCCGCCGGAAACCGGCGCAAAAACCGCCAGAGTCCGGATCCGGAAGATTATGATGATGCATACGAAGACGAAGAGGATTATGACGAAGAGGAACGATACCATTCCGGCAGGAAATCTGCGCAAAAGAAACGGCAGGATCGTCCGATCCGCCTTGCAGCGCCGCTTCAGAAAGGCACCGCCGCGGCATACAATCTGACAACCACCCTGCTCCGCAACCTGACTGCGATCCTGATCCTTGCCATCATCGGTCTGCTGATCTACAATTTCATCCGCGCAAGCGCGCCTTACGGCGATATGGCAGATTCGATTGCGGCACAGTCCTTTTCGCAAAAACTTGCCGCATATCTTGTGGTTGCAGGTCTTCTGATTTTGTATGAGCTGTTTGCGCTCCTGCGGACCATGTCGCGTGTACGCATTTCTGACCGCCACAGCTCGTACCGCAGGGACGCCGGAAAAGGCGCAGGAACATTTATTACCTTCTACCTGCTTTCCTATGCCGCGTTCCTGACCAGTGAGTACATACCGGATGCAAACGATGTGCTAAGCGGGATAAAGGGTGCGCTCGATGTGTTCGGCGCAATGCACAATACACTGTTCGGACTATGTCTTGCAGGGGTGATCTCCTGCATGATCCGAAAACGACTGTAATCATATGACGGTAAATCTGTAAAAAGAAAAGAACCGGGAAGTCCAATCTCTGCCTCTTGGGACATATATTGACTTCCCGGTTCTTTTCCTTATATCATTTTTCTCATCTCATGATTCCGAAACCGTCGCGATCCGCATCATATTGCTTGCACTGCTCTTTTCCTGCTTTATGTCCAGCGAAGGAATTCCTGCCGTCAGCACGACAATATCGCCTTCTTCGACATAACCTTTCACTTTCGCCAGTTCCATCGCACTTTCACAAATATCATCTATGGAATTGGACTGCAGAGACTTCAGTGCACACACGCCCCAGTAGATTGCCATACGCCGGTATGCGCGTGTATTCGGCGTAATCCCGAGGATCTCCTGACGCGGGCGCAGATTGGATACAACGCGCGTCGTTGCGCCGGATACCGACGGGGTAATAATGCACTTTGCGTTCAGGTTCGCCGCCGCGAGTACGGAAGAATACCCGATCGCACTGGAAATTCCAGCTTTCAGATGGTCTCCCGCCTGAGACAGCATCAGGTCGTAATCCAGGTGCTGTTCCGTGCTTTCAATAATGTGAACCATCATCTGAAGCGCCTCGACCGGATACTTGCCTGCCGCAGTCTCCCCGGAAAGCATCACTGCGTCTGTTCCGTCATAGACTGCATTTGCAACGTCTGTCACCTCTGCCCGGGTCGGCCGGGGATTACGGATCATCGAATCCAGCATCTGCGTTGCCGTGATCACGGTTTTATAATTATCATTGCATTTTTTGATCATCACTTTCTGAAGATACGGCACATCCTCCGCCGGAATCTCCACGCCAAGGTCGCCGCGCGCAACCATGATCCCATCCGCCGCGCGGATGATCTCGTCAATATTCTCCACGCCTTCTGCATTCTCAATCTTTGCAATGATTGGAATATACGGCGCGTTCAATGACTTCAGATATGCACGGATCTCCATGATGCATTCCGCATTGCGCACAAAGGAAGCGGCGATAAAGTCAATATCCTGCTCCACACCGAATTTCAGGTCTTCTTTGTCCTTCTCCGTAATCGCAGGCAGTCTGACCGGAACGTTTGGCACGTTCACGCCCTTACGCTCTCCGAGTTCTCCGCCGTTGATCACCCTGCACCGGATGTTCGTTCCGCTCTTTCCGATCACTTCCAGTCCGATCAGACCGTCGTCGATCAGGATCTTTTTTCCCTTGTCTACATCCTCCACAAGTCCCGGATAGGTGATGGATACTTTCGTTGCGTCTCCCACGATATCTTCTGTTGTGAGCACAAAATCCGCGCCGGTTTCCAGACGCACCTTTTTCCCGTCTTTCAAAAGACCTGTCCGGATCTCCGGGCCCTTGGTGTCCAGCAGGATCGCCACGTGGCAGTGTTCTTCTTCCCGGAGCTGCTTTACAAGGTCCATCCGTCCCTTTTGTTCTTCATGCGTTCCGTGTGAGAAGTTAAACCGCGCCACATCCATGCCGCCGCGCATCAGGCTGCGCAGGATCTCTCTGTCGTCCGTTTTTGGTCCCATCGTACATACTACTTTTGTTTTTTTCATGATGACTGCTCTCCCTCTATAAAAATGATATTCATGTCAAATGTCCCGATTATGAAATGTCCCTCTGTTGTCACTTTACATGTTCATGCGTGAACAAATGATCCTGACAGTACTCTCTGTTTCCTTTACACTTTGAGCAGAAACGAAATTCCAGATTCGGATCGTCCAGCTCGGTTCTGCCGCAGACCGCACACCGGTGCATCGCGCCGTTCGAATATGTCATATGCGGGCGCGACTTCTGCTGAAACTTCCGCTTCCTCGCCTGCTCCTTTGGTCCGTACTTCTTCAGATTCCTTGTTGAAAGGAAAAATACAATAAAATTGAGAAGCGATACCAGAATCACGACACGCGTAACAAAGTTGCCCCGGATAAAATCATATAGGATCACGACCGCATATACGATTGCCAGCCACTTGATCTTGATCGGAATGATCATATAGAGCAGCAGTTCCATATCCGGATAGCTTACCGCAAAAGCCAGGAAAATGGACATATTGATATAGTACGTGCTGAAGTATCCGCCATACCCGTAGGATCCCGATCCGATCACCGCATACAGAATAAACGCGCCAATCACCGTGAACAGGATTCCGGAAAAAATATATACGTTATACCGGAACGTTCCCCACGTCCTCTCCAGCTGCGTTCCCAGCGAATAATACAAAAGCACCATAAAGATAATGGAAATCAGATTGCCGGACGGAGGTACGAGTACCCACGAAACAAGCCGCCAGATCTGCCCGTGTAGAATATAGTATGGTTCCAGCGTCAGCCAGTTCAAAAAAGAAGGGTTCACGAAATACATGATATATCCGACCACATAGCCGCCTACCAGATATGCAGTCAGGTTCCTTACCGCATATCGTCCGATTTTTCTTTCTAACTTGTCTAACCAGTTCAAAATCCTCTCTCCTTAATCGTATTTGACCATAATTGATCTCTATGTCATTGTACCGTCAGCAGGATTGTTTGTCAAACGAAACCTATAGAAAATCCATATATAAAATTTGTGAAAAGTTTTCATATAAATTCTGTTAAGAATCAAAATTGGTAAAAGATTTCCGATTGTGTTTTTTTTATTCTTGTCGTATAATGTAAGATACTGTCATTAAGAAGTATACTTAATAATAGGAAATTTCTGACATATACTTTATGATACCAGAGTCAAAAGGTCTAAACCCACATGAGCTTGCTCATGCATGGGTGAAAGACCTTGGGACTCGCCCCAATATGAGGATAAAAGTGGGGCGTAAGCCACACGATATCCGAATTTGGGGCAGGATTGTGGAAGTGTGCAGCACGAAACAATCCGTAGGTATCATAGTTGGGGTCTATTGACCCCAACATCATACTTATACTGAAGAAAGAGGGATATTATGGGTTTAAATGAATTACATACTCTTGGAATTGATATTGGTTCCACTACAGTAAAGATTGCGATTCTTGACAGCGATAATGATGTGCTCTTTTCCGATTATGAGCGGCATTACGCCAATATACAGGAAACACTCTCTGACCTGCTCGGAAGAGCGCTCTCAAAGCTGGGACCGATCCGTGTCTCCCCGGTGATCACAGGAAGCGGCGGACTGACGCTGGCAAAGCATCTGGAAGTTCCGTTTGTCCAGGAAGTTGTTGCGGTATCCACAGCACTGCAGGACTATGCGCCGCAGACGGACGTCGCGATCGAGCTGGGCGGTGAAGATGCGAAGATCATTTATTTTGAAGGCGGAAACGTGGAGCAGCGTATGAACGGTGTCTGTGCGGGAGGAACCGGTTCTTTCATCGACCAGATGGCCTCTCTGCTGCAGACGGATGCGACCGGACTGAATGAATACGCGAAGAATTATCAGGCACTCTATCCGATTGCGGCCCGCTGCGGCGTATTCGCCAAGTCGGATATCCAGCCTCTGATCAACGACGGTGCGTCAAAGGAAGACCTTGCCGCGTCTATTTTTCAGGCGGTCGTCAACCAGACGATCAGCGGACTTGCCTGCGGGAAACCGATTCGCGGACATGTGGCGTTCCTCGGCGGACCGCTGCACTTTTTATCCGAGCTGCGGACGGCATTTATCCGTACACTGAAGCTGGACGATGAACACACCATCGCGCCGACGCATTCTCATCTGTTTGCGGCGATCGGTGCGGCAATGAATTCAAAAAAAGAAACGGAAGTTCCTCTGCGAAGCCTTCAGGAACGGCTTGCCGGAAAGATTCAGATGGAGTTTGAAGTTGCCAGAATGGAACCGCTGTTCGCCACTTCCGAAGAATATGACGCGTTCATCAACAGACATAACAAGCATCAGGTTCCGATCCGGGATCTTGCTACATACCGCGGAAAAGCGTTCCTCGGAATCGACGCCGGTTCCACCACCACAAAGGCGGCGCTCGTCGGAGAGGACGGCACTCTGCTGTACTCGTTCTACCACAACAACGACGGAGATCCGCTCGGCACGACCCTTACTGCAGTCAAGGACATTTACAGCAAGCTGCCGGAAGGCGTCGAGATCGTGCATTCCTGCTCTACCGGATACGGTGAGGCGCTGATGAAGGCCGCGCTCAAGCTGGACGAGGGCGAGGTGGAGACCATCGCGCATTATTACGCGGCGTCCTATTTCGAACCCGATGTGGACTGCATCCTGGATATCGGCGGCCAGGACATGAAGTGCATCAAGATCAAGAACCATACCGTAGACAGTGTACAGCTCAACGAGGCATGTTCCTCCGGCTGCGGTTCCTTTATCGAAACCTTTGCGAAGTCTCTGAATTATTCGGTAGAAGAGTTCGCGCAGGAAGCGCTCTACGCAAAGAATCCTATTGATCTGGGAACGCGCTGCACCGTATTTATGAATTCAAAGGTGAAGCAGGCGCAGAAAGAAGGGGCGGAAGTCGCGGATATTTCCGCCGGACTTGCGTATTCCGTAATCAAAAACGCGTTGTTTAAAGTAATTAAGGTATCTGACGCCAGTGAACTTGGAAAACACATTGTCGTACAGGGCGGCACATTCTATAACAATGCGGTACTCCGCAGCTTTGAAAAGATCGCAGACTGCGAAGTGATCCGTCCGGATATCGCCGGGATCATGGGTGCGTTCGGAGCCGCGCTGATCGCGCGGGAACGGTATACAGACTGCGAGGGTACAACGATGCTCTCCATTGACGAGATCGAGTCTCTGGAATACTCGACCACAATGACAAAGTGTAAAGGCTGTACCAACAACTGCCGTCTGACAGTCAACCATTTCACCGGCGGCAGAAAATTCATCACAGGAAACCGCTGCGAGCGGGGACTCGGCAAGGAAAAGACCGAAAACAAGCTGCCGAACCTGTTCGATTACAAATTGAACCGGTACTTCGGCTACACTCCGCTTTCCGCCGAAGAAGCGACCCGGGGAGAGATGGGGATTCCGCGCGTACTGAACATGTACGAGAACTATCCGTTCTGGTATACGTTCTTTACGAAACTCGGATTCCGTGTCATACTCTCGCCGACGTCCACCCGGAAAATTTATGAACTCGGAATCGAATCTATTCCAAGTGAATCCGAATGTTATCCGGCAAAACTGGCGCACGGACATGTACAATGGCTGATCAATCAGGGCGTGAAGCATATTTTTTACCCTTCCCTGCCCTACGAGCGAAAAGAATTTGATAATGCAGACAATCACTACAATTGTCCGATTGTCACCTCCTATCCGGAGAACATCAAAAATAATATGGATCCGATCGTGAAAGGCGAGGTAGACTTTATTCACCCGTTCATCAATTTTGAAAGTGAAGAGACCGTCTCCTATCGTCTGGTCGAAGAACTTTCCGATAAGTTCTCGATTCCCGCCGATGAAATCCGGTCCGCAACACATGCCGCCTGGGAAGAGCTGGCCGCATGCCGCAGGGATATGCAGAAAAAAGGTGAGGAGACCATTGCATACCTGAACAAGACCGGAAACCGGGGCATTGTCCTCGCCGGACGTCCGTACCATCTTGATCCGGAGATCAACCACGGACTCCCGGAGATGATCAATTCCTACAACATGGCAGTGCTGACAGAGGATTCGATCTCCCACCTGAATCCGGCGGAGCATCCGCTTAACGTACTGGATCAGTGGATGTATCATTCCCGGCTGTATGCAGCGGCAAACTATGTCAAGACCGTGGATAACCTGGATCTGATCCAGTTGAACTCCTTCGGATGCGGACTGGATGCCGTGACGACAGATCAGGTTGCGGATATCCTGACAAACTCCGGTAAGATCTATACGACACTGAAAATTGATGAGGTCAACAACCTGGGAGCCGCCCGCATCCGTGTGCGCTCTCTGCTGGCAGCGATCCGCGACCGGGAGAACCGAAAAGAAAAACGCGAGATCCATCCCGCGTCCATTGAAAAAGTTGCATTTACAAAAGAGATGAAGAAGACTTATACGATCCTCTGCCCGCAGATGTCTCCGATCCATTTTGAGATCATCCAGCCGGCATTTGAGGCGTCCGGATATCATCTTGAGGTATTGCCGAGCGATAACCGCCATTCTGTTGACATGGGGTTGAAATACGTCAATAACGACGCATGTTACCCGTCTCTGCTCGTAGTCGGGCAGATCATGGACGCGGTCCTGTCGGGCAAATATGACACAGACAAACTTGCGATCATCATTACCCAGACCGGCGGCGGCTGCCGGGCGTCCAACTATATCGGATTTATCCGCCGGGCGCTGAAAAAAGCAGGATACGAACATATCCCGGTAATCTCCCTCAACCTGAGCGGACTGGAAGGCAATCCCGGATTTACGCTCACTCCTGCGCTGGTCATGCGCGGCGTATACGGCGTAGTGTTCGGCGATATCTTCATGAAATGTGTTTACCGGATGCGGCCTTACGAAGCGGTTCCGGGTACGACCGACAAGATACACAGAAAATGGGCCGAAGTCTGCAAGCAGTTTGTCTCTCAGGGATATCCGTCAAGAAAGAAGTTCAAGAAGCTCTGCCGTGACATCATCCGGGATTTTGACAGCATCGAGACACTCGATATTCAGAAGCCGCGTGTCGGTGTTGTGGGCGAGATTCTTGTAAAGTTCCTTCCGGCGGCAAACAACTATCTCGTAGAACTTCTGGAGAGCGAGGGAGCCGAAGCCGTTGTTCCGGATCTGCTGGACTTTATACAGTACTGTTTCTACAACCAGAATTTCAAGGTATCGCACCTTGGCATGAAGAAGTCCAAAGCGACCGTCGGCAATCTCGGCATCGCAGCCGTAGAATGGCTCCGCCGTCCGGCAACGGAAGCATTTAAGGAAAGCAAACACTTTGACCCGCCTGCAAAGATCGAAGATCTTGCAAAGATGGCCTCCGACATCGTTTCCATCGGCAATCAGACCGGAGAGGGATGGTTCCTGACCGGAGAAATGCTGGAGCTGATCCACAGCGGGACAAAGAATATTGTATGTACACAGCCGTTCGCCTGCCTGCCGAACCACGTAGTCGGAAAAGGCGTCATCAAGGAGCTCCGCAGAAGATATCCGGAGTCCAATGTTGTGGCGATCGACTTCGATCCCGGCGCGAGTGAGGTAAACCAGCTCAACCGGATCAAGCTGATGCTCTCCACGGCAAATAAGAACCTGGAGAAAGAAGCGCAGCATTCTTAAAAATAATCCGACGGGGCAGCAAAAAATCTTTGCTGCCCCGTCTTTATTGTCTTTCTTAGATCTGTATCCTGCTAATAACTGCGGATCTGATCCTCGTCCTCGTTCTGCGTATTGATGATCTTTTTTACCACGACATAATAGCCGAAGTCATCATTTACTTTAATATACACGCGGTCATTTTCCTTGTGTCCGAGAATGGCCTTTCCAAGCGGTGAGTCAATACTGATCAAGCCGTTGACTGAACTGCCGCGCACCGATGTGACGAGGCGGTATGTCTCCACTTCATCGTCATCCTCCATGTAAAGTTCTACCGTATTATTGATCCCGATTTCATCCTCTTTCGAAGAATCATCTACGATCACAGCTGTTTTGAGCATCTTCTCCAGGTACCGGATCCGGCTCTCGTTCTGGTTCTTCTCTCTTTTTGCCGCATGATATTCGAAATTCTCGCTCAGGTCTCCATGCGCTCTCGCCTCTTTCACCGCTTCGATTGCTTCTTTGCGGACGACCAGTTTCCGGTGTTCAATCTCCTCCTGTATCTTTTTTACATCACTTTTTGTCAGCTTATCCCGCATATTTCTTCCTTCTTTCTGTCGTCTTTCCTTTTACAACTTTTTATGGATTCCAGTTTTCACCCTCCCAGAATCGTCTCACAAATTCTTCCACATTATCCAGTCTGCATGTCTGATATTCACTCCACTCCCGCGGAAAGGTTTCTCTGTACCGGTATCCGAGAAACCGTTCATCCAGAAGCAGCACCACACCTTTGTCCTCCTCGGTACGGATCACTCTCCCGGCAGACTGCAGCACTTTATTCATGCCCGGATACAAATATGCATAGTCAAAGCCGGACATTTGCTTCCGGTCGAAATACGACCGCAGGATTTCCCGCTCATTGCACACCTGGGGCAGACCGGTTCCTACGATCACCGCACCGATCAGTCGTTCCCTGGCCAGGTCGATCCCTTCGGAAAAAATTCCGCCCATTACGCAAAACCCGGCCAGCGAGTTTTCCCGCTCCTCTTCATAGGCCGACAGGAACCGCTCCCGCGCCTCTTCGTCCATATACTGGGACTGCACGATACACGCGATTCCGCCGTCCTGTATGCGCCCAAATGCGTCATACACCTCCGCCATAAAACGATAAGACGGGAAAAATACCATGTAATTTCCGCGCTTTGCCCGGATCACCCGGAAAATATAGTCTGCACAACGCTCATACAGATCCGGCCCCCGTGCCGTATATCTGGTACTGATATCATTTCCGATCAGGAGTAACCGGTTTTCTTTCGGAAACGTGGATCTGGCATATACCGCATAATCGTCGCTTTCCGTGCTGAGCAGTTTTTTATAATAATGAATCGGCAAAAGCGTCGCTGAAAAGAAAATCGTGCTGTTTCCCTGCTCCAGATAATTCTGCAGATTCTTTGCCGGATTCACACAGAAGAGCCGGATCTTAAATCTGCCGTCCTGTTCCAGTTCAGAATAAATCACATAGTTCTCATCCAGTATATCATAAATATTCAAAAAATCGCGCATCTGAAAATAAAAGTTCAATACTTCCTCCCGGTTTTCCGAATCCGGGGTTTCCTCCAGATAACGCTCCATCTCACCATACGCATTCCACAGCTTCAGCACAATATGTGATACACTTTCCTGTATCTGGTAATTTTCGCATTCCCGCTTTAATTCGAGAAACAATTTGTTGCATTCCTCCAGCCTGCGGGAAAGTTTCGGGTCCTCTGCTTTTACCAGTCTTTTGATCTGTAGAAGATCCTCTTTGTATAACTGGGCGCTGTACATCTCCCTCCCGCGTTCTACCAGGTTATGCGCCTCATCGATCAGGAAGAGATACTCTCCTTTCCCGTTCTCGGAGAAGAACCGCTTCAGACGGGCGTTCGGATCGAACACATAGTTGTAATCGCAGATCACAGCATCCACCCATACGGACACATCCAGTGCCAGCTCAAAGGGACATACCCGGTACTTCTGCGCCTGCCTCTCCAGTGTTTCGCGCATGATCTCGTCTTCCCTGCTGATCAGTTCAAACACGGCATCATTTACCCGGTCGAAATGTCCTTTTGCATACGGGCATGCGTCCGGATTGCACAGCGTTTCTTCGCGCGGACAGATTTTCTCCTTCGCCGTCAGCGTGACAGCCTTGAACCGGAGTCCCTCCCCCCGCAGTGTACAAAATGCCTGTTCCGCCACCGTCCGGGTGATGGTCTTCGCCGTCAGGTAAAACAGCTTCTCTCCCAACCCCTCTCCTACCGCGCGGACCGCAGGAAAAAGGACAGCCATGGTCTTTCCCACACCGGTCGGCGCCTGGATAAACAGCTTTTTCCTGCGTAGGATCGTCCGGTACACGGAAGCGACAAGCTCCCGCTGTCCTTCCCGGTAGGGAAACGGAAATTCTGTTTTCCGGATAGAAGTATTGCGGAGTTCTCTCCACTCGATCTGAAACCTTGCCCACTTTTCATAGGCGCGGATCAATTCCTCAAACCATGTCCGCAGTTCTTCCAGCGTGTATCTGCTCTCAAACCGTTTGATCTCTTCGGTCTCCAGATTGCAGTATGTCATCCGGACTCCGACCGTCCGGAGATTCTTCTGCGATGCATAGATGTACGCATAGCATTTTGCCTGCGCAAGATGTACGCCGACCGGTTCTTTGATATGTTTTAGTTCACGCATAACGCCTTTGATCTCATCGATCACAACACCGGATTCATTTTCCAGAATCCCATCCGCACGTCCCTCCACCTGAATGGAAAAACCGTCGCACGGACAGCGCATCTTCAGGGAAACCTCCGCACGATAATCAGAACCCATCCGGCGCTGTATCTTCCGGTGGATTCTGCCGCCCTGCAGCATGGCGTCCTTTTCCATGCTGCCCGTTATGCGGTTGTCGATGTCGCCCTCCCGCAGGATAAATTCCACGAGATTCCTGACGGATATCCGTATCACCTGTTCCTCTGCCATTCCATTTCCTCTCAGCCTGTCATACCGTTACCGAAAACCGGATATAATTTTCTCCGTCGTATTCCTCCTGTCCGACCAGGATCTCTCCTCCTGACTGTTCCACGATCCGTTTTGCCCTGGATAATCCCAGTCCGCGTTTTCTCGTCTCTGTCTCTTTCGTTGTATAGCCTGCTTCAAAAAAACGGCCGATCTCTTCCAGACTCATAACCGGATGCTGGTTCCAGATTTCAAATATCATCCGGTCGCCGTCAGAGTCCAGGCTCATCCGGACCTTATATTCTGCAGTGCCGGGATCTGCGTTTCTCACTTCGCCGCATGCTTCATAGGCATTGTCTACCAGCACGCCGACCACCTCGATCAGCAGATGTTCCGAAATGCCTGACAAAATCTGCCAGTTCCGTACTTCAACATCTGTTGATGTCTGTTCCGGCGCACTGACGATCTTACTGTAGAGAAATCCTGCAAGCACCTTATCACTGATCCGCAGCAGGGGAAGATACTGATTCACGCCGCCGTCTGAACGGACTTCCCGGATATAGGCAGACTGCCGCTCCACAAGTTCCTCATAATTGTCCACCGTCAGATGCATATTCAGGATCGCATTGATCTGATTATCGTATTCATGCTGTCTGGCACGGATCTCCTTTACCAGTTCCTCGAGCGGCTGGATATAATGTTCATATAATTTCAGTTCTTTTTCCTGCTGGGACAAAATGTAATTTGTCAGTTTCCACTCTGCCGCCACCCACAGGATCATTGCGGTCAGAAATACGAACACAATGATCATTTTAATGTCCGGCGTACCGCTTACAAGAAGATCTATCACCAGATAGATTCCGACCAGCAGGGAAAAGAGACAAAAAACACGGTACATATTTCTGCGCAGAGACTTGTTCATCCTTTTTTCTCCCCTCTCTTCTGCTCTTTTTCCATCTGACGCCTGACTTCCGCTTTAAACGTTACTCCGATATCGATCTTATCCTCATACCCTTCCACTTCGATCATCTGATTGACCAGATCATAATACCGGACGGCGTCCCGGTTGACCAGATACATCCGGTGGCACTGGAAAAACTGATCTTCAGGCAGCTTTTCCAGAAGACTGCGGACCGACAGGTAAGGAATCTCAATCTGTTCTTTTTTCAGGCAAAGACAGACGCCCCGCGGAATTGCCCTGCAGAACACGATATCCTCACAGAGGATCCGGTAATTGATCCCGTTTTTCTTTACAACAACCGCAGGCTTTTGCTCTGAGCGCAGATGGAATAATAACTTATCCACCAGCTTCTCGATTTCTTTTTGATCATACGGTTTCACAATATACTGATAACAATGGAGACTCCGGTACGCATCCATCTCCAGTCCCGCCACAGACGTCACCATCACAAGCGGTGTAAATTCGTACTTCCGCATCCGGCGCACTTCGTTCGCAAACGTAATCCCGGAGCAGTCATTTTCTTTTGTATGATCCAGATTGATATCCAGCAGGAATAAATCAAAAGAAACGGTGCCGTCAAGCAGCAGTCTGGCCGAAGCCAGATCTGCCGCCGCAGCAACCGTTATTTCTTCTGAGATCCTTTTCAGCATCCGGATCAATGCTTTTCTGCTGTTTTCCTCATCTTCCAGCACAAGTACATTCAACATAGGACACTCCCATAAATACCTGTTACAAGTGTAATCTCTGCCTGATCCGTTACTCTGCCTCTCCCTCAACCGTATCAGCAGCCTTTGTCGTATCAGCAGCCTTCCCTGCGGTCTTCACTGCAGCCGCCGTATCCGTCGTATCCAGATGCGCAACCTCAGCGATGGTCTTTGTCAGCCCCGCGATTCCCTGAAGCTCCGAAGGAATGATAATCTTGGTCGCCCTGCCGTCCGCAGCCTTGGCGAATGCCTCCAGACTCTTGATCGTCAGAACTGCATTGTCAGCACCCGCAGCCTTGATATATTCGATTCCTTCTGCCGTAGCCTTCTGTACCGAACGGATGGCTTCCGCCTGTCCTTCTGCCTCTTTGATTCTCTTCTGCTTCTCTGCTTCTGCTTTCAGGATCGCAGCCTGCTTCGACGCCTCTGCCTCCAGGATCACGGATTCTTTCTCTCCTTCTGCGACAAGGATTGTTGACTTCTTCTCGCCTTCCGCACGGAGGATTGCTTCTCTACGCTCACGCTCCGCTTTCATCTGTTTCTCCATCGCGTCCTGGATTGCCTTCGGAGGCATAATGTTCTTCAGCTCGACACGGTTTACCTTGATTCCCCATTCATCAGTCGCGATGTCCAGAATCGTCCGCATCTTCGTATTGATCGTCTCGCGGGACGTCAGCGTCTCGTCAAGTTCCAGATCACCGATGATATTACGCAGCGTTGTTGCAGTCAGATTCTCGATCGCCGCGATCGGACTCTCGACGCCGTATGCATATTTCTTCGGATCCGTGATCTGGAAGAACACGACCGTATCGATCTGCATCGTTACATTATCCTTTGTGATCACAGCCTGCGGTTCAAAATCCACAACCTGCTCTTTTAAGGAAACCCGTTTTGCCACCCGGTCAATGATCGGCACCTTAAAGTGGATGCCGACGCTCCACGTATCTTTGTAACCGCCCAGGCGCTCCAGTACATACGCATGCGCCTGCGGTACGATCTTGATACAAGAAATCAGAATCGCCAGTACAATTGCCAAAACAATGATCAAAACAATAATCCCCACCATAACTTAGTCCTCCTCATACTTTTTTACAATCAGTTTCACTCCCGAGATATTCACAACCTTCGCCAGATCGCCCGGATTGAGGATCTCGCCGTCCCGCTCGGTTCTCGTGGTCCACTCCAGTCCGTTTGCCACGGCGGTTCCCGTTCCCTGCAGATTATCCACCGTCTCTGTTATTCTAACCACTTTTCCGATAATTCCTTCATAATTTGTCTTTTCATGATGGGAATTTATGTACTTTTCCGCAAACGGTCTGGTAAACACCAGAAGTACAAACGAAACGACAAAAAATGCGCCAACCTGCCACCAGATGTCCAGTCCTGCCAGACCAAACAAAAGCGCTACGAGCGCTCCGCCCGCCATCCAGATCGATACAAGACTGACGGTTGCAGCCTCGATCACCAGGAATATGATCAGCAGTCCAAGCCATATCAAAATCTCTTTCTCCATCTAGCTCCCTTCCTTCTGATATGTATTTCATCCGGCGTGATTCCTTCGGATGCTGGTTCTATCATATCCGTTCTTTCTCCATTATACAATACTTTTTGTCTGAATGCAGTAATTTCCTGCTTGAATGACAACATTCTTTCTGTTGCGAATCGTAACGTCTTTTGTATTATCTTCCAAACAATCCAGAAATTGATTGACATTTATTGTTAAATATGCTAATCTGTGTAAGGTGTCACTGACGTTTCCCGGCTTCCGGGGCGCGCAGCGGCGCAAGTATTTTTTATTTTTTATGGAGGGTAACAACATGACAGGTACAGTGAAATGGTTTAACAACCAGAAAGGTTATGGATTCATTTCTGACTCTGAGGGCAACGATGTGTTCGTACACTACTCAGGACTTGTAATGGATGGATTCAAGACCTTGGAAGAAGGTCAGGCTGTTCAGTTTGATGTAACTGAAGGCGCTAAGGGACCGCAGGCAACAAATGTAGTAAAACTTTAATCACATTTTTTAATGTACCTTTTAATTATATAAATTAGGATTGTGTACCAGATATTTGGGAAATTTCATGCTAGATTTAATATTTAAAAGCCATACACTGAAATGAGATTAGAAAAAGGATGTTCTCACCATCGAGACATCCTTTTTTGTTTCCTGTCTTTATTCTCTATTTGGCATGAACGTTTGAAACATACGCCTCCGCCGCCTCCCACACGTCGAATCCGCTTCCCTGCAGGACTTCTGCCGTTTTCTGTGGATCATCGCACTTCAGGACTGCCGACGCGTCGGCTCCGTTTGCAAATGCATACATATATTCCACATTGATCCCGGCTCCCACGATCTCATGCATGGCTCTGGAGAGCGACCCTGTCGCATGAGGGACTCTCAGTGCGACTACATCCGTCAGCATCGCAGTGATCCCGTTCTTTTTAAGGACTTCACGCCCTTTTTCCGGATCTGATACGATCATGCGCAGCATCCCGTAATCCGATGTATCTGCAAGACTCAGCGCGACAATATTCACTTCATTACTTCCAAGAATCGATAATACTTCATCGAGACGGCCTTCTCTATTTTCCAGAAAAACCGATAACTGCTGTATTGTAATTCCCATGGTTTCACCCTCTCTTTCTACATCGTACGGTTGTCGATCACACGCACTGCCTTGCCTTCGCTTCTCTGGATCGTCTTCGGCTCTACCAGCTTCACACGCACGGAAACACCGAGCGCCTGCTTTAACACCGCGCCGATCTTTGCTTTCAGTGCATCCAGTTTTCTGATCTCATCGGAGAACATGCTTTCATCCACTTCCACCATGACAGTCAGAACGTCCAGATTATCCTCTCTGTCCACGATCATCAGATAATGTGGAGAAACTGCCCCTCCCATGCTAAGGAGCGCTGTCTCAACCTGAGTCGGGAATACATTCACGCCGCGGATGACTTTCATATCGTCGGTGCGTCCCTTAAACTTCGAGATCCTCGGCAGTGTTCTCCCACATTCGCAGGTCTCGTGGTTAATGCTTGTCAGATCCTTCGTGCGGTAGCGGATCAGCGGCATGGCTTCCTTTGCCAGCGTGGTAAATACCAGTTCCCCGGTCTCATTGTCCGCACATGCTTTATGCGTAACCGGATCAAGCACTTCCGGATAGAAATAGTCATGATGTACATGCATTCCGGTATGATGGATACAGTCCTGCGCCACTCCCGGCCCGGTGATCTCACACAGGCCATAGATATCAAAGCAGTTAATGTGGAGAATCCCCTCGATCTTTTTGCGCATCTCCTCGGTCCATGGCTCCGCGCCGTGAATCCCGGCTTTCAGTTTCATGTGGTCTACCAGTCCTGCTTCTTCAATGGATTCCGCAAGGTACAGCGCGTAGGACGGCGTACATGCGAATGCCGTGGCGCCAAAGTCCTCCATACACATCATCTGCCGTTTTGTATTACCGGCGGACATCGGGATTGCCATCGCGCCCAGCGCTTTCGCACCGTAATCCAGTCCCAGTCCGCCTGTAAACAGGCCATATCCATAGCAGATATGAATGATGTCTTCGTTCGTCAGTCCCGCCATCGTCAGTCCTCTTGCCACGCATTCGCCCCAGACGTCCACGTCCTTCTGCGAATAAGATGCCAGTGTCAGTTTTCCGGTTGTTCCCGAAGTCCCCTGCACACGCACCACATCTTTTTTCGGGATTGCAAGAAGACCGAACGGGTAATTATCGCGCAGATCTTCTTTCGTCGTGAAAGGAAGTTTCTCGATATCTTCAATTCCCCTGATATCTCCCGGCTCCACGCCGATCTCGTCCATTTTTTTTCGGTAAAATTCCACGTGATTGTACACCCGGTTCACCACATCAACCAGACGCTTGCTCTGCAGCGTGGCCATCTCATCTCTGCTCATACACTCCATTTTGGGATCGCGGATCCGCTCTACCCAGTCTTCCAGTGATACTGCCGCCATATGTTTTTCCTCCTTGTTTACTTTTTTACACACTTCCGTTTCTTATGCCATTGTATACCCGGCACACTCAAAGCTCTTCCTCGCCCACAAGCCGCACTCCGCTCTCCAGAAGCGCCTGCTCGGCTTTCTCCTTGTCATCCGTATTGAATACCATAACCGGTTCTTTCCGGTCGCGGATCACAAAGGAATAGATATAGCTGATACTGATTCCCTTGTCTGCAAGAGCCTGCAGCATTTTATTCAGGCTGCCTTTCTCATCTTTTAATTCGGCTCCGATTACTTCCTGTATCCGCACGACAAACCCGCGTGACGTAAGATGCTCCTTCGCCTCCTGCGGCTTGTCTACCACCATACGGAGGATTCCGAATTCCGGCGTATCATACGATGCAACCGCGCGGATATTGATCTTTGCGTCCGCAAGCTCCGAAGTAACCCGCATGATACTGCCCGGCTGGTTTTCCACAAACACCGATAACTGTCGAATCATTTGCCCGTCCCCTTTCCGCCTCCCGGAGTCCGCTTCTCCGCTTGGCCATTTTTTCTGTTCTCTCTACAATGTATACCCCACGTCAAACGCCTTTTTATTAATCTCAACGGTCTTGGGCGGAACCGTCTTTTCGATCACGTCGTACCACTGCTCTTTTGTAAAATCCATGTGCTGTGCCGCAACGCCAAGCACGATCAGATTGAACACTTTCGGATTCCCCAGTTTTTTTGATTCTTCCGTGGCGTTCACTGTATACACCTTGTGCTTCTTCGCAAGCGTTTCCAGAATATCCTCCGGATACTCTGCCGATCCGATCACGACCGGCATCGGGTCGATCCTCCAGTCGTTCACCACCAGCACGCCGTCTTTTTTCAGGAAATGTGCGTAACGCATCGCCTCCAGACGCTCAAACGCAATGATCACATCAGCCTGCCCTTCTTCTACGATGGGTTCTGCCACCTTTTCCCCATAGCGCACAAACGTAACGACACTTCCGCCCCGCTGTGCCATCCCATGTACCTCAGAAAGCTTCACGTCATAACCGCCCGCGATTGTCAGTCCGCCTAAGATCCGGCTGGTAAGCAGTGTTCCCTGCCCGCCGACGCCGACGATCATCATATTCTTTCCTGCCATCTCTACTCACCCGCCTTTACCAGTTCTATCGCATCAAATTTGCACAGGCTTTCACACAATCCGCAGCCGGTGCACATCGTGTCGTCTATGCGGACCGTTTTGTCCTCGTTTCTCGTCATTGCCGGACATCCCGGTTTCATGCACATCCCACATGTTCTGCATTTGTCCGCATGTACTTTGTAAAGCGGCTTCTTCCGCTTATCGAGAAGAACGCATGGAGATTTTGTGATAATAACAGACACCTCATCCTTTGCCACTTCTTCTTTGATCGTCTTTTCCAGCAGCTCAATGTCGAATGCATTGACCTCTGACACGTTCTTCACGCCCATCGCACGGCACAGTCCCGGAATATCAATGGCATAAGTCGGATCCCCCTGCAGCGTCTTTCCGGTCGCCGCGTGATCCTGATGTCCGGTCATTCCGGTCGTTGAATTATCCAGGATCAGAACCGTTCCGGTCGCCTGGTTGTATACCATATTCATCAGGGAATTCACACCGGTATGTAAAAATGTGGAATCTCCGATCACCGCAACCCAGTTCTTGATGTACTCTTTTCCTTTTGCCTTTTCCATCCCATGCAGGGTAGAAATACTGGAACCCATACACATGGTTGTATCCACCACACTCAGCGGAGCAACCGCTCCCAGTGTGTAGCAGCCGATATCTCCCGCCGCATGCATCTTCAGCTTGTTCAGCACATGGTAGACACTCCGGTGCGGACATCCCGGACAGAGAATCGGCGGACGCTGCGGAACATTTGCCGGCGGATCGATATGGAGTTTTTCTTTCAGGATTCCTTCCCGCAGCATATTTGCACTGTATTCGCCCTGCACCGTAAATATTTCTTTTCCGATTGCCGGGATTCCCCATGACTTCACCTGTTCCTCGATCACCGGATCCAGCTCTTCCACAATATAGAGCGTCTCTACCTTCGACGCGAACTCTTCAATCAGCTTTCTCGGCAGCGGATTCACCATGCCGAGTTTCAGTACAGAGGCATCCGGCAGCGCCTCCTTCACATACTGATACGGGATACCACTTGTGATCACCCCGATCTTTGTATCGTTCATCTCCACGGTATTAATCGGCAGCGTATTTGCATATTCCGCCAGTTCGTTATTTCGTTTCTCAATCTCGATATGGCGCAGTTTCGCGTTTCCCGGCATCATCACTGTTTTACGGACATCCTTCACATACGGCTTGTCTTCGATTTCCTCACGCTTGCGAAGTTCCACCATTCCCTGCGAATGCGCAAGCCGCGTCGTAGTCCGGAAGATGAACGGTCGGTCAAACTGCTCACTCAGTTCAAACGCCACCTTAAAGAAATCCTTTGCCTCCGCGCTGTCCGACGGTTCGATCACCGGGATCTGCGCCGCGCGCGCCACCATTCTCGTGTCCTGCTCATTCTGGGAGCTGTAAAGTCCCGGATCGTCTGCGACTACGATCACCAGTCCGCCGTTGACTCCCATATAGGAGACCGAATACAGCGGATCCGCCGCCACATTCAGTCCGACATGCTTCATACATGCCATCGCCCGCACCCCGGCAAGACTCGCGCCGACTGCCACTTCCGTCGCCACCTTCTCATTCGGCGCCCATTCTTCGTACACATCTTCCCGGTACTGCACAAGATATTCACTGATCTCGGTACTCGGTGTTCCCGGATATGCGGAAGAAACCTTCACGCCCGCCTCATATGCACCACGGGCGATTGCCTCATTTCCCAGCATGATCACTTTCTCTGCCATCTGAATCTCTCCCTTTTCTTATGAATTATAATCCATCCTTACGTAAATCCGTCACATGCTTTGCTTTTCCCTCAACCCGCTGCAGGGAGTTCGGCGCTACCAGCCGGATCTGCGTCGCAAGACCACGCTGCGACTTCAGTCCCGCGCGGATCCGCTGTTCCAATTCACTCAGCTCTGCAT
>CATXUX010000043.1 GCA_958402795.1 uncultured Lachnospiraceae bacterium | reverse complement strand
GCCGAGAGACGGTTATTTCCTTTTACGGCCGCCTTGCACGACATCGAAGCAATCTTCTCATCGATCAGATCCGGCGTCATATTTGCATTTAGTCCGTCCGCAAGCTGGTCCAGCATCTCGATCAGCAGTTCTTTTTTCGCGATCCCGAACAGATTATCCGGAATCGCGCGCACCGCATATTCCTTCCCGCCAAAAGGCTCGATCTCAAATCCGATCTGCCGGAAACGGTCCATATGCTCCTTCAGCACTTCCTCTTCCTGCATGGTCAGTGTCAGAATGATCGGGGGACTGACATACTGGGAGGTAAACTCCCGGTTCTTCATTCCGCGAAGTGTCCGCTCATACAGCACCCGTTCATGGGCGGCGTGCTGGTCTATGATATAAAGATTATCCTGAAACTGTACCAGCCAGTACGTTTCAAACACCTGCCCGATCAGACGGTATTCTGCCTTTGTTTCCCGCTTCAGCAGCTTTTCCTCGAACAGATCCATCTGCTTTGCCTGCTGAAACTGTTCAAAATCCCCGGTCTGATCTGCTTCCACGTTTTGTTCCTTTTTTTCCGCCTGATAGTTTCCGGTCTCGCGCACAGTATCCGCAATCCGCTTTTTCTGTTCTTCGGCACGGAAAATGCCGCCGGGATCCGATACCTCCGCCGAGGACGAACGGTTATGATAGGACAGTACCCGCTCCCGCATCTTTCGGATAAAATACTCCTCATCCTTCGGCTCCTCTTTCGGGGCAGGCGTCTCGTCCCGCCGTACCAGACGCAGATCCGGTGAGGGAGTTCTCGCCACAGGCGGCTGTTCCTTTTGTTTCTCAGGATCCGGCACTTCTACCTTGGGGATCAGCTCCGGCTCCAGCAGTCTTCGGTGAATTCCCTCAAATACAGTAAGATATACCTCCTGCTGCTTCTGGAAACGCAGTTCCATCTTGGTCGGATGTACATTGACGTCCACCTGTTCTCCGTCAATTGCAAAATGCAGCACCACAAACGGGAACTTATGCTGCATCATGAAATCTTTATATGCATCCTCCACGGCTTTGGAGATCATAGAACTCTTTACATACCGCCCGTTCACAAAAAAGTGTTCGAAGTTCCGGTTTCCGCGTGTGATCAGAGGTTTCCCCAGATACCCTGTGATATGGATGCCGTTTTGTTCGTAATCAAAATCCAGCAGGTTTGCCGCCACGTCTCTCCCATAGATGCTGTAGATCACTTCCTCCAGCCTGCCGCTGCCGGAAGTCCGAAGTTTCTCCTGCCTGTTATTCAGGAAACGGAACGAGATCTCCGGATGCGACAGCGCCAGCCGGATCAGAAGATCCTGGACATGTCCTGCCTCTGTCATTGCTGTTTTTAAAAATTTTCTGCGCGCAGGCACATTATAAAAGAGCTGGCGCACCACAAAGATCGTTCCGTCCGCCGCGCCGGTATCCTGAAGCGACACTTCTTTGCCGCCCTCGATCACATACCGCACCCCAGCCGTCTCCTCACGTGTCTTCGTGATCAGTTCCACTTTCGCCACTGCAGCGATACTGGACAGCGCTTCTCCCCGGAATCCCAGAGACGAAAGATGCGTCAGATCGTCCACACTGCTGATCTTGCTTGTCGAATGGCGCAGGAAAGCATTCCGGATGTCCTCCCGGTAAATTCCGCTTCCGTTGTCTGTGATCCGAATCATGGAGATGCCACCGTCCTCAATCTCAATTGTAATGGCGGATGCCCCGGCGTCAATCGCATTTTCCACCAGCTCTTTCACGATCGAGGCGGGACGTTCGATCACCTCTCCTGCCGCGATCTTGTCGATCGTCACCTGATCGAGTACCTGTATATGCTGCATAGATCGGACTCCTTTCCTTTTTCTACTTGTTTGTTCCCTGCCAGCGGTTTTTCAGTTGGTTCTGCAGCCGGTACAGTGTGTTCAGTGCGTCTACCGGCGTCATGTTGCCGATATCGATATTCTTGAGTTCTTCCAATACATCATCGTCCTTCATCGTGTCAAAAAGAGAAAACTGTGCAATATCAACATCGTCATATTTTTTTACTTTTTTCTTTTTCTTGGCTTCCGGCTCTTTCCCGGCGATCTCACTGACACGAACCGTAATATCCTCCTGGGAGAGTTCCTCTACGATCTCCTTTGCGCGGTTGATCACAAGATCCGGTACCCCGGCCAGTTTTGCGACCTGGATCCCATAGCTTTTGTCCGCGCCACCCTGTACGATCTTGCGCAGGAACACGATATCATCACCCTGTTCTTTCACGGCAATGCAGTAATTATTTACATTTTCAATCTTACCCTCCAGCTCTGTCAGCTCATGGTAATGTGTGGCAAAAAGCGTCTTCGCCCCGAGCAGTCTGGAATCACTGATATACTCTACAACTGCCCACGCAATCGACAATCCGTCATAGGTACTCGTCCCCCGCCCGATCTCATCAAGAACAAGCAGGCTTTTACTCGTGGCGTTCCGGAGGATATTCGCCACCTCCGTCATTTCCACCATAAATGTACTCTGCCCGGACGCCAGATCATCCGACGCCCCGACCCGTGTGAAAATCCGGTCGACAAGACCGATATTCGCTTTCGACGCAGGGACAAAAGAACCGATCTGCGCCATCAGAACGATCAGCGCCACCTGACGCATATACGTGGATTTTCCTGCCATATTCGGACCGGTAATGATCGCGATCCGCTGCTTTTTATCGTCCAGCAGCGTATCGTTGCAGATAAAAGTACCGTCTGCGATCATCTGTTCCACAACCGGATGCCGCCCGTCGCGGATGTCGATTTTTCCCTTTTCATTGATCGTCGGCCGCACATAGTTGTTGCGCTCCGCGACCAGTGCAAGCGAGGCTGTGACATCCAGTTTTGCGACTGCTTTCGCCGTCTTCTGAATCCTGCCGACTTCTCCTGCGATCGTATCCCTGACGCTGCAGTACAGCTCATATTCCAGTGCGTACAGCTTATCTTCCGCACCCAGAATCGTATCCTCCAGTTCTTTGAGTTCCGGCGTGATATACCGCTCGGCATTGGCAAGTGTCTGCTTCCTTGTATAATAATCCGGCACCATGTCTTTGTATGAATTTGTCACTTCCAGATAGTACCCGAATACTTTATTGTATTTGATGCGGAGGTTCTTGATCCCGGTCTTCTCCCGTTCTTCCTCCTCCAGCTTCGCAAGCCATGATTTTCCGTCAGACTTGGCGCTGCGCAGCTTGTCTACCTCTTCGCTGTAACCGTCCCGGATGATATTCCCCTCTTTCATGGCAAGCGGCGGATCCTCCCGGATCGCAGAGCGGACCAGCGTACACAGATCCTCCAGAGTATCCATCTCTTCCCGGATCTCCACCAATAGTTCAGACTGCATATCCTCCAGAATATAATGAATGGGGGGAAGCATCTCCAGCGATCCCGCAAATGCCGCCAGATCGCGCGGATTCGCCGTGCCATATGTAATCCGTGTGACCAGCCGTTCCAGATCATAGACCGCCGACAGATATTCCCGGATCTCTTCCCGAGAGATTGCCTGATCCTTCAGTTCTGTCACGGCGTCCTGTCGCTTTTCAATCTCTTTCTTATTGATCAGCGGCTGTTCGATATATTTCCGCAGGGTACGGGCGCCCATCGCCGTCTTTGTCTTATCCAGCACCCAGAGAAGCGAGCCTTTTTTCTGCTTCTCCCGCATTGTCTCACACAGCTCCAGATTCCGTCTGGTGGAACCATCCAGCATCATATATTTTCCTGTCGTGTATGGTGTGATATGGATCATCTGTGACAGATCGTTCTTCTGCGTCTCCAGAAGGTACTGCAACAGCGCCCCCGCGCTGATTATGCCGCAGTCGTATTCATCCAGACCGAGCGCCTGCAGCGAAGATACATGAAAATGTTCCGTCAGTTTGGAGCGGCAGAGTGCATCGTCAAAATACCAGGAATCCAGCGAAGATACCGTGATCCCAAGCCTTGCCCTGAGATCGTCCAGATCAACGCCGCTCATGTAAAACGATTCGTTGCAGATGATCTCAGACGGCGCAAACCGTGTGATCTCATCCAGCAGCTTCTGGCCATCCGGCAGTTCTGTTACAAAATAATCCCCCGTCGATACATCCGCCACAGATACGCCGTACCGGTCCGCGATATATACGATACACATAATGTAATTATTCTTTGTCTCATCGATCGCCTGTGCTTCCGTGATCGTCCCCGGCGTCACGATCCGCACGACTTCCCGTTTCACCAGCCCCTTCGCCAGCTTCGGATCCTCTACCTGCTCACAGATCGCAACCTTATAGCCGCGGGATACCAGTTTTGTCAGATATCCCTCCACTGCATGATAGGGGATCCCGCACATCGGGGCACGTTCCTCCTGCCCGCAGGCTTTGCCGGTAAGAACCAGTTCCAGTTCCCGCGACACGGTTACCGCATCATCAAAAAACATCTCGTAAAAGTCACCGAGTCTATAAAATAAAATGCAGTCCGGATACTCCGATTTCGTCTCCAGGTACTGCTGCATCATTGGTGTATATTCAGCCACTTCTGACCTCCCTTTCCAAGCTTTGTCCTCTTCTTTGCAGATTCGTGTACAGTATATCATTTTTTCCATTTTTAGGAAAGTGCGTTTTTCACAATACGCGGAACGCCGGTTTCTTTTCTCCGTAAAGCCAGTACAGAAGATAGGCTGCAAGGATGATCCCCACAGCGCACAGTCCGGAGAACAAGATCGTAAACGGCATGCAGATCTGTCCGAACAACTGCATCGGCTGCCCCGAATAATCCCAGACATTCAGATGCAGCCATTTATTGACAATGATCCCTGTCAGAAATTCCCCGGCAGTCACAAAAAGGGTACAGCGAAGCACCTGCATCCAGAGCGGATCCTCCCACCCGGTAAGCAGTCCCTGTTCCCCGAAAAACAGCATACAGAACCCGCCGAGTATAAACATCGAGACGTGGGAAAATCCACGAAATACCACCTCGATCATGTAGTATATCGTGCCGCCCAGCGTCCAGAGCAGCAGGTGTTCACTTAGCTTCTTCATAGAAAAACGTCCTCCTATATAGTATATTCCAAGTCTTTCGTACTCTTCTCCTACATAGTCTGAACGTTTTTTCAAAAAATATTTCTGGTAGATTCTTACCTCATGATACCATCTCGCCAAGGTAATAAAATCCGCGGCACTCTCTCAATCTGACACGGACCAGTTTTCCGATCAGACTTTCATCCCCCGGGAAATGCACCAGCAGATTATTGCTCATCCGTCCTGTCACAAGAGAATCATCATGGTCATTTTTCATTTCCACGAGCACTTCCTGCACCGTCCCTGTATGGACGGCGCACACCTCGGCAGAAATGGACTGCACTTCATGAAGAAGCCTGTCGAAACGGTCCTTCACCACATCCGCCGGAACCTGATCCTCCATCACCGCAGCCGGGGTTCCCGTCCGTTTCGAATACTGAAATGTGAACGCGCTGTCGTAGCGGACTGTGCGGACCACGTCCAGTGTTTCCTGAAAGTCTTCCTCTGTCTCGCCGGGAAACCCGACAATGATATCTGTCGTCAGTGAAATATCCGGAACCGCGCTGCGCAGCTTGTCTGTCAGTCTCAGATATTCTTCTTTCGTATATCTCCGGTTCATCTTTTTGAGAATCCTCGTGCTCCCGGACTGAACCGGAAGATGCAGATGCTTACAGATTTTTTTTGAACGTCCCATCACATCAATCAGCTCGTCCGACAGATCTTTCGGATGCGACGTCATAAAACGGATCCGCTCCAGGCCGTCGATCTCCTCAATCTGCTGAAGAAGCTGCGCAAAACTGACCGGTTTGTCCAGATTCTTCCCGTAAGAATTCACATTCTGTCCAAGCAGCATCACTTCTACCACACCGTCCGCGACAAGCGAACGGATCTCACGGACAATGTCCTGCGGATTCCGGCTGCGCTCCCGTCCTCTCACATAGGGGACAATACAATAACTGCAGAAATTGTTGCAGCCGAACATGATATTGACGCCGGACTTGAACGGATATTTCCGTTCTGCCGGAAGGTCTTCCACGATCATATCCGTATCTTTCCAGACGTCGATCACCATACGCCCGGATTCCATCTGCGTGGCAAGCAGTTCCGCAAACTTATATATGTTGTGCGTACCGAAGATCAGATCTACAAAGCGATAGCTTTTCTTCAGTTTTTCCACCACTTCCGGCTCCTGCATCATACAGCCGCACAGACCGATCATCCGGTCCGGATGTTCCTTCTTGATCCTGCCGAGCTGTCCAAGCCTTCCGTAGACACGCAGATTTGCGTTTTCCCGGACCGTACAGGTGTTAAAAATCACAAGATCCGCCTTTTCTTCCTGCGGTTCTTCCATAAAGCCGATCTTTTTAAGGATCCCGGCCAGCTTTTCCGAATCCCGTGCATTCATCTGGCACCCGAATGTTGTCACACAATATGTCTGGGGACGTCCGGTTTTTCGTTCCCGTTCCTTTACCAGCTCCCTTGCACGGTCCATATAATAATACTGTCTCTCCGGTTCCGTCTGCGGTATGCTCTGAACCGGATCTTTTTCTGATACATCTCTTCTCTCCATCTCTTCTCAGCCAACTCCTATGTATTTTCAAGACTCACCCGCAAGTCATCTCTCAATCTATATAAACTGGTTCTGCCTCCGGTCATAATGATAATCAACGGCATCCAGTTTTTCTTCCAGTTCCGCCTGGTCTGTATCCAGATCCTCACACAGCGCCTCCAGACTGGGATAGTAATCCCTCAGCTTCGTATTCACCACGCCAAGCAGGAGTACCGGATCATTCGGCAGCTTTTCCATCATGTTTTCAGCATCCTTTCTTTTTATGGTCGTACTTTTCCCCCAGATTTACAATCCTTCCGTCTTTTTCCTTTATATCGATCTGGTCAAGCTGGCTCTTCAGATTCCCGCGGATCGCGGCAATGTATTCCGCACGCAGCAGCTTCTGCTCCTTCTTTTCCTCCTCAGTCAGTCCTTCCGCCTTGGATCTCCGGTATAATTCATTGATTCGGTTAATCTTCTGTTCATCCATTTGATTTCTGCTCCTTTTTATTCAACAGGCATGATCCGCCCCCCCCGCGGATCACCATTGCATTGATATACTACACTATTTTTTACATTTCGTCCAGCGTTTCATGTTCTCCGACCGTTTCAGCTCGAGTAATTCTCGAGAAATGCATATAGTTCCTGTGTAGTTTTGATATATTTTCCCTCGCGCAGTTCCTGCTGTACTTCGTCAGGCAGTGTCCGGTACGGGATTTCCGTCATCTCATAGATCGTCTGCCGGTCCTGATAATAAACAACCACATAGCCATGCAGTTCGCCGACATAATACCCCTCCGTCTGTTCTGCTCCTCCCTGTGTGGTCAGGCTCTCGTTTTTTTCTTCTTCTTTTTCCCGGTGTTCTGTCTGGTACTTATCTGACGTATACTGATAACTCAAATAATATCCCGCCGCGAGCAATGCTGTCACTGCCAGAACGGCGGCGAAAAAGCCAACACGGTATTTTCTTTCCATAAGGATTCACTCCTTTTTTGATACAGTATTGGCTTTTTCGTTTTTATTTATACAAGATGTGCTTTTTTACATAACCGGTAGATTGTCCCGCCTTTCGGAAGAGCGAGGATATCTGCCTTTGACAATGCCCCCAGTTTCAGCACAGCGACCACATAAACCGCGACTGCCGCCAGAATCGCAAGAATGGTCGGAAGGAATCTGCCGCCGATCAGGAAATGGAACAGTGCATATACCGCAAGAGTTGCAACAGCCATGATCGCCGACGCGGCAAACGGTTTCAGGATCGTCCTGACAAATTCCTGCCGGTATCCGCATGCTTTCCAGATTGCCCTTGAGTTCAGCACACACATGCATACGGAAAATACGATGTTGCTCCCGACCAGCGCATAAATGTTCCACTGGAAGACTACCAGCATAAGGAACAGAGAAATCAAATGGACAACCAGCGAGATTCCCGCATTTTTTGCAGGTTCCGACAGTTTATCCATTCCCTGGAGGATCGAGTTCGTAATGGTAGACCAGCAGTACAGGATCACCGTAATCGAACCGATCCGGAGGAGATTCGCCGGCGTCGCACTGGCGTCATTGTAAAGCAGTACCATCAGCGGTTTCGCAAGCGTGAGAAATCCCACTGCGCAGGGAATTGCAATAAACATCGTAAGGCGGACGGACTGACTGATCTTATCATGAACCTGCCGCCTGTCGCCACGCGTTACAGCCATCGTCATACTCGGGATGACCGAAGAAGCAAGACCGTTTGCCATCGCCATGGGCACATTGATCAGCGTATTATACTTTCCTGTGTAAATGCCCTGCAGCGCCATATATTCCTTCTCCGTAAATCCCTGCGCCGCCATGACTTTATTAAAAATCGTCAGATCCAGTATCTGGTTGATATTATAGATCGCGGTGCTGAAGATGATCGGTGCGATCGTAAGCACCAGAATCTTCATAATCCTGCCGTAGCTTTCTTTCTTACGTGTGCGGTCATGGCACATCTGCCGGTAAAACCGTCCGCGGTATGCATAGAGGACGAGCAGTAAAAAAAGCAGGGCAAATAAAGCGCCGAACACGGTTCCGAGTGTGCCTCCTGCCGCGCCATATGCAGGTCCGAGCAATTCTTCCCCTGCTTTTTCCCCCGCCGTAATTCCGACCTGATACAGAGCTGCCGCTCCCGCGATACTGACAACCGCATTCACGATCTGCTCAATGATCTGGGATACCGCCGTCGGCATCATCGTGCCAAGTCCCTGGAAATATCCCCGGAGGACGCCAAGTATCGCAACGATGAAAATCCCCACCGCAAGCACACGCAGCGCATAAGCGCTTAGCGGCGACTCCATCAGATAAGTTGAAATCGCATCTGCGCCGAAGAAAATCAGAAGCGCCATGATTCCTCCCACAACAACGGCAAAAATCAGCGCCCCGAGAAAAACACGAAGCGCATTCTTATGCTGGCGCAGCGCCATGCGCTGGGAGATCAGCTTTGATACCGCCGTCGGAAGGCTGTATGTAGAAAGCATCAGCGCCATTGCATAGACTTCATATGCATACCCGTAAAATCCATTGCCTTCATCGCCGAGAATGTTGGTCAGCGGGATGCGGTACACAACACCGATCACTTTCGTGAGAACCATGGCAATGGCAAGAATCGTCCCCTGCATCAGAAAATCATCATTTTTTGGTTGTTTCGTATTCTTTTGTGAATCCGTCATAATTCCCTCCGTCCGTTACCGTAAAATATGTACCCGCTCCAGAATCTCCCTTTGCTTCTGCTCCATATCGAGGCGCTCTGTCTCTTCCATATGGTCATAGCCGAACAGATGAAGCATACTGTGCGCGATCAGAAACGCAAATTCACGCGTCGGAGAATGACCGTAATTCTCCGCCTGTGAAAGAACATGCTCTTTGGAGATTACAATATCCCCCAGCATAAGTTCCCCTGTCTCCGGATGAAATGCATCGATCTGCTCTTCCACATCGGAGAAATCTCCCGGTATTGCATATTCGATCATAGGAAAGGAAAGAACATCCGTCGCCTTGTCCACCTGCCGGAACTCCTGGTTCATCCGGTGAATTTCCTCATCATTCGTCAGCAGAAGGTTGATCTCCGCCTCATAAGGGCATTCCACATAATTCAGTGCCGCGTCTGTGACCGTCTTCGCCACAGCCTCCGTATCCAGAGGGAGTCGGTTTTCTCCCTCTTCTTCAATATATAAACTCATCTCCTGCTCCTCTATCTCTTCTTCTTTGATGTGCCGCGGGACGCGCGCGCCGCCGCCTTCTTTTCATAATCTTCGTATGCCTTGACAATGCTCTGCACCAGCGGATGCCGTACAACGTCCTTGCTTGTCAGGGTGCATATGCTGATGCCTTCCAGTCCTTTCACGACACGGACCGCCACATCCAGTCCGGACACCGTCCCCGCCGGAAGATCCTTCTGCGTGGAATCCCCGGTAATGACGACCTTGGAGCCAAACCCGATCCGCGTCAGGAACATCTTCATCTGTGCGGGAGTCGTATTCTGCGCCTCATCCAGTATAATAAATGCGTTATCCAGTGTCCGCCCGCGCATGTAGGCAAGCGGCGCAACTTCGATCAGTCCTTTTTCCGAATTTTTGATAAAACTGTCGGCGCCCATGATCTCATACAGCGCATCGTAGAGCGGCCGCAGGTACGGATCAATCTTACTCTGCAGATCTCCGGGAAGAAACCCGAGCTTCTCCCCCGCCTCGATCGCCGGCCGTGTCAGAATGATCCTTCCGACTTCATTTGCCTTAAACGCGGTGATCGCCATCGCCATTGCAAGATATGTTTTTCCTGTTCCCGCCGGGCCAAGGCCAAACGTGATCATATCTTTTCGGATCGCATCGACATAATTGCGCTGTCCGATCGTCTTCGGCCGGATCGGCTTTCCCTGAAGTGTATGACAGATCAGTTCCTTATCAATCTCCGTCAGTTGCGTCTCCTGACCGTCAAATACAAGAGAGATCGCATAATTTACATTCTGTTCCGTAATCGTATTTCCCCTCCGGGATAATTCCGTAAGCTGTTCCAGTACGCGTTTCGCCTTCTCCGCCGCTGCCTGCTCCCCCAGGATCTTCACCGCGCCGTCACGGGCGATCAGCGTCACATGAAAGGTCCGTTCAATCTTCTTCGCATATACGTCAAACTGACCGAACACGTTTTTTTCATGTTCCGCAGGTATATCAATCATCAGTTCCAATAGACTCATCTGTGTCTGTTCCTTTCAAGTCCAGAATTTCTGTGTCCGCTTCCTCGGCAATGCTCTGGTTCAGATATAATGTTCCGTCCGCTTTTGCCGAATTCGCATACAGATGTATTTTAACACTATTTTCCTGTATTTGAATACCCCTTTCTTCCAATTCTTCTGAAAAATCCGAAAAATTTTTGCTTAACTGTTCCCGAATTTCCTCTTCCGTATACTTTTTTGTTTCTGTATCATAGGACTTTGCATAAGAAAAACCGATACTTACCGGCAGGCGGAAGTTTTCTCCCAGCTTCACCTGATACTCCTGCGTATAACGTTCCCATTTTCCGGAATCCGTATTCACGCCCCCCACAGAGAATGTATAAGCTCCGATCCGGACATATCCCTGAAAACGGATTTCTTTTTCACGGTAAATTTTTTCCTGATAAGTGCGCGGCATGGAATCCTCATATTCTATCGTCGTGTCTGCCATCACATCTGCGTCAGAATGCTGGTACTGATATCCGGTCACTTCCTGCGCATCGTTTTTGATCTCCACGCGTCCGGACACAAGCAGATCGCCTTTCTTCACGCTATCCCCGACATGGACCATCGGGGTCCCGCTCCTTGTAATGATATCCGTTATCACGCCATCCGCACTTGCGATCAGATCCTTCGGAGCTTCCCCGCCTTCTGCCGCCGCATCTTCCTTCGCTTCGTTTTCTGTCTCCTCTTCCCGGAACGTATCCTCATTTTCCTTGATCTGGATCCGGAGACGGCTGCCGTCCAGCGACGCTGACACCCAGACGATATCATCATATTCTGCACGGATATCCTTCACGATCTGCGCACAGTCCACATTCGATTTCAGCATGGCAGGTTTCACATCTTTTGCGGCAAGAAATTCCGAGAGCGTTTCATCGGTCCATTTATCATTTCCGTCAAAATGAATATCCCAGATAAACAGAGAATACCCCCACAGCAGACAAAGACACAGGAGCATTCCCAGAAAAAACAGTTTCCGTTTCCTGTGCCTGTGCAGAAAAAACGGGAAACCATACCGTCCTGTTATCCGGATACCTGTATGCGTTTTCCTCACGATCGGCCGGATCCTGCGGAAGCCGTCCAGATTCATGTACATTTCATACGCATGTCCGCAGAGCCGCAGTCCCCATATGTAAATTCCATGATACGAACACATATTCAAAAAACGCTCCGGGGAATCCCCTTCCACGCGGACACGTACATACCCGTGCAAATAACGAATCAACGACTGTATCAATCCCCGGTCCACCTCACTTGCAAAATTCTATCGAACAGATTACTCCCGTGATCTTCATCTCGTCATTCGTATAATATTCAATCCTGAGGCAGCGGCCGTTCAGACGAATCTGGTGCTCTTTTGTCTGAACGCGGATCAGACAGTCTGTATATTCAATGAGTCCGCGGTAATTCTCGATACATACCTCATGGCTTCCGACCGCTGTGATCACAGCAGCACCAAGAACCACATCCTGCGGCATATCCGCGGCAGAAGCAAGCCGCTGTTTCAGCAGCTCTCTTTCCTGGTCTTTTTTCATACAAAATGCCACACATACACCCTTTATAAGCAGTCTATGTGCGGCGCGGTATACTTATTCATTCTCTCTATGTTTTTATCGTATAAACCAGATGCCGGCGCTGAATTACTACGCTAAAAATCCCCATAAAAGCACAAGAATGAAAACCACTATAAATAGAACTCTTGTTACACGTTCTCCATTCTGATATGCGTCAAATTCCTGCGGGCAGGCAAACACATCCGGTTCCTTTTTACTCTTTTTCCATTGAAAATCCTCAAGATAATGTTTCCAGCCGCTCTCATCCGTATACACGGTTACTTTATTTGACGCAAGATACCGGTGAATCGGTCTTCTATAGGTCTGACTTGTGATTTCCGAGCACATTCCGGTATTGGGATCCGTCATTTCAACCTTTAAATAGTAATACCTTCTATACCGTGTTTCATTCTCTGTCTCATAGGGACGTACATCCATATAAACTTCCGTAATCCTGCCCCGTGCTTTCTTTCCAAGCGCAATTGCCGCTTTTCTCTGATTTCTGTAAAATAACGCACGCCGAAACCCTTGAATTCCTGAGTATAAGGGAATCAATCCCGCAACAAGAATCAGGATGCCGTTTATCCCCGGCCCGCCGACCATCGTTTTTAATCCCAGCGCGTACCAGAGAACAGAAAACAAAATCGCAAACCATGCAGTACCTGTCTCTTCATCAGCAGGACGTATTTTCGGCTTTGTGTGCTGCTCTTCCATTCCTCTCTTCCTCCGTTCAGAATACTTTTTATGTGATTCATACTTCCTTCGGAATCGTAAACCGGCTCATATCCACACCCTCATGAATCAGCAGCCGTCTTTTTATCTCTATCCCTCCGGCATACCCTGTCAGACTTCCGTTCGCCCCGACCACGCGGTGGCAAGGGATGATAATAGAGACTGGATTATGCCCCACAGCGCCTCCGACTGCCTGCGCCGACATCCTGTCAAGTCCTCTGCCTGCGGCTATTTTCCTTGCAATCTCACCGTAGGTTGTCGTTTCACCATAGGGAATCTCACACAGAAGTTTCCAGACTTCCTTTTGGAATCCACTTCCGGCAGGAGAAAGTTTTAATTCACCGGGCAGCGGCTTTTCTCCGGCAAAATACCGCTCCAGCCACTGCTTCGACTGTCTCAGCAGGGGAGAATCCGGTTTTACTTCCGTTTCTTCGCGCAAAGTCCCCGGATAATATTTCTGTCCTTCTATCCATGCACCGGCCAGAGTGCCATTCTTCTCTGCAAGCAGCAGGCGTCCGACTGGCGAATCATAATAATCTATGTATACCATTTTATTTACCCCTTTTATGTTTCAGCAGATTCCCGATTCCTCAGGTATTGCAGTACGCGTTCTATTTCCTCTTTTGTATAAGCATACTGCATGCAGGACTGGATCAGATGTGCGCCGGACGCGACATTTTCCTGAATGGCTTCCGGCGTCAGCTCCACACCGCCGAACAGCGTCCGGTCAAGCCAGTCGTTGATCCATTCCTGAATGTGCTGTATTCCGGCTTCCCCGTAAGTACCCGATTCTTCTACCGGGGTGTATCTGATTCCGGCTTTTGCGAGATTCCCTTCTTCTGCCTTTGCTCTTCGCAGAAAATCGTCAAAATCGTCCCCGCTGCCCCATGCGTTTTCCGCAAGCGCCAGAAGGCGAGGAAACATCTGCTGCTCCAGTTTTTCTTCCGTCGCGATATACTCTGTCCAGACCGGCGCTTCGAATCCCAGAATCTGTTCATCCGCAATATCCATATGTCCCTGAATATTGGGTTTTAAGGAATGAATTCCTTTCAGAGTAACCAGACAATGGGGATAATCCAGATAACACGCATCCAGATTGGAGAAAATGAACTTCTGTCCGTTTTGAGCAGCAGCATATGAATACCCCTTCACCGGTTCATCCCAGTATTGCGCGATCATCCCTTTTCTCTCACCAGACTGCAGGATATCGTTCCACCCAATCACAATTTTCCCCTTTTGTTTCAGATAAGCTGCCAGTTTTCCGGTAAAATACGCCTGCAGCTCTTCCTCGTCCCTCAGATGCTCCCGCCGAATCAGATCCTGGCAGTGTCTGCAGGATTTCCACGCGGTCTTTGGCGCCTCGTCACCCCCGATATGAAAATATTTTCCCGGAAACAAAGGAACAATCTCATCTAAAAGTTCATAGAGAAACTGCATTGTCTGCTCCTGCCCCGCGCAAAGGATCTGGGAATATACCCCACCCTTTGTTTTCACCTCTGTCGGCTCTTTGGAACAGGAGAACTCCGGATAGGATGCAATAATCGCAGAAGTGTGCCCGGGCAGATCAATCTCCGGAATGATCTCGATCTGTCTCGCAGCCGCATAGCTGACAACCTCGCAGATTTCTTCCTGCGTATAAAATCCTTCCGTAACCGTACCATCCAATTCTACCCTCCGGGAACCTGTCCGGTTCAGTTCGGGAAACCGCCTGCTCTCAAGCCGGAAACCCTGGTCATCGCTCAAATGCCAGTGAAACTTGTTCAGTTTATACTTTGCACATTGATTGATCAGCTTTTTGACCTCTTCCACAGGGAAAAAATGACGGCTGACATCAAGCATGAATCCCCGGTACGGATATTTGGGCGCATCCTCGATCACTCCGTAGCATAATACTCCATTCCCCTCTTCAAGCAAAGCGTTCAGCGTCTGCATACCATAATACCGCCCTGCCTCCGTCCCGGAATCGATACAAACTTTATTCGGCGCAATCTCCAGACGGTACCCCTCTTCCGGAATAGAAGGATCGGTTCGGAACGCAAGCATAGTTTCTGTATATTCTTCACAGACCTCTTCCGTCCATTCAGATTTTCCATGAATAGCCGGGATTACATTCATCTCACGCACCTCCATCAAATATCCACTGTTCTGTCGTCAACTCACCCAAGCCACCATTCTTTTGTGATCAGATTCACATGACCGGTCCGTTTCTCATGCATCAGCGGAACATCCAAATCTCTGGTAGTCCACTGATACCGGAAGCCGAGCTTCTCCTGTACCCGTTTCGATTTATGATTTCCGTCATAATAACCACACCAGACTTTCTGCATTTTCAAATCCTCAAATGCATGACGAAGCATTTCCCTCGCTGCTTCCGGAATCAGTCCCTGCCCCCAGAACGGCTTTCCGATCCAGTATCCAAGCTCACACTCATCGTCTCTTTCCGTCATATCCGTATAACCGTTCAGCATTAATTCAATTGCTCCGATTGCTTTATGATCTGACTTCAGGCATACCGCGTAGGCTTCCTCACCGCAAAACACATTTTTGATCACGTCACGGCTCTCCTCAAGACTCTGATGAGGCGGCCAGCCGGCGATCGGTCCCACATCAGGATCACTGGCATACAGGTATAAATTCTCTGCGTCCCCCTCTTCCCAGCGCCGCAGTATCAATCGTTCCGTTTCTAAAACCATTTGTCTGTCACTCCTTTCACCAAATATGATTACAACCAGATCGGTGTTTTCATTTATTTCCATATGGGCGGAAATGTTCTGCTTTGGATTGAAATTCCCTTAAATCATATATTTTCATGCTTTCATTGAATTTCGCTATCGTAACCCCGTCAAATCCGCCAATATTGCCTTCATAATCACATTCAAAATACCACTCTGCAAATGCTGTTTTATTTACAACAGTTATTTGTTTTATGTCCCATTTTAAAACAGAACCTTTCGCATTCCAGTCCTCAAACCATCGCAATACCTGTTCAATACCGAGATATTCCGGTCCGTAGCACTCGCTGTAAACAACATCCCCAGAGAATACTTCTTTCACAGTATCAATATCTTTATCTATCCATGCTTTAAAATACTTTCGGATCATCTCGTCCATATGATTTTCTCCATAAATACCAATAAAAACTTAACATGAAACATACGTTTATCAGAATTGAAGCCGCCACATTCATTTTGCGGCGGCTCCATTTTTCTAATCCTTATGTTCTCTCTCCGTAAGAAGCTTCTTCAATTTTGCTATCTCCGCTTCTTGTTCCCGGATAACCAACTTCTGTCGGAAAAGTTTCTCATTCTTTTGAGAAAGTTGCTCGTCCTTTTGAGAGAGCTGTTCTGCATTCTGAGCCAATTGCGCTGCCTGATTGTCAATCGTATCCTGCATCTCGTCAATCATAAACTGTACCGTGTTTCTATCCATAATCTGTAATTCTTTGGAAAACAAACCCATCACCCTCTCTGTGTTCCTGCACATTTCGTATACTTCTTTGTACATAGGGATGAACCGCGGATACTGGCGGATCAGCCGTTCGATCACTTCCGGATCGTCTATGCTCAGGAAAGTAAGCCATGCATCTAAATCATTTTCGATGTCTTTATTGTGCTGTTTTTTACCGAAAATGTCAAGAGGGATAAAGATATATTCCTGAAATAATTCGATGAATAACCCTGTATCACTGCATTGTTGAAAACGGTGTATGTAATGATCCGGAAAAGCGTGGAATTCTCCTGTACTGGTTTCAAACAGTACAATGGTATATACCTTCCGGATATCCCGGTAGCAAGATCGTTTTTCGCTTTTCCCCTTCGCCCGTTTATACTGCCGCAGCAGCAAATCCGCCGAATAACAGGCGCTTCTGGCTCCCGGAAAAGCATATCCTATCTTCTGAACTTCAACGTTCGCCAGGCTGCCGTCTTCAAGCTGCACCAGGATATCCATGATCAGCAGGGAGCTTTCATCTGCGATCCGGCTGGAATCATTGGGAAGGACTGTCTGAATCTTTACTGCCTGCCCCAGAAGCAGAGAAAGAAATTCTTCCAGCCTTTCCGGTGTATTCTCCGGGTTGACGATTTCCTTAAAAAAGGCGTCATAGAGAAGTTTTACACCCTTTACTCCGGTACAAATGTCCAGAAAATCATTCTGCTGTTTTTCTGTCCACCCATCAAACATACCGGACAGATCCTCCCTGCCTCGAATGTCATCCAGCACCTCCTGCCGTGTCCGAATCATCGGGAAATATTGTTGCAGTCCTTTTGTCATAAGCAATTCCTCCTGTGTTTTGACTTTTTTGTTTTTTTCTTTTCATTATCGGAACATTCGCGATAAAAGCGCCGAAAATGAGAGCCATATGGCCAGAATCATTTGGGAATAAGAACATTCCCGTTTGACAAAAAATACTGTATCACATCCGGAGGATAAAATCAACAAAAAAATCAGATAGACCTTAACCTTAATTGCCTTAATTGCAGTTCCATTTCATCATTCATCTTCACAAAACCATATTTCTCGTACAAGGGACGCCCCATTGGGGTTGCTTCTAATGAAATGGACGTTATTTCCTTACTTTTAGCCGTTTTTACCAGTTTGTCCAATGTCTGATACGCAATTCCTCTTCTTCTATATGCAGGGTCTGTATACATGTTCATAATATACGCTTTCTTCCCGCTTGGATTATGATACGTCGGCATTACCTGAAAAAAACAAATCCCGCCAGATCCCACAAAACGATTTTCGTCAAATACCAAATATGCGATATGTGTATCATCGCCAAGTGCTTTTTTATAATAATCATATGAACACCTTTTCACATCGCTCATATCCGTATTTTCCGGTAATTTATTTGCAGCTTTAAGCACCTTTATTCTTGTCTCTGTTAATACGTCTATATCATCAATGGATGCTTTTTTATAGATTAAGTTCATTGTCATTTCTTCCACTCCTTATGGTCTGTAAGATTTATATGCGAATATATTATACGGAAAGATTTTGAAATGGACAAGTATCTTTTCCTTGTATCATGCAAAGGACTATGTTACAATGTTGTTAGTTGCAACTAATTAGCGACAGTTTGAAAGGAGATCTGGCGATGTCATTTTTTCAAAATACTTCTAAACCAGACGGATTGGGTGGGGAAATTATGGTCAGCATGATGAACCTAGGGCATTCTCTCATGGCAGAATGGGGATTCACCCATATAAAAGTCGGTGACAAAGATTCCTCTCTGGATATTGGCTGCGGCGGCGGTGCAAATATAAAAAAATTATTGGAAAAAAGTCCACATGGAAAGGTTATAGGCATTGATTATTCGGAAGTGAGTGTAAAAAAATCAGAAAAGGTCAATCAGGAAGAAATTAAAAATAACCGTTGCAGAATTTTACAGGGAAATGTCATGGAACTTCCTTTTGCCAGGGAAAATTTTGACTTAATTACTGCCTTTGAAACCATATACTTCTGGCCGGATATAAACAAGGCCTTTGAAGAAGTATACCGTGTGCTCAAAAGCGGCGGAACTTTTATGATTTGCAACGAGTCAAACGGAGAGAATTCCAAAGATGAAAAATGGACGAATCGGATACAGGGCATGAAAATCTATACATCCGGCCAGATCGAAAAGGCTTTGCAAGCCACTGGCTTTACGGATATCAAAACGGATAAGAATGAAAAAGGCTGGATCTGCGTGGTGGCAAAGAAGGCGTAGTGCCTATTCCTCTTCATGCTTTGAAAAGAAAACAGCGTCCAGATTTTTACGCCTGAGCGCTGTTTATTGGTATCTTATGTCGGTTTACAACTTACTGACAAACTGGATTGAATTATAATTGATGCACATATTCCAAGAAAGACTGGGCTGCTTTTTCCTCTTTTTCATTATATTCCCATCCCAATTTTCCCCCAACAAACCGTGCCGCGTTTCCAAATAACCCGCACATTCCAAAAACAGACTTCCATGCATGATCAACATTACCATCAAAATAAGTTGATAAAAGTATTTGCCATTCTTCCTCCGGAAGCCACTTATACAAGTATTTTGATGATTTTCCGGTACTCACCGACCATCCTGTTAAAATACCTACTTTCCAATTTAACATAGTAATAAGCTGAGTCCTTACACAATAATTTGTCATATCCTGAACATAGGGGATTTCCTTGCGCCATAAACCTTTTGCTATATTATTGGTACACCACCAAAATTCATTACAAGCCGCCAGATATTGTTCTTTTGTAGGTTTTTTAATCCAATATTGACAATCTGTTGCCGCTTCTATTTCAGGTAATATATTTTCTTTATCCAGCAAAATTTTGCAAAGCTTGTCTTCCTTAATGTGCTGTAATGCATAATATACAGACTGCACAGTTAAGTCAATTCTAATTCCGTCTGCAAATTGCATTAAATAACCATAAGAATTTTTCTTATCGCTTGGATAATTCGGATTTTCATCAGGATATTGCATATAAAGAATTTCTCCGAAAATCCCAATCCACTCTTTATCCTCTATAAAGCTTTGGGTATTTTCCACAACATAAACTATATCATAATCTTGAAAAATATCTTTTGGAACATTTTCGTTTGTTCTTGAACCATTCATATATACAGCTTTAATTCTAACATCATTTTTCGCAACCTCTAAAATAAGGTCATACATTTCGTTTTCTGATCTCATGTCTGCACCTCCGTTATTGCTTCCATTGCAATTTTCATAGCAGTTGCAAAAAAATCATTTCCCCAATTTCTTATATCGTGTGCATCAACATCTGCCAAAGAATCTGCGGTAAAAAGCACTTGTCCAAATAGGACGCCTCTCATTTTTGCACATGCAGCCATAGAGGCACATTCCATTTCTACAACGGAATATCCTTCTGATTTTCGATACCGGACCATTTCTTTTGTTTCTCGGTAAAATCCATCTGTTGTCCATGTTTTACAGGTTCTATAGCTTAATCCCGCATTTTCTAATACCCTGCATATCGCTTTGATTGGAGCAGCGTCTAATTGAATTTCTCGTAACGGCGGCAAATAATGATAGGATGTTCCTTCCTGTCTAAGTGCCGCAGTAGGAATAAAAAATGACCCTTCGGTATCTTCAACTAAAGCACCGCAACATCCCGCAGCTATTATTTCTTTCACACCTCCTGCAATTAACTGCTCCATAATCTGTACAGCACCCGCTCCCCCAAGAGGTGCCTGTACAAATGCAATATCCACACTATTGATTTTTGTTTGATAAACACAAAATTCCTTCGTAACACTTACAAATTTCCCGACAATTTCACATTCATTTTCAGCCACAAAATCATCTATTTCAGGTTCCATGAAAAGCATTACCGCTTTCTGCGGGAAATTATAATCCGAATGATGTCCCGGCATTATAACTGCGCCTTGTTCTGTATCAAATTCTAATATTGGTATTTCATTTTTAAATACTGCCATATAAATTTCCCTTTCTCACACACTATATTAGATGATGTTGAGATGCAATCTGATTTATCTCTTTTTCAGGGATCACATACCGGTTTCATCTTCATCCGGCGCCTGTCCATCGTGCGCCTTCCATGTACATTCTGTTATCTCCATGTCGGAAAACACCGCCGTGAAAGAGGATTCTTCCGGACTACATGCGTAGACGCCAAATCGGATCCTTCCGCCGCCTTGTGCCATATGGCACACCCGCATCTGGCGGAAGTCCTTACCGTCTGGAGAACATTCGATACAATAATCATCCTCTCTGCGGCTGAAACGGTACCACATGATTTTCACATCTGCGGGAATCACCGTAGTCGCCCAGTCCGAATACCCGCCATTGGTTACGACAGAACCCAGATGCTGGTACTGCTCATTTTCGTATTCCACCGAACCCTTTATCCAGTTCTCGCTGTCCATATACAGAACAATCCCGCACTGGTCGAATCTGTGATGACTTTCCGTGAAATCCGTTTTCACGATAAAGGAAAAGAACTTCTCGTCCGTTTCCATTTGCAGCACGGGCGCATTATCATTCCGAAAATGATAATAGGTTCTCTGCCATAAGTCCGTGTGTGGTTTTGTTGTTATCTCAATCTTCCCGCCCTCTATGTGGTAATCCTGCGGTTTTCTTGTCCAGTGCAAACGATTTACATCCCAAATAAACATCGTCTTTCCTCCCTGTGCTTTTTGTGATAAACTAAAAATCAATCCTTACGATTTTCATTTTCATCAGTCCATCCCCTATTTTAGCCAAAATCCGGTAGAGCCTTTTGACCGAGGGCATATTCAGGCTTTGATAACCCTGCATATAACCCCTTGAAGACAGCCGGAATTTTTCTGACCACGGGGCAATCTCTTTCTGAAGATCGCCGACAAAAAAGTAGGCGTTTACATCTTTGATCTCTGCTTGTTTTATCCATGTTTTTACCATCAGTTTCACCGCTGTCTTTCCGGCGGTATCAAACACAATCCTGCCTTTCGGAAAATGCTCTGTCATCGCCAGGAAAAGAGCTTTTACGTCTTCTCTCAAAAAATAATAAAATACGCCTGCAGCAAAGAAAACCGCTCCCTCACCGGCATCGATCTCATCAAACCATGAGGTATCTTTCAGATCAGCTGCAATATTTTTTTCACGTTCTCCCGCAGGAAGGAGCTGGTTTCTGACCGCTATCACATCTGGAAAGTCAATATTGTAAATGTGGCAGAATCCATTATCACAATTTCTCCCCGTGTTGTCCAGACCGCATCCCATATTTACAACAGCGGCATTGGGGTGTATTGTCAAATAATCCTTCACTTCATAAGCCAAATCATTCTGGCGCATGGCAAGTTCTAAAAAGCCAAACTCCTGCATAAAACTGCCGCTCTTTTTTTCCAGCTCAGAGAAGTCATAATCAATCTGTTCCATTAAGTGTATGGCCGTTTCATCACGAAAAAGAGGGGGAAATTTTTCCGTACATTTCTTTCTCGCATACAAGGGAATGATCAATGTTTCCTGCACTGAATTTTTTTCAATATGATATTTCATAACAGCCTCCCGCTTCTGATTAGTTGTAGCTAACTGTTATTATAACACACATCCTTTAAAATTCAATGTATACATTCCATTCCTATCCCTTTGAGCGTCTGTTTGGACTTAAAGGGCATTTTTCGGACAATTTCGCACGCATTCAAAACAAAGAATACATTCTGTTCCGTTTTTCCTCTTTCTCGAATTATCCGTCACGTCCACCTCCATCGGGCATACACGCTTACACTTGCCGCAGGATACACATTTTTCAGTGTCACATTTTACCCGGAGCAAAGAAAAATAACTCATAGGTTTCAGGAATATGGTGATCGGACATATGTATTTGCAAAATGCCCGGTTATCCTTGAACAGAAATGCAAGAACAATACCAACAGCGTAATATAGCAGATTTCCGATCAGGAACGCCCGGAACATGATTTCTTCCATGTTGCCCACATGGGCCAGAAAGAGCGACGCCACAAACAGGAACGATGCCGCAAAGGTAACATATCGGATCCAGCCAATTTTCCGGCGCGGCTGCTTTAGCGTTTTGTAGGGAAGGAAGTCCAGTACCATGGCCGTCCAGCAGGCATAGCCGCACCACCCTCTCCCAAAAACCAGCGGTCCGAATATCTTGGCGACCACATAATGGATGGTCGCGGCCTCAAATACGCCGGTAAACAGATAATACCAGAATCCTTCGATCTGCATATTTTCCCTGCAGACTATCCCCAGATAGACCAGCATATACAGTCCTACCAAAAGCTGCGCAACTCGCCGGGCGTGCTTATATTTCCTGATGTACAAAAAGATCGCCAATGCCAGAGAAATGCCGATATAGCTGAAGTTGAACAGGTAAAACAGGTCGTCCATCGTCAGCCAGAGCGCAATGGCGATTGTTTCAAATATTGCCAGCATCACAACCGGCATCAGATATTTTTTCATCGTTATCTCCCCTTATACATTCCGCGTAGGCCATAGGGATACGCGCCTGCATGATTTTCCAGTTTTTGATTTTCCAGCCGTTCTTTTCGAGAAATTTTCGGTATTCTTCTGCTTCCCATTGATGCTCAAAGCCTATCCCTGCGATTTTCAGTATGCCGGACCATATGCGGCTTATGAATCCGCCCTTATGATTTACAAAATTAGGCGCGATCAGTATTCCTTTATCCTTTAATACCCGGTCTATCTCCATGAGTGCCTTTTCCGGATCCGGCATAACATGAAGCGCATTGGCAATCAGAACCACATCAAAGGATTTATCGTCAAACGGCAGGTCTGTCGCGTCTGCAACTTCAAACGTCAGATTAGCCGGATAGTTCCCCTTTCTGGCTTGTGCAATCATTCCTTCGGAATAATCCGTGGCAATCATTTTATTTGCAGCATGTGCCACATGCTTTGCCAGCAATCCGGGACCGGTGGCGATTTCCAGCACATCTTTTTTTTGAATGACTTCCGGGATCCGGCGATACATCATCTGATAAACTTTACGATCCGAACGCATTGCCCGTTCATATATTGGCGCATATAGATCCCATGTTCTTTTTTTCATTCGTAATCCCTCTCTTCTTCTAAAATTAAAATCCATTTATAGCTCATTCAGCCAATTTATGATTTCGCGCTCAGATTTGGCGAGCGCCTCCAAACACTCCTTTTTGTGTTTCCCGAAACTTTTATATGCAATCCCGATCAACGGCATCAACCGATATAATTTCTTTTCCCGCTCCTGATTTGGCATTATTCCGGTTAAATGGCTCACATTCGGATAAACCACCGCTTTCACGTCATGACAGTAATTTTTGCGTTCAAGGTACGCTTGGAGAGTATGGACGGAATATTCCGCGGGCCATGCCTCGTCCGCGCCCCCTGCTATGAGAAGTATCCGTGCATTTGTACGTTCCATCGGGAGCATCGCCTGCTGTTCTCTGTTTTTATCCTGATATGCATCATAATACGCGGTCCACATTCCCATTACCTTATGTGCGGCGGCCGGATGTTTTTGATAGCTTGATGCTTTCACTTTTGTAAAATCCGCCGTGACAAATGGAATGTCCTGTCCATGCCATGTAGCTACGCTATGGCCGCTCATATGTTTTTTGTCCTTTGTCGTTCCCTCAAAAGGAACATGAGTTGGCGAAACCATAACAACATTTTCAATGCCACCAATGTATACTGCTGTGAAAACTGCGAAGATAGAACCCATCGACATCCCGTATGTGCTGATGTGCTGAATGTGCTTCCGGTTACGCAGATAATCTACCGCATATCCGAACATTTCCATTGGGCAGCGGTCGGGAGAATCGGGCAGTCCTTCAGCTCCGTACAACGACACAGCTAAACCGATGAAACCATAGTCGGCAAACCGTTCCGCGATCTTGACGCCTGGCAGGAGGCTCTGTTCTCCGCCCGCAATCACGAGCACGGCTTTATCGCATCCATGATCCGGTTCCGCAAGATGTCCGACAAAATGGTGCTCTTTCATAGTAAAATCTTCGTGAATCATACGCTATCCTCCTTTTCCCTGTTCCACGCTTCCCGAAAATACATATCAGCTGTTTTAAACACATTGTCATCCGCAAATATCTAAGAAACCGCTTCTAACTCAGCAACTTTATCAATTCTGGCTTCGTTTTTGGGGGGTGCAGCTATAAGCAATACAGCCTTGTTTATCAAATATTTTTTGTATATAGAATCATCACTTTTGAATCTTGAATTTCCTTTTGGATAAAATTATCCATTACTTTTTTCCTCTCATTCAACTTCATACTGTTATTATACTTGCAATTTTAAAGAGATACAATTTTAACTTTAATATCTTATTGCTCTTCATTCAATCAGGCCGACAAACGGGAATTGAACAAAATCGCTGCGCGATGGCCTGCCAAGGCTGTGGCATAGCGATTT
>CATXUX010000042.1 GCA_958402795.1 uncultured Lachnospiraceae bacterium | reverse complement strand
CGCGCTAACCAACTGCACCATACCCACCATACCGAGCCTGGGGGGATTCGAACCCACGACCTACGGCTTAGAAGGCCGTTGCTCTATCCAACTGAGCTACAGACTCACGATTCTATTTCCTTTTCTTGTCCCACAGATCTCTCTGCGGAAAAGCGGGTGATGGGAATCGAACCCACGTGTCCAGCTTGGAAGGCTGGTGTTCTACCATTGAACTACACCCGCACACAATATCGGGGTGACAGGATTCGAACCTGCGACCTCCTGGTCCCAAACCAGGCGCTCTAGCCAAGCTGAGCCACACCCCGTCAAACCACCTGTAATGCGTACTTCTTCACAACGCAAGAGTTATTATATAATATGCGTGGTTTGATGTCAACTTTTTTTTTATTTTTTTCAGATTTTTTTCGACCTTATTTTGTATCCTTCACCATACAGCACAATTTCATCGTTTCTCCGCCATCAGTCAAGATAACATTGCTGCCACGTAATCTCACCGCTGCGGTCTGTCTCCATCAACATATAACTCCCTTTTCGCCCTTCCTGGCGCGGGAGCGACAGGCTTCCCGGATTGAGTACCGTCACTCCGTCCTTCTGGCTCAGATATGGTCTGTGCGTATGACCGAACATCACAATGTCGGCATTTCGCGCAATGCCCTCTTCCCGGACCACCATCGGATCCAGCGAAACATAGAACTGATGTCCGTGGGTAATAAACACCTTCTTATCCCCGAGATAAAATTCTTCGGTATTCGGAAGATCAGAGAAGAAATCATTATTACCTGCGACCATGTGCTTCTCGCAGTCTACCACTGCATTGATATACGTCTCTCCTCCTTCTACGTCTCCCAGATGAATAAACACATCTATTTTCCCCGCCTCTTCAAGCGCACGGTCGAGATTCCGATGCCGGCCGTGCGTATCGCTCACAATCAACACTCTCATTCCGTTTTACTTCCATCCCTCTTTTTTGATAATTTCCTTTATCGCACGGAGCGCTTTGCCTCTGTGACTCAGCAGGTTCTTCTGCTCCGGCGTCATTTCCGCCGTCGTACAGCCACATTCCGGATAGTAGAATATCGGATCATATCCAAATCCGTTCTCACCCATGATCTCATCTGCGATCCTGCCTTCAATCGTCCCCCGGACAGTCTCCAGATCTCCGTTCGGGAACGCCGCACAGACTGCGCACACAAAGCGGGCAGTCCTCTCTTCCTCCGGAACCCCTTCCAGTTTGTCCAGAAGTATCCGGTTTTTCACGTCATAGGAAGTATCCTCTCCCGCGAACCGCGCGGAATAGACTCCCGGAGCCCGGTCGAGATAATCAATCTCCAATCCGGAATCATCCGCCAGTACGATATCTTCCGGCACAAGTCTTGCGACCGCGCGTGCCTTGATCTCCGCATTTTCTTCAAACGTCAGTCCGTCTTCCAGAATATCCGCCTCAATTCCCAGTTCTTTCATCGAATAGATCGGCATTCCCAGATCTTCCAGTATCATGCGGATTTCTTTCATTTTGTTCTCATTACCGGTTGCAAATACAATTCTTTTTTCCATTTCTTTTCCTTCTATATAAATATATACTTTTCTTTTGTAGTTTCTGGTTTCTCTTATCGTTTGTCTTTTTGTTCTGCGCTCCGTTTCGGCGGCTTCGGTCCCATAAACTGGTAGAAATACGTTTTCAGCATTCCGTTATAGATCTTTCGGTTTTTGTCTGCCTTCCTTCCGAAATACCGTTCGGCATCCTCATAGCTTGTGATCATATAGGCAGACCATCCATCGAGCCGCCGGTAGCTTTCGCCAAACTCACGGTATAACTGCGGAAGATGTTCTTTTTCCTCAAGTCGCTCCCCATAGGGCGGATTTGTAATAATAAAGCCGTATTTTTTCGGATGCCGCAGTTCGCTCACAGGCCGCTGTTGAAAATGAATCATATGGGCAACTCCTGCGTCCTCCGCATTGTGCCTCGCCGCGCGCAGCGCTTCATTGTCAATATCATACCCCTGAATATCTACCTTGATATCATCTGTTATCAGATCGTTCGCCTCATCTACAGACTCATACCACAGCCTGCGTGGGATCAGGTTCGTCCATGCTTCTGCTGTAAAAGACCGGTTCATTCCCGGCGCGATATTGGCTGCCATCATTGCCGCCTCAATCGGGAAAGTCCCGCTCCCGCAGAATGGATCTACTAAAATACGGTCACCCTTCCATGGCGTCAGCATGATCAGCGAAGCTGCAAGCGTTTCCGTGATCGGCGCCCTGACCGTCATCTGCCGGTATCCCCGCTTATGAAGGGATACTCCGGAGGTATCGATGCCTACCGTTACCTGATCTTTCATCAAAAATACACGTACCGGATATGGAACTCCGTTCTCTTCAAACCATTCCGTCCGGTAACTCGTCTTCATGCGCTCGACCATCGCCTTTTTCATGATCGACTGAATATCCGACGGACTGAACAGTCTGCTTTTCACTGATGCAGCTTTGGCAACCCAGAATTTACCGTCAGGCGGAATGTAATCTTCCCATGGGATCGCCCTTGTTCCTTCAAATAACTCGTCAAATGTCTCTGCCCGAAATTCCCCGACCTTCAAAAGAATCCGTTCCGCTGTGCGAAGGAAGATATTTGCCCGGCAGACTGCCTTCATATCCCCGGCGAACGTCACTTTTCCATCCTCCACTCTGGTGATTTCATACCCCAGATTCTGGATTTCTCTTTTCAGAACCGATTCCAGTCCAAAATGACAAGGTGCGATCAATTCTATCGTCTTCATATGTTCCTCCTATGTACAGGATGACTATTATTTTACTATAAACCAAGGGCGTAGTAAAGCCGAAACTTTACTGCGCCCTCGATTATTATGATATTTTTAGTAGTTGTCTGTCTCGTCAAACGCGTTTCTGTTCTGCGTACCGGAAGCATTTCTGTTCTGTGAATTAGAAGCGTTCCTGTTTTGTGCATTCGAAGCGTTTTTATTCTTTGACGCCGCATTCTTGTTGGAATTTCTGTTTTGCTCGTCTGCATTTGATGAATGACAATTGCTGTTTGCATTTGAGCTGCTGTAATTCTTTGCCATGACTATTCCTCCTAAATGATATTATTTGGTACAGTAAGTAGTGTACCTTTCTCTCTTTTTTTTATACATATCACGGACGTTTTTATGAAAAATACTGCCGCCTCCGTCACTTTTTGCCCCGAACAGGCGAAAAACGCACAAAAATATTGAAATTTTTAATAATTTTGCTTGCTTTTTCCAATTCCATATATTATACTAATGTCTGTAGAGAGGACACTTTCTACAACCCCTTATTAATTATTTATACTCCCCTCAAAAGACCGATGGCTCCCCCATCGGTCTTTTACTGTTTTTCTACTTTTCAGAAAACGCCATTAGAAAAAGGAATGCGGCATGCACATTCCTTTTTTCACACACGATTTTTCTTCCGCTACATCTTGAATCATCTGTCAGAGCCGTCACGATCGTCTGCCCCCGATCAGCCGGACTACAATCATGATAACGAGAACCGGCACCAGAATCGGGGCAAGAATCCGTATCAGTCCGGTGACCACCGCAACAACGAGCAGCACGACCATCACAATAACCAATATCAGTAAGAGTTTTTTCCACCATGTATCAAAGCGCACCTCGTGCATGCCGCCATTTCCATAATTCTGCTGCCCGCCGGAAGAACGTGCCTGGCTGCCGGCATCATAATCATAGCCGTATGCTGTCTGCTGATCTGTCCCGTCTGCCGCGTCCGTGATGGTGCGCGCTAAGATCCACGGATCTCCAAGCATCTCCAGAACCTCTTCCTCGCTCTTCCCATTTCGGACTTCCTCAGAAATATAACTATTATAATAATTCACCTGTTCCTCCACAGCGCCCGCACTCAGATCATCCTTAAGTGCGTCACGCAACTGGCTCAGGAACTCTTGTCTTGTCATTCCATTGTCCTCCATTTGCTGTGTGCATGATGTATTTTGTTTAGGATATCATATTTTTCACGACTTTCCAAGCACGAAATCAAATATTCACTTTTTCCCGTTTTTCGTTCATATTTTGTTCATTTTTCTTTTAAAATTCTTTCATTTTCTTATCATGATTTCTTCACTTCTCCTGCTTATACTAAACGTATCAAATGAAGAACACATTTGATCATACAAACGCCAACACAGTAACACTATTAGAATAGACTTTTTCATAATACTTGCCGGGAGTCCGAAAGGACTACCCGGCATCCTCCCTTTTATCGGACAATTTAAAGCGGCAATTCCGTTTCGGCTTCTTCCGCCGGGGATTCCGGCACCTGTTCTGTACCGTTTTCCATCTGGGATGTTGCTTCGTTTTCCAGGCCGATTTCTCCCTGAGTCTGATTCCCTGCTTCCGCATTGCTATCCGTCTCTTTTTCTGCGCTGCACTGTGCCATCAGCTCACTGTATTCCTCTGCTGACTCGATTTCCGGTATCTGCTTCGCAGCTTCCAGAAGCGTCTCTTCCGCACTTTTTGTTTTCCCGCTCTCCAGTTCCAGCGCCGCCTTTTTCAGGTATGCCCTTTCAAGCAGGCTTTCCTCTGTCTCGAGTCTGCACAGACTGCCGTAAGTCTCGATCGCACGATCGGCAGTGCCTTCCTGCTCATATGCAGGGGCAAGATACCAGTATAATTCTCTCAATAGGATTTCACCCTCCCTGATCACATCCTCGCTGCTTCCCGCAGCTTCTTCTGCGGTATATTCCTCCAGAGCTTCTACATCCGCCGCCAGTGCATCCATCCGGCTCTGCATCGTCAGGCTTTCTTCTTGCTGTGCTTCCTTTTTCAGCTCTGCGTTTTTCATCTCCCTGAGTTCCTTTTCCTGTGTCTGCAACTGTTCTCCCAGCCTCTGGTTTTCTCTTTTCAGTGTACTCGTTTTTAGGAAAAACATCACAAAGGCTGCCGCCAGGCACAGGAGGATCAATGCTGCACAGGCAGCCTTCTTCCACTCTTTATATATCCCTTGTTTCTCTTCCGGCAGATCTTTCAACACCTGTTTCAGATCGTTATACTGCTTTTTCGGATCTTCTCCAAGACACCGGCTGATCACCTTTTCCAGACGTCGTTCTTCACTTTTTTTCAATTCCGGTTCCAGCTTCGTATTTGCCAGAATAAACTGCATCGTCTTCCCCAGTCCGTACAGATCATATGTCAGAACAATATTTTCTTTGATTCCGGCAATTGGTTTTACAAAATGCTTCCGCATCGCACGCTTCTGCATGCTTTTCATCACAAATTCATTGCTTTCCGCCTCCAGATCCAGCAGAAGCACTTCTCCGTCCCTCGTCACCAGTACGCTGTACGGATTCACGTAGCGGTATCCTCTGTTGTTTCTGTACCGCCGGTACTGTTCCAACTGCACCGCCAGTTCGCGGAACCATGTGAATACCATACTCTTGCTTGTCTGCGGATGCTCCCGCAGCACATAGATCAGCAGTTCTCCGGAAACACGGTCCATAGTCGGACGGCACCGGTTCCCGTGCTCAATAAACCGGATTACATCATAATTTGATTCGATAGTCATCTTCCCCTTTCGTTTCCATTCTTCATCTGGTACAACAAATAATAAGCAACCGACTCCCTGTCTTATCTTTTTTATGTTGTACGTGCCTATAGTAGTTAAATGCGTCCGAACACCGGACATGAACTGATTATGATATGATAGAATCAAATGACTTAATCAGAGTGCCTTTTATAATACATGATGTATTTCTTTTTTTCAACTCTTTTTTCCAAGAAATTGATTTTTCGTCATTTTGTACATTTTGGTGCATTTTTTCAATTTACCATTTACTTTTTCGTGATTATGCACTAAACTAGAACTAAACGTAAAAATGGAGGTACTTGAAATGAAAGGAAACGTTATCGTCGGACAGTCCGGCGGACCTACTGCTGCAATCAACTCCAGTCTTGCCGGTGTATACCGTACCGCCAAAGACAGAGGAGCGAAGAAAGTATATGGAATGCTGCACGGCATTCAGGGGTTACTGGAGGAGCGTTATGTGGATTTATCCGAATTTATCACAAATGAACTGGACGCGGAGCTGTTAAAGAGAACCCCTGCCGCATTCCTGGGTTCCTGCCGCTACAAGCTGCCGGAGATTTTTGAGAACCGTGAAGTATACGACAAGATCTTTGAGATCCTGCAGAAGCTGGATATCGAAGCATTCATCTACATTGGCGGCAACGATTCCATGGACACGATCAAGAAATTGTCCGACTATGCAATCGTAACCGGTTTCCCGACTCGTTTTATCGGCTGCCCGAAGACGATCGACAACGATCTCGCCCTGACGGACCATACGCCCGGATACGGAAGCGCAGCCAAGTACATCGGAACATCGGTAAAGGAGATCATCCGCGACAGCTTCTGTCTGGAATATTCCAAAGGCCTTGTCACAGTCGTTGAGATCATGGGAAGAAACGCTGGATGGCTTACCGGCGCTGCTGCTCTTTCCAAAGGGGAGGACTGTGCCGGACCGGATCTGATCTATCTTCCGGAGCTTCCGTTTGATGTAGAGGTTTTCAGCAACAAGGTAAAAGAACTGCTTGAACAGAAGCCTTCCGTTGTTGTCGTTGTTTCCGAAGGGATCCGTCTGCCCGACGGACGTTATGTCTGCGAACTTGGACAGAGCGTAGACTTTGTCGACGCATTCGGACACAAGCAGCTCTCCGGAACAGCAAATTATCTGGCAAGCTACATTGCCGGTGAATTCGGCTGCAAGACACGTTCCATCGAGCTGAGTTCTCTGCAGCGTTCCGCATCCCACTGCGCATCCCGCGTGGATATTCTGGAAGCCTATCAGGTCGGCGGCGCGGCAGTCAAGGCAGCCGACGAAGGAGATACCGGCAAGATGGCTGTACTCCAGCGGCTTTCCGACGATCCATACCAGTGCGGAACAGAAGTCAAAGATGTACACAAGATTGCCAACGACGAGAAGCTCGTCCCGAGAGAATGGGTCAATGAAGACGGAACCTATGTGACCGATGACTTTGTCAGCTATGTACGGCCTCTGATCCAGGGCGATGTATCCCCGGTTATGGTGGATGGTATTCCGCGCCATCTGTGCCGTCCGATTGATTTCGATGTTTCAAAAATCAAAAATGACTAAGCCGGACACATGTCACGTTCCGTATATGAAAGTTTTCGAATTCTGTCGATTTTAACAGTTTTTTGAATTTTTTGAATTTTTATTTTATACTTGACAAAGTCGTTCACAAGGTATATAGTAATATTTGCTGTGAACGACAAGTTCAAGTTTGTGCGATTAGCTCAGCTGGATAGAGCGTCTGGCTACGGACCAGAAGGTCGGGGGTTCGAATCCTCTATCGCACGTATTACCGTCTCATTTGTATGGGACGGTTTTTTTTATTATATAGGAAACTTCGTTTCCTATATAATAAAAAAAACGGGTGAAGCTGTGCTTCACCCTGTAACCCTAATTCAGCCGTGGTACAGACTGTCCCCGCAGTTCTATGACCGGACCTCCTGTTCCCTCGATATACTCTCTCGTGATCGTCACCTGGCCGATACTGTCATCTTTCGGAATCTCATACATAATATCCAGCATGAACTCCTCGATGATCGCGCGAAGCGCCCGTGCACCGGTCTCTTTCTTCATTGCCTTTTCCGCAATCGCCTCCAGCGCGCTGTCGTCAAAGATCAGATTCACTTCATCCAGTGCGAGGAGTTTCTGATACTGCTTCAGGATCGCGTTCTTTGGCTCCTTAAGGATCTGCACAAGCATCTCTTTATCAAGACTCTCCAGTGTAAATACAACCGGGAGGCGACCAAGGAATTCCGGAATCATCCCGAATTTTCTCAGATCCTCCAGAGTCACCTTGCTTAATATATTCTTATCGTTCTCGTACTTGTCCTTCAGCTCAGCGTTGAATCCCATCGAGGACTTTTTATTTAACCGCTCCTTGATGATGTCCGACAGTCCCGGGAATGCTCCGCCGCAGATAAAGAGAATATTTTTCGTGTTCACCGTTGTCATCGGAACCATCGCGTTCTTGCTGTTCGCGCCGACCGGCACTTCCACGTCGCTGCCCTCAAGCAGCTTCAGTAATCCCTGCTGTACAGATTCACCGCTGACGTCCCGCTGGCTGGAATTGCTCTTCTTTGCGATCTTATCAATCTCATCGATAAATATGATTCCCTGCTCTGCACGCTCCACATCATTATCCGCAGCCGCAAGCAGCTTCGTAACTACACTCTCAATATCGTCGCCTATGTATCCCGCTTCTGTCAGTGACGTCGCGTCAGTGATCGCAAGCGGCACATCCAGCAGCTTTGCCAGAGTCTTGACCAGATAGGTCTTTCCGCATCCGGTCGGTCCGATCATCAGCATATTAGACTTTTCAATCTCAATATCATCCATGGTGTCTGTCGCCACACGCTTATAGTGGTTATACACAGCTACAGACATCGCTTTTTTCGCGTGTTCCTGCCCGACTACATATTCGTCAAGCTGTGCTTTGATCCTGTGGGGCGCCGGAATATTCCGGATATCCAGCTTCTGATATTTCTTCTCATTCTTTTTTTTCTTTTTCTTCACACGCTGCTGCGGCGGCACCTGATTCTCCAGGTCTGAAAGGTTCATGAACTGAATGCCCGCCAGATTGTTATTGATCAGTTTGTTAAAATCAATCTGGCCGTTTGACACGCTGTTTGACAAACTATTTGAAACCGTATCCAGACTTTTCTGCATACAGTCCTGACACAAGTTCATATGATTCGGAAATGCGATCATCTTACCTGCCTTGCTCTCCGGACGGTGGCAGAGATAACAGAATTTCTCGTATTCATCCTCTTTTTTGTCATGCTCTTCCGGATTCGTTACGGACGTCTCGTTCTTTTCAGACACCTTTTCCTCTTCCTCTGCATCCACAATTGTAAAATCGTTATCTGACATTTATCTTTTCCTCCATCTGTATCTGCGCTGAAATACAGCTTCTTTGCTCTGCTGTACGGCACTATGCCTATCGGTATTATATCTTATCGGGTTGTCTTGTTCAAATGAATTTTTTCTAAACAGCCGAAGACCGTCTTTATTCGTTCCGATTTACGGCTGTAAACCAGAATTCTTACTCCAGCATTTTTAGAAAATCTTCCTCCGAAATGACCGGTACGCCAAGTTCTCTCGCTTTTTTATTCTTCGAGGAAGCGGAAGTCACATCATTGTTGATCAGATAGTTCGTCTTTGACGTGACCGACCCGGTCACCTTCCCGCCTTTCCTTTCAATCAGCTCTTTCACTTCGCCCCGGTTTGCAAAGTGATGGACGCTCCCGGTAATGACAAAATTGACACCACTGAAAATCTGTTCTTCTCCCGCATTTTCTTCCTGGGGAAGGCGGACTTCCTCAAGCAGCCGTTGAAACAGATCTCTGTGACTTTCCTCTGCGAAGTAATCTACATATGCTTTTGCAATGACCTCGCCAATGCCATCGATCCCGCTTAACTCTTCCATGGTCGCATTCGTGATCTTAGCCGGATCATTATCGAACGCACGGCAGATCATCTTTGCATTTGCCAGACCGATATTTGCGATCCCAAGCGCATACAGCAGTCTGGGCAGTGTTGTGTCTCTTGCCTTTTCTACATTTCGAAGCAGGTTTTCGTATGATTTTTCGCCGAATCCTTCCATTGTCTGAATTTCTTCTTTGCACCGGTCTAAATGGAAGATATCCGTATAATCTTTGATATACCCTCTGTCGATCAGCTTTTCCAGCGTCGCTTCTGAAAGTCCTTCGATATTCAGCGCGTCACGACTTACAAACAGCGCAAATGATTTGATCTGCTTTGCCTGGCACTTCGGGTTTGTACAATACAGTGTCTTTGTGTCATTTTCCATGGAAATGCGGGTCTTACCGCCGCATACCGGACAGACTTCCGGCGGGCGGCAGGTTCCGCTCCTTGTCAGATTTTCCGCAATCTGGGGAATGATCATATTTGCCTTATATACCTGAACCGTATCTCCGATTCCCAGCTCAAGCTCTTCCATAATGCTGATATTATGAACGCTTGCACGGCTCACCGTTGTCCCTTCCAGTTCCACAGGCTCAAATATGGCGACCGGATTGATCAGTCCCGTTCTCGACGGACTCCATTCAATCTCCGTGAGCGTAGTCTCCCTGAGTTCGTCTGCCCACTTGAACGCGAAAGAATCCCTCGGAAACTTTGCGGTCTGGCCAAGTGACTGGCCATATGCAATATCATCATATACGAGTACCAGTCCGTCCGACGGAAAATCATTTTCTGTGATGTGGGAAGCAAACCATTCCACTTCACTCTCAATAGTATCTGCTGTGACCGGATGGTGCTCCACCACCTGAAATCCCTGCCCCAAAAGCCAGTCAAGCTGGTACAGCCGGGAATTGTGAAAGTCCACATCTTCCGCCTGTACCAGTGTAAAGGCATAGAACTGAACATTCCGCTTCGCCGTCACTTCATTGCTGAGCTGGCGCACGGAGCCGCTGCACAGGTTGCGCGGATTCTTATATCTGGCGTCCACATCTTCAATCTGTGCATTGATCCGCTCAAAATCATGATATCCGATCACCGCTTCGCCGCGCAGGATCAATTCCCCTTTGTAAGGAATGTGGAGGGGCAGATTTTGAAATACCCGTGCATTATTCGTGATTACTTCGCCAATCTCTCCGTTTCCGCGCGTCACGGCTTTGGCCAGCTCCCCGTTCCGGTAAGTCAGTACGATCGTCAGACCATCCATTTTCCACGAGATCGCGGCTTTCTGGTCCCCGAGAAATTCTTTCAGGCGGGATACCTCTTTCGTCTTGTCAAGAGAGAGCATCGGCCGCTCATGCCGCTCCTTCGGCAGTTCGCTCAGCACCTCATATCCTACATTCACCGTAGGACTGGACGCCAGTGTCATTCCCAGCTCTCTCTCAAGTTCCTGCAGCTCATCGTACAGCTTATCATACTCGAAATTGCTCATGATCTCCGTGTCTTCCTGTTCATAGGCGCGGCGCGCACGGTTCAGAAGTTCTACCAGTTCCAGCATCCGTTGTTTTTTTTCATTCATATTCTACCCCTTCTATATTCCCCGAAAATTCCGGCATATTGGACGAATCTCTGATCTGCTCATACAGCGCGTCCAGTTCCTCGTCCGTCAGTCTGCGGTACGCGCCCTCTTTCAGGCTTCCCAGTTCGATATTCATCACCCGTGTCCGTACCAGATCTTTCACCTTGTATCCACATGCCTCACACATCCGGCGTATCTGCCGGTTGAGTCCCTGCGTCAGTATGATCGTAAACGTATATTTTCCGATCTTTCTGACCGTACATGGTCTTGTCACCGTATCCAGAATCTCGACGCCGGACGCCATCTTATTCAGAAATTCCTCCGTCACTTCCCGGTCCACCGTCACCTTATATTCTTTCTCGTGCCGGTTTGCCGCCCTCATCATCTTATTGATGATGTCCCCGTTATTTGTCATAAGAAGAAGGCCTCTGGAATCCTTATCCAGACGCCCGATATACGTAACTCTCACCGGATAATCAAGAAACCGGATGATGCTCTTTCTCTCCCTGCGGTCTTCGGTACAGACAATCCCCACAGGTTTATTGACCGCGAGCACGATCATCTCATCCGCACGGGATACGACTTTCTTCCCGACACGCACTTCCTGTCCCGGGACGATCTTCATCCCTGTCTGTGCACGTTTTCCGTCTACCGTCACCCTGCCGCTCTCAATCAGACGATCGGCATTCCTGCGGGAGCAGATTCCCGCCTCGCTCAGATATTTATTCAGCCGTACCGGCTCCTGTCTTTGCCGGAACTCTTGTTCTATCTTATTTCCCACCGTTTTCCTCCCATCGCGCACATTCCGGGTACGCCTGTACCGGAACTGCTACTCACTTCCGATCATACCGCTGATATTATTATCTACAGAAAAGGTATTGCCGCTGTATAAAAATAATACGTCCGTGATCCGGTAAGCATCCATGATATCATTCATCGTCCCGCTGTAATACCGGGGATCCACCACGACAATTTCCCGGAAATACGGCGTCAAAAACTGGACAAAACAGTTTGCAAACGAATCTTTCACGAGAAGCAGACGCCGGTTTTCTTCTGACACGGTCCGGATATCCACCAGTGCCGAATTTCCTCCCAGAAACACAGAATACGGATCCTGTGTATCCAGCTTTGATGAATCGTACAAAGACGTCGTCTTTCTTTGCTCTTCCACATAATTAACTACCACATCTGTGTCGGTTTCTTTCTGCACATAAATATCGATTTCTTCTCTTTCTCCGATCCTACACCCACTTTTGGACGCCAGCGTCCCGTTGAATGAAGTGGAGACCGGATAAGATACAAACGTACTCGGCGCGTCCGATGGGATCCCCAGCGATTCCGCCGCCGCTCCGAACACGTAAAATGCCCCCAGGCTGGTCCAGTTCTGATCTGTCTTATAGTATATCTTTTCATCAGCATGCTTATTCAGCGTCTCTGAAGCATCGATCCACGTATAAGAATCTTCCAGCTCCCGCCTGACCTGGGAAAAGATCCTGGACTGGTCTGTCACTTCCGCAAGGGCGGGCAGTTTATCCTCCAGCACACATGCCGCATCCGGCACAAGCAGCATATACATGTTTACATCCGGGTTTTCTCCGGCAAATGTGTTCATCGCATCCAGGTTTTTCGTCATCGAATCCTGATCGGGACTTGCAATCTCTTCCAACAACTGTCCGTCCTTTCCGATCAGAACGCCATTTTCCACCCGGCTTCCCCCAAGGCGGCTGATCGCGGCTTTCAGCCACCGGGACAGATCCCTGCCCACAAACTGATCCGACTGGTACTTATCATACTGCTGCATATACTCTCCCGAAATCAGGCTGCTCAGAGTCATCTGCGGCCGCGAGGACGGCATCCGGTCCGCATGCTGTGACATCTCTCTGTCCGGTACGATCAGGTTCACCACAAACAGGAGGAGCAGACATGCCGCAAATGCCGCCCCGACCACACGTTCCATAAGCCTGTTGTTTCTTTTCTTTTTCTTTCTCTGCATACTTTTTCACCTGCAATCCTGCGTTTCTCAAAAACCACTATAGATGAATGCCCGGCTGCCCTCTGCCGCAAGAAATACAATACTAAGCAGGAACATCCCGATATAGACGACACATACCGCCGCCTTTCTGACTTTTACCTTTTTATATCTTACCATCATCCGGTGTAAAATCTGCTGTCCCTTCGCCGAGGATGCCAGAATACAGAGCAGAAGCACAAGCCAGTGTGTCAGGAGCAGGAAGAATCCCTGTTTGTCAAAAATACCGCTGGCGCCAATGCCGAACATAGCTCCCAGATAATCAAGCGCGGTCCCCAGATCTGCACTGGAGAAGAACACCCAGCCGATCAGTACGATCACCATTGTATAGATGTGCTGCACCACGCGCGGAAACCGGCGGATATTTGCTCCCCAGACATATTTTTCCATGATCAGCAGAAACGCAAAATAAATTCCGCCCACCACATAATTCCACTGTGCGCCGTGCCAGAGTCCTGCTGCCAGACCAGTGAGCATAATATTACACATGTCTTCCACCTCACCCGACCGGCTTCTGCCAAGCGGAAGGTATACATAATCCCGGAACCACGAAGTGACCGATATATGCCACCGCCGCCAGAAATCACGGAGGGTTCTCGCCGCATACGGATACCTGAAATTCCTGCGGTACTCAAATCCGAACATCTTTCCCAGTCCCAGCGCCATATCCGAATAACCGCTCAGATCAAAATAAATCTGAAACGCATAGCATATACAGCCGGTCCACGCCGTCAGCGCAGAGAACGTACCCGCCTGCATTCCCGAGATCTGTTCACAGACCGCTCCCATCGTATCCGCGAGCAGAATCTTTTTCGCCAGACCTGTGATAAATAGCATTGCTCCCCGCCCGAATTTTTCCACACTGAGCGTGCGTGTATCCAGCTGCTTCTCAATATCTCCATAGCGGACAACCGGACCCGCCAGCAGTTTCGGAAACATACACAGATACAACGTAAACTTGACCACATTATTCTGGGGCGTGATCTGTTTTCTGTAAATATCTGTCAGGTAGGATACCGCCTGGAATGTAAAAAAAGACAAACCTGCGGGAAACTGCAGTTCCCGGCAGGGAAGCTGTAGCTGAAAAGCTCCGTTGAGCGCCCCTGCAGCAGCCGGATAATATTTAAAAAATCCTAACAGCAGCAGGTTCATCACGATTGCAGCAGTCAGGCTTCTTCTGGACCTGACCGGATCTTCCCGTTTCTCGTAGATATCTCTCCCGCAGAAATAATTCAGCACGGCAGATAAAAACAGAAGCACAACATAGACCGTCTCTCCCCATGCATAAAAAAACAGACTGGCGGCAAGCATGACCGCATTTTGCCACTTCTTCGGAATCAGATAATAAACCACCAGCGTAAGCGGCAAAAACAAAACTAAAAAAGTAATACTGCTAAAAAGCATATCCGCTCCTCTTTTCTCTCGATTGATCCTTACAGACTTGTCGCAAATACATCGGCATAAACGTCCGCCTCCGGCGCGACCGCAAGAAAGATGTACTTCCCGCGCACCAGAAGTCTCGCTTCCTCCAGAAGCTGCACTTCCTCCGGAGCATACCCTTCGAAATCATTCAGACGGTCTTCGATCCGCGCCTCTGCCGCTTCCCGTACCTCCTGTACCTGACTGTCATCCTTTACACAGATGAGCAGAACCTCCTCCGCAGAAATACTGAATTCCGAGGAATAATACAGCACGCCGTCATATTCTTCACTGTTTAATCCGTAATAACGCTTCAATGCCTGACTCCCCTGCTCTGTCAGATTCTCCGTATTCAGAGAATTCTCCACTGCTGACTTCACCTCGTCAAACGGTTTTGTACTTCCGCCTATATTGAGCAGAAGCAGCGCGACATATCCCACGATCGCCGCGGCTGCCACATATTTCAAAACCGCAGCCGGCATTGTTCTCTTGTTCTTCGGCGGCGTCCCCGCCGACATGATTTCATCCGGCATCTTTTTCTCCTTCCGCATGATCTGACCTGTCACCGCTTCTTCTGTCTCCATCTTCTACTCCTGTATTCTGTCTGTCACAGTTCTGCCACATCTGCCATATGCTGTGCCCAGACCGGATAAAAGTCTGCTTTGAGATGGATTCCGTCTGCTTCATAATCGCTTTCTGACACAAGTGAGGTACAGTCCACAAATGCAATCTGCAGCTTGTCGCACAGCTCGCGCAGCGCCGTATTATAGTCGTCCACACTACCCGTATCTGATTCTGTTTCTGTATCTGTTCCTGTTTCCGTGTCCGCTTCTGTACTTTGCTGTACCGGGAAAATCGAATTTACAAAGATCTTCGTATCCGGCAATTCTTCCTGAATCTTTCCGATTGCAGTCTCATATGCCTCCGTGAAAGATTCTACATCCAGTTTTTTTTCTGTAATGTCATTGATACCGTACGACATAAATACCATCTGCGGATTCAGTTCCTTCAGCCTGGCAATATGATCGTCCGGTTCACTTACTGTGGCGCCGATATCGGCGATCACACTGGAAACATTCAGTACATCGTATTCTGCAAGTCCCGCCGCAATCGAATCTCCCATCACGACCGTACTTGCAAACTGCTCTTTCAGGCTTCTCGTGTCGCCGTTATCCGTTTCCTGTTTCTCTTTATTCTCCAGATTTTCAATCTTCGTCTCTATCGCCGAAACATCCGCTGCTTCCGCCTTCTTTATCAGGTCGATCCCTTCAGCGGTACTTACTCTATTCGTGCGGCTGCGCACGATCCCCGATACCGCAACGACCGCGATCAGGAGTATGGCCAGTGCTCCGGTTACAATATATATCCGAAGACGTTTCTTTCGTTCTTTTTTCAATTCTCTTCTACCTTTCCACCCCGCACAGTTTTTTGCACGGTCTGAGCAACTGCAAATATTAACTGTTATAATAATACTTTTTTTACACATAAAAGTCAATATTTGTGCTATGATGATACTACGAATGTTTTTGAAGGAGATTTCATACATATGATCGCATTAAGACTTACAGAGGTCAGACAATTCATGTCAAAGCTGCTCCTGACAGACACGTTTGACCATTTTTTACTGGTTGACGCAGAGATTGTGACTTTTAACACATTCCGGATCGACGGCTATATCCAGAAAGACTTTTATAAACCTGATGCTGCCGGTAATCCCATACAGTCCGCAGACGGCACGGACTCCTGTCCTGAATACTCCGCATGGAGCTGTCTGCGCGAATACTGTTTTTCCATCATCAGGGGAAAACGGACTCCTCTGCGTTTTAAGTTCGTATTCCGTCTCTCTCCGGAAAATATCGCCCGCCTGATCGCGCAGGAAAAGCTGGATTTCCGTCCGGAGGACGTGCAGGGACTCTATCTGAATATCAGCTTCGGGGAAGATGGTCTGACTTGTATTACCGGAACTTCCATGAATACTTTCACAATGGATAAATCTCTTGAGAAATCATGGGATACCATGGTACAGAAGTTCTTTTCACAAAAAGAGATTCCGTTTGAGCAGGAATAGCAGAGAAAAAACAGGCATCCTGCGGTAGTCCTGCAAAATGCCTGTGTATCACTCTGTTCTTGCATTTCTTATTCGCCGAAGCGCTCCGCCTGACTCTGAATCAGTTCCTGATCATCAAAGTAGTTGATCTTCATCGCAGCCTTTACTTCCGAGAGCGTCTGCGCCGCAGTCTGTTCTGCTTTTTCACTGCCCTTTTTCAAGATCTCATAAACATACGGAATATCTTTCTGGTATTCTTTACGACGGTTACGGATCGGTTCCAGTTCCGCCTGAAGTACGTTATTTAAGAACCGTTTCACCTTCATATCGCCAAGACCGCCTCTTGTATAATGGTCTTTGAGTTCCTGCAGGCAGGAATACTCCGGCAGAAATTCCGCAAAATGCTCGTCACGGCAGAACGCATCCAGATAAATAAACACGGTATTGCCCTCAAGTCTGCCCGGATCCGTCACCTTAATGTGCGTCGGATCTGTAAACATGCTGAACACCTTTTTCTGAATCTCTTCCGGTTCCTCGGATAGATAGATGCAGTTGCCAAGCGACTTACTCATCTTCGCTTTTCCGTCAATTCCCGGCAGGCGCAGACACGCCTGATTCTCCGGCAGCAGGATCTCCGGTTCTACAAGCGTCTCTCCGTACACGGAATTAAACTTCCGTACGATTTCTTTCGTCTGCTCCAGCATCGGAAGCTGGTCTTCTCCTACCGGAACGGTCGTTGCCTTAAACGCTGTAATATCCGCAGCCTGACTGATCGGGTAGGTAAAAAAACCGACCGGTATGCTCGCCTCAAAATTCCGCTGCTGAATCTCAGATTTTACCGTAGGATTCCGCTGCAGTCTGGATACGGTCACAAGATTCATATAATAAAAAGACAGCTCTGTCAGCTCCGGAACCTGTGACTGGATAAACAGCGTCACCTTATCCGGATCGAGTCCGCACGCCAGATAATCCAATGCGACCTCGATGATATTCTGGCGTACCTTTTCGGGATTATCCGCATTATCCGTCAATGCCTGCGCATCGGCGATCATGACAAACATATCGTCAAAATCTCCCTGGTTCTGCAATTCCACTCTTCTCTTCAGGGAGCCGACATAATGGCCGACATGCAGCCTTCCGGTCGGCCGGTCCCCCGTAAGCATAATTTTTCCCATAACTTCTCATTTCCTCCCGCAACTCTATTTTTTTACTGACAAAAGCGTCTCGCGTATCGTCGAATGCTGACGGTTCTCCATCGGCATATAGACCGGAATCGCAAGTGCAATTGCCATGACAAATGCCGCAGTCACATCCAGCACAGAATGCTGCTTCAAAAACATGGTGGACAGTATGATCAAAACTGCCAGACTATAGGCGGCAGCACACACCTTCTTACGCTTCTTTAGTTCCTCACTCTGGCTGATCGCGATGCATGCCGCCAGCGTATTGAACACATGAAGGCTCGGGAATATATTGGTCGGTGTGTCTGACTGGTACACAAACTTCACAAGGTCTACAAAGATATTATCCCGCTCAAACACGACCGGGCGAAGATGCTGTCCGTTCGGAAAGATTGTTGAGACAATCAGGAAGATGGTCATCCCGGTAAAGCTCACTTTCACCAGTTTATAAAATCCCGCCGTATCTTTAAAGAAAAACCACGCAAACACGGCCGCGAGGAACGCAAACCAAAGCAGATACGGAACAACAAAATATTCACAGAACGGTATATAATCATCCAGCCTGGTATGTATCACATGATACCCGCTTGTAACATGCTTCTCCAGATAGGTGAACCACGGCATATAAATCAATACATATAAGAACACCCACGCATGCCGGTACTTTTTCAGCAACTCTTTCAATCTCATTTTTACGTTCATAATAAACGCCCCTTTTTCTGAACTTCTTTCACATCGGATTTTCTGACTATCTCTCGTATCGTGTCCGATTATAGCATGATTTTCGTTCCACAACAAGGCGGTTCATAAAACCTTAACAATTCTTTTTTTATTTTTTCGTTTTAGGCTCTTCCGGCTCTACCGTACTGTCCAGATATTTTCCCAGAGAGCGTTTCATATTGCCCTCAAAATCAGCATCTCCGTTTCGCAGACACCATTCAAAAACATTTCCGATCACGATCATCCGGATGTCTGTTGTAAACTCCTCCAGTTCTACATTCAGGCGGATGACCCCTGCCTCCATCACTTTCTCAATATAATGCTGTACCGTCACGATCGGATAGGGCCGGTCCGAACGGATCGCCGGGTTCAGCGCCTGATTTTTCGTATCGTAGTACCCGGACATGAACTCTACTCCAAGCTGTCTGCAGTACTCCACATAATTCAGATATACTCCGATGACTGCATTCTTCGCCTCCGCAGCATTCGCAGGCATATCCAGCAGTTCCGGATCGACGCCCGGCTGTTCTTCGATATAATACGAGAGCAGATCGTCTTTTGATTTAAAGTGATGGTAAAAACTACCATTGGACACTCCTGCCTCTTCACAGATATTTTTGATGGACAGCTCCTCGTATCCTTTTTTTTGCAGGATCCGCTTCGCCGCCCGGAAAATCCGCTCCTTCGTTTCTTTTGACTTCTGCTGCTGCCTGCCCAGTTCCGGCTGTTCACTCATATATCCGTCCACTCCTTTTCTTTACTGTGCCGCATATGGGGTATAAGCAGAAAACGCTGCCGGAACCGGATACTTCTCGCAGATTTCACTGTGTGCTGCAAAAATCAGCTTTTCACTGCAGCGTTTCTCCAGCTCATCAACCAGCACCTCATATCCGATCATATGCCACTCCACATGACTGAACACATGCTTTGCAGGATCCAGCCGTCTTACCCGGACCGGCATCAGTCCGATCGTTTTTCCGTAGTCAATGACTTCCTGCTCCGTCAGATGTCCCTCCACATTCGGCAGCTCGTACATTCCCGCAAGTAATCCCTTTGCAGGACGTTTCCGGATCGCCGTTTTTTCCTCATCTTTGAAGATCAGAACCGTACGTTTCTCGATCCGCCTTTCTTTCGCCTTCGCTTTCACCGGAAGCTCCGACTGAATCCCCAGTGCTTTCGCCCGGCAGATTTCTGCAAGCGGACATGCTTCACACTTCGGTGCTCCGTTTGGTACACAGACGAGTGCTCCCAGTTCGATCATTCCCTGATTAAAATCACCCGGAGCGTCCGCCGGGATCACCTCTTCCACATCTTCCTCGATCTGTCTGCGTACGCCGGCTTTCATAATGTCCTTACGGCTCGCCGTAAGGCGGGATACTACCCGGAGTACATTCCCGTCCACAGCCGGTTTCGGAATTCCAAACGCAAAAGAGCTGACCGCCCCCGCCGTATAGTTTCCGATGCCGGACAACCCGCGGATTTCTTCATAAGTCTGCGGAAATTCTCCTCCATACTGCTCCACGATCTGACGCGCCGCTTTCTGCATATTGCGCGCACGGTTATAATATCCGAGTCCTTCCCAGTGTTTCAGGAGAGTATCTTCTTTGGCCTCTGCAAGATCCCGCACGGTCGGAAACGCTTTCAAAAATGCTTCATAGTATGGCTTTACCGCCTCCACACGTGTCTGCTGCAGCATAATCTCTGATACCCAGATCCGGTAGGCGTCCGCGCCGCCGCGCCAGGGCAGATCACGCCGGTTTTCCCGGTACCATGCGATCAGAGGTTTGACTGCCTCTTTGAGCACAGGTTCTCCCAGAACGACCGGCACCGGATCCGCCAGACGGATGCTGTCCGCTGTTACATTACAGTCATAAGCAAGAATACGGACTCCTGCCGCTTTTGCGCGTTTCAGTGTCTCTGCAAACTCCGGGTGCGTCTCTGTATTCGGCGTAAAATACCGGACTCCTTTCATCTGGATCACGAAAAACACATATGCCTCATACCCGTTCTTCACTGCACGGATCAGTTCTTCCAGATGCTTGATGGCCCGCTCACTCGGGGCGTCCGGGAATTTTGCCGCCTGATTTTCTTCCAGTGTCACACCCTTTACTTCGATAAAAATATCCCGGCCACCTGCTTTTATATACAGGTCAAACCGGGAATTTCCATAGGTGGTCTCCGGTTTCACGTACTGTATGTCTTCGTATAGATTTCCTTCCTCCACCCACTCTTTCACGACAGTGTTCGGAACCTGCGAATCCATATTCACCATACAGCCGCCCTTCTCCACACAGATCAGATCCCATTTTGTCTTACGTGAAGGGTTTTCACTCTTCTGCGCATAAATGGTCGCTCCCGGTATGAGCAGCTCCGCACAACGTCCTGTATTCTTTACATGAACCGTCTCCCGGCTGCCCAAAAGCTCCGCGTAAGCGATAAACCGGTTCGGGCGTTCTAAGAATGTCCCCTTCACCATATGTTCATACTTCATACATCTTCACAATTTCTATAATATTTTTGAAAGAAATTCTTTCAGTCTTTCATCCTGGGGATTGCCGAAAAAGCTCTCCGGACTTCCCTGCTCTTTAATCTGGCCTTCATCCATGAACAGCACTCTGGTTGCCACCTCTTTTGCGAACCCCATCTCGTGCGTCACAACAACCATGGTCATCCCTTCATGCGCGAGCTCTTTCATCAGATCCAGCACTTCTCCGACCATCTCCGGATCAAGCGCGGAAGTTGGCTCGTCAAAAAGCATCACATCCGGGTTCATCGCCAGTGAACGGACGATTGCGATTCTCTGCTTCTGTCCGCCGGACAACTGGGACGGGTAGTCATTCGCTTTTCCTTCCAGACCAACCCGTTTCAGCAGGGAAATTGCTTCCTTCTCCGCTTCTTCTTTACTTTTTTTCAGGAGCTTGATCGGCGCAAGTGTGATATTTTCCAAAATCGTCTTGTGCGGGAACAGATTAAAATGCTGAAATACCATCCCCATCTTCTGACGATGCTTATCAATATCCGTCTCCTTGCTTGTAATATCCACACCCTCAAAGTATATGTGTCCGCTGGTCGGAACTTCCAGAAGATTCAGCGAACGCAGAAATGTAGACTTTCCGGATCCGGAAGGTCCCACGACCACGACCACTTCCCCTGAACGGATTGTCTCTGTGATTCCGTTGAGTGCATGCAGATCGTTCTCGAATACCTTATGGACGTCTTCCACACGGATCAATACATCATTACTAGTGGTCACTGTTTCTCAGCCTCCTCTCCAGCATATTTACCAGTTTTGTAAATATCATCACGAGGACAAGATAGATGATTGCAACCGCAATCAGCGGCATAAATGCATCATAAGTGCGGCTTCGGATGATATCGCCGCCCTTCGTCAGATCCTGTATGGCAATGTAACCGGATACAGAAGTCTCTTTCAGCAGTGAGATAAATTCATTTCCAAGCGCAGGAAGCACATTTTTAAATGCCTGCGGCATCACGATGTAGATCATCGTCTGCACATAATTAAAGCCAAGACTGCGCCCCGCCTCAAACTGTCCGTTATCGATCGACATGATTCCCGACCGGAAGATCTCCGCCACATACGCACCGGAATTGATTCCAAACGCCAGGATTGCAACCAATGTCTTGCTCACATCCACACTTCCGAAAATAACGAAATACGTGATCAAAAGCTGTACCACGACCGGCGTCCCGCGGAACACCGTCAGATAGAGCTTACAGACTGCATTGAGGATTTTCAGCTTTCCGGTCTTGTCATAGGTTGAGCGCACGATCGCAACGAGAAAGCCAAGGGCAATCCCGAGGATCACAGCAAACAGTGTAATCTTCAGCGTTGTCCCCAGACCTTCCCAGAGATATCTCCACCGCTCATCTTTTATGAAATTCAAATAAAAACGGTTCTGTAATGATTCAATCATAGGTATTTTCTCTTACTCTGCCTCATCCGCAGTAATATATTTGTCAACGATCTCATCCAATTTACCGGATTCCTTCAGATCTGCAAGCGCGTCGTTTACCTTTTCCAGCAGTTCGTCGTTATCCTTTGCAATCGCGATCGCATAATCTTCTTCTGTATAAGACTCATCCAGAATCTTCAGACCTTCGGATTCTGCCACAAACTGCTTCGCCGGCTCAGAGTCAATGATCACTGCGTCGATCTTATCCTGCGTCAGCGCCTGAACCGCCTCGAAGCCTTTGTTGTAACGCTCTACCTCGGCGCCGCTGTCATCGGCAAGTATATCTCCGGTTGTTCCGAGCTGTACGCCGACCTTTCTCCCTTCAAGGTCTTCCGGTCCTGTAATCTCACTGTCTTCCTTTACGATGACCACCTGGCTTGTGTGTGCATAGGTGTCTGAGAAATTAACCTGCTCTGCGCGGTCCGGTTCCACAGTCATACCTGCTACGCCGATATCCGCCTTGCCGCTGCTTACTGCCGCAATAATGGAATCGAACGCCATATCTTCCACTTTCAGCTCCATACCAAGCTGGTCCGCAATCGCCTCCGCGATCTCCACGTCGATACCTACGACCTCATCGCCCTCATAATATTCATACGGCGGGAACTCCGCATTCGTCGCCATGATCAGAGTTTCCTTCTCCTCTTCGGTATCTGCCCCGCTTGTATCCGCATCACCGGAACCACATGCCGCCAGCGAAAAAACACATGCCGCCATCAGTATCACACTCAGTAATTTCTTTTTCATAATCTCTTTCTCCTTTTATATAATGAATAATAATGCATAGATACATGCATTATTATTTATAATAGCATATTTCTCTTAAAATTCAAGGCTTTTTTGATACCAATGTCAAAAGGCCTAAGTCCATATGAGCCTGCTCATAGCTTGTTTTTTCTCCTACTACGCAAGAAGCGCTGACAATCCGAAATATGCCAGTACGATCACTCCGAGCACAATACGGTAATATCCAAACACCTTGAAGTCATGATTCTTAATATACTGCATTAAGAACCGGATTGCAAAGACAGATACCGCAAACGATACCACGCATCCCAGCAAAAGCAGGAAAATCTCCATTCCGGCAATCCCGCCTCCCTCTAAGAAAAACTTTACGATCTTCAGAAGGCTTGCGCCAAACATAACCGGTATTGCCAGGAAGAATGTAAACTCTGCCGCAAGACTTCTGGACGCTCCCACAAGCAGTCCGCCGAGGATCGTTGCGCCGGACCGGGAGGTTCCCGGAATGAGCGCAAGAACCTGAAACCCTCCGATCGCAAGGATCATCGGGATGGTAAGCTGAGAAATCTTTGTTGCCTTCGGTTTTACGTCCTTGTGCCGCTCCTCTACCACAATAAATAAAATACCGTACAGGATCAGCATTGCCGCGACAACATACGCGTTCATAAAATGATCGTTAATAAAATCGTCGAACAAGAGTCCGATCACAGCGGCCGGAATTGTGGCGATCAGCACCTTTACCCAGAGCTGGATCGTCATCATCTTCTGCTTCTGTGTCTTCTTCGGTGAAAACGGATTTAGTTTATGGAAATACAGCACCACGACCGCCATGATTGCGCCGAGCTGGATCACCACATTGAACATCTCAATAAACGCATCGCTCTGGCTCAGCGTTATGAACTCCTCCACCAGGATCAGATGTCCTGTACTGCTGATGGGAAGCCACTCCGTAATGCCTTCCACGATTCCCAGTATGATTACTTTTAATGCTTCTATCATCTCTCTCCTCCTTCGAGAACAAATCTCACAATTGCTTTTGCCGCGCCGTCCTCATCATTCGTATCTGTTATGTAGTCTGCCGCCTGCTTCACTTCACTGTCTGCATTTCCCATCGCCACGCCAAGGCCGGATTCTTCCAGCATCGCGATATCATTGTCGCCGTCTCCCACGGACATGATCTCTTCCCTGCGGATTCCCAGCAGTTTTCCAAGTTCCAAGAGTCCTCTTCCTTTATTCACGCCTCTGGAATTCACTTCGATATTGTAGCCAAGAGAACCCACCAGTGCAAGTTCCTGAAACTGCTTCAATTCTTCCCATGCTTTCGCCCGTTCATCCATCTTTGCAAACAGCGCCTGCACTTTATCCATGCTCCGGTTCTCCCTGCGCATTACATCGCGGATATCGTCTACCGCTTTTCGGGAGGTTCTGACATATTCCCACATATTCGGATTTTTATGATATCGTTCGATGTGGGCCAGTTTGTCTTTCTCTGCATAACCCTGACCATCATAATAGACCTCTTGTAGCGTATCATACTTTTGGAAGATTTCCAATGCTTTTTTTGCATTTTCCTGCGAAAGGAGATGTTCGACCAGCGTCTCCCCTGTTTTCGTGTCCAGAATCCTTGCTCCGTTGGAAGTCAGCGCGTAGCGCATTCCCGGGAGTGTCATCAATTCCTCCGGCACTCCGATATACGGGCGTCCGGTCGCAGCAAGTACGATAACTCCTCTTTCAATTGCCTCTGTGATTACACGTTTTGTATAGGCAGTCAGCTCCTTTCTGGAATTCAAAAGCGTTCCGTCCAGATCCAACCCTACCATCCTGATCTGCATATCTCCATGGTCCTTTCTTTTTCTTGTGTTTCTCTGCCTTTCAACTCTTACGATTATAACAGACTATGAGGAAAAACGAAAGTTCATAACAAAAAGAAATCCGAACCGGGGAGAAACGCAGTTATTCTGCCGTTCTCTCCGGTTCGGAACTGATTCCAGCTATTCGAAGCCTCTTCTACTGGTAATCTACCACGTCAATCCACTTCATAAGGAAATCTTTCTCCATCTGGTTATCGTGATTCTTGGAAAGCTGTGCTGCCGCCACGATCGGAAGCCACTGCTGTACATACTGTCTTGCCGTATCACTCTTCTTACAGAATGTCTTCAGATACAAATCCGCCATATCCTGATCATCCAGCGCAAAGAGCAGATATGTCATCGCCGCGTCACCGCTGGCATTCCCCTGGGTTGCATGTGTCCAGTCAACGATCGCCAGCTTGCCGTTCTTCCCATAGATTACATTTGTCGGATTGTAATCTCCATGGCAGAGCTTGTTATGCTTCGGCATGCTCTCAAGTCTTGTCAGAAGTTCATAACGGATCGTCGCATCCACATCTTTCAGACTGTTGATCTGGGAAGCAAGTTTATCTTTCATCTTCGTCATACGCGGAGACCGTTTGCTGTGGATCTCTAACTGCAGGTCCACAAATTCATCCATATACTTCTCCAGATTCTCCTTATCTGCCTCCATCATCTCTGCCAGCGTCGTTCCCTCTCTGTAATCAATGATCAGCGCCCACTTGTCATCCACCTTCGTCACTTCCCGGATTTCCGGAATATCCAGACCGGTTTCCTCCGCTCTTGCCGTATTCAAAGCCTCGTTGAATACATTCGCCTTCGGATGGTGCTTCTCATATACCTTCACGATTCCCTGGTCACATTTGTAAACTTCTTTGTTCGCACGCTTTACGATCAGTTCTTTGTTTGTCATTTCCATAGGTCATATCCTCCTGTGATTAAATGAAATAAAATGAAAAAATATCTTTCCGCTTAAGCTGTGCTTATTATACACCATCCATTCATAAAATGGAAGTCTTTTTTGTAAATTTTTTAACAAATTTTATTGTTATATTTTTATCGTTAATTATTTATCAATATAATCTGTTTTATTCTTTTTTCTCCTAGTTAAAATGCTTTTTCACGCAAAGCCCGTCTTTAGAAGTTAACACCATATTCTTTCGGAGCAAATATTATTCCTAACAC
>CATXUX010000041.1 GCA_958402795.1 uncultured Lachnospiraceae bacterium | reverse complement strand
TCCGGGCAAACTGGGATACGATGAAGGAGGCGCAGGAAAATATGTGCGACGCACTTAGAGAATTATTCGCAGATGAATTAGAAAAATCAAAGAAAGCAGCCATGGAGCAAGGTTTGGAACAAGGTTTGGAACAAGGCATTGAACTAAAATTGATACAACAGATCAGTAAAAAACTTGCAAAAGGAAAGCAGCCGAAGGCAATTGCTGATGACCTGGAGGAAGATCTTTCAACAGTTGAGAAAATCTGCCGGATCGCAGTTAGATTCGCTCCTGATTATAACTGTGATTTAATTTACGAGCAATTGAATGTATCTCATAAATAAAAGGTAACGAACCCTCATATATAGGCAGGATTCAAATGCATAAAAGCCAAAAATTACAAAGGATACTGTTTTCTTATCATCCGTCAGTATCCTTTGTTTTCACTCTCTGCCACATTTCTTTTTAAAAGAATTCTTCTTTTTTATTTTGCCCTTATAGTCCCAGCTCTGCTTTCATCTTCGCAAGCTCATCCTCAACATCCGCATTCCCGGACTCATATTTTCTCGCAAGTTTATCGGCGTCTGCCGTCTCTGCATCTTCATTCAGTTCCAGCATTGCAGAAGACGCATCCAGCATTTTGTCCGCTTTCGCTTCCATGCGATCAAACGCTTCTTTACTTGACGAGGAATTCAGTCCCTTTGTTGCTTTTGCCATGCTCTCCTGCGCTTTCGCAACACTCATCTTCGCCTTGATTGCGTCCTTACGCTGCTCCATCTCATTGATATCATTCACGAGCTTATCATGCATGGAGCGCATCTTTGCTGAATTTTCCCTGGCAGTAGCATAAGCTTCTTCCAGGCTTGCTTTCTTGCGCTCCAGCGTCTGCTTCTGGGTAACAAGTGTCCTCGCATCGTCCTCATTTCCCACCTGAAGCGCCTTTTTTGCCGCGCTCTCCATCCGGGAAATATCTTTTTTGCATTCCTCCAGTTCTCTGGCGACACGCTTCTCGTCTGCCATCACATTCGCCGTTTCCCGCTTCACATCCGCAAGGTCTTCCCGCAGATCACGAAGTGTCTGATCCACCATCTTTGCGGGATCCTCTGCGCGGTCAAGCAACGCATTCACATTTGATTTCATAATCGTAGAAAATCTCTCCAAAACACCCATTTTTATTACCTCCTTGGCTTTTTATACTCTAATATTTGTTATATTTATCTGCAAGATCATCCGCCATTTCATGGATGTCTGCGTTCAAAATCCGTTCCGTCTCTGCTGCTCTTTTCCTCTCGTTGTAGGATTTCAGCCGCATATAATGCAATATCCCGAAGATTGCCGCGAGCACTGCCGTCACAATCAGCAGCATAACTGCAATGTCTGCGCCGGTCCACTGCTTCTTCATGATCTGCTCTGCCGTCTCCTGAAACGTTCTGGCAAACACATCATCCGTACTCATATCTTGATACCAGTATTTATCCAGATTATTCCAAAATACTTCAATAGCCTCTGAATCCATGATTGAATCCACTTGTTTTCCGTTTACATAACACATAAACCCGACTGTATCCGGATCCTCCTCGCAAAAATACATATACAGAAATGTATTTTCTTCAAATCCTTCCTGGTTAAAATATTCCTGTGCATAGGATTCCTTTTCGCTGTCTGTCAGTCCGATCGTATCTGCACCCGCACTTTTGATCACGATCTCCGGCTGTATTCCGGTCTCGTCATAAAACTCTTTCAGTTCGTTTCCTGTCCCTGACGGACTGTCAAACCAATACTCCTCATCTACAATACAGTCTGTGTCATATGCGGATACACCAGTCAGTTTCTCCCGCGAACTGCTCTCCTTACTGCCAAACACACCAAACAGCACTGCGCATACAGCAAGAATCAGCACGACAGCGATCTGCCATTTCGGAATCTTCGGCTCCGCAAGACTCGCCGGCACATTCCCGCCGCCTGCATTCACATTTCCATTCTGTCCCCCCGACGCAGTATATCCCGGTCCTGTATTTACATTTCCTGCCTTTGCATTGCCGCTGTTTGTACTGCCCGAAGAATGTCCCTGCTGATTCCCGGAATATGTATCCCCGCCGTATGTCCTGCCTGACGAGTTCTTCTGATCTGAAAACAAACTTCCGACAAGCACTCCCTTCCAGAATCCTCCGTTACTCCTTCTCGGCGGTCTCGACCAGCCGGGATATCCCGGTCCCATCGGCGGCGGTGGATTTCTGTAAGGACCTCCGCCCCCCGGCGGGCGTCTGCCTGAACTGCCGCCGAAATTGTATCCGCCCGTCGGTCTTCCCCCTCCCGGGCGTCCCCCGCTTACTCTGTGTCCTCCGCCGGACCGCGACGACGAATGTCCTCCGCCGGATCTGCCGCCTCCGGCACCTCCTGGTCTGCCCATATCTGATTCCTCACTTTCTTTAAGAAGCCGTATCTGTGCCTACATTATATCTGGAATGAGACAAAACCACAACCTCAATTTTAATTGCCGCAACAAAAACGTGTTTCACTATAATTTCAAAAAACGATTGAAAAAAGTTATATAAAGTTATATAATATACGCAAAGTTATATAAGATTATAAATTATATAAAAAGTTATATAAACTTATAAAAAGGTGGTGCAGATGAATAACATGAATAATCCATTTACATTGTCATTTGGTAAAAAACCATTACAATATATTTCACGTATTACACAGACAAATCAAATTATCCAGACTTTTCAGGCAGAAGAACCTGCTAACCAGATTTTTATGATCACTGGAGTCAGAGGATCCGGCAAGACAGTAATGATCACAACGATTGCTGATGAACTGAGAAATGATGATCGCTGGATTGTCGTCGAGCTAAACCCGACACGCGATCTTTTACAAAGTCTCGCAGCAAAGATATACAGTATTCCGGAAATGCATGCTGCATTTTTGAAGGCAAAATTGGATTTTTCAGCACTAGGTCTTGGTCTATCCATCGAAAGCGCCGCACCCGTTACTGATATTGAAGACACGATCGAACGTATGCTGGAACAGATCAGGCTCATGGGAAAGCGGCTGCTGATCACCATAGACGAAGTTGTGAATTCCGAGTATATCAAAATATTTGCAAGTTCCTTTCAGATTTATCTGCGGCGGGATTATCCGATTTACCTGTTAATGACCGGTCTGTATGAAAATCTTTATGATTTACAGAATGACAGATCTCTTACCTTTTTATACAGAGCACCCAAGATCATACTTGAACCTTTAAATTACACCGCAGTGCGAAAACATTATATGGATATCTTTCATATTGATATAGATATGGCTGAAAAAATGACTGTTCTGACTCAGGGATACCCTTTTGCATTTCAGGTACTTGGTTATCTTTACTGGGAAAACCGGGGTCAAAAAACACTGGATGATATCTTGCCGGAATACGACCAGTATCTTGAGGAATATGTATACAGCAAAATCTGGTTCGAACTTTCGGAATTAGACAAAAAAGTATTGACAGAACTCGCTGTAAGCGGCGAACACAAAGTGAAGAAACTCCGGGAGCGTCTGGACATGAAATCAGAATTGTTTTCTGTATATCGTGAACGTCTAAAGCGAAAAGGCGTTATCGATACCCGCGAGTATGGAAAAATATCACTGTCGCTGCCGCGTTTTGACGAGTTTATCAAAATGCAGCAACTTTAATGAGAAAAAATGATTGACAAGTCTCAAAAAGTCTGCTAAAGTATGACCAAGGTTTTCCCGTGAGGGAGTAGCAAGCGCATCTTCATGGTGTGCAGCAAGTCAACATACCGACCTGATTCAGATCTGGCTTGTTTTAAATTGCGAGACTCATGTATAACATTCCGGCTATACATGGAGTCTCTTTTTTTATCGTGATCCATATATAGCTGCAATGGTTATATATGGGTCTTTTTTGGACTCTGGATTCGGTCAGTTCTACATCGGATCCTTTTGCTCCGCCGGATACTTCCGCCGCGCAGAAACCAAATTATTTCAACGGAGGAGAAAACAATGCAGTACAATTTTGTTTTTTTTCTTAACAGCGTTCTTTTAGGGGTAGGACTTGCAATGGATGCCTTTTCTGTATCCCTTGCCAACGGTTTGCATGAACCACAGATGACAAAGCGGAAAATGTGTGGAATCGCAGGCGTCTTTGCCGGCTTTCAGGCTTTGATGCCGATGCTCGGATGGGTCTGTATTCACACGATCTTAAATTATTTTCAGACATTTCAGAAATTCATTCCATGGATTGCCCTGATCCTGCTCTGTTACATCGGCGGCAAGATGCTTCTGGACGGAATCAAACACAAAGATTCCGATGAATCAGTACCGGGCGTCGGATTCAAAGCACTTTTGATCCAGGGGATCGCCACCTCGATCGACGCGTTATCTGTCGGTTTCACAATTGCCGGATATGACTGGCTTATGGCCCTTGTCTGTTCCCTGATCATTGCCGCTGTAACTCTGGTCATATGCCTGTTCGGGTTACGCCTTGGAAAACGTTTCGGGACAAGACTTGCCGGGAAAGCAGATATTCTGGGCGGCGTAATCCTCATTGCCATAGGGATTGAAATCTTTGTAGGGAGTATAATTTAGAAACGCCCTGGGGCGTACCGTTATGCCTTGTAGTACAAGGCATTATTAAGGAAAGGAGATTTTTTATGCTTATACCTGTACTTCTTTTTATTGTTGGATTGATTTTATTGATTAAGGGCGGCGACTGGTTTGTAGACGGCGCAACCGGGATCGCCCACCGTTTTCATGTGCCGGATATCCTGATCGGTGCAACCGTTGTTTCCATCGGAACAACACTGCCGGAAGTCATGGTTTCTGCCACTTCCGCCATGCAGGGGCACGGCGAAATCGCCTATGGCAATGCCATCGGTTCCATCATTTGCAACACCGCGCTGATCGCTGGTCTGAGTATCGCGATCCGTCCGTCTAAAGTGGACCGCAATACCCTGAAACTTCCGGTAACGTTTTTCTTCATCGCTGCAGCTATTTATACCTTAACCGCATACACTTCCGGAGAGTTTTCAAGGGGAATGGGCATCATCCTTCTGCTTCTCTTTGTACTGTATATGGCTGTCACCATTCGGCAGATGAGTGCCCCCGCAAACACGCAGCCGTCCGGGATATCCGAATCACACAGCACAGCCGTCTCCGCTGACGGGCAGCCGGAATCCGCTGTACTGACTGCTCAAAGTGCATCCGAAGAAACAACCTCCTCTACAGTAAAAGATATTGTACTGCTGGTCGTCGGCGCTGTTTTGATCGCCATCGGCGCAGACTTGCTGGTAGACAACGGCACACTGATTGCAGAGGGACTGGGCGTTCCGGAATCTGTCATCGCCCTGACCTTTGTCGCTCTCGGGACTTCGCTGCCGGAACTCGTGACCGCGATCACTTCACTGGTAAAAGGACACAGCGCGCTCTCCCTCGGAAATATCATCGGCGCCAACTTATTTAATCTGGTTCTTGTCAGTGGAATATCCAGTACGCTTTCGCCATTTCACATTCCCGAGAGCAAAACCATCGCCGGTATGAATGCCTCCCTCGTGGTGGATCTGCCGCTTATGCTGTTTGTCATGATGTTCCTCACACTTCCGGCATTAAAGTCGGAAAAACTGACACGGACGCAGGGAATCGTTCTTCTGATTATCTATGCGGCATTCTGTATCTTTCAATTTATATGATGTTTTAGGGCGCTGAGTGCCAATGGCACTCGATTAGCGCCGACCGAAGCGGAGCGTAGATGCGAAAGCACAAAGTGCGTAGCTATCTGTAAATATCATGGAGTCCCAAGGTCTAACCCCTCATGATAGAGTGAAAGGCCTTGGGAAGTTATCCAAAGACACCATCGGAACCGTATTTGTAGCGCTCAATCACGCACTGATGCTTCTTTTTTGCCTTATCATACGCAATACCTACCATCAAAACAGAAGCACAGTTCTTCACTTTCTGAACATAATTTTTTTCTTTTATCTGTTTTATCGCGTCCTCTGCTTTCTTATCTACCTTCAACTCCAGAACAATTGCAGTTTTCCCGCTTTTTTTAGGATAAAACAAATAGTCGCAATATCCCTTTCCGCTCTTTTCTTCCCTCTCTATCCGATAATCCTTTCTGGCATACAGATAGCATAATGTAATCACACATGACAACGCATTTTCATCATTATACTCTAAAAACGGAATTTCCCTGTCATGTACAGATTCCAGAATCTCCGCCACTTTCTTCTCGTCTCCGGCAAGTGTAGCTTCCAGCATTGACTTAGAACTTTCTACAATCTCTTTTACTTCTCCCATGCTGTTCCGTGCAAGAACTTTTTGGAATTTCTCCATCAGTTCATGATTCGGAATCTTCAAATACCCATCATAGTATGAAAGAAAACCATATACTACCATTGCCGACAAAATTTCATCTCTGGTATCAAGCTGCTGTTCCGCCGCACTGTAACCGTTTAATTCTGCTTCTACCGGAATACCGGAAACCAGTTTGACAATATCCTCCCGTACTTCGTCTACATTATGTTCAATGCACTCCGCAATTTCATTCATCGGACCTGTTTCTGTCCAGTAATTCAAACATACCCCGCGCATCAATGCCTTGCTTACTGAGCGGGGATTAAAGAGGCTTTTCCCATCACTCGTATAATATCCGTCATACCATTGTTTCATCTCCTCGTAGGATACGCCTTGATTCCTGCTGCACAATTGACGCACTTCCTCTTCACTGAATCCAAAATATGCATCATATATATTGTCGTTCATAAAATCATATTCATCAAACATATTCAGTTCCGAACCGCTGGAATATTTTGCGATCGGCAGCACTCCCGTCATATACGCAAGTTCCACATATGACCTGTCTTTCAATAATCCCTTTAAGAACTTGAGAAAGCTACTCCGGTCACTGTTTGTCATAAAGGACTCATAAAAAACAGAATCCCACTCATCTAATATAAAAATAAATGTATCCTGCGTATCCGAAAGCATTCGACTGATACTTTTATATTCACGGCTGCCAAGGCGCGGATACGCTTCTCTCAAATCTTCTTTGAGTGTTTCTATAATATCACGGATATAATCCTCATATGTTTCACATAAATCCGGCTGCCTGCTAAAATCAATATGAATCACATTATATTGATTCATATGCTTTTCATATTCCCTTGTACCTGCAACTGCAAGCTTATCAAAAAACGGATGGCTGTCATATCCTTTTGTGTAATACGCGCCAAGCATGTTCGCATTCATTGTTTTCCCAAACCGTCTGGGACGGGTAATACAAATATACTGACAGCCTTTTCCGATCACTTCTGAAATCTTTTCTATTAACAGACTTTTGTCCACAAAGATTTCACTGTTTGCCGTCATTTGAAACAAACGCATCTGTTCTCCTGTATTCAAATAATACATCCATGACCACCTCTACTTTGACTTACGCTTCAAACATTCCTGCAACCTCTTCCAGATACGTTGTAATCGGAAGATGCTGCGGGCAATGTCCCTCACACCGGCGGCACTTGATACAATCAGATGCCTTGCCCTTTCCTTCCTTCTCTATGGAATATGTATAGTCCGCTTTCGCCCTCTGCATCTGGCTTTCTCCATACATACTGATCCGGTTTACCAGCTTAAAATAATCCGGGATTGCAATTTTTTTCGGACAGTCATCTACACAGTAACGGCACGCCGTACATGCAATTTTTTCTTTCTCCTTGATCAATGCGGCTGTCTTCAGGACAAGGTCACGTTCTTCCTCTGTAAGCGGTTCAAACGCCCCCATATAGGACAGATTATCTGCGACTTGTGCCTCATCACTCATTCCGCTTAACACCATCACGACATTGTCCAGGGATGCTGCAAAACGGATTGCCCAGGATGCGACCGACATATCCGGTCCTGCAGACTTCAGCAGTTTTTCTGCATCTTCCGGAACATTTGCCAGAAGACCGCCCTTAACCGGCTCCATAACAATGACCGGTTTCTTGTGTTTTACACATACTTCATAGCATTTGCGGGACTGTACATCCGCGTCTTCCCAGTCCGCGTAATTGATCTGAAGCTGGACATATTCCATCTCCGGATGCTTTGTCAGGATCTCATCCAGCAAATCCGCACTGTCATGGAAGGAAAAACCGATATGCTTCAGCTTCCCTTCTTCTTTCTTCTGCACCATAAATTCAAACGCCTGCATCTCTTCGGCCTTCTGGTAAATTTCCTTAGAAACGGCATGGAGCAGGTAATAATCAAAATATTCCACGCCGCAGTGCTCAAGCTGCGCCTCAAAAAATCCTGGTATATCTTCCTTTTTCTTAATCATAAAAAGCGACAGCTTATCCGTAACCGTAAATGCCTCACGCGGATGCCTCTTTATCACACATTCACGGAGCGCGATCTCGCTTTCCCCGTTATGATAAGGCGCAGCAGTATCAAAATATGTATAGCCTTTCTCCAAAAACACATCCGCCATCTGACAGACTCTTTCATAATCTACGCTGCTTACGCCCTCTGCATTCGTCTTAACCGGCAGACGCATCAGACCAAATCCTAATTTCTTCTTATCCATATTTATAATCCTCCATTTTTCTTCACAGTTTCCCTTGCTCCGCAAGTGGCCGAAGTGCTTCGCACTTCTATGGGTATTATACTCGATTTTACGGGAATTGAACAGATAGCAGATTGACATTTTCTTTTATTCATGCTATGTTGTTACCGGTCTAAACATGTTGGGATGAGAGGTCGGATCTATGATGCATGGTTCAGAAACTACAAATGAGAATCAGATCACAGAGGGAGTGATCTGGAAGCAGTTACTTATTTTTTTCTTTCCGATCGTTTTCGGAACTTTTTTTCAGCAGCTTTACAACACGATTGATACGGTCATTGTGGGACAGTTTGTCGGGAAGGAAGCGCTCGCCAGTGTAGGCGGTTCTTCCGGGCAGATTGTAAACCTGACCGTCGGATTCTTCACCGGACTGTCTTCCGGAGCAACGGTCGTTATCTCCCAGTTTTTTGGGGCAAGAGACGAGAAGCATGTCCGGGAAAGCCTGCATACGGCGTATGCGTTTTCGATCATCGGCAGTATCATAATCAGTATTCTCGGGATCTCACTTGCTCCCGCCCTGCTGCACCTGATGAACACGCCGGAAGAACTGGTCGCGGATTCTACAATCTATCTGCGGATTTATTTTGCAGGCATCCTTTTTGTATTTATCTATAATATGGGAGCAGGCATCCTGCGGGCCATCGGTGATTCGAAACACCCGCTCTACTACCTGATCTTCTGTTGTATTGTCAATATTGTACTGGATATTTTATTTGTCGTAGTGTTCCACATGGGTGTAACCGGAGTTGCACTGGCAACACTGCTTTCACAGGCGGTCAGCGCCGTGCTGGTTACCCGGAAACTAATGGTTTCCGACGGGATTCTGAATTTGTCCCTGCGGAATATCCGGCTGCATGGTTCTGTTCTGCGCGCCCAGTTACGGATCGGTCTGCCCGCCGGTATCCAGTCCATTATGTACAACATCACCAATGTGATCATTCAGGCAGCGCTGAATACGTTCGGTACAGATACCGTAGCCGCATGGTCGGCTTATGGAAAACTGGACGCAATTTTCTGGATGATCAGCGGTGCTTTCGGCGTCTCGATCACCACCTTTGTCGGGCAGAACTTCGGCGCGGGAAAATATGACCGCGTCAAAAAGAGTACCGGTGTCTGCCTCGGAATGGATCTCGTGCTGTCACTTTTCCTGACCGTGATCCTGATCGCCGCGCGGCTTCCGCTCTTCCGCCTGTTCACCTCCGATGCAGGCGTAGTACAGATTGGTTCGGAAATGATGATGATGATCGCCCCATGGTATACGATCTTCGCATTTGTCGAAGTCTTGTCCGGAGCGCTGCGCGGAATGGGCGACGTCATTGTCCCCACCATGATCACACTGTGCGGCGTCTGCCTGCTGCGTGTGGTCTGGATCATCGGCATCCTGCACTACGCCCCGACGATCCAGAATATTATTTTCAGCTACCCGCTTACCTGGCTGCTGTCCTCGGTATTGTTTATCGTCTATTACATTTACCGGGTAAAAAAACTGGCTCAAGTATCGAAATGATACTGAGCCAGTTTTATTCTTAAACAGCCTCAATCTGCACTTGTGCCGTCTTACAGTCGTCCGCCTGCAGTGTCACCGTGATCATACCTTTTTCTCCCGTCCCGCGGATTGCCGCCCGCAGCCGTCCCTCATAAGCTTTCGCCGTCCGGTCAAAGTAGTTTTCTTCAGATTCCGGATCTGCGCTTCCGAATCCCTGGACCACGCCCGGTCCGTCCACAGAGATTGTTACTGCTTTTTTTGCGTCTGTATTCAGATTTCCGTCGGCGTCCACCATACTGATCTCTACGTAACAGATATCGCTTGCATCCGCCGGAATCTGCTGCATATCCGCATAAGCCTGAATCCGCACATCCGAACCGGCTGTCACGAGAGAGTCTCTCCCGGTTTCTGCACCATTTTTATATACTGCCACTTCCAGCGTGCCCGGCACATAAGTAGTCTCAAAAAATGTAACGAATTTTTTCGTCTCTCCGACGGTCTTCTTTTCAGCCATTTCGCCGTTTACATACAGCGCCGCTTCGTCTGCGTCTGCATAAACTTCCACAATCACCGGGCGTCCCTCATATCCGCTCCAGTTCCAGCTCCGTACCGCATCCGTCATGCTCCAGTTGGTCATGCCGTGCTCAACCCCATAATACTTGGGCGGCTGAACGGCAATATAAGGCTTTTTACGAAATCCCCAGATCATTTCACGCCAGTATGAAACCGGTCTCCTGTCGCCGATCAGGTTCATATCTCCACAATAAGCTGCTTTATATGGATACGGCGCATAAAAACTCATCCCCTGCGGCTTTCCATAGGTAATTTTTCCAATTCCTGCTTCTCCCAGATAATCCCACGCCGTCCAGGAAAAATCGCCGATCACGCGCGGATACTTCTCCACCAGCTCCCAGTTTACATCCAGATCCCGCGGATAAGTTTCAGAACCTACCAGAATCCGGTTTGGATATTGTTTCTGATCCGGTTCGTAACGGCAGGCCGCATAGTTATACCCTGCGATATCTACCTGTGCAAATGCTTCTTCTGTCGCCTTTCCCGCAACATTGCTGGCGATCAGCAGGTTCATCATATCCCCCATGCTGCTCATCATGCTGTTGATTTCCGCATTTTCCTGAACATCAACGTCTGCTTCCGCCGGAGTTTCCTCTGTTTTCCCGCTGTCCGCCTCTGCACCGCCCTGCAGTTCTGCCATTACCTCGTCCATCTGGTCCATAATACTGAGCATCAGATTCAGACTGTTTGTGACATATCTGGAATCATCCAGGCTTCGGATCTTATCCGCAATCTTTTTGCCCCACTGTACGTCAAATGGATTCCCGGTCTCCGGGATCTCATTTCCGATCGAATACATGATGACGCACGGATGATTATAATCCTTATTCACCAGATTCGTCACATCATGTTCCCACCATTCTGTCATATGCGTTCCATAGTCATAATCCACTTTTGTCGTTGTCCATACGTCGGAAAATTCATCCATAACCAGCATTCCCAGCTTATCACAGGCTTCCAGAAGTTTTCTGCTCATCGGATAATGTGAGCTGCGGATGGCGTTATACCCGGCTTCTTTCATCCTCTTTACGCGAAATTCTGCCGCATGTGCAAATTCTGCCGTCCCTGTTATCCCGTTGTCATGGTGGATGCAGCCGCCTCTCAGCTTGACCGTCTTCCCGTTTATACGCAGACCGTGCCTGACATCCAGTTGAAGACTCCGGATGCCGAACGTACCTTCTTCCTCATCCAGTATCTTCCCGTCTTCTTCCAGCGCCGCATGATAGCGGTACAAATACGGACAATCCACATCCCACAGCTTCGGATCGTCAACATAAAGTGTCTGCCGGTATTTCTGCCTGGTATGTTCTTCCACGGTAACCGGCATCCGGTTTTCCGCAGCAACGTTCCCGTCCGCATCCAGCAATTGCAGATGGAGTGTGATCTCTTTTATGCCGGTTCCCGTATACGCAATCACTGACTCTGCCCGGACAACGGCCATTCCTTCCTCCACATCAACTGCCGCCAGATGGATTCCCTCCGGAACCAGATGCATCCGGTCCGCGATCATTAGATTTACATCCCGGTATATTCCGTTTCCTGTGTACCATCTCCCGCTTGGCACTCCGTTTTTTACAAGCACCTTGACTTCATTCTTCTTGTCAAACCGTACATATTTCGTCGCGTCAATATAAAAATTCCCATATCCATACGGGCATTTTCCGGCATACGCATGGTTGATATAGACAAATGCATTCTGATATACCCCTTCAAACTCGAGCCAGATATTCTTTCCCGCGTCTTCTGCGCATAAGTCAAATTCCTTCGTGTAGTGGATCGTCTCTTCCCTGAAGAAACCGTTTCCGCTTCCGTTTGGTTCCTCCGGATTCCGAACCTTTTCAATGGAAGCATCATGTGGGAGCCTCACTTCCCTGGAATCCGCGCCGCCGCCCATCAGCGCGCTCAGCGATCCTCCCCCGCCTTCATGAAATACCCATCCATCGTTAAATTTTATTTTCCTCATGATCGTCCTCCTCTGCATGTTCTTTCTTTTCAAAGAGCGGCTTGCATCCCTGCCTGTCCTCTCCTGAAGCAGCCATCCGTCTCCTATTGGGCGGATCGCTGACGCCGTCACTCTACCGGAATGACAACTTCCTGTGTCCGACAGCCTTCGGCTTCAAATTTTACCCGGATCTCTCCTTTTTCATATCCTGCACGTACCACAGCCATCACTTGTCCGTCATACGTCTCCCATGTGGTGTTATCATAGCTTCCCACAGACCTTGGATCTGCATTTCCGAATCCCTGCAGAGTTCCCGCGCCTTCCACACAAACAGTCACGTTCTTTTTTGCATTCAAATTTTCAATCCCATTTTTGTCCGCCAGTTTCACTGTGAGAAACGCCAGATCTGCCCCGTCCGCTCTGAGTGCGGTTTCTTCGCATTCCACGAGAAGATCCACATCATTTTCTGCCGTATGCAGCACAAATTGTCCGGTTCTGGTTCCTGCCTGATAACTGACCGCCAGCAGTTCGCCGGGTTCGTAGACCGTCTCATAAGAAGCGGTGAATCCATGCTCTTCTCCGGCAGGCTTCTTTCCCAGCGATTTCCCGTTCAGGAACAATTCTACTTCCTCCGCACCGCTGTATATATCTATCTTTGCAGGCTTTCCTTCATATCCCGGCCATGTCCAGCTTGCAAGGTTGTCCTTAAGCATCCATGCTGTCTGCGAGTGTTCCATTCCATACTTATCGACACGCTCAACTGCAATATACGGCTCCTTACGCAGACCGTATACGATCTCACGCAGATAGCTGATTGGTCTGCGGTATCCGATAATGTTGATGTCGCCTATATACGCGATCCGGTCCGGATATACTCCGTTAAAGTTCTGTGTCCCGTCATAATAAAATACGCCGCATCCTGCTTCTCCCAGATAATCGTATCCGGTCCATGTAAAGTCGCCCAGTACATGATCGTAGTTCTTTACAATATCCCAGAGCCGCACGATATCTGCCGGATAAGTTTCCGTTCCAAGCACAGGCTTATTCGGATGTAATGTTTTTTCCAGGACGTGCCGTCCGGTCAGATAATTCAGTCCGGTAATATCCATACCCTGACTTGCCTCTTCAATGCACGCTGTCATCAGCGGATGACACGCAAACGCATCCGCCATTTCGCCGACCATCAGAGCCATCATGCTGTTCAGCGCGCTGGCTCCCTCTTCCTGCTTTCCTTCCCCGGAAGACGTCTGTTTCGCCTTTTGTCCGCGCATCACATCCTGAATGACCGTCCCCATCTTTGCCCCCAGAGCCAGCATCCCGTTGATCGCATTGGTCGTGTAACGGGACGGATCCAGTTCGTGAAACCGGTTGCAGAGCGAACGATTGATCTGAGCCCCCCGTGCAGTTCCCGTCTCCGGAATTTCATTTCCTGCAGAATACAGGATCACACACGGATGGTTGTAATCTTTTTTGACCATACTTTCAATTTCTGCATCCGCGCAGTCTAAAAAATGCAGGGCAAAATCATTCGGATTCTTGTGATTCGTCCACATATCGCTCAATTCGTCCATGACCAGCATTCCATATTTATCACATGCGTCCAGCATGGCCTTGCTCATCGGATGATGCGCGCTTCGGATACTGTTAAATCCCGCCTCTTTCATCTGACGGCAGCGTCTTTCTTCTGCTTTTTCCAGTGTGGCCGCACCGATGATTCCGTTGTCATGATGGATGCAGGTTCCTCGTAATTTTACTTGCTTTCCATTGATCCGGAGTCCCTGTTCAGCATCCAGTTCCAGTTTCCGGAATCCAAAATGCTCCCTTGTTTCATCCAGAAGTTCTTCTCCTGCATACACTTTTACCGTACAGTCATACAACGCAGGATTCTCCGGACTCCACAGATCCGGTTTCTGCACCGCAATCTTCTGGTATACTTTTTCTTCTGCCCGGTTGAACATCGTCACCCCGATCCGGTCCGTTCCTACCACCGTACCCTCCCGGGAGATCGTGACTTCCACCGTAACTTTTTCTTTCACCCGTGTCAGATTTTTAATCGATGAAGCAACCTCCACCGCAGCATAGGTCTCCGCTACGTCCGGTGTCCTGATCATCACGCCGTCCGCCGGGATATGGATCCGTGCGCCGATCATCAGATTTACATTCCGGTAAATCCCGCTTCCGGAATACCAGCGGCTGTTTTTTTCCGCGGCATTATCCGCCACAACCCGGATTTCATTTTCCTTTCCATACTCCAGATATTTGTCCAGAGTCACATAGAAATTAGAATACCCATAAAGATGTGTTGCCGCCAGATCGTCATTTACATAGACCATGGCGGTAGCATACACCCCTTCAAATTCCAGAATTACCGTTTTTTCCTGCCATTCCTGCGGAACATGGAGTTTTTTCACATACGTATAAAGTCCGCCCGGTGCATATCCTGTCTGCGTTCCGTTTGACGTATCCGGAGTTCGTTCCTCATGAATCATCGCATCATGCGGCAGTTCTACCGGTTCTGATTCCGGCCCGCCCATGAACGCTGACATCAGCGACTTGCTTCCTCTGGTGAACTGCCAGTTATCATTCCATTTTATCCGTAGCATAAGCACTTCTCCTTTTTTCTCTTTTTCTTTTCGCGTATTCGTGTATAATAGAAGTATACGGTTTTCCCGGCAAATTCTCAATGACGAAAGCCAACTGCCAGCGCCGGATAATTGTAACCAAATCCAACCCAGAAAGGAAGTGCTGTTTTATGAAACAATCTGATTCATATTTTGTAGAAAGTTCTGCTATATCCACATCGGCTTCTTCAGCCAGTCTCTCTCCGGACAGTGGTTCTCTTTCCGGACCGCAGCATTCTCTGGTCGTCACAAATACCAAGAGCAAGAGTCTATGGCTGTATGATATCCTGACTCCGTTCTGCATTATCATGGAGACCTGCCGGGAATGTGACGATCTGTACGGTTTCTACCAGTTCTCTCCGCAGACTTATACCTCGACACAGATTGAAGGGAGCAACGCCGAACCGATCAAAAACCGTCCGCTGCACAAGCATTCCTGTATCGAGATCATGTACGTACTTTCCGGTTCTGTTACGAATCGTGTGGAAAACCAGATTTTTACTTACGAAGCCGGACAATGTTGTGTCATGAATAAGAATATCCGGCACTGTGAAACCTTTGAAGGCGATTTTCAGGCTGTGTTTTTCATGCTCAGGGATGACTTTATTCTGGAACTTTTAGATGCATATCACAAAAATGAATATTCAGATGCGTTGTATCAGAATCCCAGTCCGATCTTTCAGTTGATTGAAGACAGTCAGAATGAAACGCTCCAGTTTGATAAAGTATACCTCGACTACTTTCCTGTAATCCCGGCAGAAGAAGTTCTGGACGAACTTTCTCCCATCTTCAACCTGATCATACAGGAGACGATCAACCGTCTGCCGGGCGCCGGATTTTTCCTGAAAGGAGCCTTTACACGGCTGTTCTATTTACTGAATGATCCGAACTTTTTCAGTGTCAGCCGGATACATTCCGATTCCGACAGTCAGGAATACATCTTTAATAAAATGTCACATATCATCACTTCGTCACACGGACGCTGCACACGGCAGGACTTATCCGAGAAGTTACATTACAATGGAGAATATCTGAACCGGATCATGAAAAAGTACACCGGAAAAACGATTCTGGAATATGGGCAGACCATCTTTTTGGAAGACGCCCGAAAATTACTTTCAGACACAGACCGAAGCATCTCTTCCATCATCACAGAGCTTGGTTTCTCCAACCGCAGCCATTTCTACCGTCTGTTTGAGAAGTATTATGGCGAGACGCCGTTAGATTACCGGAAACGCTGTAAGGCAGAGTCCTGACTCCATACGGTCAGAACTCTGCCTCTTCTTCTGCTCTTATTCGAATTTATTTTGCTTTATGCGCCTTATCCCAGTCCGCATTTGCCTTTTCCACTTTCAGGAAATACATGATCACTGCGATCAGTGCAATTGAGATCAGCGGGAACCAGAGATACATGAAGTTCAGCATATTGATAGTAGATGCTGACTGCTGTGCCGCATTTGCAACATAACCGCCGGCCGCCAGAAGCCATCCGGAGATTGCCGAACCGAGTCCTCCGCCGACTTTGATTCCCAGTGAAGAACAGGAGAACATGGCGCCTTCAATATGCTTTCCCTTTGTCCGCACAGTATATTCGGAAGCCGCCGAGATCAATGCATTGATGTCTCCGGTCACCGGACTCGTGCAGAGTCCCGAAATCGCAGAACACGCAAGCATCAGCGGAATATTTTTCATGTATCCTGCTATTACAAATCCAAGTTTGAATACAAGTGCCAGACAATACCCGTACAGATTAACTTTGTACATTCCTTTCAGCTTCTTCACCAGTGTCGGTGTAAATGCAAGACCAATTACCATCGGCAGCATCTGCGCCATAGAGAACGTTCCCAGCAGCGACGGGTTTCCAAGTACATACGTCATATAGTAGATTCCGATACCGGCAACACCTGTCTGTATATACATCAAAATATAAAACGCAGCAATCATCAGGAAATATTTGTTGGAAACAAGCAGTTTCAAAGATTCCCCAAAGGATATTTTTTCTTTCTCCGCATTTTTATCTACCTCAATCCCTTCAGACAGTTCTTCCTCCGAGAGTTCTTTTACAGAGAATACAGAAATCGTATTCACGACCAGTGCAATTGCCGCATAGAGAAGCGCTACATTTCTCCAGCCCGTTGCTCCGCCGCCAAACGTGCCGACCAGATTCACCGTGACAGATGCAACGATGATATTGGTTGCCAGTGAAAACATAAAGCGGATGGATCCCATCTGTACACGTTCGTCCCTGTTCTTCGTAATCAAAGAAGTAAGGGATGCATACGCGATATTATTTGCTGTATAGAAAATTGCGTTCAGTAACGTATACGCAATAAAGAAATAGGCGTACTGTGCAGTCTCTCCCAGACTATCCGGAATCGCGAACACGGCAACCAGCAGCACACAGTTTCCAATCTCTGACCACAGCATCCACGGACGCGCTTTTCCCATTTTGCTGTGTGTCTTATCAATCAAATTTCCGAAAAATACATCCGTCACACCATCCGCAAACTTGGAAAACATGATCAGGGTTCCGATAATACCGGAATTCAACCCTACCGTATCGGTCAGATAGATCATTACAAAACTCGTCAGCAGTCCGTATATACAATTTGCCGCAAGATCACCGGAGCCATACCCTACTTTGTTATACCATTTCAAATATTTTTTCTCTTCCATTTGCATTTCCTTCTTTCATCTCATCGCAATATTTTACATTTTCCGCTCCTTTTCTACAAAGTCTCCTGCAAAAGACTCTGTTGCCATGAGCTTTGGCTATTTTTACCGTTAACGAACACGCTTTTATATATTATATCCCGCCGGAAAACGGTACGAAATAACCAAAGCCAACCGTCATGTTGTTAAATTGTATCCAAAACCAACCCCCCTGTTCCTCAGCTTCAAAGGGAAATCGTTGTCTTTACCAAATCCTCATCTGCCGCGCTGGAGCCGACATAAATCGGATATTCCATCGCTTCAAGCTGCCACTCACGGTACACGGGATTATACCATTTCAGCTTTTCCAGCGGAGTGAGAATCTCTACTTCCTTTTCTTCCCCTGCCTTTACGCTGACGCGCCGGAATCCCCGGAGCTGCTTAACCGGTCTGTCGACTGCAGAATTTTCGAATCCCACATAGAGCTGTACTACCTCGTCTCCATCCATAGAACCGGTGTTTTTGACCTTTGCAGTTACTTTCAGGTTCTCTCCTTCTACAGATGCTTTCGGCTCCGTAATTTCGAACGTCGTGTAACTCAGTCCGAATCCATACGGAATCAAAGGCTTTACTCCGTTTTTCTCCAGACGGGTATATCCGTGATAGTATTCATAGTACTGATCGGTCGCTTCCCAGTCTACATGCGGAAGATCATCCTCCGAATACGGCACCACGTAAGGAAGTTTTCCAGACGGGTTTACATCTCCGTAAATAATCTCCGCAAGCGCCGTTCCGCCTTCCATCCCCGGATAATAAGCCATGATCACCGCATTGACACAGTCGTACCACTCTGTCATCATGATCATATTGCCGCCGATCAGCACTACCGTTGATTTCTCATTGACCGGACCCACTTCCTGGATCAGCCGGATTTCATCCTCATGCAGTCCGAGGCTTTCCTTTCGGTCGCCGCCCATCGAGCCAATATAGTTTTCCGCTTCATTTTCGGAAATAAATTCCCCCTCGTCGTCATAATTGTAACCAACTACAAAAACAACTGCGTCTGCTTCTTTCGCCAGTTTTTTTGCACTCTCGATATCTGCACCGTCATGGTACACAACTTCGCATGCTTCGTTCGCTTTCTTCAGTCCCTCTTCCGGTGTTACAACATACGGCGGACGCACCCAGCTTGACCCATGATCTCCGATCACTGCTGTATTAGCAAGTTTTCCGATCAGCGCAAGTTTTTTCGTTTTTTCCCGCTTCAGCGGAAGGACGTCGCTATTCTTAAGCAGGGTGATTCCTTTTTCTGCCACTTCCTTCGCAACGGCAATATGTTCTGGACAGCCTACGACAGACATATCATATTCCTTGTGGTCCTTATCAAAAGCAAGAATCGTCCGTACGATCCGGAGCGCCGCTTCATTGATCCGCTCTTCCGGCACAAAACCATCCTCCACAGCCTTTATCAGCCGGTCGCCGAAATACTGTGTCCACATCATTTCCATATCTTGTCCGCCATTCGCGGCTTCCACCGTATCTCTTACGCCCCAGCAGAAATCAGACATTACAAATCCGTCAAAATCCCACTCCTTCTTCAGCACCTGACGCAGCAGATAATTGTGATGTCCGCACTGTACACCATTGTAACGGTTATAGGAACTCATAATACTCGCCGCCCCTGCATCCACGCAGTCTTTGAAATGCGGCAGATAAACTTCCTGCTCAGTTCTCTGGTCACATGTCACGCTGCATTTAAAACGGGCATTTTCCATATCATTAAACGCATAGTGTTTCACGCATGCCATGACGTCCTCGTCCTGAACCCCGCGTACCAGCGCCGCGCCCATCTGTCCGATCTGATAGGTCTCCTCTCCGTATGTCTCCTGACTCCTTCCCCATCCTGGATTGTAAGGCATATTGATGCAGACACCTGCAAATAAATTTGCTCCGAATGCTCTTGCCTCTTTTCCGATGCAGTGTCCTACTTTTTCTTCCAGCTCCGGCGAAAATGTCGCACCTCTTGCCATGGATACCGGAAAGCAGGTTGTCTGCCAGTTCCCGCACACGATTCCCCGCGGTCCGTCCGCAAATAACATTGGCGGAAGATGATATTCTTCAATCCCGCCCGCCGCATACGGAACAACATTATAATGATTCTCGTCACTTGCCATATCTGCCGTCATCTGTGCCAGTTCTTCTCTGGAGAATTTCGTAATATCAATGTTTCCACTCATTAACCATACTTTCTGCTCCAAGGTCAACTGATCGACGATCTTCTGTGCTTCTTCCGTCATCGAAAGACGATACTCTTTTGTTGCTCTCATGTTCTTACTTCCTTTCTTCTCATTTTACGGTAATTTTGCAGTTTATTACCGTGTACGTTAACGGTGACTTCATTATAAAAAGGACTGGCATTTTTGTCAATCCTTTTCCAATTCTCTTAATTTTTTTATGCACTTTTACCAAATTCTGTGTGTATGGTGTCTATGGTTCTCTCTGACTATAATGTCTGCGGATTGTTTCATGTCACGCATTCCCACATCCCGGCTCCACTTAACACAGATATCATATATTTTGTACAATATGTATACTCAGATTCGTATAACACATCTTTTCCTCCGGGACATTCCCGAACGCAAGATACTGGAACAACAGTTCCAGCGGCATTGCCCCTTGTTTCTCCGGTTCCTGACAGATCGTCGCCGAAATAATCCCGCTGCGCACCATCTCCCGCTGTTCTTCCACCAGATCATTCGTGATAATGTGGATCTGCCTTTTTTCATCCGCCCTTGCCACAGCCTCACAGATTCCATAATTTCCCGGGTTGACAACGTATACAATATTCGCTTCCGGAAATCTCCGTACCATCTCCTTTGCCGAACGGTTATTTTCCATCTGATCCCTGCTGATCTTTCCGATTCCCAGAATCTCCATTCCGGGATAGCGTTCCGCGATCTCCGCACAGAATCCTTTCAGACGGTCGTCATGGCTCATGACGCCGGATTTATCTTCGGAATAAATATAAACTTTCGCTGTCTGCCCTCCTGCGAGCGCGCTCAACCCCGCTGCAAGTCTTCCTCCGTCCACATAATTACAGCCAACATAAGCAAGACACTCTCTTCTGTGAATCAGTACATTATAGAACACCACGGGGATATGCTGCTGTTCTGCCATATCCAGATACCAGTTTGATTCCGGCGTCTCTTTTCCCGGGATTGCAAGTCCGTCAATATCCCCCAGATCTTCCAAATTCCGATCCTCTTCCTCCTCTGCTTCCGCTTCCCGGTATTCCAAATCGTTCCAGTATGTACGCAAAGTACGGAAGATAACCTGAACTCCGTACTCTTCCAGCTCCTCCGCTTTCTTTTCTGCCGCAATCCGAATGTCCTTAAAAAACGGGTGCCCCTGTATCTCTGGCATCAGAAAACATAACTTCAGCTTTTTCTTCCGAACGGCGAGTCCCTTTGCCGCGAGATTCGGATGGTAATCCAGTTCCTTCATGACCTTCAGCACACGCTCTTTTGTCTGTTCCTTCACCATCCCGCGGTCATGCAGAACCCGGTCCACAGTCCCGATCGATACGCCTGCTTCCCTGGCAATTTCTTTAATCGTTGCCATGCTTTTTCTCCTCTCTCTATTGTAGTAAATCCAACAGTGTGTATTCACCCTTTTGCACTTTCGACATTTCATGATACTTTTTTATCGCCGCCACAAGAACCATCGGATCACTGAAATACTTCTTCACAAAATCATATGACTTTACCTCTGCCATTTTCAGATCCTCTTTGCAAAATTCACTTGGCTTCTTCCCGGATTTTTTGAATTTCTTGTACTTATCCTCGCTAAAAATGATTAACATCTCTATTTCTGGAGCCGTAATAACATTTATAATATCCACTTTACCGGCATATGCCTTGCTAATCTTAAATTTTTCACGCCTTGAGTCAAGAATTCTTATTACAGAAATCTTATCCTTAAATCCTTTTCTCAAGTACTTTTCTTCAAATTTCTTTCCATCTCTGCAACGGATCACTTCTTCCTCAATCATCTCCTCTCTGGAAAAGATTAAAAGCTCATGATCCAATAGTATATCCATGATTGCATTTTCAGCTGAACCCTCACAGATACACGCCTTATATCTTGCTAATTCCATAGGCACCTCCTAGGCCAGAGATGCAGCAATACTTTTTTTAAGCTGCATATATGCCTCATATGTTGGAGTTGTCCCTTCAAGAAAGCCACTCTGATATGCATCACTCTTCTTAATATCATTTCTTTTCAATATATTAGACAGGTTCTCTACCGTAATCCCATTACGATTTCTGGTGATAAATATGCTGTCATTACGCTCATACTCATCAAGCAGCTCCGGATAATGTGTAGAAAATATAAGTGTTCCGCCATTTTTATTTAACTTGCTATCCATAAAGAAACGCATCAACGTTGTAACAATCTCTTTATTGAAATGGTTCTCAATTTCATCTACAACAATATATCCCCCTTCCTGTAACACCTCCTGTGTCAAAGTAAAGGTTATCATTCCTTTTATAGTCCCCGAAGAAAGGTAGTTGTTCAATTCTACCGGATTATTAAGGATAATTTCCTCTTTACCCTTAAATTTCAAATGAATTGTCTGTTTTTTGTCTTTTTCATCAAAATGTAAATTCTCAATCGTCGGATCCAGGAAAGTAATAACCTCTGCCGGTATATTCTCCGAAAACGGAAGAACATTCACATTTGTAAACTTCAGGAGATTAACAATGCATATATGTTCCTTCGTCTTCTTATTTCTGGCAATCATAATACTTACATCGTCAGATAAAAACTCCTCCTGACTGCTTCTGATGATTGACGGTTCTCTTCCTTCAAAATCCAGCATAGCCTTACGAGTAGTTACCTCGTCCGCATTCTTGGTCCACAAAGACTCTGAAACAATACTGTATATTATCCCATCTGTTTTACTCTTACAAGATGTAATAATTGTTTCTAATTGACAGATTTCTTTCGTCTTTTCGGAAAAGAAATAAGTATTTAGCTTAACCTCTTCTGCAGTGCCCAAAATATCTCTGGTCTCTATATGATTGATAGGCTCATTATTTATCATTTCCAAAACAAGCAGAATGACCTTTAATACAGATGTTTTTCCCGATGCATTGATTCCGATAAATCCATTTGCAGAATTCAAATAAACATTTGAAAACAAAGAACATAGGAGCTTCTTATGTTCTTCTACAATTCTTTGCTGTGCATAAAAGTTCAAATCCAATTTTCCCTTGAATAGCGGCAATCCCTCCGCTGTGATACGAAGAAGTTTCATAAGCGCCTCCAAATTTATAAACGAGTTTTCCGTTTTTATTTTATATTTAGTAATAATATACCACTTATTATATGATTTATCAACAGATTATCCGTTTTTATTTTTAACTACCATTGAATCACAATCTTACGTCCGCAAAAGCATTTATACACTTTTTCAAAGAAGAATATACGCAGGAAATATAAACGCTGCGGCGGTCAGCCACAATGGCCGACCGCCGCAATTTCTTTGATATTGCATTCTCTTCCGGAAAGCAGCCATGTCCACTTTATTCGGAAACGGTTTGAGCGTACCGGTTTATTTTTCATATAAGAATTTTTCCGGCAGCTCCACATGAAAGTCTTTCGCCAGATCCCGGAAATTCTGCGGTGAGATCGTCTGTCGTTTCGTCGGCGTCATCGCCAGAACTTTTGTCAGGATTTCTGCTGATTTTTCTACCGTATGCATCAGTCCGAAAGTCAGATCAAAGTCTTCTCCTGCACAGAACATTCCGTGATGCGCCCAGACCGCCACGTCATATTCTTCCATCAGTTTACTGGTCTCGACCGCGATCTCCCGTCCGCCCGGTACCATCCAGTCTACAACACCGATCCCGTCCGGAAATACAACCGGGCATTCTGTCGCCATCTCCCAGAGTTCTCTTGTAAACACCTCATCTTCCAGCGGAAGTACAAATGTCAGAGCGATCACATTCGTCGGGTGTGCATGGTAGATCACCCGGTAAGTTCCTCCGGAGACACGCTTCTTCACTTCATGGTTCATCAGATGGCTCGGCAGCTCGCTGGTCGGTCTTCCGCCGTTCTCCAGTCCCCAGCAGATTCTGTAATTTTCGCCTTTTTCGTCTACCTCAATGATACAGATATTGTCCTCCGGTTTCAGAATGACGTTCCGGAAATACTTTCCGCTTCCTGTTACGAGGAAAAATTCTCCGGCAAGATCCGGCACCGAAGTTCCGATCTCCTTCCACTCTCCGTCCATACACAGTGCGCTCTTTATTTCTTCCACTTCTTCCGGTTTGATACGATAGGACAGGTTTCCGCCGTTTCTCTCGTGCCATCCCTGCTCCCAGCCATCATTGCACATCCGGATAAATCCTTTTACAAATTCTGCTTCTACTATTTTCATGTTCGTCTCCCTTTCTCCACTGATTCTTATTTCTCTATTTTACCCCAATTCCTATGCTTTTTCTATGCTATTCTTTGTCTGTTTTTATCTGTTTTCGCCGTCTTTTTTGTCTATCTCCGGCAGTCCTGTTACACTCTCTTGCTCAGCACCGTTTTCTCATACTCCTGCACCTGTGCGAACCATTCTTCTCCTGCCGGTACATGGTTTTCCTCGCAGAAATAGTCCCACACATCTCCGAACGGATACGTCTTCATCTCTTCCTGAATCATCATGACTTCCGTAAGCCGACCCTCGTCCTGAAGCTGTTTCAGCTTTTCGTTTGGTGAAAGAAGCGCATACAGAAGCGCCTTGCGGAAATTTCTCACTCCCATCGTCCATGCCGCGATCCGGTTAATGCTTGCGTCGAAATAGTCCAGGCCGATCATCACTCTGTCAACTGCATTGTTTCTTACGATTTCTTTTGCAATCTCTTTTGTCTCATCATCAAACAGTACCACGTGATCTGAATCCCATCTCACAGGTCTGGTTACATGAAGTGCGATCTTGTCAAAGAACAAAAGCATCGCAGAAATCTTGTCTGATACGACTTCCGTCGGGTGGTAGTGTCCGTTATCCATCAGCGGAAGGATACCTCTGGAGGCCGCATAATTGATCGTAAATTCCGAAGAGCCTACCGTATAGGATTCCATTCCGATTCCAAACACCTTCGATTCCAGGCACACCAGAACTTTCTCTTTGTCATACCCAATGCCGAGAATCTGATCCAGCGAATCCCGGAACCGTCTGCGCGGCGCAAGCCGATCCGCCGGAATGTCCTTATATCCGTCCGGAATCCAGATGTTCATCACACACGGTTCTCCGGTCTCTTCTGCAAAATACTCTGCGATCCGGATACATGCCTGACAATGGCGGATCCAGAATTCTCTTACATTCTGATCAGGACTTGACAGTGTCAGGTTGTCCTTCACCATCGGGTGAGAGAACATCGTCGGATTAAAGTCAATTCCCATATTTCTCTCTTTGGCAAATTCCACCCACTTTTTAAAGTGTTCCGGGCGGATTGCATCACGGTCCGCAAATTCTCCCTCTTCAAAAATCGCATAACTTGCGTGAAGGTTCAGCTTCATCTTTCCCGGCGTAAGTGTCAGTACCTTATCAATGTCGTCCATCAGTTCCTGCGGCGTCCGTGCTTTTCCCGGATAATTTCCGGTTGTCTGGATTCCGCCGCTCAGCGCGCCCTTCTGGTCAAATCCAATCACATCATCCCCCTGCCAGCAATGCAGGGAAACGGATATGTTCTTCAGCGTTTCCAATGCAGCGTCCGTATCTACCCCTGCCTTCTGATACCTGCTTTTCGCTTCTTCATAACGTTCTCTTGTGGTCATTTTTGTTCTCCTTCCATATTTGATTTATGTCTCTTAATCCCAATCTGCTTTTTTATTTGTTTGATATACAGTTCTTCAAAGCTCCTTATATCTGCGTCTCTTCCTGCGGCTGAAAAATCCGGATTGAAAAAGAACGGGAAACACATGCTCTTGCTTCCTTCAAATCCTCAAAAACACCGGCTGCGATCATCTGCACCATCAGGTTCCCGAGCGCTGTCGCCTCTGTCGGCCCGGCATATACCGTTCTCCCCGTCGCTTTTGCGGTAAGTTTATTCAAATAGTCCGCGTTTGCTCCTCCGCCGATGATGTGAATACATGGGAACTGCTTTCCGGAAACCGCTTCAATCTCTGAAATCGTATCCGCATAGGATTCCGCCAGACTCTGATAGATTACAGACGCCATCTCTCCAACCGTCTCCGGTGCTTTCTGTCCTGCATTCCGGCAATAATCTTTTACCGCATTCTCCATACTCGCCGGCGCCAGAAAGCAGTCGTCATTAACGTCAACTCTTGACGGAAAATCCCTGCACGCTTCCGCCATATCACACAGCTCCGCAAAGGAATACCTGTCATTCTCTTCATGACGAACGCTCTGTATCATCCAGAGTCCCATAATATTTTTCAGAAGACGATACCGGAATTCATAACCTCCCTCGTTCGTCAGGTTCGCTTTCCTCGCCTGCGCGCTGCGTACCGGTTCCATCACCTCTGTCCCCATCAGCGACCATGTTCCCGAGCTGATATACAGTCCGGTGTCTTCCCTGCACGGCATCGCTAGTACCGCAGACCCCGTATCATGCGTAGCGGGCAGTACCACCTTGCAGTTAAATCCGACTGTTTCCTGCATCGTTTCCGTCAGCTCTCCGAGCACCGTTCCCGGCTGCTTGATCTCCGGAAAGATTCTGGTTGGAAAGCCAAGCCGTTCCATCAGCTCCCGGTCCCAGTCCTTCGTATCCGCATTCACAAGCTGTGTTGTCGTGGCATTTGTATACTCTACTGCCATGACGCCCGTCAGCAGATAGTGAAAATAGTCCGGAACCATCAAAAATGTTTCTGCCTTTTCCAGGAGTTCCGGCGTTTGTTCCCTCACCGCCATAAGCTGATAGATCGTGTTAAAGGACTGCTTCTGAATCCCCGTGCGTCCGTAAAGCTCTTCTTCGCTTATTGACGCATATACCTTTTCATCCATGCCTTTTGTCCTGGCGTCCCGGTAACCGACCACCGGTCCCAGAAGTTTCCCGTCTCTGTCAAGCAGCGCAAAGTCCACCGCCCAGGTATCAATCCCCATGCATTCCGGAATTTTCCCCAGTTCTTTGCATTTTTTCATCCCTGCCACGATTTCCGTAAACAGCCGCTTTACATCCCAGCATAATTTTCCGTCCTGGTTTGTCATGCCATTTTCAAAACGGTAAATTTCCTCCATCTGGATTTTCCCGTCCTTCATACTGCCCAGGATATGACGCCCGCTGGACGCGCCAATGTCCACTGCTAAAAAAGTTCTCATACTGCCTCCCTACCTGATTGATTCTTTCTGCCTTACTGTTTTTGTTGTAACAAGAATACTCCTTTTTCCGGAAACATTTTAGGTCGGAAGCACATAAAAAACAGGACTTTATTTGCACTTTTTTGGTTCAAGGCAAAGTTTCTATTTACGCTGAACATACAAATATGATATCATGAATCAAGAGACAATTGATAAACAGGAGGGGGCCTATGAACTTTACTGCCGCAAAACAAACTTTTCAAACTTATCTCACCGGCTACGACCATACCGATGACAAAGTCCGTCTGAAAATTGTCCATACATACGGCGTTGTCCGGCAGGCTGAGGCCATTGCCGGTCGTATGCATCTTCCCGAAGAAGATAAGCAGCTCGCACAGATGATCGCGCTCCTTCACGATATCGGACGGTTCGAACAGTTAAAAAGATTCCACAGCTTTGAACCGAATACCATGGACTATGCCGCATACGGCGTTCATGTTCTGTTTGAGGAGGGCATGATCCGGCAATTTATCGAAGAGGACACATGGGATACTATCATTCGTACCGCAATTGCAAAACACAGCGACTACCGTCTGGAAGGGATCACCGACCAACGTACCCTGTTGCACGCAAAGCTCATCCGTGACGCGGATAAATTAGATAACTGCAGAGTAAAGCTGGAAGACGATACCTACACGCTGCTCGGAGCTTCCGCAGAAGAAATCGGAGCACAGGACATTTCCCCGGACATTTACGAAACCGTGTTCCGAAATCAATGCATTCTGTCCGCAGACCGTGTGACAGCAATGGATTACTGGGTGTCCTATGTCGCATATTTTTTTGATCTGAATTTTCGGGAGAGTCTGGATATTGTCGCGGAACATAATTACGTATCACGAATCGTCCGCCGGATTCCCTACTCAAATCCGAAGACAAAAGAGCAAATGCAGGAAATAGAAGATTACATCAATCGATATGTAGCATTAAACCGCAGCAAATGATCATTTTACACAGGGAGCTTCCACATGAATACACAGATTTTGGAATTATTAAGAGCGATCACACCGGAAGAGCAGGAAATTTTATCCGGAACAACCACTGTCAACAAAGAAATCTATACCTCTTCAAAAGATTTTATCATTGACAGCCGGAAACTCCTGGAAAAAGGCAAGCTCATCGAAATACGCCCGAATACCCGGTTTATTCATTTCCCCCGGCACCGGCATAATTATGTAGAAATGGTTTATATGTGCTCCGGCACAACGACACATATCATCAACGATACACAGAAAGTGATCCTCACAGAAGGGGATCTTCTTTTGCTGAATCAAAATGTAACACAAGAAGTGCTTCCCGCATCCGTCAATGACATTGCCGTGAATTTTATCATTCTGCCCGAATTTTTCGATCAGGCCATGCAGATGATCGGGACGGACAATGTATTGTATAATTTCATGGTATCGTCCCTTTCCTCCGACAACGGACTGTCCAGCTATCTGCACTTCCAGATGGAAAATGCCCTGCCCGTACAAAATTTGATTGAGAACATGATCTGGACGATCCTTCGGAAAACCCCGGCTTCCAATACTGTGAATAAAGTCTCTATGGGACTTCTCTTTCTGAATCTTCTCAACTTCGCAGATACCATCAACGCCAAAAATGAAGATCAGTATGAGCAGCATCTGGCATTCTCTGCGCTGAAATACATTGAAACCAATTATAAATCCGGCACACTGGAAGACTTCTGCGACAGCGTCCATTTAAAACCTTATATGGTCAGCAGACTGCTCAAAAAACATACCGGCATGAATTTCAAAGAACTCCTCATGGAGAGAAAACTACAGCAGGCGGCATATCTTCTGAAGAATACCCCCCTGTCAACCGAGAACATTTTTCATGCCGTCGGATACGAAAACAGCAGCTTCTTCCATAAAAAATTCAAAGAAAAATATGGTATGACACCAAAACAGTTCCGCAAAGAGGGGGAAGTCATGCCCCTTTAAGGATTCCCTTTTTCATTGTTCTCTACAGGAATACCATTTTCCCGAAGTATATCCTGCAGTCTCTGAACCTCTTCCGACAACTGCCGTTTCTCTTCCGCTTCCCTTTCTGCTCTTTCTATTGCCTCGTCTGCCCGTTTTTTCTCGCGTTTTACTTCCTCCTGCGCCTCTTTTAGTTTCCGTTCCTTTCCTGCTGTGCGTCGATAATAATCTTCTCTTGCTTCACACCGTTGCCGGATTTCTTCATCTTGTGTCAGTTCATAGACGCAGGCTGCCGCCTCCTGTAAATATTCATCCGATTTTGCAAGCATTTTGATTTCCTCCCATGTCGTTGACCTGAACAACCTTGCCCAGTAGTCGATCTTATACCGTTTGTCTTCTTCTGTTGCCAGTTCTATCTGAGTCAAGTCTAACACAGACAGGCGGATTTTGTCACTATATATTCGGTGCGTTTTCTCGTTCGTCATCCAATATGTTGCATAAAACTCCGGAGATTCTTTAAATAGCGTGAAATCCAGAATTCCAATGTGAATTGCAGTTTTCGTATTCTCGTATTCTTCCCCGCGATTCAAATTGTCAAATGAACGGCAGAGATAAATCAAGGATCGTTCCGTCCAGTTTCCCTCATCCGCAACCTGCATTTCCAGATTAATTACTGTATTTTGGTTCATCACAACCCGGACATCCAGTATAAATTCTTTATCTTCGATCGTCTTCCCCAACTCGATCGGATTTGTGATTACCACGGAACTAACTTCCGACATCTCCAGATGAAGCAGCGAACACGTCAGTGCTTTGAGCACATGATTGTTGCGCTGCAGCAGTGCCCGAAATAAATAATCGTTGGTAAGACGGATTGCAACCGGTCCATGAACATGATCCCAGTCAATTTTGGATTGCTGCAATTGTTCAAATGTGTGTTTCTCCATTCAATTCCTCCTCATCATAAAAATACCGCCAGTAAAATTTTTTCTCACCTATATGTAATTGTTATTTGGACAATACAGCGAAACTGCCATAGACCAAACAGATCGTAACGGAACGTGTTTTTCAGATAAACTCGAATTGAACAAAATCGCTGCGCGATGGCCTGCCAAGGCTGTGGCATAGCGATTTT
>CATXUX010000040.1 GCA_958402795.1 uncultured Lachnospiraceae bacterium | reverse complement strand
AGGAGTGTGATCTATGAAATTATTGTTTATTTCTCTTGGCTGCGACAAGAATCTGGTAGACACGGAAGTGATGCTTGGATTACTTGCCGGTCGGGGATATGAGATGACGGATGATGAGACTCAGGCAGATGTGATCATCATCAATACATGCTGTTTCGTCCATGATGCAAAGCAGGAGAGTGTGGATACTATCCTGGAGATGGCGCAGTACAAGTCAAATGGTATTCTAAAAGCATTGATCGTGACAGGGTGCCTTGCACAGCGGTATAAGCAGGAAATTCTGGATGAAGTTCCGGAGGTGGACGCTGTGCTGGGAACAACCGCGTACGACAAGGTTCTGAATGCCGTAGATGCTGTGCTGGGCGGTCAGCATATTGTACGGATGGAGGATCTTCAGGCACTGCCGCTTGTGGATACCAAACGACAGGTGACAACGGGAGGACACTATGCGTATCTGAAGATTGCAGAAGGATGTGATAAAAACTGTACTTACTGCATTATCCCAAAGGTACGGGGAAGATACCGCAGTGTCCCGATGGAGCGTCTTGTGGCGGAGGCAGAGACACTGGCGGAGCAGGGCGTGAAGGAGCTGATACTTGTCGCACAGGAGACGACGGTCTACGGAAAGGATCTCTACGGAGAGAAACGTCTGCCCGAACTGCTTGGGAAGCTCTGCAGGATAAGCGGACTCAGATGGATCCGGATACTGTACTGCTATCCGGAAGAGATCACCGATGAACTGATCCGGGTGATCCGGGAAGAGCCGAAGATCTGTCACTATCTGGATATCCCGATCCAGCATGCCAGCGACGCGATACTGAAGCGGATGGGCAGGCGCACTTCGAAGCAGGAGCTGACAGAGATGATCGGAAAACTCCGCAGGGAGATTCCGGACATCTGTCTGCGTACCACCCTGATTACGGGATTCCCGGGAGAGACGAAAGAACAGCACGAGGAACTGCTGGAATTTATCGATGAGATGGAATTTGACCGGCTTGGTGTATTCACGTATTCGCAGGAGGAGGATACTCCGGCGGCGGAGATGCCGGATCAGATACCGGAAGAAGTAAAGGAGGAGCGCCAGGCAGAGCTGATGGAGCTGCAGCAGGAGATCGCGTTCGACAATGCAGAGCGTATGATCGGGCGGGAAGTCCTGGTGATGATCGAAGGAAAGGTTGCGGACGAGCCGGTTTACGTCGGACGCACATACCGCGACGCCCCGGATGTAGACGGGTTGATTTTTATAGAGACAGGAGAAGAGCTGTTGTCCGGTGACTTTGCAAAAGTAACAGTAACCGGAGCCCAAGAGTATGATTTAATAGGAGGACTATCTGATGAACTTACCGAATAAACTAACTGTGCTGCGGGTGATCATGGTACCGTTTTTTGTATTTTTTATGCTGACAGACGTCGGAGGCGCAGCGAACAAGTGGATCGCACTGGCAATCTTTTGCGTGGCGAGCCTGACGGACCTTCTGGATGGAAAGATTGCAAGAAAGAATAACCTTGTGACCAATTTTGGAAAATTTATGGATCCGCTGGCAGATAAACTGCTTGTCTGCTCGGCGATGATCTGCATGATCGAGACAGGAAAACTGGCGGCGTGGTTCGTGATCATTATCATTGCAAGAGAATTTATCATCAGCGGATTCCGCCTGATCGCATCGGATAACGGAATCGTGATCGCGGCAAGCTACTGGGGCAAATTCAAAACCGTATTCCAGATGACAATGATCATTGTTATGATTCTGGATCTGGGCGGTATTTTTTCTGTGATCGAGCAGATTTTAATGTGGATCTCGCTGGTATTGACGGTTGTTTCACTGGTGGATTACATAGCCAAGAACAAACAGGTTCTTACGCAGGGAGGCATGTAAGATGGCGGACAGAAGCAAAGAGACTTTGCCGAATAGGGAAACAGAAAAAGCACTTTCTCAGGAAGAGCAGCTCGTCTCTCTCCTGGCAGAACGAAATCTGACCGTTACGACGGCAGAATCCTGTACGGGCGGACTGATCTCGGGGACGATCGTGAATGTTGCCGGAGCGTCGGAAGTGTTAAACGAGGCATATGTGACGTATTCAAATGAGGCAAAACACCGCCTGCTTGGTGTGCGGGAAGAAACACTGGAACAATTCGGGGCGGTAAGCGCCCAGACTGCCCGGGAAATGGCGGAGGGTGCGGCGAAAGCGGCCGGAGCCGACATGGGACTGAGTTCTACCGGAATCGCCGGTCCCGGAGGCGGTACACCGGAAAAACCGGTCGGACTGGTTTACATCGGGTGCAGCTTACAGGGAAAAACAGAAGTAAGGGAATGCCGCTTTCATGGAAACCGGGAGGAAAACCGGAGACATACTGTGGAAGAAGTGCTCAGACTGGCGATAGAAATGCTCCTCCGAACAAATTAAGAAACTGTTCCTATCTATGTAGGCAAGCAGCGCGATCAGAAATGAACCGCCTAAAAAAGGCTATCGCTGACAATGTATATCAACGATAGCCTTTGATTATTTTAAAAGATTTTCAGAACTTGCCAGCTTTAGCCGCTTCTTCTACAGAAACTGCAACTGCAACAGTCATACCTACCATCGGGTTGTTTCCTGCCCCGATGAGTCCCATCATCTCTACGTGAGCCGGAACGGAAGAAGAACCTGCGAACTGTGCATCAGAATGCATACGTCCCAGAGTGTCTGTCATACCATAGGAAGCCGGGCCGGCTGCCATGTTATCCGGGTGAAGGGTACGTCCTGTACCGCCGCCGGATGCAACGGAGAAATACTTCTTGCCCTTTTCTACACATTCTTTCTTATATGTGCCTGCAACCGGATGCTGGAAACGTGTCGGGTTGGTAGAGTTACCGGTGATGGAAACGTCAACGCCCTCTTTCCACATGATCGCAACACCTTCACGTACATCGTTCGCACCGTAGCAGTTTACTTTGGAGCGAAGTCCGTCAGAATAAGCGATTCTCTGCACTTCCTTGAGCTCGCCTGTATAGTAGTCGTATTCAGTCTGTACGTAAGTAAATCCATTGATTCTGGAGATGATCTTTGCGGCATCTTTTCCAAGACCGTTGAGGATAACGCGGAGAGGTTTCTTACGAACCTTGTTTGCCTTTTCTGCGATACCGATCGCGCCTTCCGCTGCCGCGAATGATTCGTGTCCTGCAAGGAAGCAGAAGCAGTCTGTATCTTCTTCCAGAAGCATCTTGCCGAGATTTCCGTGTCCGAGACCAACCTTGCGCTGGTCAGCTACAGAACCCGGGATACAGAAAGCCTGCAGACCTTCGCCGATCGCCGCCGCCGCGTCTGCTGCGGTTTCGCAGCCTTTTTTGATCGCGATCGCCGCGCCTACGGTATATGCCCAGCATGCGTTCTCAAAGCAGATCGGCTGGATACCTTTTACCTGTGCATAAACATCGAGTCCGGCATCCTTTGTGATCTTTTCTGCTTCTTCGATGGAAGCAATCCCATAGCTGCCTAAAACTTCATTGATTTTATCAATTCTTCTCTCATATGATTCAAATAAAGCCATTTATCTGTCCTCCTGATTTAATTTTCAACATTGACACCGATTATTCTTTTCTCGGATCGATGAGCTTCACTGCGTCGTCCACACGTCCATACTGTCCCTGCGCTTTTTCCCACGCTTCGTTCGGAGTGTCGCCTGCCTTGATGAAATCTGTGAATTTTCCAAGGCTTACGAACTTGTATCCGATGATCTCATCGTTTGCGTCAAGAGCGATAGCGGTTACATATCCTTCTGCCATCTCCAGATAGCGAGGACCCTTTGCAAGCGTTCCATACATGGTTCCGACCTGAGAGCGGAGTCCCTTTCCGAGATCTTCCAGTCCGGCGCCGATCGCAAGTCCGTCTTCGGAAAATGCACTCTGTGTTCTTCCGTATACGATCTGCAGGAACAGTTCTCTCATTGCAGTATTGATCGCATCACATACAAGGTCTGTGTTCAATGCTTCCAGAATGGTCTTTCCCGGGAGGATCTCAGAAGCCATGGCTGCAGAGTGGGTCATTCCGGAACATCCGATCGTTTCAACCAGAGCTTCCTGGATGATACCGTCTTTTACGTTCAGAGTCAGCTTACATGCGCCCTGCTGAGGAGCACACCAGCCGATGCCGTGTGTAAAACCGGAGATATCCTTCACCTCTTTCGCCTGTACCCATTTTGCTTCTTCCGGGATCGGAGCCGGTCCGTGGTTCGCACCCTGTGCAACCGGACACATCATTTCTACTTCCTGTGAATAAATCATGTTAATACTCCTTTCAAATATGTATGATTTTCTCGCGCTTCATGTCTCATTTGATAATAAATTAACATCTCAGCTTTCTCTATTTTCTCACAAAAATACAGGTTCGTCAATTGTCACTTTATACAACTTTCCGTCAAAATCATTAGTTTTTTATGATAGGGGAAAGTGCAGAACACTTTCCCCTATCATAAAAAGCCTCCGGCAAGACGGCCTTGGCACTGGGGATGCATATTTTACATACATTTAACATAAATCTTACAAAAAAACAGCCGTAAAACTGGTATAGTGTATCATACATGGATATGTCGCCTGAGGTGATGCGCCACAGGTGAAAGATGCTTTGGCAAGAACAGCAGATCAGGCCCCGGTCGGGTAAAGGAGGACACTATGAATGAGAATCTGCAGATTATTTTTGGGTTACTTGGCGGACTTGCTCTTTTTTTGTATGGAATGAATATGATGAGCGACTGTCTGCAGCAGGCTGCGGGAGAAAAGATGAAGCGTATTTTGGCAGTGCTTACAAAGAACCCTGTCATGGGAGCGCTGGCAGGCGCTATTGTGACTGCGGTACTACAGAGCAGCAGCGCCACGTCCGTTATGGCGATCGGGTTCGTCAGCGCAGGACTGATGACGCTTCCGCAGGCAATTTCCGTTGTGATCGGTGCAAATATCGGGACAACGATGACCGCTCAGTTGATTGCTTTCAAACTGAGTGATTATGTGTATATCATTATTTTCGCAGGTTTTATCATTTCTTTTGTATGCAAATCAGAAAAGGCGAAAAGCATCGGAAAGACGATCTTTGCATTCGGCCTTTTGTTCCTTGGAATTGAGACGATGGGAGACGTTATGAAGCCGCTTGCATCCAGTGAGATTTTTATCAGCATGATTGAACAGGTGGCAGATATCCCGATACTCGGCGCGGCAGTCGGAACGCTGATGACGATGATCGTGCAGAGCAGCAGTGCAACCATTGCAGTGCTACAGAATATTGCGTCAACACCAGGACCGGACGGTGTCACCAGCGTCATTGGACTCACCGGTGCGATCCCCGTCCTTCTCGGAGATAACATCGGCACAACGATCACTGCATTTCTTGCGAGTATCGGGCAGTCAAAGGATGCAAAAAGAACAGCACTTGCGCATTGTATATTTAATGCTTCAGGGTGCTTATTGTTCATTTGGTTTATCGGACCGTTTGCGGAGTTCATACAGATGATCTCTCCGAAAGGACCTGAGATAGAAGTCATCTCCAGGCAGATCGCAAATGCACATACTACATTTAATGTGGTGATGACGCTGATCTGGATCCCCCTGATCCAGGTACTTGTTAAAATTGTCATGAAACTGATACCTGATAAAAAGAAAGAACCGGCGGATACGGCAAATCCACAGTTGGTCAGCAGAAAACTGCAGGGATAGCACGCCGCCGTTTCAGGGCGTGTGATGGCTGCATCTGTCCGTAGACCAGGACAGATGGCCCTGTTCTTTTGACTCAGAGCCGGATCAGGAATTGAGCAGACCGCGGAGCATGGTCTCTACCTGCGAAATGTCCTGATCCATGGAAACTGCAAGCTCTCCGCAGAGATTTTCCGCGGCGGTCCGCAGGATCCGTTCGTGAGTTGCGGCAAGCCGTTTCCCTTCCCTGCGCCGGGTTTCCTGTTCGCGGGTAAGTGTCTTTACGACTTTCAGCCATTCGGTACACTGTCCTGAGGAAATGGCCTCTTTACATTTCTCGTCAAATTCCTTCCGGCTGCTGGACCGGATATCTTCTACCTGAGGCGCATGATTCAACAGATCACGGCATTCTTCCTTTGTCATGATCTTCCTGCGGACAGCGCCCTTGCTTTCGTCGACGGGACAGAAGATCGTGCCGTTCTGGCGGTAGACGGGTTTGAGCATATAATATTGATGCTTTTCCCTGCTTCCCGGCACATCTTTATAGATAATCCCTTCTACTTTGCAGACCCCGTTGTTTCCATATGAAATATAATCTCCTTCGTTGTACAGTGTACTCACTCCTTTCCGGCTGCGCCGACTGAAAAAATAGACATGATTACGACATCTGTCTTTATTTTAACAGATTTTTTTTAACAATGTAAGAGGAAAAGTTACAATAAATTAAATTTTTGTAAAAAATTATAGAGAATTGCCGGATTTGTAGTTGTGCATTTTTTGAGGAAATATCTTGTACTATTTTGGGGCATGTGGTACGTTATAGTTGATCCGGGCGTCGAAAGGCCGGAAAATAGATCTGTTTCCATAAAAGCGGATGCCTTCTTACGCATCCGCAGTAGATACAGCCGGTATCCGTGGCAGGCCTCATTTGAAATAATTCAAAAATTCTGCGACGGCATGAGGAAGCGGTGTTTGCTCGTTGTATGCGATTACAAGATCCCGTTTTGGAAGCTCTTCGACAGTATCCACAATGAACAGCTCCTCCATGTTATCCGCAATGCAGTAATCCGGAATAAATGCGATGCCCAGTCCGATCCGGGCCAGGTCGATCAGCAGATCGTTGCTGGTCAGTTCGATTTCCGGAACGAGATCTAACTGATGCTGCTGAAACTGGTTATGCAGGAATTCACTTGTGGTGCTCTGCCGGTCCAGCATCAGGATCGGATAGCGGGACAATTCCTGAAAAGTCAGTTTTTTTCGCTTTAAAAAGTCAAAGGAATGGTTTGCGATAAAAACGTCCCGGAATGTTTTTATTTTCCGGACCGCAGGAGCACTGCCAAGATGCGGGTTCGGGTAGTTGGTGACGATCAGGTCTGCCTGGGCGTTCTTAAGAAGTTCCACACATTTGATGGAAGTCTGGTTGATCACTTTCAGATGCACGTTTGGAAAGTCCTTATGGAAACGCTCCAGATAGGGGACGAGAAAATACCGGCAGATCGTGTCGCTGGCGCCGATCCGGATCTGTCCGCCGGTGGACGCCGCATCCTGAAGCTGTGCTTCCCCGCGGTGGATCAGTTTGACTGCCGGTTCTACATGCCGCAGCAGGAGTTCCCCCTCGGGGGTGAGCTGTACCCGCTTGGTACTGCGGATAAACAAGGTCTGCCCCAGCTTACGCTCCAGAGTCTTAATGGACTGGCTGACCGCAGACTGTGAAATATAAAGCTGTTTGGAAGCCTCGGAAAAACTGAGTGAGGCGGCAACGTGGTAAAATACTTTGTAAAGTTCGTAATTGATATCCATCATTAGCTCTCCTAATAAATTGATGGTACTATTATAAGACGAAGAAAAAAGAAAAGCAAGAATACACTTGTCAGAGTATTCGATTTGTGATAGAATACAGAACACATGTTCTAAATATAATTGCCGCATGGCGGAAAGGACGATGGAATGAAGAAATTACAGTGGATATTGGGAGGCATTGCTGCCGTGTGTGCAGTGATCATTCTTCTGATCACGAGTTTTGAACTGGCGATGTACCGGGATTTTGACGTATACCAGAAGGAATATGAGAAGTACGATGTACTCTCAGAGCTGGATATGACAATGGAAGACACGATGTATGTGACGCGTGAGATGATGGCGTATCTGCGCGGCGACCGGGAAGAACTGAGTGTGGTGACGACTGTGGAAGGGAAGGAACAGGATTTCTTCAATGAGCAGGACCGGTTTCACATGGGAGAGGTTCAGGGATTATTCATCGGCGGCCTTCGTCTCAGAAACGGAGCGCTGATCCTGCTGGCTGTATGTATTGCGGGACTGATTCTTATGGAACGGAAGAATAAGACTACGAGGAAGCTGCGGCGTATACTGGCGCGCAGTTATCAGGCCGTACTCGGGATTCTCTCTGCGCTGATTTTACTGCTCGGAGTTGCCGTCGCAAGGGACTTTAACGCAGTATTTACCTTGTTCCATGAGATCTTTTTCGACAACGATCTGTGGCTGTTTGATCCGGCGACAGATTATATGATCCGCATGCTGCCGGAGGGACTCTTCTATGATATGGTACTTCTGATCGGCGGATATTTCGTGGCGGGACTTGTCCTGCTTTTGGTCATCAGTCTTTTTGCGTCACGCAGTCCGAAAATGGATCCGGCAGAGGCCTGACGGATTCCCGGTCAATGTCTTATCAAGGTTACTTATGAGTGAATAGTAGATTTATTTATTTCACTTATCGCAAAAAGTATGTTACGATATAAGAAGAGATTTGAAACGCGTCTGTCTTTTTACGGGGACAGGCTGCGTGCAGGAACTAACAATTGATTCAGGTGTCAAAGGAGAATTTCGATGAGCAATGTAAAGCGTGTTTATGTGGAGAAGAAACCGGAATTTGCAGTACAGGCGAAGGAACTGCGCCATGAGATCCGGCATTATCTGGGAATCCGGACGGTGAGTGGCGTGCGCGTCCTGATTCGGTACGATGTGGAGAATGTGTCTGACGAAACGTTCGCAAAAGCGTGCAGCGGTGTGTTTGCAGAGCCGCCGGTGGACATGCTGTATCAGGAGACATTTCCGGTGAATGACAGCGATCATGTATTTTCGGTAGAGTTTTTGCCGGGACAGTTCGACCAGAGAGCGGATTCAGCGGAGCAGTGTATCCGGTTCATCAATGAGGATGAAAATCCGGTGATCCAAACGGCAACCACATATGTGATCGAGGGAGAAGCGACAGAAGAAGAGATGGCTTCGATCCGCCGCCACTGCATCAATCCGGTGGATTCCCGCGAGACGGGCATGGAAAAGCCGGATACACTGGTGACCGTATTTGAGGAGCCTGAAGACATCAAGATATTTGAAGGATTTCAGAATATGCCGGAGGATGAACTGAAGGTGCTTTACGATTCACTCGGACTTGCGATGACGTTTAAGGATTTTGGGCACATTCAGAATTATTTCCGGTCAGAAGAGAAGCGGGATCCGTCTGTGACAGAGATCCGGGTGCTTGATACATACTGGTCTGACCACTGCCGTCATACGACCTTTTCTACAGAACTGAAGAACGTAACGTTTGACGAGGGCGACTGCCGGAAACCAATCGAGGATACCTACCGACAGTATTTAAAGGATCACAGTGAGATTTTCGCCGGAAGAGAAGATAAGTTTGTCTGCCTGATGGATCTGGCGCTGATGGCAATGCGGAAGCTGAAGAAAGAAGGGAAGCTGCAGGATCAGGAGGAATCCGATGAGATCAACGCCTGCAGTATCGTGGTGCCGATCAAGGTGGACGGCGTCGAAGAAGAATGGCTGATCAATTTTAAGAATGAGACACATAATCACCCGACAGAGATCGAACCGTTCGGCGGTGCGGCAACGTGTCTGGGCGGTGCGATCCGCGATCCGCTGTCCGGGCGGACTTACGTATATCAGGCAATGCGTGTGACCGGTGCGGCGGATCCGACGGTATCTGTGAAAGATACACTGAAGGGAAAGCTGCCGCAGAAGAAGCTTGTACGTGGTGCGGCGGACGGATACAGCTCCTACGGCAACCAGATCGGACTGGCAACCGGCACGGTAAAGGAAATCTATCATCCGAATTATGTGGCAAAGCGTATGGAGATCGGTGCGGTGATGGGCGCTGCGCCGCGCCGTGCGGTGATCCGTGAGACTTCGGATCCGGGCGATATCATCATTCTGCTTGGCGGACGTACCGGACGTGACGGCTGCGGCGGAGCAACCGGATCGTCAAAGGTGCACACCGAGGAATCTATCACGACCTGCGGCGCGGAAGTACAGAAGGGAAATCCGCCGACAGAGCGTAAGATCCAGCGTCTGTTCCGCCGGGAGGAAGTAAGCAGGCTGATCAAGAAGTGCAATGACTTCGGAGCGGGCGGAGTGTCTGTGGCGATCGGCGAACTGGCAGACGGACTGAAAGTGGATCTGGATAAGGTTCCGAAGAAATATGCGGGACTGGACGGTACGGAGATCGCGATCTCCGAATCGCAGGAGCGTATGGCGGTTGTCGTGGCGCCGGAGGATGTGGAGCAGTTTCTGGCATACGCGGCAGAGGAGAACCTGGAGGCGACGGAGGTCGCGGTTGTGACAGAATCCCCGCGTCTGGTTCTTATATGGAGAGGCAAAGAGATCGTGAATCTGTCCCGCGCTTTTCTGAATACGAACGGAGCGCATCAGGAAGCGGATGTGGAGGTAGAAATCCCGTCCATGAAAGATTCCCTTTTCCAGAGAGAAGAAGTATCCGATGTAAAGGAAAAATGGCTGGATACATTGAAGGATCTGAATGTGTGCTCGCAGAAAGGACTTGTGGAGATGTTCGACGGCTCGATCGGAGCAGGCTCGGTATTCATGCCGCATGGCGGTAAGTACCAGATGACAGAGACACAGGCAATGGTGGCGAAAGTTCCGGTACAGCATGGAAAAACCGACGCGGTTTCGATGATGAGTTACGGGTTTGATCCGTATCTGTCTGACTGGAGTCCATACCATGGCGCAGTTTATGCTGTGCTGGAGTCTGTTTCTAAGATCGTGGCGAACGGCGGTGATTTCCACAAGATCCGGTTTACATTCCAGGAGTATTTCCGCCGTATGACGGAAGATCCGAAGCGCTGGAGCCAGCCGTTTGCGGCGCTGCTCGGCGCTTACAGTGCGCAGCTTGGTCTGGGCCTGCCGTCTATCGGCGGAAAAGACAGTATGTCCGGAACCTTTGAGGATATTGATGTTCCGCCGACGCTGGTATCCTTTGCAGTGGATATGGCGACAGACCGGGATATCATCACGCCGGAACTGAAAAAAGCCGGAAATAAGCTGGTATGGCTGCGTGTGGAGCGGGATGCATACGATCTTCCGGTTTATGCGCAGGCGATGGACCAGTATGGAAAATTTACCGAAGATATTCGTGACGGAAAGATCATATCTGCTTATGCACTGGACCGGCACGGAATTATCGCTGCCGTGAGCAAGATGGCGTTTGGAAACGGCATGGGGGTAAAACTGGAGCATAATCTGGATCCGAGAGATGCGTTCGCGCCGGCATTTGGAGATCTGATCGCGGAAGTTCCGGCGGAAAAAGTCGGTGAACTGCGGATTACGTACACGGTGATCGGTGAAGTGACAGATGACGCGCGTTTTACCTATGGAAATGCGGAACTTACGCTGGAAGAAGCACAGCAGGCATGGACAGGAACACTGGAGAGTGTCTTCGCGACAAAATCTTCGGCGGACAGTGATGAAAAAATAGAAGAGAAGCTGTACCGGGCAGATCAGATCCATATCTGCAGCCATAAGATCGGTCAGCCGACGGTATTTATTCCGGTATTTCCGGGAACAAACTGCGAGTATGACAGCCAGAAGGCGTTTGAGCGTGCAGGAGCAAAGGTTGTCTCCCGCGTGTTCCGCAATCTGGACGCGGCAGGGATCCGGGAGTCTGTTGAGGAGTTTGAAAAGACGATCGGACAGGCACAGATCATCATGTTCCCCGGCGGTTTCAGCGCGGGAGATGAGCCGGATGGATCTGCAAAGTTCTTTGCCACGGCATTCCAGAATGCCAGGATCAAAGAGGCTGTGGAAAAGCTGCTGAATGAACGGGATGGTCTTGCACTCGGAATCTGCAACGGATTCCAGGCGCTGATCAAGCTCGGTCTGGTTCCGTATGGAAAGATCGTCGGGCAGACAGAGGATTCGCCGACATTGACGTACAACACGATCGGACGGCATATCTCGAAGATGGTGTATACGAAGGTTGTGACGAACAAATCTCCATGGCTCGCCGAAGCGCAGATCGGCGGCGTCTATACAAATCCGGCGTCCCATGGGGAAGGACGTTTTGTAGCGAACGAAGACTGGCTGGAGAAACTTTTTGCGAATGGCCAGGTGGCAACGCAGTATTGTGATCCGGAGGGAAATATCAGCATGAACGAGGAGTGGAATATCAATGGCTCGTACCGTGCGATCGAAGGAATCACGAGTCCGGACGGACGTGTACTCGGAAAGATGGCACATTCCGAACGGCGCGGAGATTCCGTCGCAATCAATATTTATGGTGAGCAGGACATGAAGATCTTCGAATCCGGCGTGAAGTATTTCCGGTAAACCCCGGAAAACGAGAACTTGTTCAAGATGAATGAATTGTAGAAAAAATTGCTATAATTCATGAGAATTGCACAACTTTAGAAAAATGTGATTTTTTTGTTGACATTTGGACAAGTCGGATAGTATAATAATCAAGCAGGTTGCGAGACAGCAGCTTGCTTGAATCAAGTATGGGGTCTTAGCTCAGCTGGGAGAGCATCTGCCTTACAAGCAGAGGGTCATAGGTTCGAGCCCTATAGGCCCCATACCAAATGAATATGGCGGAATAGCTCAGTTGGCTAGAGCACACGGTTCATACCCGTGGTGTCGCTGGTTCAAATCCAGTTTCCGCTACTGAAAGAAGTCCATATTGATATGGACTTCTTTTTTAATATATGGAAAACTTTGTTCTCGTGATTAGTAAGCCGCATGAAGAGACAATTTATACCGGAAGCAGATAAACGGAAACAGACGGACTGAAAGTCCGTCTGTTTCCTGAAAGGAGGTTTATGCAAAATATGATTGGCGGCATTGTCACAAAAGAGCTGCTCTATGCACTAATATTCCAGAATCCGCGCCGGATTCTCATATACCAGCTTATGTGCTTCTGCTTCCAGACCGCATTCCTTTAAAACCGGCAGTACGTTGCGGATGAAATCCGTGTATCCTGTATAACCATACGATACGCCCCGGGACTTATCCGTAATGTCATGTCCGAGAACGATCTGGTCTGCATAGCCGCGGCGGAGAAGCTCCACCAGCGCTTTGTTCATATCGTTGTTGTCCGGAAGGGTAGGGGTGAGCGTTCCATAGCTGTCGAACCCGATATTGATTCCCTTGTCCAGCAACCGGAGCTGCATGTCAATGTTGACCGTTTTGACCGAAGCAAAGTCATTCACATAGGTCTGGTTCGTGCGGGGAGTCCGGACGAAAGAACCCATATGGAGCATCAGAAGCTTCTCCGGCTTTACCCCGAGTTCCAGTACCATGTCTGCAACAGACAGAATCTGTTCCGGCGTCAGCGGGTAGGCGTTGTGTATGTGGATGGAGCGTCCCGTTTCGGCTGCCGTTTTCGCACATGCGCGGACGGCTTTGAGCTCACAGGGAGCAATCTGTCCGTCTTCTTCCAGTGTATTGACTGCGCACTTGAGGAATCCGGCCTTGACGCCGCTTTCGTCGATCTCGTGCTCGATTCCTTTGCGGAACAGGACTGCCAGATCGTCCTCTGTCATGCCCTGGTATTCGTCCGGCTGTGCGTCGCGGATATATAATCCGGTGCAGGCAACGATCCGGACGCCTGTGCGTTCCGAGACTTCCTTCAGCGCGGTCAGATTGTGCGGCATTCCGAGGGGAGACGCGTCTACGATCGCGTTTCCGCCCATCTGTTTAAAATAAGTAAGCTCATCTACGGTATAGTCCAGAGCATTTAAGGTACAGCAGTCTGCTGAAAATGCAGAGATACCGCCGCGCAGATTCGCAAGATTCGGCATAGTAAGAGCAAGAGAATCCGCCGGAATCCGGGAAGCGTACATCTTCAGCACGGGACCGAGGGAGACACTGGCGTCACACATGAGATGCTCATGCATGGAAGTCAGACCCAGCTCACCGGAATCAATCTCGCCGGTAATCGTCATAATAGTTCCCATATATTCAATCTCCTTGTAATTTGGTATACTCTTATTATGCAGGAAAATGCAGGGAGTTTTTAGAAGAATTTTCGGGAAAAATAGCACAGATTTTCTGTCTGTTACCGGTAGAAAAGAAGTCTTTGCATAAAGTGGAGGATTATAGTAAAATAAAATAGGACTTTCAAAGAAACAAAAGGAAGAATGGGAGAAGATCATGGAGATTAATCCGGTTATACAATTAGAAGAACTGGTAAAGGCGTTTGGCGTAAAGGCTATACATGCCAGAAGTGATGGAGATTATGAATCCATGTATGCTGAGTTTGATCAGGGACTCCGGAAGTTTTTGGAATATCCTCTTGACATTCAGGAAGGACTTCGGATCATGGAGGAATGGTATGAAGAAAAGACGCTCTGCATCATAAAGGATAATTTTGAAGAGTATTATATGAATTTTCTTCTTCCGAAGGAGTATTGTAAGGAGCAGGAAAAGGAATTTTTACACATTGGTCCGTATATTATGCAGGATCCGGAGCAGATCGTGGACAAAGTGATTGAGCAAAATCAACTTTCCATGTATCTGTTCGATGAACTCAAAGATTATTACTACAGTATCCCGCTGATCAGGGATTCCGGACCACTGGAGGGGATCGTGCTGACGCAGATGGGGTATATGTTCCATGACAGAGAAGGAATTCGGATTAACCGTGTGGAAAGCCGCAGCCAGATGGGCGGTCTGCATGAAAAGAACGACAGCAATGAAGAAATGGGATTGTCTGCCGCCGCAATCGAGGAGCGTTACCGCTGCGAGGAGCGGATGATGAACGCGATCCGGACCGGGGATGTGGAAAAGGTCATCGAAGTGAGCAAGGAGTTTCAGCATTACCGTCTGCGGCCGAGGACGGAGGATACCCTTCGCAATACGAAGAATATGATGGTGATCCTGAACACACTGATGCGCAAAGCGGTCGAGCAGGCAGATGTACATCCGGTGTATATCGACCAGCTCTCCGAGAACTTTGCAAAGCAGATCGAAAACTGTACTCATGTATCGGATTTTCCGGAACTGAGCCACAAGATGATGCGCAAGTACTGCCTGCTGGTCAGAAATCATTCCCAGCACGGTTACTCACAGATGGTACGGGATGCATTGAACTACATTGATTTTCATATCAGGGAACCGCTGTCGCTGAAATTGATCGCAGAGCAGATCAACGTCAGTTCCGGTTATCTGTCGGCACAGTTCAAGAAAGAGACCGGAAAGACACTGACGGAGTATATCAACGAAAAGCGGATCCATGATTCGCTGGTATTGCTGAATACAACAGAGCTGCCGATTCAGGAAGTGGCGGAGCGTGTCGGAATCTATGATGAGAATTATTACGCGCGTCTCTTTAAGAAGTACCAGAATCAGACTGCAAAGCAGTATCGGAACATGATGAGATTGAATAATTGACTGTGAATTATTAATATTGTGCTAGTTTTCTGAAAAATTATTCTAGGGAGAAAAAACAGTATCTTTTATAATGAACTTGGTAAAAACGGGAATACCCGTATGAACGAAGGACATTATAAGAGATACTGTTTTTTATTGTATAGGAAACTTCATTGAAAGTTTATCAAAGACGATACAGGAGTGAAAGGGGAAGGGAAGAATGAAAGGTGTACATCTGGAAGTACAGAACGGGAAGAAAATGCTGGTGGTAGGCGGAAAGCCTTTTATCATGCTGGCAGGCGAGGTGCATAATTCCAACTCTTCATCCGCTGCATACATGGAAAGCGTGTATGACAAGGCGGATGCGCTGGGACTCAACAGCCTGCTTCTTCCGGTGACATGGGAGCTGGTAGAGCCGGAAGAGGGAAGATTTGATTTTTCACTGGTCGATGAGCTGATCAAACAGGCGAGAAGACGCGGGAAAAAGCTGGAATTTCTCTGGTTCGGCGCCTGGAAGAACGCACAGTGCTACTATGCGCCGGAGTGGGTCAAGAAGGATCTGGTCCGTTTCCGGCGGGCACAGATGGAAAAAGGTAAGAACTTTATCCGGCGGCAGGATTTTTATGGAATGCCGTATACGACTCTCTCTTACTTATGCGAAGAGACGAAACAGGCGGACGCCAGAGCGTTTGCCATGCTGATGAAGCATATCAAAAAGGTGGATGCGGCAAATCAGACGGTTATTATGGTTCAGGTGGAAAATGAAACCGGTGTGATGGCATATGCGAGAGAGCACTCAGACGAGGCGGATGCGCTTTTTGCATCCGATGTGCCGCAGGAGTTTGCAGATTATATGAAGCAGCATACGGACACGATGGTGCCGGACGTGCGGAGCGCGGTAGAAGGAGGAAAAGCCGCCGGAGACTGGATGGAGGTGTTCGGAGACTGTGCAGAGGAGATATTCAGCGCCTATCATATCGCCGGATATGTGAACGCCGTGGCGGCAGCAGGAAAAGCGCAGTATCCGCTCCCGATGTCGGCGAACTGCTGGCTGGACAAAGGCGATGTGCCCGGGAAATATCCGAGCGGCGGTCCGGTCTCACGGATGATGGAAGTGTGGAAGTACCGTGCGCCCGAGATTGACGTCATCGCACCGGATATTTACGTACAGAATTTTTTGGAAATCTGCGATGAATATACACGCCGCAATACCCCGCTTTTTATACCGGAATGCGCGACCCACAGCTATGCCGGACCGCGGGAAGTATACTGCGTCGGACATTACCACAGCATGTGCTATTCTCCGTTTGGGTTTGAAGAGATGGGCGAGCCGTTTTTGGCGACACAATCCTATCTGTTCGGTGTGGACGTAGAAGATCCGGCGCTGAAGACGCCCCAGAATGTGGAAGAGTACGGCTGGTATACCTATACTTTGAATGAAATGATGCCCCTGCTGGCTTCCAGATACGGAACCGGGGATCTGCAGGCGGTATCCAGTGAACGGAAAGAAGAAGACAAGATGATCTTCGGAACATTCGGCTTTCAGGCGGCGCTGGACACGCCGATGATCGCAAGGAAGGACGGCGTCTGCATGATCGTAAAAGAATCGGAAGATACATTCTACGTCCTGATTCATGCGGCGGCGCTGGGATGGTTCTCTACCGATCCGGAACGGCCGAATGTGGATGTACTTGTGATGGAAGACGGATATTTTGAAAACGGAACCTGGATCACCAGCCGCAGACTGAACGGAGACGAGGTGGTCACAACCCTGTACCACGAACCGACACTATTGAAGATCCGGCTATTTGCGTATCAATAAATACATGGCAGAAAAGACGGAAGAACAGATGGCGGCAATCAGATCGTATAATCGGGATTTGTGCTATTTTTCATGAAAATCATTCTAAAGAGATGGGGAAAAAGGATTTAAAATAGAAATCAGAAGAAGTAAAACAAGATTCGCTTAGGGAGTGTATGATGGCGCATGTGATAGAGTTTAAAAATTTTTCCGCCTATTACAAGCAGAAAAAGGATTACGTTGTTGCGTTGGATGAGGTGTCGTTCACAGTAGACGAAGGAGAATTTCTGGTACTTGTGGGGCCCTCCGGATGTGGAAAGACTACCGTCTTAAAGAGCATTCTGGGGGCATGTGAACACACGACAGGGGAGGCGTATCTGGATGGAAAGCCTGTCTCACACGCTCCGAAGGGAGAAGGTCAGGTCGCGTACGTTTCACAGGAGTACAGTCTGTATCCGACCATGACGGTCTATGAAAATATTGCGTTTCCGCTGCGTATGATGCATACACCTTATGAGGAAACAGACCGGAGAGTACGAAAGACGGCAGAACTGCTGGAAATGGACTGGCTGCTTTCGAGAAAACCCAGACAGCTTTCCGAAGGACAGCATCAAAGAGTGGCGATCGCCCGCGCACTGATCAAAAATCCGCGGCTTCTGCTGATGGATGAACCTTTCGCAAATCTGCATCCCGAACTGCAGGAGAAGATGCAGAAGCTGATGAAAAAGATTCACGGCGAACAGCGGACGACGGTGATATTTGTGACACATGATATGAAAGAGGCGCTGGATCTGGCGGACCGGATCGTGGTCATGGACCGTGGTGAGATCGTACAGGTCAGCACGCCGCAGGAGATGAGGGAAAACCCGAAATCGGATTTACTAAAGGAGCTTTATACACATTGAGTTATTACATTTTAGGAACGAATGAAAAGGAATACAAGAAAAAGACGTCCGCGGAGGAAACCAGGTGCATCGCTTTGCTGCTTGTGACGGTGGCGGTCAACATACTGCTGTGTTCTTTACGGACCGAAGCAGTACACACTGTATTTCTGATCCTGAATATCGTAACAGATACCGTCGTATTCAGTTTTCTCTTCTTTTTTATCAATACGCAGATTGTACCGCGCAAAAAACTCTGTGCGGTTGCGGCAGGGGAGAACAGAGGAAGCCGGCTCACCGGCATCATCAGTGAGATAGCAGGAATGACAGAGACGGTTCGCGGATTTGCGTGTTATGAAGTGACCGTGGAAACAGAGATGACCCGAAAGGTTTATGCAGTGAAGGAGGGTGCGGTTCCCTTTGAACTGACCGGAGAAGCAACGCTCGTTCTTGTGGATAATCTCATCGTGAGAGCGGAGGCGCAGTGATGAACAGAAGCAGGATCAAAGCACATTTTCAATATAGCTGGTGGATCTATCTGGTCATCTGTGCGGCGGTAGTGGTGTTCTGGTGTTCGGTATTTTCCCATCTCGCAGCGCCGAAGGCAGATGAGATGCTGAATATTACCATTGTGGGGGATGCGGACGGCGAGAAGTTATCCGAAGAACTGCAAAACGCTCTGGAAGGGAAAACACAGAAACCACTGCGTGAGATCCATGTGGAAGTGGTTTCCCCCACGAATGCGATGCTTGCAGACATTGTTGCAATGCGCTGTCTCGGTGAGACCGATCTGATCATTTTTGAAGAGGATGCTCTTGTTACTCCGGTGTCGTCCAATTTCGGTCCGATTGACCGGGAACAGTTAAAGGAATATTTTCCGGACGCTGTGCTCTACGAGGAAGAAGGCGAAACGTTTGGAATGCTGTTATATGACGGCGAAACAGACTGTCACTTTTCCGAATACTACAGCGGGGACCAGAGCTGCTGGGTGTTTATCACCCCATGCTCGGAAAATGCAGCGATGCTGAACGGAAAAGGTACAAAGGAAAATGACACTGCGTTGCAGGCAATACAATATTTAATGGAGAAAGAGTAATGTTCAGACCAAAGGCAGCAGCAAAAGAATATGAAAAATATATGCTTCCGAAGAACAGAAAAGAAGTGTTTCAGGATGTGGTGAAGAATAACTGGCAGCAGTTTTTACTGTATGGATGCCTCGTCCTGCTGATTTCTCTGCCGATCCACCTGTCGGCAATCCTGAAAGACCTATACAGAGCGCAGCTCTCGGCAGCGGTGGAAGGAGGCGGGATCACGGCGGAACAGGCTGTGCTGCTGGCTTCCTCATCAAGTAATACACTGGCACTGGCTGATATCGTGTGGTATGTGCTTTTCGCCGTCGGATTTTCGGGACTGGCACATCTGATACGCCAGCATGCATGGGAGGAAAGCGTGTACTTCCGCTATGAATACATCAAGGGAATCCGGCAGAATGCAGGAAGTTTTGCACGATTGGGACTACTGACGGGACTGATCCGCTTTGCCTGTGTCTGGTTCCAGAATATGCTTACGGTAAATGGCGGCGGTGCGTATGGGTATCTGGGATATCTTCCGGCTGTGTGGGCGGCGGTGTTTTTGATCCCGCTGGCCGCGTATATGATGGTATGTATCCCGATTTACGATGTGAAGTTTTATCAGAATCTGAAAAATGCGTTTTTGGTATTCTCCAAAAACATGTGGAAGAGCCTTCTGGCAGCTGCCATCTGCGGTGTTGTGTTTGTCATCCAGATGCTTCCGGGATTCTGGTTCCATATAACAGGCAGACTGATCTCGAGCTTTGCGGTTCCGTTTGTCACACTCGGATGGTTTTTGTTCGCATATGACAGACTGGATGAAACCATGAATGAAAAACTGTATCCGCAGTTGGTGGGAAGGGGGATTTTGAAAGAGGGAAGTATGGAATAAAGAAACAATAAAAAACTAACAGAACAAAAAGGAAATGAATCATTTCAGTAAGGAGGAAACTTATGAAAAAGAAAAGAGTAAAAGCGCTGCTTCTTAGTATGGCGGTTATGGTCACTGCCGTAGTTCCGATGGGAATGACCGGATGCGGAAAGCAGGCGGACGAGACGATCACATTTTGGCTCGCGAACGGAGAGCAGGACGAATTCTACATGGACTATGCAGACAATCCGATCATCAAGTACTTGTCGGAACGGGAGTGGGGAGAAGGCGAAAATGCCACGAAGCTGAACTTCAAATTTGACGTCGCGTCTTCTACGAGTCCGTCGGATTCTTTTACCACGCTTGTATACGGCGGTGATTATCAGGATGTGATGGATCTGGGATATTCCCAGACGTCGGTCACGCAGTTATATGAAGAAGGCGTGGCGATGGACCTGACAGACCTGGTAGAAGAATACATGCCGAATTATATGGAACTGATCAAATCGGATCCGGCACTGTACCGGGAAGCAGTCTCCATTGTAGACGGCGAGCAGAAGATCCTGCAGATTCTGTCCATCAACGAGACAGGCGGAGATATGTATCAGGGACTGATGTACCGGCGCGACTGGCTGGTGCGTTTCGGCGAGATGCCGGAATATGTCTGAGCAAATACGGCGGATGAGATCTTAGAGATGGATCATTCCGCACGGCAGTCGGCGGCGCCTGCGATCACGAATTACTTTGAGGCAAAAGCTGCCTATGGGACAGATGAAAATGCATGGAAGGCCGGAGGCTGGGAAAAGAATCCGCTGTACAGCGCGGATGAAACAGACAACTGGGAAGTGGGCGTAGGCGGTGAACGCGGCCATGGAATCGTGTGTGACTACGGTGAGGATACGATGGAAACCTATACGGATAATCTGGTGTTCCCAAGCGGTACGGAAGATCCGATCTTCTTGTCTGACTGGGAATGGATGCTGCAGACGTATGAAGAGACCGTATGGAACAATCCGGATTATACCGATGACAGCGGAAACATGATCAATGGAGACAACGCCTATATGATGAGCCTGTATTACTGGGGAACAACGACCCGCGGCGACTTCTCCAGTGCATTCGGCGGCGGCGCTCCGACGATCTATTATGATAAGGATACCGATAAAATTGTCAACGGATTAACATCAGAGAGTACCAAGCTGTATCTCCAGTATATGAACGAATGGTACAACAGAGGATGGATCGATAAGGACTTTACGACCCGTACCAGCGACGTCTTCTACAAGATCGACACGGCAGGACAGCTTTCCGGAGCGATTCCGGTATATCTGGGACAGAAGGCTTCCCAGCTTGGAACGGCACTTGACAATGGTTCCATGAACCTGACAGACGGCATCCTGGAACTGGGAGCTTCGCTTCCGATCAATGATGTGATCGGCGGAGAAGAGTACCGCTTTGTAGAACCGGATACGATTTATATGCTGGGAAGAGTTGCCGGAAAGTGCATGATCACAACGGCAGCAGAAGATAAAAACCTTCCGGCACTGTTGAGTTTTATTGATTACCTGTATACCGAAGAGGGCGCAGAGCTTGCAAGCCTGGGATTCAGCAAAGAGCAGTATGAGGAAACAAAGGATGAGTTCTATACAGAACATGGTCTGACCGAAGGCGCATATGTGAAAGATGAAGACGCAGAAGACGGCAAGATCTACAGATGGGCGGACAACAATCCGGAAAGCCTTCCGCTGAACGGCGCTGCAAGAATCAACAGACTTCCGCTGGGATATCGTTATGTAGGATCATGTGACCACGGCTATACCGCGATGGAGCAGAAGTCCATTGACAACTGGAACAAGTACCCGAATACCGGAGACATTTTGTCAGATATCGTGTCGAAGGTCAATGCGGATGATACATACAATACAGCATATGCGCAGATGACGGAAGCAATGCAGAAACAGTTCCCGGCGCCGATCAAAGTTCCGGATGAGACGACATTTGGCTATGCATGGGAAGACTGGCTGAGCACGATCGGCGATGCGGGAGACGTTCTCTGCGAATATGTACAGGAAGCATACGACCTTTACAGTGAAGTAGAGTAATGCATAAGGTTTTAACAGGATTCTGCACTGTTAAAATAAATAAAAAATAAAAAGGAGGATGAGTTATGAGAAAAAAGCGCTTGATCAGCACGATCCTTGCCTCAGTACTGAGCGTCAGTATGGTGCTGACGATGACGGGCTGCGCCGGTGGAGATGAAGAATCCGAAGAGACAACAGCAGAAGTGGAAGCGGAGGCAGAAGTAGAAGCGGAAGCAGAAACAGATGACACCGAAGAAGCCAGTGAGCTTCCTACAGATGGATATTATGAAGGAAGATATTCCGGATCACAGGGTTCCACTACGTTTGAGCAGGACTGTTTTATCAGTTTCCATGAAGAAGGCGAAGCGATGGACGGAAAACAGACATTCTATTTCCAGGCACGCTCCGGTTCAGGAGAAAACTGGATGGATGTTGCCGGACCGCTTTTAGGAACCTATGAAGTCCTTGATGAGGAAATCACAATGATGACAGCTCCGTCAGCACCGGAGCGCGGAGAAGACCAGTGGGAAGAGATGACAGCAGATAAGACCATCGTATTTTCCTCACTGGATGGCAAAACCGAGTATTTCAGAAGCGGATGGGATACCAAGGAAAACAAGATCTTAGGTATTCCGAAAGAAAACGATATGGGCATCAGTACATGGTATACCGACTATTGTTTTCTGCATGTGGATGAAGAGCCGGAAGAGCAGGGAGTAGAATTATATACCTTCTATTACAAAAATGAAGAAGGAAAAAATGTTTCCATTACGATCTACCACAATGGCACGTATCTGGATAACATGGTGACCGGTACGGAAGCTGTGTATGGAACATGGGAGCTGGATGATGATACTTACATTCTGACGGCAGGAGAAGGCGCGATCAGCGGTAAACTGGTCATTGACAAGAAAGATCCGACAAAGGCGGTATTTACGCCGGACGGAAAAGATCCGATCGAAATGGGACCGCGCGTGAGAGATGCGGTACATACATTCGCAGATACGACCGGTGAGAACATTGTAGTTCTTTATGACGACATGAGCTGCAGCATCGTACTGGAAGGTGCGGAATGTGAAGGCACATGGGAGAAGAATGACGATGGCACGCCGAAATCCCTGACGATCGAGGAGATGAATGAAACTGCGTATATCACGAAGGATGGGGATAATTACAAGGTTACAGTGAACGGCGTTGAAATGTCCACTGCAAATGAGGCATCCGAGACAGCACTGAAGCTGGCAGAGTCAGCAGGAAATACTACTCCGGGCGGCGCAGTCGCTACCGGCGGTGCTGCAGACGGCAGTACAGGAAGTACGGGAAGCGGCGGCGGAAATAAGACCGTACCGACAGCCAGCGGCTCAACTTCCTGGGTATATACAGGTATGGTTTCCAATTATTTTCCGGCAACCTTAGAGCTGTTCCCGGGTGGATCCGCAGTAATGAAAGTGAATATGGGATCTCATGGAGGTCTGATGACTTTCAACGGATCATGGTCAGGAAAGACGGTTACGATCAGCGGGGCGACGGGTACGGCGACAGGTACGCTTAGTGGAAGTCCGGGAAGTTATTCAATTTCGTTCCCGGCTCTGCCGGCTACTTTGACTGGTTCCAGCGCACCTGGAGACAGCAGCGGAAGCGGTAACCAGGGTGGAAATCAGGGCGGAACAACGACTCCGAGCAACCCGACGAATCCAAGTAACCCGAGCAACCCGAGTAATCCGAGTAACCCGAGCAATCCGAGTAACCCGAGCAACCCAAGCAATCCAAGTAACCCGAGCAATCCGACAGATCCGACCAAAGAAGTATCATACGAGCTGACTGGCAGCGTTCCGGGTCATGAGATGGTAAACGGTTCTTATGCAGATGTAGATCTTCCGTGTACACTGACAATGTACAAGGACAATACGTTTGTATTAAAGATCTATACGATGCGGCAGTGGTTTACTGCAGGGGAAGGAACCTATACAGGAATTACGCCTGGCGCTACACTTACCTTGACAAAGCCAAGCCAGACTATGACAGGCGATGATATCCTCCCGGCAAATACGAAGATGACGCTGCAGGTAACTATGGAAGGAACTGAAGTAAAAGAATTATCAGTGGATATTCCGGCTAATCCAACTTCCGGTCTGTATACAGGCGCTGGAAATGTGAAGTGGACAGCAGCCACGACACCGGTAGACCCGGTTGATCCAGATCCGGTAGACCCCGTGGATCCGGCAGATCCAGAGACAAATTATGCAGGAACTTATACCGGAACACACTCTGGTTTTGAAGCGGAACTTGTGCTTACAGAAGACGGTAACGCAGCTTATACAGTAGAGATGCCGGCAGCATACGGTGGAACTACAAAGATGAGTGGAACCTGGGAAGGAAGTACGGTAACAATTACGGGTCCGCAGGGTTCGGTTGAATTGACAATCGCGGAAGAAGCAGATGGAACGATTACTGTAAGTAATGCTGATATGGCTATCAGTCTTTCTAACGCTGCAAAAGAAGAGCCTGCACCAGAACCGGAACCAGATCCAGAGCCGGAACCGAAACCAGTTAGCTATGCGGGAACATATAAAGGAAAGCATAGCAGTTACTTTGATGCAGAACTTGTGCTTACTGACAGTGGAAAGGCAACATATACTGTAAAGATGCCGGAGAATTATGGCGGAACACAGGTGTTTGAAGGTACATGGGAAGGAACGACAGTAACACTGAAGAAGGATAGCGTTCAGTTTGAACTGACACTTTCAGAAACGGAAGGCAAAGTGAAAGCAGTGTATCCGGATCAGGGTATTGATCTCACCAAAGAATCAGAGTCACAGGAAGTAACAACCCAGGCTGAACCGGCAAAAGCGGCGGCAGCAGAAGCAGCACCGGCGGCAGCGCCAGCAGAAGCGGCGGCAACGCCAGCGGCGCCAGCAGCAGAAGCAGCACCGGCGGCAGTAGAAGCAACGCCGGCAGTGGAAACACCTGCAGAGCCAGCACCAGTTGAGACACCTGCAGAGCCGGCACCAGTTGAGATACCTGCAGAACCGGCACCGGCGGAGACGCCTGCGGAACCTGCACCGGCAGTAGAAGCAGCACCGGCGGAGACAGCAGTGGAGGCACCGGCAGAAGTACCGGCTGCGTGAGCATAGACTTTAAATTTACCGTTCGGTAATCATGACTGTGAGTAAGAGTGAAGGGGCGGGGGAACCGTCCCTTTCATTTACTCATTTTTGGACAGGAGTTAGGCGTATGAGTAAAGTAATTTCAAAAAAAGAGGCCCGCGCGCGCGGCGTGACGAAAAAAAGCTGGAAACAGGATCTGAAAAGTAATGGTATTGTATATGTGATGTTTCTTGTTCCGTTTGCATTTTTATTTATATTTAACTATGTGCCTATGGCATGGCTTGCGATGGCATTTGAGGATTTTAGCTTTCAAAAAGGAATCCTGGGCAGTGAATGGGTAGGCTTTGCAAACTTTGAGCGCCTATTTGCACTGGATCAGTTCTGGATCGCGTTCCGTAACACGGTATGTATGGCGCTGATCAATCTTGTATGTGGATTTGTCTTTCCGCTCCTTCTGGCACTTTTGATCTCAGAGGTGCGTATTAAATGGTTTAAACGTGCGGTGCAGACGATTTCCTTTATGCCATATTTTATTTCTACCGTTGTTGTATGTATGATGTTTAAGTTGTTTTTGGATAAAGACGGCATTATCACGGAAATTCTGGTTTCCGTATTTCATATTACTCCGCAGAATCTGCTGACGAACAGCACGATTCCCGTGTTCTGGCTGATCAATGCGTTCATCGAGGTATGGCAGAAAGCGGGATATAATTCGATCTTATTTGTTGCAGTGCTTGCAACGATTGACGGTTCGCTTCTCGAAGCTGCGGCGATCGACGGCGCGAACCGGTGGGACAGGCTGGTGAGGATCAAGATACCGGGCATTATGCCGTTTGTAATCACGATGCTGACCATGAACGTCGGTATGATATTTATGCAGGGATTTGATAAAATCCTCCTGCTGTATAATTCCGATATCTATAATGTTGCCGACTGCATGCAGACATTTACCTACCGGTATTCCTTCACGGGAGCAAAACCGGATTACGCATTATCGACGGCGGCGGGATTGTTCCAGTCGGTGATCGCAACGGCGCTGATGCTGTTTTCCAACTTCCTGCAGGCAAAGACACAGAAGAAAAACATTGCTTAAAGGAGGAGAACGCATATGAGTAAGAGAAGACTGTTTAGAAAGAAACCGAAAGAGGGAATGGTCCAGAGCGTAAGTGTGGGCGGCACGATCGCGGACATCATTATCATTGCAATCCTGGCGTTCGTCGCGCTGGTATGTCTCGTTCCGATGTGGCACGTGCTGATGAGCTCCATCTATTACGATCCGCAGAAATTGATCGCGAAAGAAGGAATCACCTGGTGGTTCGGGGATTCAATCAATCTGGAAGCGTACCGGATCCTGTTTGAAGAAACCGGCGGATCGTTTGCAGAGGGAAATGTGTTCCGGGGACTTTTCAATACCATTTTATACATGGTGATCAATGTGGCTTTGGGACTGGTGATCAATGTGATTGCAGGATACTGCCTGAGCCGTGAGACAAAGATGAGAAGAGCGATGATGCTCTACTGCATGATTTCCCTTATTTTCTCGGCAGGAACGATCCCGACTTATATTGTACTTCGCAATCTGGGACTGACGGGTACGATCTGGTCGCTGGTGCTTCCGATGTGTACGAACGGAATGTTCATGGTATTGTCGATGAATGCGTTTATGGAGGTTCCTGCTGCCACGGTAGAGTCGGCGAGAATTGATGGAGCGGGACATCTGCAGACGATGTTCAAGGTGATGCTTCCGCAGGCAATGGGACTGATCACGGTCATCATGATCAACACGGCGATTCTGCACTGGAATTCCTGGTTCCAGGCGTCCATTTATGTCCCGAACAGCAAGGATTTATGGCCGATGCAGTTGTGGATCCGGGAGATTGTAGAGACAAGCAACCGGGATTATATGACGGTTATCGGAGGGGAGCTTCAGCTTGTAAAGTATCTCGTCCAGTTCGCAGTGATCATCGTTTCTACCGTACCGATACTGGTGGCGTTCCCGTTCTTCTACCGGGTGCTGGAACGAAACACAATTGCGGGAGCTGTAAAAGGATAAAGAGAATACAGATTTTTGGCTTTTGTTTTTTGAATGCCGGTCACGATGTGGCCGGCATTCTTGATGTTGGGGCGGGTTCCAAGGTCTTTCACCCACTTGTGAGCGAGCCCATGTGGGTTTAGACCTTTTGACCCTGGTATCATCAGATCCCGCGGAACCGGAATGTAAATTCCATTTTCCTGCTTACATCAAGCAGATATTCCGGATGTACTCTCGCTCCCCAACTGTCGTCACCGGCTACGCCCATCTGCTGCATGGACGCGCGGATCACGGTGTAATGGATCTGCGGCAGCTCGTAGGGATGGCGGGCGTTTTCAATCTCATGGGGAGTCCATGGCATTGCAGAGAAATTCATGGAATCGCCCTCAAAGATCAGGCCGCGTCCCCGGAGATCTGTGATTTTTGCCCAGCGGACGCCGGTTTTATTGCCGCATTCCTGCGGGACAAGGTACTTTGCAAGGTTCTCGCCCACCCGGTTTTGATAAATGCCGAGCTTTGCGCCTTTGCAGCGGTCTGCATAGGTTTCTTCCGGTCCGAGTCCGTACCACTCCAGGCGGTCGTAATCGGCGTTGATCTTCATGATCATGCCGAATTCCGGCATATCTCCAAGTTCTTTGACCGGATCGTAGGAGAGTGTTGTCTCGATCGTACCATCGCCGTAAACCGTATAGGCTACCGTGCAGTCTGCAGCAGGCCGGGTCGGAAGATGGTAGAGGTAAGTGATCGTGACGCTGTTCTCACGCTCTTCAATGACCGGTGCATCAAACCGGTTTGTTTCCGGATCTTTATGGTTTACATACATACTGGCAAGCTTCCATTGCCCATAGCGCGCCATCATCTGATTGCCCTCGTCGTTGTCGGTCGGCGCCCGCCAGAAGTTCGGCTTCGGAATGCTCTCGATCATTTCTACTCCGCCGTAACGGTAGGAGCTAAGTCCTCCGACAAGATAAGAGAACAGCACTTCGAAATCTTCTCCGCGCACGCCCAGATTGTTAAAGCCGCGCACCACATGGATCGGCTTTGCACAGGAATAGGAACGCGGAGCGGCAAATTCGGTTTTTGACCCTACGCTGTATACAGTCTGTCCGAATGCGACTTCATGTCCCCGTTTCGCCCAGAGGGTGTCCTCTTTCAATGTAAAGGAGACTGTGACGGTGTATTCCCCGGGTTCTTCTGCTTTGCAGAGCGGGAGCAGATATTCTTTGCGGGACAGCGGTTCTACATTCGTCTGAAGCGGCGCATGGTATACAGGGATGCCGTCTTTGGACAGGAATACGGTACAGTCGTATGTACTGGTGTTGATAAACAGGTTCTTATTGATGATGAGCACCTTGTCTGCGCTGACTTCTGCAGTAATGTTCTGGTAGTTGAATTTCACTTCCTGCATCTTCGGGGAAGGCTTCCGGTCACCGCCATATACGATCCCGTTTCCGCTGAAATTGTAATCGGTCGGCCGCTCCCCGGAGTCACCGCCGTATGCCTGGTATTCGTTGCCGTACCGGTCTTTTCTGGTAAGAGACTGATCCACATAGTCCCAGATAAATCCGCCTTGGTAAAGTGGTTCTGTATCGGCAAGATCCGTGTATTTGTGCATGGCTCCGCAGGAATTTCCCATTGCATGTGTATATTCGCAGCAGATGAATGGTTTGTCTCTGTGTTCGGACAAAAATTCCTGAATCGATGCGACGGAAGGATACATCTGGCTTTCCATGTCGCTGGAATCATTGTAGCGGCGATCGTTGAATATCCCTTCATAATGGACGAGGCGGGTGCTGTCCAGTTCCCGGAACTTGTCAGCCATCATCTGGATCACTTTTCCGCCAAAAGATTCGTTCCCGCAGGACCAGATGAGGATGGACGGGTGATTCTTGTCTCTCTGGTAGGTGGAATTCACTCTGTCCAGCATCATATCCCGCCATTCCGGGTGATCGCCCGGAACCACCAGCTCAATGCCGCCGACTCCGCGGCAGACCGGATCCCAGGAGCCGTGGGATTCCATATTGTTTTCCGCGATCATGTAAAGTCCGTACCGGTCGCACAGACGGTAGATGAGGGAATGGTTCGGGTAGTGGCAGGTCCGGATCGCGTTGATATTGTTCTGCTTCATCGTAATGATGTCCTGCAGAATCTCTTCCGGCTGCGGAACCCGTCCCGCCGTTGAACTGAACTCATGCCGGTTTACACCTTTGAACACGATTCGTCTGCCATTCAGATACATGATATGGTCTTTCATTTCAAAGCGGCGGAACCCGACCTGCTCGGAAATCACCTCGGTCAGGCCGCCTGCTTCATCGTATACGCGCAGCAGCAGCTCGTAGAGATTCGGTTCTTCAGCGCTCCAGAGGGCAAAATTGCTGACCGGAAGTCTGAGACTTCCGCATCCGTCGCGATAATCAAATTCCGCCTCGGCAAACAGCGGCGCGGACGCTTCCGGTTCTCTGGCGTACCGGCTGTCCGGAACGTCTGTTTTTGGAAGACGGGTAAGTGAAATCCGGACCGTCCCGTTTCCGCATCCGTCAGCGTCGATCGTCAGAGTGCCGTTTCGGTAAGAGTTGTCAAGCAGCGTCTGGATCTTCAGGTCGCGGATATGGACATCCGGGATCGTATACAGGTATACATCCCGGAAAATGCCGGAAAAACGGAAAAAGTCCTGATCTTCCGTCCAGCTTCCGCTTGTCCACTTATATACCTGTACGGCAAGTTTGTTCTCGCCCTCCTGCACATACGGCGTGAGTTCGAACTCGGACGGAGTGAAAGAGTCTTCACTGTATCCGACATAGTTCCCGTTCAGCCAGACTGCCATGCCGCTTTCTACGCCCTGGAAGGAAATAAACAGCGGTTTTCCCTGCATCGGTTCCGGCACCGTGAAATACTTGACATAACTTGCCACCGGGTTGAAACGAACCGGGATCTCGCCCGCCCAGATCTGTTCACGGCCGTCCCATGGATACTGGACGTTGACGTAGGCGGGGGTGTCGTATCCCTCCATCTGAATGTGCGCCGGCACACGGATATCCTGCCAGTCTTTGCAGTTGTAATCGGCAGATTCAAAGCCGTCCACGGCGTCCGAGCGGTTTCTTCCATAGGAAAATTTCCAGAGACCGTTCAGGGAAAAGCGAAAAGCGTTCTCGTCTTTCCGGAGACTGTCTTCATCGGGAAAGCAGATGTGGTCGGAGTGGGCCGGAAGGACATGGTCCTTGAAGAACGTGGGATCCTTGATTTTGTTTTGGTCAAACATAATGATACCTCCCTGATCATTCATTTTGTCATAAGCCTATTATAGTATGAAAAAAAACCGGTGGCAAGAGTGTATCCGCAGGAAAGGGGATTGTATTTTCTCACGATTCGTTTTATACTGATTTGGAGATTCGGAAAGGAAATGAACGTGCAGAATGGCAAAAAACAAGGAGGAACTGCAGTTTCGGTTCTACAGTATACCATATGGAGAGCAGGCGCTCGCCCTGCTGGGAGAAAACTCCCGTCTTTAGAAGTTAACACCATATTCTTTCGGAGCAAATATTATTCCTAACA
>CATXUX010000039.1 GCA_958402795.1 uncultured Lachnospiraceae bacterium | reverse complement strand
TATGCTGCTTGACTCCTGAGTACTAGGTTTTGAGAGAAACGACGGAAGTCAGGTAATATACACGATTCGGCAACCCTTGTCCAGTATTTTTTTCGTTTTTTTTATTTTTCTTCTATTCCATGTTTTTCGCCGGATTTTTCTGACTTTTTACATTTCCTTAACAGGAGCATCAAAGCATATATATGGCCTGTTTATTATTCTGCTGTCTGGTCATCCGCGCACTCCAGAACAATGACCTCACAGCTTTCCAGTTTTACCGCTTGTTCCGTTACTTCCCGTTTTCCTGTATTTGACAAAACAATACGTTTCACCGGAAATTCTAATTCTATTTCCGCCGGCTCTTCTCCAAAGTTGGCTGCCACCAGGATCTTCCGGTTCTCATCTGCCCGGTAATATGCCATGATTGTATCTGTGTTCTGATATACCGGAGCAAATTTCCCATAGGTAAATACTTCTTTATATTCTTCGGATTTGCGCACTGCGATCAGGCTGCGGTAATAATTCAATACGGAGTCTGCTTCTTTCTCCTGCCGTGCGACATTGATCTCCCGGTAATTTTCATTGACCTTAAGCCATGGTGTCCCTGTAGTAAACCCGGCATGCTCCCGGTCATTCCACTGTACCGGGGTTCTGGCATTGTCGCGGCTCATTCCTGCGCAGACTTCCAGAGCCTCCTTGTCAGAGAGTCCTGCTTCTCTTGCCGTGTGATACTGATCCTTTGTATTGATATCGTCGAATTCTTCCAGACGATTCCACCTGGCGTTTTGCATCCCGATTTCCTGTCCTTGATAAATGAAAGGAATCCCGCGAAGCAGAATGCTCACTGTTCCGAGCATTTTTATTCCGTTCGGAGTCCTTGCATATTCCGGCAGATACCGTGACGCGCCGCGGGGTTCATCATGATTTTCGATAATATTTGCCTCAAACCCGCATTCCTGTACTTCCATCTGGGCATTGGCCACGGTTTCTCTCCATTTCTTAAAATCCATCGCCGGAGCGTCATACCAGCCATGCTTTCCGTCGCTCAGTGAATGTGCGCTGAAATCAAAAATTGTCGAAAAATACCCGTCTTCCCCTATGAAGGACGCTAATTCTCCGTCTTTCATGTTAAATACTTCGGCGACGGTGAACGCATCATGCTTCTGAAATGTATTTTTCTTCAGATCTTCCAGCAGTTCTCCGATTCCCTCCGCATTTTCCACCATTTTCCAGCAGCTTGCCAGTCCGTCTTTTCCGTCCGGCTCAAGCTCCGGAAACGCAAGATCCTTTTTTATGTTGATGATCGCATCAATGCGGAATCCTGCTACTCCTTTAGCAAGCCACCAGTTGATCATCTGATAAAGTTCCTGCCTCAACTTTGGATTTTCCCAGTTTAAATCGGGCTGCTCTTTTGCAAACATATGGAAATAATACAAATCTGTCCCCGGAACCGGTTCCCAGCAGCTCCCGCCAAAGTAAGAGCGGTAATTACTCGGCGGATTTCCGTTCTTTCCTTTTCGGAAATAAAAATAATCGGCATATTCCCCGTATGGATCTTTCAGCGCTTTTTGAAACCACACATGCTGGTCTGAACAATGATTCACAACCAAATCCATGATCAGATACATGTTTCGCTTTTTTGTCTCGGCAAGTAATTCCTCAAATTCCTCCATCGTGCCGAATTCACTGGCAATCGCATAGTAGTCTGCGATATCATACCCCTGATCCACAAACGGAGACTGGTAGATCGGGGAGAGCCAGATGATGTCAATCCCCAGTTCTTTTAAGTAATCAAGTTTGGAAATGATCCCGCGCAGATCACCGATGCCATCTCCATTGGAGTCTAAAAAGCTCTTCGGATAAATCTGATATGCCACCTTGTCATGCCACCATTTTCTGTTCATCTGCTCTTCCTCTCTTTCTTCTTTATTCATCGTTGAATCCTTTTCTTTTATGTATTATACTGCTATTATAAATGGTACTTCTTTCAATTTCTTGCAATATAGTTTCATAATATTGCACAAAACTGCTTTTTGCCCTTTCCGGATCGTCATTACGCAGGCGGGAGACTACGGGGCAGGCAGATTACGCCGGGAGGATGCAGATGAAAAGATTACGCTCGCTTGCCTTAGAGCAAAAGGAAAACGCAAAACATGGGGATTCTTTTTTTCCCGTCCAAAAATACATTACCAGACTGACTCCGGATTATCCGGTCGTCACAACCCACTGGCATGAAGAAGCGGAATTTACACGAATTACAAGGGGCCACTGTATCTATCAGATTGATCTGGTCAATTATGAAGTAAAAGAAGGGGATCTTCTGTTTATTCCGCCGCTTTTGCTTCACTCCATCTCCCGCGGCGCAAGTGAGGAATTTGCATCGGAGACGTTTGTATTTCATTTGAATTTTCTCGGAGGCAACTCGACAGACATTTGCTCCACGCGTTATCTGATCCCGATGATGAACCAGGAATTTTCCATGCCCTGCCTGATCACGCGGGAGCACCCTGCCTATCCGTCTCTGCGGAATCTGTTTTCCCAGATTACTTCGCTGTATGACGAGAGTATTCCCGGATATGAACTTGCGCTGAAGTCATTCTTTTTACAGGCAGTCTTTCTTCTGCTTCAGTATAGCCAGAAAACCGGTTCTCCTGATGCCGGAACGCCTTCAGATAAGCTGAAAAATGTTCTTGATTATATTGATCTTCATTTTGCAGAACCGATTTCTGTCAGTGAGCTGGCTAAAATATGCTGCTTCAGTGAATCGCATTTTATGCGGTTTTTCAAAAAACATATGAACATGACCTGTGTGGAATACATCAATAATCTGAGATTAGAAAAGTCCGTAGAATTATTTGAACAGGGATGCACCTCCATTCTGGATGTGTCTTTATCCGTAGGTTTTCATAACCTGTCCTATTTCCATCGGGAATTTAAGAAAAAATACCATATGACGCCGCTTTCTTTTATAAAGGAACTGTAAAGGTTACGATTCACGGGCCAGATTTGGACTGTGAATCGTAACTTGTAATGCAAACAACCGGAACCTGTATACAGATTCCGGTTGTTGTAAGCGGAGAGGGTGGGATTCGAACCCACGCGCCCTTGCGGACAAACGGTTTTCAAGACCGCCTCGTTATGACCACTTCGATACCTCTCCTGATCATTCAGTCATGCTGCTTTTTGCAACGAATATTATTCTAACATACTTTCAGGTCAGCGTCAATTCCTATTTTTCCAAAATTTTTCAGCAAAAACCTCGCCGGTATCCAAGTCTTCCGGCGTCGTGATTTTTATGTTTTCATAGGTGCCGCGCACCAGTTTTACCGGATGCTCCAGCATCGCCTCGACTACCATCGCATCATCCGTTGCCTGAATAGTCTGCGCATGTATCAGTTTTTTATACGCTTTTTTTATGACTGCCGCTGAAAAGACCTGTGGAGTCTGCACCTGCCAAAGCCTGCTCCGGTCCGGTGTGTCTGCGACGTAGCCATTTTCATCTGCGATCTTGATCGTGTCTTTCACAGGCATCCCAACGACGCAGGCGTCACTTCGCTGTACTTCTTCATATGCGCGGAGGATCGTGTTTTCATCAATAAACGGACGTGCGCCGTCATGAATAAAAATAAAGCCATTCTCTTCGATTTCCTGCAGGGCGTTCCATACAGAGTGGTAACGTTCCTCACCGCCCGCCACAATTTTCCTAACTTTTGTGAATCCGTATTTCTCCACGATCTTGGTTCTGCAGTATTCCTCTTCCCCGGCTCCGGTTACAAGGATCATATCGTCAATTACACCGGAATCCTGAAATGTCCGCATGGAATAGTACAAAACGGGATACCCCGCAAGCAGAAGATACTGCTTGTGTGTTCTGGTTCCCATCCGCTTCCCCTGACCGGCTGCAAGAACAACCGCTGTACATCGTTCTTTTTCCATGTCTTCACGCTCCCTTTAGCGCTGTCCGAGCCGCAGGTTCGGAACCGCGTTCAGATCCCAGCCGTGCCGCGTACCGGCCAGATATTCATAGTACCCTGCCGCACCGATCATCGCGGCATTATCCGTACACAATATCGGCGACGGAGAGTAAAATTTCATCTCCCTCTTTTCGCACTCCTCCTGCAGCGCCGCACGCAGTGCGCTGTTTGCCGCAACTCCGCCTGCGATGGCAAATTTATACATGCCGTACTCATCGGCGGCTTTCATGGAATTCTCCACGAGCACGTCTACCGCGGCTTTCTGGAATGAAGCGGCGACATCTGCCGGGTTATAGGATTCTCCTTTCATCCGGCAGCCGTTGATATAGTTCAGAACAGCAGACTTTAATCCACTGAAGCTGAAATCATACGGTGCGTCGCCCACATGTGCTCTGGGGAACGCGATCGCGTCCGGATTTCCTTCTTTCGCGATCCGGTCGATCTTCGGCCCGCCGGGATATCCCAGTCCGATCGTCCGCGCCACCTTGTCATATGCTTCTCCTACGGCGTCGTCCCGGGTTCTTCCCAGAATTTCATATTCTCCGTAGTCCTTTACACAGACAAGGTGCGTATGCCCGCCTGACACGACCAGACAGAGGAACGGCGGTTCCAGATCCGGATTTTCAATATAATTTGCAGAAATATGTCCCTCGATATGATGCACGCCGACCAGCGGTTTTTTCTTCGCGTATGCGATTGCCTTTGCCGCCGACACTCCGACCAGCAGTGCGCCGACCAGTCCCGGACCGTAAGTCACCGCAACCGCATCGATTTCATCCAGCGTGATCCCTGCCTCTTGTAAAGATGCCTCAATCACCTGATTGATCTTTTCGATATGCTTTCTTGAGGCGATCTCCGGCACAACCCCTCCATACAGTTTATGCAGATCGATCTGCGAGGAAATGATGTTGGAGCGCACTTCTCTCCCATTGTGGACAACCGCGGCAGCGGTCTCGTCGCAGGAAGTCTCGATTGCCAGTATATTGATATCCTGTATTTCTTTCATTTGGCGTCTCCTTCTAATCAAATGTTAACTCCACAGACATTGCGTCCTTCCCCGCTTTAGACGCCGGGAAGATCCTGCGCACCTCGTCCATATACTGCTCCGGCCGGGACAGGGAGGGACTATAGTGTGTCAGCCACATTTCCCGTACCTGTGCCTCTTTCGCAAGCTGCGCGGCTTCGTAAAATGTCATGTGCTTATATTCCACGGCTTTTGCCGCCTTTTCTTTCTCTCCGTACATGCCTTCACAGATAAACAGATCCGACTCTTTCGCATTCTCACGGATAGACGCTGTCGGCCGGGTATCCGTCGTGTAAGTCAGTTTGATTCCCTTGCGCGGCGGTCCCAGCACCATATCCGGCGTCAGGATCCTGCCCTCTGCCTCCACCGTTTCACCTTTCTGCAAAATACTCCAGTATTTCTGAGGGATATTCTGTGCTTTTGCCCGCTCTGTATCGAATTTTCCGGCACGGTCGATCTCCAGCGTATACCCGTAGCAAAGTACATTATGATTGACGCGAAATGCTTTCAGCCGGTATCCGTTTAATTCAAATGTCTGCTCTGCCCCTTCAATCTCATGAAAAAGAATCGGGAACGGCAGTTCCGGCGCAATAACGCGCAGTGCATTCACGACTCGCTCCAGTCCTTTGGGTCCGATCAGCGTCAGAGGCGCTTTGCGCTCTGCATTTCCCATGGTGAGGAGCAGTCCGGGAAGTCCGCTGATATGATCCCCGTGATAATGTGTAAAACAGATCACATCAATCGGCTTAAAACTCCACCCTTTCTCTCTGACGGCGATCTGCGTTCCTTCCCCGCAGTCGATCAGCAGACTGCTGCCGTTGAATCTTGTCATCAGAGACGTCAGCCAGCGATACGGGAGCGGCATCATCCCGCCACATCCCAGTAAACATACATCTAACATACTATCCCTCTATTTCCACCGGTATCTGAAATGACCGGATAATCTCGTCATAACATGCCTCGCACAGATCAAACGAATGGTGTTCCCCGTCCTTGGTAGAAAAGTATCCCCACTCAAAATCAAAACCGGCGACACCCTCTCGTGCAAATCCATTCACAACCGGAATTTCTTTTCCGCATCGGTTGCATATGATCTTTGCAAGTTCTTTTGACTCTTTCTGCCTGAATTCACGCATACTTTTCTCCAGACTCTCTTGTCGGTCTGACCGCACGGCTCATCAAGATCGCGTTTTCCACAGGATCCTGATAATACTTCTCACGCACGCCGTCCTGCGTAAAACCGAGCTTCGCATAAAACGCCTTTGCCGCCTCATTACTCTCACGCACATCCAGCAGTATGATCTGGATCTGGTTCTCCCAGCAGATCAGGTCCAGTGCATGGATCAGATCCGTGCCAACGCCGAAGCGCCGCATCTCTTCTATCGTCGCAAGACGGGCGATATCCGCCTCGTCGTCTGCCGTATACACAAGAAGATACCCCGCGATATGCCCCATCTTTTCCGCCACGAGGCATACTGTCTGCGGGTTTTCCAATGTTTCCTGCACGGCCTTTTCACTCCACGCATCCGTGAAAATCTGATGTTCCAGCTCTGCGACCGCCGCCGTATCTTCCAGCTTCATCTCTCTTACCGTAACCGCAGATCTTCGCTCCTGCTCCGCACGCTCGCGCTCTGCCTGCGATGCACGCAGATATTCCGGATGATATTCCTCAGCCGTCTCATAATTCCCTGCTTTGTAATATTGAATACCCAGAGAACCGATCACAGCCGCACGCTGACGGTTCATTGCCGCCGGTGCAAACGAATACGGCGTTGTCAGTTCCGATTTTAATTCCTTTTCATAAACCGGCACACCGTCCCCGAGGAAAATCACAGGACGTCCATATATATTCAGTTTACGGATCAGTTCTTCCACGGACATCGCCGCCTGCGGTTTCAGAACCTGAAATTTGGGTTCCGCACAGAGAGATTCTGCATCCGTTTCCCTGGAAAACGTATAAATTCCGGTATAAACCTGATTTCTCCGCGCATCCATGATCGGGCAGATCAGATCGGTGCATCCGTACAGGTTATACGCCAGTCCGTCCACCGTCGGCACATGGATCAGCGGTTTGTTCAGCGCCAGTCCCAGTCCTTTTGCAGTCGCCGCTCCGATCCGGAGTCCTGTGAATGATCCGGGACCGCCGGAAACCGCGATGGCGTCAATGTCCGCCAGATCCATATGGATCATCTGCAGCACAGTATCAATCATGGGAAGCAGTGTCTCCGAATGTGTCTTTTTGTAATTTACCGTATATTCGGCAACGGTCTGCGTCTCCTCCACGACCGCCACCGTAGCTGTCAGTCCGGAGCTGTCAATCGCCAGTACCCTCATATATCCAACTTCCTTTCCTCAATCGTGATCCTCCGGTAGTCAAATCCCTGCTCCAGATCCTTCTCGATCAGAATATCCGTCCGCTCTTCCGGTAATATCTCTGTGATCAGGTTTGCCCACTCGATCAGGGAAACTCCCTCTCCCATTACATACTCGTCAAACCCAATCTCGTCCATCTCTTCCACAGCGCCGATCCGGTAGACATCAAAATGATAGAACGGCAGCCGCCCTTCTTCATAGATCTGCAGTATTGTAAACGTCGGACTGTTCACAGGTTCCTCTATGCCCAGTCCTTTTGCGAACCCCTGTGTCAGCACGGTCTTGCCCACGCCCAGATCTCCCGTCAGAGTGATGACCTGGCCCGGTTTTGCCTTCCGCGCCAGATCTGTCCCCACCCGGAACGTTTCCTCCGGGGTTCTTGTCTCTATTACAGCCATTTCGTATCCTCTTTCCTCCACGTTTTTTTATCAGTGGTGGAACAGGCGAAGTCCGGTAAACGCCATGACCATGCCATGTTTGTTGCACGCCTCGATCACATTGTCATCCCGCACAGAGCCGCCCGGCTGCGCCACATACTTCACGCCGCTTTTGTAAGCACGCTCAATATTATCTCCGAACGGGAAGAACGCATCCGATCCAAGTGATACGTCCGTCATTTTGTCCAGCCATGCGCGCTTTGCTTCCCTTGTGAACACTTCCGGTTTCACCTCGAACGTATTCTCCCAGATTCCATCAGCAAGCACGTCCATATACTCTTCCCCGATATACAGATCAATCGCATTGTCACGGTCCGCACGCCGGATTCCTTCTTTAAACTGTAATCCGAGCACCTGCGGAGACTGACGAAGCCACCAGTTATCGGCCTTCTGGCCTGCCAGACGGGTACAGTGGATCCGGGACTGCTGACCCGCGCCGATTCCGATTGCCTGTCCATCCTTCACATAGCACACGGAATTTGACTGTGTGTATTTCAGGGTGATCATGGAAATCGCAAGATCTATCTTTGCCGAATCCGGCAGTTCCTTATTCTCTGTCACGATATTTGCAAAGAAATCCTCATCGATCTTCAGCTCGTTTCTGCCCTGCTCAAAAGTAATTCCATAGACCTCTTTGTGCTCCAGCTGCGCCGGAACGTAGGACGGATCGATCTGTATCACATTATAATTTCCTTTTTTCTTCTGCTTTAACAGCTCCAACGCCTCCGGCTCATATCCCGGAGCGATCACACCGTCGGATACTTCCCGCTTGATCAGCCGTGCGGTGTCCACATCGCACACGTCAGACAGCGCAATGAAATCCCCGAACGATGACATTCTGTCCGCGCCTCTCGCGCGTGCATAGGCACTTGCAAGCGGGGAGAGTTCTCCCAGATCATCTACCCAGTAAATCTTTGCCAGTGTCTCGTCCAGCGGAAGTCCCACTGCCGCACCTGCCGGGGATACATGCTTGAACGACGTTGCAGCCGGAAGTCCTGTCGCCCGTTTCAGTTCGGAAACAAGCTGCCAGCCGTTAAATGCATCCAGGAAATTTATATATCCCGGCCGTCCGCACAATACCTTGATCGGAAGTTCACTGCCGTCCTGCATATAGATCCGGGATGGTTTCTGATTCGGATTGCAGCCATATTTTAACTCTAATTCTTTCATCTCTGTCGCTCTCCTGTCTATTTCTGATTTTTATTTACGATCCTTGTCTCATATCCGCCTGTTGCAATATCAATATAGCGGACAAACAGAGACACCTTGTTCTCCTCATTTAAGCTCTCCCACAGAAGATGCGTGAATCCGTCGATCTCATTCGGAACAGAGATCAGCTTCGGCTCGCCCTCAAAGCTGGGAAGCGGATTGCCGTCGTGCATATAAGTATGGATAAAATGTCCCTCGCTCGCCGCCGGATTCTCATAAGCAAATGTATACCGGCTGCACCCCTCCGGATTGCCGTTATTGCTCTTTAAGATCGACATCGCGTAATTGTATGTTCCGTTTTCTATATGCATGATCCCGGAAATACGCGGCGTGTAGTTTGGCCCGTCGGGTTCAAACTCTCTCGCGCGCAGAGATTGTTCAAACGTAAGCTGTCTGTCCATGCCTTCATAGATCGTATCTGTCTGATCGCCGTTGGTTACGATCGTTTTATTGCCAAGCACGCGAACCGGCGCATAAATGATCAGGCTCGGATCTGTCAGCTTCGACGGATCAAACGCCTGGGTACGGATTCCTTCCCCGTCTTCCACGAACACACGGTTGCGGCTGTTCTCACTGCGTCCCATGATAAAATATGCCGCGACCGCCTTCGACGCATCCGCGCTCTTGCCGAGAATAATTCCACGTCCGGGATAGGCATTGCTTTTTAATTCCTGCTCAATGGATAACATATTCATAAAAATATTCTCCTTTGCATTAAAGATTTCCCTCTCCCCATTATAACGTTGAATATTTCCAAGTTCAACACTTATTTTTATTCCCTGTGATCCTTCAGGCTCTCGATCATGTCCACCTTTTTCACTTTTCGACGCAGAAGCCTCAGGGAACCGAAGTAACAAAGCGCCGTAAGTCCGATAGAGATCACGAAGCTCTTCGGTTCAATATAGGTATCAATATACATGACGCCATAGTCTTTCATCATCAGAAAGAAGGCGTCCCCTGCTGCGTAAACTGCCGGAACAGAAAGCAGGATTCCGATGGGAAGCAGGATATGGTGGGAGGTTAATACAATCCGGTCAATCTGTTTGTCCTGATATCCCAGCACTTTCAGCATGGAAATATTGTTCCGGCTTTCCGTCACCAGCATATTCACTGCCACATATACCGCAGCCACACAGATAATGACGCCCAGTCCGATGATCATTTCCAGCAGAAACGTCATCTGTCCGGTCATGGCATCCGCCTGATCCGTGATATCCGAGCGGAGCACTTCCTGTGCGATTTTTGTCTCCGGAATATCCAGGCTTTTTCCGCTGACAATGGCGTTGAACCGGTCTTTGTCCAGGCCTGTCATCTCTGCCGCCAGTTCTTTGGATGTATACACTGCCTTTTGCACATTATTCTGAAGAACGCCTTTTACGGTAAAGCGATAGGTCTCCATGGACAACGGATTATACGCCGTCACTGTGTCCCCTGTATGCCATCCGAACGTAAGCTCCGCAAGACTCGTAATATAGTATCCATCCGCGGCCGTACACGGATTTCCCTCTGTATCTGTCAGCGAAAAGTACGGATTATCCGGTTCGGTCCCGACCACAGAAAAGGACGCCCCAGCCGGATCTTCCATCGAAGATACCAGCAGTGTCTCGCCGCCATACGGATTTTCCTCTGCCAGTTCATTCAAAATATATTCATGCTGAAAACTCCCCAGCGTGTCCGCCGCCACAGTCCCCATCCGGTCGATCGAATCAAAAAATCCTTCTCCCAACAGTATGATAAAGCAGCCAAGAAACACACCCAGCAGCACCACAAAGCTGCGCATCGGATTTTCCAGCATGGTCCGCGCGGCAAATTTTCGTTTAAAATCCATTTTCCGCCCGGCAAATACGCGCCGTAGTCTCGTTTTCCCGGCGTCTGCGCTTCCATTCAGGAGCAGTACCGTGTCCTTTTTCAGCAGTTTTCTTACCGCCAAAAGCGCCGCAAGCACATAAAGCGCCGTCGGGATCGCAATTCCCAGAACGGCATCCAGCGGGTTCAGCCGTCCCACAATGCGCATCGGCTCATAATCCTGCAGTCCCATCTCGCTAAGCGGCTGGGCGAACACGGCTGACAGCACTACAGTAAGCACGCCGCCTACCAGTCCCGGCAGCGCAGCGAAACCTGCGTAATGGCGCATAAGCTGTCCCTTTTTATACCCCAGTGCGGAAAGAGTCCCGATCAGTCGCTGCTCGGATTTTACTTTGCGGCTGATAATGATACTGACCAGCGCAACCGCAACCAGCGGCAGAATGCACAGCAATATATACGACATCACAATAAACATTTCCGCCTGCTGGTCTACCATCAGGATCCGGTTGTTTTCCGCTGATGCGATATACGAACGCATATAGTAACGCTCATGTACCGCTTTCCGGAAGGCGGTCTTGTCCGAGTCTTCTGTATACCGTACAAGATACTGTACACCGGAAGCGTCCAACCGGTCAAACGCGGCATCGCTCATATAGCAGAGATAAAATGTCGTCACATTTTTGTAAGAATCTTCCTCATTTTCCAGCATATAGAGATAATCCGGACGCTGCATAAAACCGGCGATCTGATATTCCTTGTCTCCGATTTTCATTTTATCGCCGACAGAGAACCCGTTTTCCACGGCATACCCCTCAGAAATGACAATTTCATCGTCCGCAGATACATCCTCTCCTGCCGTGACCTCATAGAGATCCACATCTCCGGTACGGCTGAATATACGTGATGTTACGCCGTCCGTCTCTATATTGATATAACGCTGGGGTTCCAGTACCAGATCGTACTCCTCCTCCAGACCGGAAATCTCCTCGTCCGGAATCGGCAGATATGTAGAAAAATGTGCGTCTTCCACCTTGTTTCGTGTAAAAAACTCATTTCCGAAATCTTTAATTGCATTTCCTGCAATGTTAAACAGAAAGTATAAAAGTAATGTAACTACAGTCAGCACCGTGGCAGAAATATAAAAAGATAGATTTTCCCGGATATTCCGGACATAACGTCGGTTCAGTCTCATCTCATCGCCCCCTTATAAAGCCAGATCTTCCGCGGCAGTTTTCTGCCCGTTCACGTAGCTTTCAAAGACTTTCCCATCCTTCAGCCGGATCACCTGATCTGCCATATCTGCGATTGACTCGTTATGGGTAATGATTATAACGGTCGTGCCGAACTGCCGGTTCATTTTTTCTACAAACTCCAGAACCTGTCTGGAAGTTTTTGTATCGAGCGCGCCGGTCAGCTCATCACAGAGCAGAATCCTTGGATTTTTTATCATCGCACGCGCGATCGCTGTCCGCTGCTGCTGACCGCCGGAAAGTTCATCCGGGAAGCGGTTCCGGTATTTTTCAATGTCCAGTGCCTGCAAGACTTCGTCCATCGCAAGCGGGTGTGCAGAAATATCCTCCACCACCTCAATATTTTCTTCTACAGTAAGGTCGGGAATCAGATTATAAAACTGAAATACAAACCCTACATTCTCTTTGCGGTACGCTGTCCGTTCCTCCGGCGTCAGTCCGGTAACTTTCTGCCCCGCCACGGTAAGCTCTCCTTCATCGAGGGTGTCCAGTCCCCCCAGGATGTTGAGAAGCGTACTCTTCCCCGATCCGGAAGGCCCGAGGATCACGCAGATTCCCCCGATTCCAGCGACAGCGCAGCATGATCCAGCGCATACACCAACGTCTCCCCCGTGCCATACCGCTTTACGGCATTTTTTAATTCAATAAACATGGCCTTTCTCCTCCGTTCTCTCATTCTGTAAGTGCTCTATAGTTCTAATAAAAGTTAGCTATAACTTACTTTACGATTGTATCACAGACGGAAAAGAAAAGCCATCTTTTTTCGCTTGTCGTTTTGCGAATCTTCGGATTACATAACATAATACCCATATTATCAAATACTACTCCCGTAATGAAAAATCAAAATTAATCTTGTAACTTTCCGCACTCACAACAAAACCCTTGAAAACATTGCGTTTTCAAGGGTTTTCGGCCTTTCGATGATCAGTTGTCCTATCTATTAACACAGAAATCGGTGTCATTTGATTGTGACATATTTCTGATTTTTGCTGTTCGGTTTATCTGGAATCGTCATAGCTATGCGCCCTTGTGCCAATAGGACATCCAGGTATTTTCTCGCACTTCTTTTATCTTTATAACCCAGATAGTGTGCCACCTCCAATGCCGTCTTTGGCTCGTAACAAAACTCTATAAGCAATTCTTTCTTGCTCTTTTTATCTGGTACATGTCCCGTCGCAACTGGTACATCAACTGGTACATTCATTCCTTCAACTGATACATTCTGAGTTTCATCTGGTGTATAAACCTCATCCCCCAGTCTGTCATAAGGAATTGTCACCACGATGCTGTTCTCTCTCAGCTCAATATGATCCTCGCCATACACCTCTGTAATCTTAGGCACCCCGCGCCCGGAACGCTCGCTGATATGCAGCTGCAGAAAAATATCCGAAAGTTTCTGGTTGACCGGAACAGATTCCCCCGCAAAAAATCCCTCCACCGTCTGCTTCGGCGGCAGATGTCCGCGGGACAAAATCTCTATCCTGTCCCGGAATCCGGTAAACATCGGCGCATTGCCGTCTATCCATAAATTATGCACAAACGCATTGACCACTGCCTCTCTGTAGGCTTCCGCATGGAACAGGGGAACCTCTTTTCGCTCCACAACACGGTTTCTCTCATCCGCCTGCGGAATGTTCAGAACCTCTCCATAGCGAAGTACATCATCCAGCGAATACAGCAGACAGGTATTGCCAAACTCCCGGACAGAATACATCGCTGTTGCTTTCGTTTCCCCGGAAAACAGAGAAAAGCGGATCGGAATATGGCTGTTATCCGAAAGAAGCTGTGCCATGACATTGTATTTGCCATTTTTCGTCAACAGGCCAAGATTCTTTTTAAATGTCCGCTTGTTCAGCGTGATCCCCTTTGCCTCGTAATACACAAACAGCTTACTGAATGTCAAATCCTGATACTCCGATTCGGTGTTCTCAATCGTCGGAAAACCATTTTTCAAAATATCAAACAACTGCGCCTCCCGCTCTGGGTATTCCATCAGATTCACCTTGCTGGAGCCGATCCGTAAATATCTCACACGGTCAAATGCGGTTGGCGACGTTTTTGCCGCAGGTATTACCAGAACAACAATCCGTTTCCCCTCAAGCTCAGCTTCATGAAAATCAAATCCAATATCCGGCTTTACCATTCGAGCCAGATAGTGCTTCATCGGCTCATTTTTGACATCCTGATGGATGTCAAAGGACGTTCCCTTGACTGCATGGGTATTGTCCTCTATGCCCCATACAAAGTACGCATACTCCTCTCCGGCCATCGCTGCAGCGTTTGACATACCGGAAATATATTCGCCCAAAGCATGAGGTTCAAACCAGTTTTCCTTAAACTCAAACCATTCTTCCTCATGTCTGCGGGAAATCAGACTTTTCACAATGGATAACAGATCACCCATAAATACTACCTCATAATACATTCTCATGAAACTACTGTTCAATGAAATAGGATTAACCAGCCACAAAAAAATATTCCAAATCATTTTTATTATATCATACATAGAACAAGACTGGGAATATTTTTTTGAATCAACCCATGTAAACAGCATTTTTCGTGTTAGTTACGTGTTAGTTACCGTGAGAATTTTGTGTGTTTTTGTACTGTCTGACGGATTTATAGAATATAAAGAAATCCCCGGAAATCCAATGTTTCCGGGGATTGTTGCTCTTTTTGAAATTCTGTCTGAATTATCTCTTACTGAACTGCGAACACCTATTTCCGGTCACTCTTCAACCATTTGTAAGTTATGTGTCAGTTACCCACACATCTCCATACATACCAATACTTTCAAAATCACGCTATCTTTTCTTCTTCCATAGGTAATTCATATAATGTATCTGGATCGATATCCAAACATGTTGTATTATCCCGATTTTTGCAAATATCCCATGCAAGAGTATCATTCAACACTGTACAAGTATCTATAAAAACATCAATATCCTTCAATGGATGAAATACTTCTTTTTCAATCATTGCAGACATATCATAACATACAATTTTTCCATCTTCAAAATATACATATACCGAATAATCTTTCATTGGTACTACCTGTACAACCTTTGGAAACATACAATCACCTCCTACTATACTAACGGATTAATTCTGTTCATAGGTTTTCCATCTTTAGATAACTCCCAGTTCTGCATTAATTCATCCTGATGCAGCACACACCATGCTAATATTAGTTTTAATTGTCTTGAAGGCAAAGCTCCCTTTATTACTCTTGCTTTATCTATTTCAACTATTGCCTTATTTCCGTTGTATTCTGCATGAAAATGTGGCGGATTATGGTCATCATAATACATGGTCACTCTAATTCCATAAAATAATGATATCTCCGGCATTCTATATACCTCCTCATGATCTTAACTATATATCCGTTACAACATATCTTTGACAATATCAGTATACCACAATGATCCCTTTTAAAAAACCCGCAAACCTGATGTTTGCGGGTTTCCATATAATATGTTTTTCTTATCGTTTGCTGAACTGCGGCGCTCTACGTGCTGCTTTGAGACCGTATTGCGCGAGTTTTCGAGCCGATTTCCCTTGATATTCCGGGCTTTTCTGACTTTCTGCTTCTCAGTTATCCGATGTGCGGACCATAAAAAACGGCCTTTTTTCATTCAGCGACAGGCTGATGAAACGCACCATTTACTACCCCAAACAACTCCTCTGGTTTATTGTACTTCACTTTTGCATAAATGTCCATAGTTGTTTTGCTGTTTTCATGTCCGGCAAGGTATTGTACTGTCTTTGGATCAACGCCCGCATAGAGAAGATTGGTGATGTAAGTGTGCCGTAGCTGATGGGGTGTCACATCGAAGTCCAGCGTATATTTGATTTTGGGTTGATTCTTCTGGGTCATACCCAGCGTTGGAGTAACCGTATATTTGATACTCTCCCCATTTACATACTTATAATAGTTTCGGGGCTTGGTGGAGCGGACAACTACATACTGCCACACTCTTTGAAACTGCGAAGCAGCCAGCGGCTCTCCTTTGCTGTCAGCGATCACATAATCTGATATGGAATTTTCTTTCGCTTCTCTCAGACAATCCACCAAACACTTCGGTATCGGAATATCCCTTTTTGCTGCCGGAGTTTTTAGCACCGTAGAAATCACGGGTCTGTTATGCTCTGTACGCCAAGCCCGCCTTACCGATAGATAAGGTGTATCCTCGTCCAGAAATACACAATCCCATTGCAGTGCAAGAATTTCTTCCCGACGCAGACCGGAATACAAACCGAGCATAATAAACAAATATGGAGGAAGCCCCTTGACTGTATCCAGAAGCACGGCTACCTGCTGATCTGTCAATGCCTCCTTCTTTTTTGTCGGTTTTCCGCCTTTACCGGATATTCCTGCACAGGGGTTGTGTTCAAGAATTTGGTTTCGCTCTGCCGTATAAAAAATGCACTTGAGCAGCATATTGACCTTATTGTATAAGCCTTCTGATTTCTTTGACAATGGAACAAGAGCCAGCCGAATATCGTCAGCAGTCACTTCTTCCATATACATCTCTCCCAGGGGTTTGATGATATAGTTTGTCATATCCCTCGTATAACCTCTGAGTGTAGACGCAGACACCTTTGCCGACTGCATCAGCAGCCACTTCTCGCCATACTCGGCTACTGTCGGGTGCTGCCGGTGAAAGATAATCTCTTCCACCTGCTTCCGGGCCTCTAACTGCTTCTCATACAATTCTTCACAAGTAGCGGCATACAAACTCAACTCTTTGCCATCTGCATCCGTAATCCTGGTTCTGTAATACTGGATTCCTTTCAATGTAATGGTCCCATACTTCGGGATCTGTGCTTTCTTTTTTGCCATCTTTGATCGTCCTTTCTTGATAATGTGTAGTCTCCGTATCTACACTCTCTTTTTATCAGAAAGCCTCGATTTAATCAAAGATACGGCTGATGCAAAACAAAGAGCGAGACATCCTTGCCTCGCTCCTGCTTTACTTCCTATTTTATTATTACTGTGCTGCGTCCCAGCTTGCAAACGCGCAGCTCATTGATCTGACCAGCTCATCTGGTCGGTTGTACTTAACCTTCGCATAAATGTCCATGGTAATCTTGCTGCTTTCATGGCCTGCCAAGTATTGAACCGTTTTGGGATCTACCGACGCATGAATAAGGTTGGTGATGTAAGTATGCCGCAGCTGATGGGGTGTTACCTCAAAGTCCAGGCTGTAAACCACTTTTCCGTTATGAGCGGCCTTTTCTCCCAAGACAGGTGTGACAGTATGCTTTACTCTTTTTCCATCTTCATACCGATAATAGCTCCGCTCCTTGACCGTCCTCGTAACAATATACTGCCACAGCCGCTTAAACTGCGTGTAGGACAACGGTTCGCCATCCCGGTTTGAAACTACATATTCCGAAGTCGAAGTTTCCTTTGCTGCTTTCAAGCACTCGGCCAAACAAACAGGGAGGGGGATATTTCTCCCCGCAGCCTTGGTTTTCAATTCATCTGAGATCACCGGTCTGTTGTGTTCTGTATGCCATGCTCGCCTTACCGTCAGATATGGAGTATCCGTATCCAGATATACTGAATCCCATTGCAGAGCAAGAATTTCTTCCCGGCGTAGACCCGCGTACAAACCGATCATGACAAAGACATAAGGCGGCAAATCTCGGATAGCATCCAAAAGGCGCTCCACCTGTTCATCTGTCAAAGCCTGACGATCCTCTTGAGGAACACCGCCACCTTTTGTTGTCAGATAAATCGTTGGGTTATGGTCAATAATCCTGCTTTCCATCGCTGCGCGAAAGATAGACTTGTAAAGGATTACCACAGATTTATAAACCGATGTAGATTTCTTGGAAACTGGAACAAGGGCAAGCTGAATATCATCCAGGCTAACCTCGCCCATCCGTTTATCTCCCAATTCCGCTATAATATGCCGCCTGACCTTTGAGGTGTAATCCGTCAAAGTAGTAGCTCGTACATGAACCGACTGCATCAGCAGCCACTTTTCACAATACTCTGCAACTGTGGGCGTTTTCCGATGAAAAGTAGCATTCTCAATCTGTTCCAACGCAAGCGTTTCTTTGTTATATAGTTCTTCAGGTGTTTTTGCGTAGAGAGCTACGAGCTTTCCATTCGCATCTTTGATTCTGGTCCTATAATATAGGACACCTCTTTTCATAACTGTGCCATATTGAGGAAGCATTATTTTTCTATTTGCCAATTCCTCCACCTCCTAAAAAAGATCTCCAGCGCTGTACCTTTGTTTTATCAAACATCTCTGATTCCATCAAGGATACGGACTGGCTCACGATCTTCCGCTTCGAGGCTTACGGTAAGTTGTGCTTCTCTCAACAGGCTTTGCCCTGTGCGTACATTTTGCGATATACTCCTGGAGACCCGCCGCAGTAAAATACACACAGCCATTCTGAACATACTGCACATAAGAGATCAAGCCGTTGTTACGGGCGGCATCCAGCGTTGCGATGCTGATTCCTAAGATTTCAGCAGCTTCTTTTCGTGTAATAAGTTTTTCCATAGACCATATTCCCTCCAATCTGTCAAGGTTATCATCGTGCTTTCAAAATCACATGAATACGCTGGCAGCCGAAACTGCCAGCGCATGGTATCTGATTTTGAATAGAAAACGACTACATAAGAAAGTAATCGCTTCCTATTATAATGTGACTCTATTCTCGTCACATTTGCCACGCAACCCTGACGCTGGGAACATAACAGGTCTCCGCTGGCGCGGTTGTCATAACTCCGCAGCGTCGTTTTACTCGTGCGCCGCAGGGTTCCCCCCAAGTCTTTAGGAGGCCGTGAGGAAGTATCTTTAAGCCCCCGTGTAGTCCTCGCGCCGGATCTGCCACCATCCGTTTTGTGGAATCGTAGATCGCTCCAAAGCAGCTTTGCTCATCACCTCCCTGGCTGCTCTATCTTCGCGGCGTTCCACACTCGCTCGTACACGGGTTATGTACCTGTTATGCTGTCTATGAAATTGTCAAAGTGCTGTTGAAGGGGGAAAACTTGTCCTTCTATTAACTCTGACAAAAAGAGCAAAAAACGAGCGCACCAAACGAAACTTTTTCAAAAATACTTTGCCAGCTGCTTCAGACCGCGCCGGATGCTGTCACGGACACGGCTTGGGTCTACACCCTCCGCTGCGGCGATCTCACTCACACGCATCCCCAGGTAATACCGGGCATAGATCCGCTTGGCCTGCTTCTCTGGCAGAGCCATCACAGCGGCATAGAGCTGCTCCCGCAGCTGCTTTTCCTCCAAGAACATTTCCGGCGTCTGAGGCTTCATCAGGATCGCATTTTCAATGCCGTTATCACAGTCCAGGGAGTAGTACGCCTTATAGCGATACATCCTCCGGTCATAAGCAGCTTCCGCACGCTCAGTGGCTCGGATTGTCTCCAGCACATCTTCTGTTACCTCTACAAAGTGATCGGTTTTATAAACATCGGGATATAAGTCCCTAAGATTGACTTTCTTCATTATGTACCTCCATTTCGATTCACGGGCGATTGACAGGTGAACCGAAAGGAGGCGGCGATCGGCAGCGACATACTTCGGGAGCTTTCCCGAAAAATCGACAGCAAAAAGCGCCAGCTCCCTGCAATGGGAAACTGGCGCGACAAAAACACCTACTATCCTGCTGATTTAGATGGAACGATACTACTGATAGATAGTCATACTCCCCCGGAGGAGGGGCAAGGCTTTTTTTAGCTGGTGTAACTCATGACTATTATGAATGACGAAAATTGACATGGCGGCATCCTCCTATATGCCGCCGTGGACTTACACGGTGTTAGGTCGTCGTTGGTTTTGGGTAGACGAAAAGAAACGGCGGCTCTGATTTTCTCAAAGCCACCGTTACAAAGTGCATAACAATATGGTCGCTGTACGATGGCTTTTTTTCTTTTGTCATCGTGCGGCAACTTTTTCACTTTTCTTTTATCTTAACAGGCAATCCTCACAGAAATGTCACGGACATACGCCATTTCGACAAAATAACAAGCTGAAATCTCACCAATCTGTGAGATTTCAAATTTTTTGAAGAAAGCCGAGAGAAAACGCCTCCTCCCGGCTTTCAATAGGTTTATGATTATTTATTGTAGCAATCTCTGCCATTACTCCGAAGTCCTCAGCCGTTCCACCACAGTTCCCTTGTTAAAGAAGTGGAGAACGATCAGCGGAATAACCGCAGCCAGCAGCAGATAAAGCACACCAATGACCAGAACAGGAACCAATGTAATGTTCAGAGTAAAGAACCACATGGAAGGGCCATTCAATGCGCTCTTTAGCACTGTGACAGCCAGGATTGCTGCGACTGCTCCGCCAATAATGTCTGCGCCGGCGGCATAATAGATGCCCTCATAGACCATCAGGCGGCGAAGCTGCTTGCCGGTCATACCGATGCTTTGCATGGTAGCAAACTCATGGCGGCGGGTGATGATGTTGGTAATAATCATGTTGATAAAGTTGATCAGTCCCGCAAAGGCCATGATACAGCCAATCAGACCGCCGATAACCAGGATCATGCTGCGAACCGAATCAAGCTGCTCTTTCAACAACTTGGTGGAAGTATAGGCAACCGAAGAATTTTCACTCACATAGCTGCTCAAAAATTCTTCCATCTGCGGCTGCAAGGCTTCATCCACATTGAATCCATAAGTCAGCAGCGTGGGAGCGTCATAGATTTCCTTAAATACAGTGTCCGGCAGATATACAAAAGGAGCATCAGCGGCGATGTGTGCCTGAGCGGTGGTGCCTGTCGGCGTTTCGGTTTCCGTTCCCACGAGGATCGCTTTTGCAAGGATAGTGCTGGTTTTGACCAGTTCCCCATCCTTGTAGAAGGAAATGCTCTCTCCAACCTGTAACTGATCGGTCAGCGGAGTGTTCCTTGGTTCCTCTGTCAGTTTGTCCATGGGACAGCCAATAATGACATATTCTCCGGTAGCCATTTTCTGCGTTAAGGTTTCGGCATCTTTTTCGCCTTCAAAAATACGCATATCCGCCCAGAAATTTTCGGAGGCTCCCATTACATTACCAAAATAGCGCCTTTCGGTATCAGAACTGGTGTACAGGCTATATCCCTGATAGCTTTGATTTACGACGCCTTCTTCCTCATGGAATAGCTCTATACCGCTTAAATCTTCAAACCCATAGTCAACCAGCACATTTCTATCGTCTTTTGTATTTCGGTAAAGATAGCGTTCATCCTCAACTCCGGGTTGTCCGGCAATCAGATCCACCGCCTGCTGTGAGAGCGTATCTTCATGGTGCTGAACGCTTTCCATTACATTAAATGCGGCGGAGTTATAGACATTAAAATCTGTTCTGGTGACACGGTTTACCCACTTTTCTTCATCAAGGCTTTGCGTCACAATGATGATAGAGTTAAACAGGACGATGCACAGAAGCAGGGAAATAATGATGAACGCTGAACGCCGACGATTGCGCCCCAGATTGGAAAAGGCCATACGGGACAGCTTTACTCCATTGGTACGCTTGGCACTTCTCTTTTTATAGGCGTTCTGCTCAGTGTAGCGGATCGCCTCCAGAGGAGAAATCTTTGCCGCCTTTTTTGCAGGCTTCCGGGTGCTGATAAACACGGTCAAAATTGTAAAGAGAGCAGCGATAACAAAGATCAGAGGCGAGGTCGATACGGATGTACCCACCATAGAGTATTCAAGGTTAATGATCTCTGTCACGATAGGAAGCAGCACCCAGCCGGCAAAAAAACCGGCGATCAGACCGATGGGTAGCCCAATCAGCGTGAGCCAGATTGCCTGACGGTTCACAATGCCCTTGATCTGGCGTGTGGAAGTGCCAATCGTCCGCAGCAGGCCGTATTGACGAACATCCTGCATCACAGAAATATCAAAGATATTGTAGATCAGCAGGTATCCGCACACGACAAACATCAGGATAAATACAACGGCGAACACGATGGACTCTGATGAAGTTAGTCCCTTGGACATTTGGTTTTCGGAGGCGAGAATGAAATTGTCTGCACCCATATCCTCTGGATTGCCGCCAATGGAGTAAACGAACTCATTCAACTGCTGCTGAGCATTTGCTTTATTCTTCAGCACGACATCAGAAAAAGTAACGCCGGACATTTCATGATCTACCGCATAAGTGTTCTGGACCACATTGGGGTTTTCCTTTATAAACTGCTCTGAAACAGTCGCAACGCTCACAGAGTCATTGCTTGCTTCCCACCAGCCGGAAAGCACCATATCATAATGATAAGTTTTCCCCCGCAGTTCAAATTCCAACGGAACCTCTGCGCCGATCTCAGGTTCTACACCCAGCGCCTTCAGCGCCAAATCCGTAGAGGCGATCTCATTCGCTTTCTCCGGTGCAGCTCCGTGGGTAGGCACACAGAAGGTTAGCTCCTGCTGCACACTGTCCGCATAATTGATCTCAATGGAATGGCTGGAAGTATTGCTTGCATAGCCAATGATACGCCGGTGACCTGCCTGCTCCACAAAATCGCTGTTTACAAGCTGCTCGTATTGTTCCTCCGTCATATACCCCAAAGTGCCATCCGCCTTGCTGCCTTTCTGCATTTGCAGGGATAGCTGGATGGAGGACGCCATATTGAACGCCAGGGAAGTGATAGAGGTAAACAGGAAAGCAGTCAGGATGATTGCCAGCAGTGCAGCCAGATTGCGGACCTTATTCTTCTTGAAATAGCGTTTGGATAGCTTGGTAATTACTTTGGAATTATTGTTGCCAAATAAAATATCATTCATAGTCCCACCCCCTTACTGTACGATCTTGCCATCCTCAATCCGAATAATGCGGTCAGCAAGCTGGGCGATCTCATTATTATGGGTAATCATCACAAGGGTCTGGTGGAATTTTATGCTGGTAACTTTCAGTAGGCTCAGCACATCGCTGCTGGTCATACTGTCCAGATTGCCCGTTGGCTCGTCCGCCAGAACGATAGCAGGCTTTGATACCAGAGCGCGGGCGATGGCTACACGCTGCTGCTGACCGCCGGAGAGATTGCTGGGCATATTGTTCAGCTTATCCTCCAGCCCCAGCATCCGCACCACTTCTTTCATAAACCTTTTGTCTACCTTATTTCCGTCCAGTTCTACGGGCAACACGATGTTTTCGTAAACATTTAGAACTGGTACCAGATTGTAGTTTTGGAAGATGAAGCCGATTTTTCTCCTGCGGAAGATAGTAAACTGCTCATCTTTCAATGTAGAGAGGTCGCGCCCATCCACAATGACCTTGCCGGAGGTAGGCACATCCAGCCCGCCAATCATGTTTAACAGCGTGGATTTACCGCTGCCGGAGGTTCCAACAATCGCTACAAATTCCCCCTGCTCAACAGAGAGGTTCACACCATCCAGGGCCTTTGTGATATTCGGCTTTGTGCCGTAGTATTTTTTCAGTTCAATCGTCTGCAAAATGCTCATAGAGAATCACCATCCTTTCTTTCACTTAGACCCATTGTAACGAACAAACCTCACAGAAATGTCACGAGCCACAAAAAATTTCCGCTAAATTCGGCCCCAAATGTCACAAGTTCGTGACATTTGAAAAACCGGGAGAAAAATCCCCCGGTTTTCGTGTCCCACAGCCGCATACGACGGCGTAGGAAGTATTCACTTGATATGGCTGAGCCTGTTATTCATTTACCCGAAGCCGTTCTACGACACTCCGATTGTTAAAGAGCCGGAGCGCGACAACGGGAACGATAAATGCCAATACCAGAAATAGAGCCAGCATAATCAGTGCAGGCAGCAAGGTCATCTGGAATGTCATCATCAGACTGGTTGGACCGTTTTCTACAAAAGCCCTTACCAATGTCATGCCAAGCGCCCACGCAGCCAGTGTACCAACAATCCCTGCCAGCAGCACATAAGAGAAGCTTTCAGAAATCATCATCTTTTGGAGCTGCCGGTTCGTCATGCCGATGCTCTGCATGGTGGCAAACTCATGGCGACGGGTAATGATGTTGGTCATAACCAGATTGATGAAGTTGATCAGGCCCACCAAAGCAAACACAGCACCAATCACTCCGCCGATCAGAAGAACGACATTTTTAACACCAGAAACAGTTGCTTTCATCGTCAGAATGGAGGTATAGGAAACATCTGTATCCTGCATCAGATGGTTTTCCATCTCCTGCTGGTATTGTTCCTCTACATCAAAGAGAAAACCGTACAAGGTAGGAGTTTCATAAATCTCTTTGAACTTCTTTTCTGACATATAGATGAATGGACTGTCTATTATTTGTGAGATATTTGAACCGCCTCCAGTCAAAGTTATTTCGCCTTTAGTAGCTGCGACTTTAGCGATAATGGTAAATTCCTCGGTGGGAGTCCCATTTTCATAAAATTGAATAGTATCTCCAACTGATAAACCCCGATAAAAGGAACTGTCTGCCCCGCCAGTCAACTTACCCTTATCATCATATTTGGCCATTAAAATTACATTGTTTCCATTCCAAAGTTTCTCTTTCAGGACAGACAAATCGGTTTCTCCCTCGATAATATCCATCTTGTTCAAAATATTTTCAGAGAAGCCGTACACATTTCCAAGAGGGTGGTTATCCGCAGTCAGGACAGCAGAGTCCCTTTCTGTTCCTGTTTGATAGAGACCTAAGTTGAGGTGTTCCGGCACCATTCGTAGCTCCTTATTTGTATTATCAACCATATAGGGCGTTCCCCAGTCGCAGGAGACATGGTCATCTTCAAAAGTGTTCCGGTACAGGTAGGCTTCGTTTGTAACTCCAGGCTGTGCCTTGATTTCCTCTACCGCTTTCTCTGGAACAGCACTATTATGCCCAAAGTCATTTCCAAACGCCGCTTGAATACCAGAGCTATATACCATAAAATCACTTCGGGTATGTTTTTCGATATAGGCATCTTCATCAAAGCTGCCGCTAAAGATAAACACGGAGTTCAGGAGAACAATGCTCAAAGTCAGAGAAATCACAATAAAGACCGTCCGGCGCTTATTGCGCTGAAGATTGGCCTTCGCCATACGGGGAATAACTGCTCCGGCATCTGTCTTTTTTCGCTTTATGGAAACGGTATCCTTCTCTACATAGCGGATAGCCTCGATAGGTGACACACGAGAAGCTTTCTTTACCGACTTTCTGGTGCTGATATAAACCGTAAGCCCGGAGAATAGAATCGCACCTGCGATAATGCCCAAATATGGGAGTGTGCCGACCTCAATATTTCCGCCGCTGTAATCAACCGCAAATATCTGGAGTGCAACAGGCAGAATACTGCGGCCAAGCAATGTGCCGAAAAGCAGACCGAATGGCGTACCGATTAGGAACAGGTACAGTGCCTGCCGGTTGACTAAACGCCTAATTTGTCTGGAAGTTGTTCCCACAGTTCTCAGCAAGCCGTACTGGCGAATATCATTTGTTACAGCAATCTCAAACACATTGTAGATCAGCAGATACCCACAGAACATGAACAGGACGCCAAATACACCCGCTACCAGCCACATCATAAGACCGCTGTCATTAGAGATGGTCGGATTGGGAGCGACACGAACCGCGTTGGCTGCATTGACATCGTCTGGATTACCGCCAATATTGCGGACAAGCTCTGAAATGCGATCCTTCACCATGTAGTTATCCCGCATCACTACATCGGCTGTATAAATGCCACAACCAACACGCCCCTGCGTAATATCACTCATCATCTCTGGATTTTCTTCCAAAAACGCCTTAGAAACAATGACCGATTCAGATTTTTCGTTTGGCGTGTCATAAATACCGGATACGACCATATCAAAATGATAAATCTGACCACTTTGACGGGCCTTCAATTCAATGGGAATTTCTGCCCCAATTTTTTCTTCGATGTTCAAATCCTTTAGAATGTTGGCAGAAACCAAAACCTCATTTGCTTTTTGGGGTGCAGAGCCTGTGTGCGGCGTCAGCATCCGAATTTCCAACTGGTTCTGATCGGCATAATCGACCTCTGCAACCCGCCGGTTGGTATTGGTCATAATGTCAACCGGTATCCAGCAGCCTACCTTTTCAAACATGGCATTTCGTTTTAACTGCTGGAACTGTTCCTCGGAAAGCCCTTGCACCAGCGCATCAGCAGATGACCCCATCAGTTTTGCCATGCTGTATTCCAGCGTCCCATTGGCTCCCATACCAATGGTCAGGACTGCCGTAAAGAGAAAGGTTGTCAGGGCAATCGCAATGACCGCAATCACATTCCGCATTTTGTTGCTACGGAAGCTGCGGTTTGCCAGCTTTTTGATGACAGCCTTGTTGTTATTGCCAAATAGAATGTCATTCATAGTCCCGCCCCCTTTACTGCACGATTTTGCCATCCTCGATCCGAATGATACGGTCGGCAAGCTGGGCGATCTCACTGTTATGGGTAATCATCACGAGGGTCTGGTGGAATTTCTGGCTTGTGGTTTTCAGAAGTCCCAGCACATCGGCGCTGGTTTTGCTGTCCAGGTTGCCGGTGGGTTCATCAGCCAAAACAATAGCGGGCTTTGACACCAAGGCGCGGGCAATGGCTACGCGCTGCTGCTGACCGCCAGAGAGGTTATTGGGCATATTATTCAGCTTATCCTCCAGTCCCAGCATCTGAACGACTTCTTTCATAAACTTCTTGTCTACCTTGTTTCCGTCCAGTTCCACAGGCAGCACAATGTTTTCAAAGACATTCAGCACCGGCACCAGATTGTAGTTCTGGAAGATAAAGCCGATCTTTCTTCTGCGGAAAACGGTCAGTTCCTCGTCTTTGAGTTTGGACAGCTCCTTGCCATCCACTACAACCTGGCCGGAGGTAGGCACATCCAGCCCGCCGATCATGTTCAGCAGTGTGGATTTACCGCTGCCGGAGGTTCCCACGATGGCTACAAATTCGCCCTTTTCTATGGAGAGGGTCACACCATCCAAGGCTCTGGTAATGTTCGGCTCTGTGCCATAATATTTTTTCAGTTCAGTCGTTTGCAAAATGCTCATAAAGAACACCATCCTTTCTTTTTGATAAACCCATTGTAACGACCAAACCTCACAGAAATGTCACGAGCCACAAAAAATTTCCGCTAAATTCGGCCCCAAATGTCACAAGTCTGTGACATTTCAATTTTTGGGGCGTGTCGGCGCTACTTTCGGAGCAGGAAAACAGAAAAGGTTGAGCCTTTCCCGACCTCGGACGCCACCCGGATATAGCCGCCCTGCAAGGTCACAATCTCACGGGCCAGATACAGGCCGATTCCAATACCGTCCACATCATGCACCGCATCTTCCCGGTAAAACCGTTTGAAAATCGTTCCCTGGTGCTGCTCTGAAATGCCGATGCCGGTGTCGGCAATGTCGATCTTCACATACATTTCCCATCCTTCCACAGACACACGGATCTGTCCGCCTGTCGGGGTGTACTTCACTGCGTTATCCAGAATGTTGAACAGGGCTTCGCTTGTCCATTTTCTATCATGGCGTGCATCCAAATGCTCCGGGCATTCCACCTGCACATCTATTTGTTTCTTTTCGGCATTGAGCAAAATCCCGCCCAGGGCAGCGGCAAGGGTATCATAAACCGGCTGCTGTTTTTGCTCCAGCGAAATGACTCCTGTTTCCAGGCGGGAGGTTTTAATCATGGCTTGCATGAGGAAGTCCAGCTTATCAAGCTGGCTGGCCTGGGCTGTCAGAAATTCCTTTTGCTTCTGCGGGGGAACCTCTTTTTCAAGCAGCGTGTTGTTGATCATCTTCAAGTTGGCAATCGGGGTCTTGACCTGATGGGAGATGTCAGAGATCAGCTCTTGCAGGTCAGCCCGTTCCTTTGCGATGCTGTTTTTATTTTCCTGCATGACCTCGTACAGCCGCCCCAGCCGGTAGTTGATTTTATAGAACAGGCTTTCTTCCTCGACCGTCTGCTTTGGCTGCATATCCCCGGAGAGCATATCATCCATCTGACCACAAAAGGCATCGGAAAACCGGACCAGCTTCCGGCGGATCAGAGCCACAAAGAAGATAACGCAGAGCAGCACAAAGAGACTGAACAGGAACACACACCGGACAGCGGTTATATTCCGGGTCAGCAGATAAACAGCGGCGCAGACTGCACCAACCGCCAGCAGCAACAGCGTTCCCAAAAGGATGCAGGCTTTGTTGATGGAGAGTTTTCGCATATTCATTTGAGCGCCCCTCCGATCCACATATAGCCCATGCCGTACACTGTCTTGATGTACTGGTGTCCATCCGTTTCAATTTTGTTCCGCACCCGGCTGATGGCTGCGGTCAGGGCGTGTTCATCCACAAAGTTCCCATCGGCATCCCACAGTTTTTCAAGAAGCACCTGCCTGGTCAAAACATTCTGCGGGTTTTTGGTCATGATTTTCAAAAGCCGGTATTCCAATGGAGTGAACACCAGCGGCTTACCGGACAGAGAAGCAGTCATTTCCGAGAAATTGATGGACAGTGCGCCGTCCTCATAGTTATCCCCGCCGCCAGACTGCTTTGCCAGCCGCCCCAGCACCACAGACAGCTTCTTTTGAAAGACGCTCATTGGAAATGGCTTGGTCACATAGTCCTCTGCACCCAGTTCATATCCTTTGAGCATATCGCTCTCCATATCATTTGCGGTCAGGAAGATCACCGCCGTATCCGGCCGGCGTTCCTTTACCTCCCGGCAGAAATCAAAGCCGTTCCCATCTGGCAGGTTTACATCCAGTACGATCAAATCATAGTCCTGCTTGGTCAAAAAGTTGCTGGCTACTGATTTTGTCAATGCAGAGTCCACGGCATAGCCCGCAGCATCCAGGTTATAGCACAAGGTATTATTCAAAAGTCGGTCATCCTCGACTACTAAAATTCGCATTGTATCACACTCCTTCATTCTTAGTGTAGCATCCAAATGTCACAGAAACCTCACGAGAAGATTATTTTTTTGTATTTTTGAAACGACGGTCTGCCGGTTTCTCTGCATCCTTGGGAATCAGCCAAATGGTAGCCATCTTTACAGCGCCGGGGATACGCCCACCGGCACACAGATAATTGATCTGCCTTGGGGTAACACCCCATTTTTCACTTGCTTCTTTCAGCGTCATATAATCCATATAGTTTCCCTCCAATATGGTTTATTATATTTCCTTTGCTCGAAGAATACAAGCGTGCAAATGGGGCGCAAGGCCCTGTGCCAGAAGCACTTTGAGACCTTGCACCCTTTGTTATTCTATCCTAAAAATACTTTGCCAGCTGCTTCAGACCACGCCGGATACTGTCACGAACACGGCTTGGGTCTACACCCTCCGCTGCGGCGATCTCACTCACACGCATACCCAGGTAGTACCGGGCATAGATCCGCTTGGCCTGCTTCTCCGGTAGCGCCATCACAGAGACATAAAGTTGCTCCCGCAGTTGCTTTTCCTCCAGAAGCATTTCCGGTGTCTGGGGCTTCATCAGGATCGCATTTTCAATACCGTTGTCACAGTCCAGGGAGTAGTACGCCTTATAGCGATACATCCTCCGGTCATAAGCAGCTTCCGCACGCTCAGTGGCTCGGATTGTCTCCAGCACATCTTCTGTTACCTCTACAAAGTGATCGGTTTTATAAACATCGGGATATAAGTCCCTAAGATTGACTTTCTTCATTATGTACCTCCATTTTGATTCACGGGCGATTGACGAGTGAATCGAAAGGAGGCGGGGATCGGCAACGACATACTTCGGGAGCTTTCCCGAAAAATCGACAATAAAAAGTGCCAGCTCCCCGCAATGGGAAACTGGCGCAGCAAAAACACCTATTATTCTGCTGATTTAGATGGAATGATAATACTGATAGATAGTCATACTCTCCCGGAGGAGGAGCAAGGCTTTTTTTAATTGATGCAGCTCATGGCTATTGCGAATGACGAAAATTGACATGGCGGTATCCTCCTATGTACCGCCGTGCCTTACACAATGCTAAAGTCCTCGAAGCAAAAAGAAACGGCGGCCTTGATCTACTCAAAACCGCCGTATCAGCTATGTAGGTTTGCATGGGAAATGATCTGCCTGCCAGCGGTTTTTTTCTTTTCCCCGCTGGGGAGGCAGATGTTTGAATATGGTAGCTCGTTTCATTCCACAAAGAACAGAATCCGCCGGATCAGCTCCGGGATATTTACCGGGGCGGTGATATAGTCGTTCACGCCCTCATGCCGGTATTCATATTCTGTGGCAAGGTCGTTGTTCTCGGTGAGGATAAAGAACGGCAGAAGCCGGACAGGGGGATTCTTCATTTGGAACATCCCCGCCACCCGCCGCAGCGTATGAAACAGCTCCATTGCTGTGCCGTCCGGCAGTTCCACATCACACAAGATTAGGTCTATTTCCTTATCCTCAAAAATCCGGCGCTTGGCCTCCCCAATCGAGGGAACCAGAATCAGGTCAAAGCCCTTTTGCAGCATAGCAGCCCGCAGCACTCCGGCGCTGGTATCTTCCGCATGGACAAAGAGCAGCTTGTGAAAAGTCGGGGCCTTTTCGCCGGATAACTGCCGGTAAGCGTATTCCACCAGCTTATCTTGCAGCAATAGCTCTTTCATTTTGTCCATGCACAGCGTAGCGCCCCGGCGCTTGGCCTCCTGTTCGTAGTCGTCCTTGTCATGGCAGGACGCCAGAATAAAGGGCAGCTCCTTGTCTGCGGCCCGCACTTCGTCCAGAAAGTCCATGCCGGAACCGTCCGGCAGGTCGAGATCACAGCAGACCACCAGCGGCATTTCCTCTTGGATGGCGGCCCGCGCTTCTTTCAGAGTGGAAGCCGTTTTTACCGGGTAGCCCCGGTGCTGTAAGTATTTTTGCAGGCACCATGTATAGGTGTCGCTGTCGTCGATCAGCAGTATCTTTTTCATGTGTCCTCACCCCCAATATTGATTTACCACAAGCATAAACTACAAATGTTACACAAATGTCCGAGGTGCCTTTGATTTCGACAGAAAAACAGGCTGAATTGTTACAAAGCTCGGACATTTCAAAAATTTTTTTGAGAAATGGCGAAAAAAGCGGGGCAGCACACGCCGCCCCGCCGATCCCATACGGTTATTCCATCGCCCGCATTTGTTCAATCAGGGATTGTTTTTTCTGTCTGCGGATTGTCCAAACAGACAAGATCAGCTCCATTCCGAACAATACCAGAATGAACAGACCCATTTCCAAAACCGGGAATTTGTAAGGCACTACATTTCCGGCAAAAGCACCTACACTCATTTTTCTGCAAGCAAAGATGGAAGCCGGAAGCCCAACGATCAGCGTCGCC